>NZ_JAHWBI010000004.1:0-540655 GCF_025697425.1 Stenotrophomonas sp. Ps181
GGCGGATCAAGGGAGATTCCGGCGTGGGCGCCAAGCTACATGGCGATCGTCGAGATCCAGGCTTACACGGCGGCCCACGCCGGCTCTCGACACCTACGCTGCCAGATTCCGATCAGATAAGGCTTGGCAGCCGCATCCATGCGGCTGACACCCCGCACTCCGACACCGCCCCGCCTCTGACAGATTTCCGCGATCGGGTAGATCCCGCCGTGCGTGGATAGATCTCCATCGGAATCGAAAATTTCGATATCGGAACGATTTGAGCCGAGCATGGCTCGGCCCTACAGAAAGCAATGCCCGACAGATCGCGGAAATCTGTCGAAGGCGGGGTGGGTCCGGTGGCGGGAGTGTCCGCGGCATGGATGCCGCGGCCAAGCCCCCAGGGACGGGTTTACGGGGTCTCCCGCGACCGGACCCACCCCGCCTACCCACGGATAGCCAGCTTTTGCCGTTGCTTCGGCTGTTGCTGGTGCTGTTGCTCCAGCTCGTAGCGGGTGCAGGGCGCAGCCCTGCCGAAAACCCCACCCTCAGCCGTCGCCCTGGATGCCGCCGGGTGCCTGTGCCGGATCGCGCCAGCGGCGCACCGTGCGCTGGAAGAACAGGTTGTTCGGCAGCTGCAGCACCGTGCCCTCGTGGCCGTCGCCGGTTTCCTGCAGCGTGGTGTAGATCAGGTTCACGTCGATCACCCGCCCCTTCAGGCCCGGCTTCTCGCCGTTCTCCAGCACTTCGATGTAGTCATGCAGGCGGAACGGGCGAGTGGTGAAGATCAGCAGCGTGCAGAAGATGTTGGAGAGCACGCTCCAGGCCGCGAAGAAGGCCACTGCGCCCACGGCCGCGAACCCGGTGAACGCGGTCCACAGCACTGAAGGCTTCGCGCCGAGCAGGCTGAGGATATACAGCAGGGCGCTGAAATAGACCACGAAACTGGTGATCCGGCGCGCGCCCATCACCATTTCAGCTGGCAGCGTGTAGTGCTCGGCAAAGCGCCGGATCAGGCGACGGGCGAGTACCCGCAGCAGCCAGGCGACCAGCAGCACCAGCACGATCTGCAGGGCCACGCCCGCGTAGTTCAGCCATGGGTGGCTCCAGGCCGGCAGGTGATCCTTCAGCGACAACATCATGGGGGCGAAAACAGGTGGCGGGAACGGCCTCGATGTTACCCGGCGCGTGCCGGGGTTTCGATCATCGGTGACCACGCCAGGCAGACCAGCTCCTGTCGATGCTGCTGCAGGCAGGCGCGGCCGTTGTCGGGGCACAACCGCAAGGACAGGCCCGATGCCTGCAGCACGACGCAGGCGACGATTACCAGCAGGGCGGCGCAGGATGGGCTGGACATGGCGGAACTCCCTGGAGGTGTTTTCTCGAATGACCTTCCATGGATGCAGCCATCGTCGAAAAGGTTGCATGGCCTTGATCGGCGATCGGCTCTAAACCTTTTTCCGGGTCGCCGCATCCAAGCGATATGCTCGACACCACCATGCCAGCGCCGCCTGCCGCCCACGCCCCTGTCGACGAACCCGCCCTGGTGCGGGCGGCCGCCGCCGGTGACACGGCGGCCTACGAACTGCTGTACCGGCGCCATGCGCCGCGCGTGTTCGCCGTACTGTGGCGCCTGTGCGGGGGCCAGCAGGCGCGTGCCGAGGATGCCCTGCAGGAAGCCTTCCTGCAGGCATGGAAGGCGCTGCCGGGGTTCCGGTTCGAAAGCAGCCTGTCGACCTGGTTGCATCGGTTGGGCGTCAACGCCGCACTGATGGAACTGCGCGGGCGCGCCGCCGGGCAGGACCACGACAGTCTGGAGGAGGTCGACGGCGGCCTGCAGGAGCTGGCGGTGCACGACCGTTGTGCCGGTACCGAGCGCGACCTGGAGCGCGCACTCGCGACGCTGCCTCCGAGGGCGCGTGCGGTACTGGTACTGCACGACATCGAAGGCTGGAAACACCAGGAAATCGCCGAGCAGCTGCAGATGGCCGTCGGCAGTTCAAAGGCACAGCTGCATCGTGCGCGCGGCCTGCTGCGCGCACGGCTGGGAGACATGACATGAGTACACACGAACACGATTCCGACCACGATCTGCTGGCCCGGCTGCGCGCGCTGCCGAACGAGCGCGATGTACCCGCCGATGGCTGGGCACGCCTGTCCGCCCGGTTGCCACCGCGTGGACCGCGGGAAGCGCCCGCGCCAACGGACAACGTGGTGGCGCTGCCAGCGCGTTCGCGTCGGCGCGGGTGGTTGCCGGTGGGTGCGGCGTTGGCGGCCGGCCTGGCGCTGTACGCGGTGGCGCCATGGCGCCACGTGCAGCCGGATGCGCCGGTGCCGTCCACCCTGCAGTTGCAGGCTGCGGCGATGACCGAGCAGTACCGGCAGGCGGTGGCCTCGCTGCCCGCAGGCCGGGCACCGGAATGGCAGCCGGCATTGCACGAACTCGATGAAAGCGCGGCACAGATCCAGGCCGCGCTGGCGCAGGATCCACGTGCGCCTCACCTGCTTGGCCAGCTCAAGCGCACCTATGCGCTGCGGCTGGAACTGACCCGGCAGGCGGCCTATGCCGCCGAGTCCGGCCTGACGACCTGAGGAGACCCCCCATGACACGAACCCTGATGACCTGCTGCGCCGCGCTGTTGCTGCTGCCCGCAGTGGCCCTGGCTGACACCCGGATCGACGAACGCCACAACCTGGCCGCCGGCGGCCGCATCGAACTGAGCAACGTGGCCGGCAAGGTGACCGTGCGTGGCTGGGACCGCAACGACGTGCAGCTCACCGGTACGCTCAGTGATGGCCTGCAGCTGCGCCAGGAAAAGAGTGCCAACCGCGTCCGCTGGGAGATCGAGTATCCGCGACGCAGCAACAACGGCGGCGCAACGCTGGTGCTGAACGTGCCGCGCTCGGTGGAACTGCTGCTGAGCACGGTCAGTGCCAGCCAGGACATCAGTGGCATCGATGTGCGACGGCTGCAGGCCGACACCGTCAGCGGCAGCCTGAGCGCGGCTGGCCGCAGTGGCGACAGCAAGCTCAACACGGTCAGTGGCAGCGTCAGCGCACGCCTGCAGACGCCGAAGCTGGATGTGAACACCGTCAGTGGCCGCATCGAGGCCGGCGGCGGCGTGTCCGGTGATATCGGTGCGCAGACGGTGTCCGGACGGGTCGAGGTCGACGCCGGGCGCGTGCAGCGACTGGCGGTGGAAACCGTATCGGGCAGCATTGACCTGTCGGCGGCCGGGCTGGCCCCGGGTGGCCGTATCAATGTCGAATCGGTGAGTGCGTCGGTCAATCTGCGCCTGCCGCGCGCCGTCTCCGCGCAGCTGTCGGTGAACAGCTTCAGCGGGTCGATCAACAGCGATGCTGGCCAGGTGGAGCGGCCGCGCTACGGCCCCGGCAGCCATCTTGATACGCGGCTGGGCAGCGGCGACGGTGATATCCGCATCCAGTCGCATTCGGGCAGTGTTCGGGTAAGCCTGGATCGCTGAGCGCGATCCGGCAGGCCGCGGCGGCAGCGCCGCCGCGGTCGGTACTGGGTCAGCTGGCCTTCTTCAGCGCCCAGGTGGTGCCGAGGACTTCGATCTTGCCACCGGCCTTGCGGAACGCTGCCAGGTCCGAAGCGATCGAATCGCTGCTGACCACGGTGCTGGCGGCCGCGCCCTTGCGTTCGCTGCGGATGCTGTTGCTGGCCTTCGCGGGGGTCTTTGCCTTGCGGGGCATGGTTGCTCCTGTCAGGTGGAAGGGGAGGAAAGCGCCCAGGCATCGGCCTGGCGCAGGTAGTCCTGCCGCTCACGGCGGCAGTCGCTGCCGCCCATCGAGAACTGGCGGCAGATCGCCGGGCGCTGCGAATAGATCGTGCAGCGCAGGTGATAGGGATCGATCGCCGCACACCAGCCTTCCTCGTTGCGCGCCATCACGGCACGGCCGTGGGTGTCGCGTGACAGGAACTGGCCGGGCACGTGGTCGCCAGGCTGCAGCAACACGGGCAACCGGCAACAGACCGCGTCACAACGGCGGCAGTCGATGGGTGCAGGTGCTGCGTCAGGTTGTAAGGCCACAGGGGCCTGGCGGGTGCCCAAAGCGGGTCTCGATGGCGGCTCCGGTGGTACGCGGACCATGAACGAGCCAGGAAGGCATGGCCGCTAGGCCCGCAGGGCGGGCCAGGCTGCACCGTGGACACACACCGGCGTGGCCGGTGGAAGGTGCAGCAGGGTTCTAGCCGACCAAGAGTAACTTGGATCGCGTAACGTTTTGTTAATCCTGGCTGGCTGCCGCCAGCGCAAGGCCCTGGACCACGCCCAGCGAGGGCTCGCCGTGGACCATGCGGGCGCCCGGGAAGGCCTCCGCAACGGCCTGGCGCAGATACCCGGCGCGGGACATGCCGCCGGTCAGGAACACCGCGTCCGGGTCGCCGCCGATGTCGCTGCGGACCTGGGCCAGCAGTTCCCGGATCTGCTCCAGATAACCATGGGCGGCGGCGGCCAGGCCGTCGGCGCTGCTGTCGGCATGCAGGTCGCGGGCGATGTAGTCCAGCGTGCTGCGATGTTCGCTGGCGGCGGTGAGGGCGATCTTGGCGCGCTCGACGTCGCGGTACAGGCGGGCGGTGTTGCCGGTGTCCTGCAGGGCCTGCAGGCGCGCGCCCCACGGATTGTCGACATGGTCATACTTGTGCTGGCGGAAGTCGCGCTGGCGGGTCATGTCCTGCACGGTGGCCGCTTCCACGTAGTGGTGGGCGGGCACGCGGGTGATGCCGCGGCCGAACAGCGGCATGTAGCTGGACAGGCTCAGCGCCAGGTCGATGTCGGTACCGCCGCGGGCGATGCCCCAGGCGCGGTGGATGCGCGGGGCGTCGTCGCCGCCGACTTCGGCGTGGGCGATGTCGGTGGTGCCGCCGCCGATGTCGACGATCACGGCCTGGTGCCGTTCGCGGCTTTCGGCGTGATAGTGCATGGCCGCCGCGGCTGGTTCCTCGAGGAAATCGATCTGGTCGAAACCGGCCTGGCTGGCGGCTTCGCGCAGGATGTCCAGCGCCTGGTCATTGCCGGCCGCACCGATCGAGCTGCGGAACTGCACCGGACGCCCGAGCAGGGCCGCTCGCAGCGGCTGGCCGAGCTGGGCGCTGGCGGTCAGGCGGATGTGTTCGAGGATGTGCGCGGCGATGCCGGTGATGGTCTGCTTGGCGCGTGGGTGCAGGTTGTAGCCGAGCATCGATTTCGGGCTCTGCACCAGGTTGCCTTCGTGTTCCTCGAAATAGGCTTCCAGCGCTTCGTCACCGTAGACCGCATTCTGCAGCAGGTCGCTGGCACTGCGTTCCTTGCCGGCACGGGCTTCCATCCATTCCCTGCGCAGCGCGCGCAGGGCTTCGCGGCGCAGCGCCTGCGGCGTGCGTTCCTGGCCGGCGGCGCGGGCCGCACGCGCAGCGCTGTCGATCATCTGCTGCAGCTGGTGCTCCTGGCCGTCATCGAGCTGGAAGTCATCCGGGTCGGGCACCACGCCGGGGAAGTACACGCTGGTGCGGAACTGCTCGGCGTCGCCGAAGCGGATCGGCAGCAGTTTCCCTTCATGCACGATGGCGGCGGCGGAGTTGCTGGTACCGAAGTCGATGCCGAGGCGCATGGGGAGTTCCGGGGGCGATCAGGGGCCGCGCACTCTGCTGCAGTTCGCCGCCGACTGCAAGGTCCCGCGGTTTCCTGTTCCAGGCCGGGTCAAGGAGGTCGCAGCGTACTGCCCGGAAAAGGCCGGGGAGCCGGGCGGTTACAATGGCGGCTGTTGATTCACTTTGAGGTACTTGCTGATGTCTTCTGCCCCCGCCTGCCCGCAGTGCACCCTGGAAAACACCTATGCCGATGGCGCGCTGTGGATCTGCGCCGACTGCGGCTTCGAATGGACCGCCGAGGAAAGTGCCGGTTCGACCCTGGTCGTGCGTGACAGCAACGGCAATACCCTGCAGGCCGGTGACACCGTCACCGTGATCAAGGACCTGAAGGTGAAGGGCTCCTCGATCCCGCTCAAGCAGGGCACCGTGATCCGCAACATCCGCCTGGTCGAGGACGATGCCGAGCACATCGAAGGCAATTCGGACAAGATCAAGGGCCTGGTCCTGAAGACCTGCTTCCTCAAGAAGGCCTGACCGGCCTTCAGCGCCTGGCCTGCTGCCGTGCGCGCCAGCGGGCCAGGCTGTCCAGCTTGGCCTGGTAGCGCGCCTGCTGCGGCGCCCCGCCCAGTTCCTGTGCACGCAGCAGCTCACGATCGGCGCGCCTGAGCTGGCCGGCCAGGAAATAGGCCCGCGCCAGCCCGAAGTGGAACTGGTGCGCGGTGTCGTACAGGCGCACGGCCTGCCGGTAATAGCGGATCGCCTGCTGCAGTTGCCCGGCGCGTTCGGCCTCGGCACCGAGCATGTACTGCGCGAACGGGTCTTCGCGCTGCACCGATTGCAACCGCTGCTCCAGCGCCCGGGCCTGCGCAATCATGCCGAGCTTGCGGTAGAGGGCGCTGGCGTTGGTCAGTGCAGCATCTTGGCGGCCGTCCAGTCGCAACGCCGTTTCCAGTGCCCGTCGCGCGGCGGCGGTATCGCCCGTGCGGTTTTCCAGCACACCCAGGTTGTTCCAGGTGGCAGCGAAGCTGCCGTCCTGCGCCAGCGCGGTATCGAAGAAGGTACGTGCGCCCGCCAGGTCGCCGCTGGCCATGCGTTCGGCACCGTGATTGTTGTAGAAGTGCGCCAACGCCCGCGCCTGGCTGATCGGCAGCGGCCCGCGGCGGTCGTACAGCACATTGCGATCCAGATCGACGGTGGCGAAGCGGCCGGCGAAGCCGACCCCGGCATTGACGTGGCCTACGCTGTAGACCAGGCCCTGGGCCTGGTCCTGGTACCACGACACCACCTGGCCGACCTCCTGCACGCGCGCCTGGATGCCGGCTTCGCGTGCCAGCGCGACGAACATCAGGGTAAAGGCCAGGCAGTTGGCGCGTCGCTGCTGCCAGATCTCGCTGACGGTGAGGGTCGCATCGGCGTCGTACTGCAGGTCCATGCCATGGCGGTCGAAGATCATCTCCACCAGCGCCTGCAGGCGCTGCTCGCGCGAATAGCTGCGACGGGTCACCTGGGTGTGCAGCATATCGAGCATGGCCGGTGGAATCGCGAACACCTGCTGCGGCGTCGGAATCGTCGGCGCGGCGGTGCTGGCAGTGAGCGCAGGGGCTTCGTTCGCGTCAGGGTTGAGTGCGATCGCGGAGGGTGCCGCCAATGCGGCCAGTGCGAGCAGAACGGATCGGGCGGCAGGACGGTACATGACGGCTCCCGGCAGCGGCGGGCGCTCCCGCCTGAGGCGAGTGTAGACCTGTGCGCGCACCCCTGCAGTGACCGCTGGTCGGTCCGCGCGTTCATCCACAGCCGGTGTGGACCAGCGCTCGACAAAGCTGTGGACAACCGCGTTGGGACCCCGTGCGAAGGGCGTTGTGAGGGTGTGGTGAAAAAATAGCCAGCTTGCCCGCCACCGGCGCAAGCGGGATGATCCGGTCATGGACTTCTCCCCGCTGACGCTCGCTCCGGCGCAGTGGCAGGCGCTGCAGGACAGCTATGCGACGCCACCACGTGCCTACCATCACTTCGGCCACGTGCGTGCGGTGCTGCAGCACTGCCAGGAGGTTGCCGACGGTCCAGGCTGGCAGCAGCCGGCCGAGGTCTACCTGGCCGCGCTCTACCACGATGCGATCTATGTGGCGGGGCGAAAGGACAACGAGGCGCGTTCGGCGCAGCTGGCCCTGCAAGCGATCGCACAGGCGCCGGAACTTGCCACGGTCGACGCGGCCCGGGTCGAGCAGCTGATCCTGCTGACTGCCCGCCATGGCGAGCTCGGCCCGGACGATGTCGATGCCGAGGCCGCGTTGTTCCTGGACTGCGACATGGCGGTCCTGGCCGCGCCGGAACCGGTGTTCAGCGCCTATGATCGCGGCGTGGCCGAAGAGTACAAGGGCGTGGTGCCAGGCTTCCTGTATCGCGCCGGCCGCCGCCGTTTCCTGCAGGGCCTGCTGCGTGCACCGCGCATCTTCCTCAGCGCGTTTTTCCACCAGCGTCTCGACGCGGCCGCCCGCGACAACCTGCGCCGACAGCTGGGCCGCTGAACCAGCCCGGTACACTGGGGCCTGTTTCCACCGATTGCCGCGTCCAACCGTGTCCGTCCCTGATCCCGATCCCCGCCCGTTGCCGCCGGAAGAGCCCGGTCCGAACGAATGCTGCGGCAGCGGTTGCCCGCTGTGTGTGCTGGACCTGTATGCCGACGAGCTGCAGCGCTATCGCAAGGCGTTGGCCGAATGGCTGGCGCGGCACCCGGAGGCGTCCACATGAGGCGCGCGCGCCCAGCGGCACTGCTGGCACTGGCGGCGCTGCTGCTGTTCTTGGCCACCGCGCTGTGGACCCAGTTCGCACGCACCGATCTGGACTGGGTGCGGGCCACGCTCAGCCTCTACCTGCACGGGCCGTGGGGGCTGGCTTTGCGCGCGGCTTACTGCCTGCTGGCATTGGCGATCGCCCTGCTCGGCATCAGCCTCTACCGGAGCAGCATCGGCCCGCGGCGCAGCGCGGCGGCGCCGCTGCTGTTCACGGCCTCGGCACTGGGCCTGGCCACGGTCGCCATCGGTGACAGCTGGCTGCCGGAAGCGACGCCGCTGCTGGCACCGTTCATCCATGGGCTGGCGGCCAACACCGCGTTCCTGTGCGCCAGCGTCGGCATGCTGCTGCAGGCCTGGTACCTGCGCCGTGAACCGGGCTGGCAGTCCGCTGCGGGCCTGCTCTGGGGCTGGGCCTGGCTGGCGTTCGTACTGTTGTGGCTGCATGTGCTGTGGCGTGGCGGGCCGCCGCGCGGGTTGGGGCAGAAGGTCGTGATCGTGGTGATCGTAGGCTGGCTGCTGTACCTGGCGCTGGCACTGTACCGGCGCAGTCGGCGTACCACGGCCGACTGAATCGCCAACGGCCTGCACCGGTACGTGCCGTGCACGCGGTGGCGGCGTATCGTGTGCGCATTCCATCGGGGATGCGATATGAAGCGTGCAGGGCTGGGCAGGGCAATGGGTGTGGTTCTGGCGCTGGCGGCGCTGCCGGCAATGGCGGCGGCCAACGTGCAGCAGTTCAGCCACGGGCGGTTCGAGCAGATTCCGGTGCACATGCCGGCCGGCACGCCGCAGCGGGTGGTGATCTGGTTCCACGAACCCACCCCGGGTGGTGACACCAGCCGCCTGCCGATCGAAGCCCTGCGTGCCGACGGCGCCATGGTTGCCGCTGTGGACATCGCGCACCTGCGCGGGGTGCTCAAGCGCGAGGGTAATCCGACCTGCTCGTTCGGCTCCGGTGATGTCGAGAACTTCTCGCGCTGGCTGCAGGCGTCCCTGCATCTGCCCGGTTACCACCTGCCGCTGGTCGGCGGTGACGGCGAGGGTGCCGAGATGGCCTATTCGCTCGCGGCGCAGGCCGACACCCAGGTGTTTGCCGGCCTGCTGACCACCGGCTTCTGCCCGGATCACAACCATGAGCGCATGGTCTGCGGCGATGGCGTGAAGCACGACAAACTGCAGCCCGCCGAACTGAATTTCCCGTGGTTGAGTGCTGCTGGCGATCACGGCTGCAAGGTGGGCGAGGCCAGCCGGTTCGTCCAGCAGGTCGCCTTGGCACGCGAATTCAAGCGAACCGCGCGCGGTGATGCCTCCCCCGGTCTGGTGGCCGCAGCGCGGTTGATCGGCGCGCAGGCCGGGGTCAGTCTGGCACCGCCGCCGGCCGCGCTGAAGGGCCTGCCGGTGGTGGAAGTACCGGCGACCGGCAGCGGCGATACGCTGGCGGTATTCGTTTCCGGCGATGGTGGCTGGGCCGGCCTGGACAAGGACGTGGCGTCGTCGCTCAACGAGCACGGCGTGGCCGTGGTCGGCATCGACTCGTTGCGCTACTTCTGGAGCGAGCGCACGCCGAAGGGCTTCGCCGCTGACCTGCAGAAGATCATCGACCACTACCGCCAGCAGTGGCACCGCGACAAGGTGATGCTGATCGGTTTCTCGCAGGGCGCCGATGTGTTGCCTGCCACCATCAACCAGCTCGATGCCGGTACCCGTGAGGGGCTGGAGCGCATCGTGCTGCTATCGGTGGGCAGGAAGGCCGACTTCGAATTCCATGTCAGCAACTGGCTGGGCGGTGGCGGCGATGGCCTGCCGATCGCCCCGGAAGTGGCCAGGCTGCCGGCAGAAAAAACGCTGTGCGTGTTCGGCGACAAGGATGAGGACGCACTGTGCCCGGACCTGCCGGCCAATGACGGCGTGAAGCGGGTGAAGCTGCCGGGCGACCACCATTTCGGCGGTGACTATGATCGGCTGGCCGAGGTGATCCTCAAGGGCGGGGCGTGAAGCGGAGAGCGTGCGAACCAACGGTTCGCACCCACCAGAACGAGCCGCGGTAACGCCGGGCCACGCCCGTCAGCGTGTTGGCGCTGGCGTGTCGACCGAGTTCGACACCTGCCGGGTGGTGCGGGGCGTCAGTTGCGCCGCGGGTCCAGAGAGATCAGGCGCGTGGCGTCCAGCAGCGCCGCCGGCAGGTGCATGCCGCCGGGCGCGGCGAGATAGCGCGGCCGCCACTGCGGATCGAACTTCGACTTGAAGCGGCGCAGGCCACTGAACCCGTAGAAACGTTCGCCATGCCGCGCCAGCAGGCCGGCCAGCCGGTTCCAGCGGCCAGCCAGACGATGCTGTGCCAGCCCGGAAAGCGGCGCCATGCCCAGCGAGAAACGTGCATAGCCCTGTGCGCGGCCCCACAGGAACAGCTCGATGAAGAGGAAGTCCATCGTGCCCTTCGGTGCTTCGCTGGCGTGGCGCATCAGGTCCACCGACAGCTCGGCGCCGGCCGGTGCCTGCCACAGGTTGGCGAAGGCCACGATCTGGCCTCCGGCCTCGACCAGCGCCACCGGGAAGCGCACCAGGTAATCCGGGTCGTAGCTGCCGAGCGAGAAGCCTTTTTCGTCGCCGGCCTTGTCTTCCAGCCATGCGTTGGAGATCGCGTGCAGACGCGGCAGCAGGCTGGGAATTTCCTCCACGGGCGCCACGCGGAAGGACAGGCCACCACGCTTGCCCCGGTTCCAGGCCTGGCGCAGGTCGGCGCGCTCGCGCCCTTCCAGGCCGAAATCATGCAGCGGCACCATCGCTTCTTCGCCCAGCTTGACCAGCCCCAGGCCGAGGTCGAGGTAGGTCTGCCAGTAGGACTCGCCGACCTGGTAGAAGACGGGGCGCAGGCCGAGGCGGTCGGCTTCCTCGCGGAAGCGCCAGATCAATGCGCGGGCGACCTCCGGCGGGCCGACCGGGTCGCCCATCGCGATCAGCGACCCCCCATAGCGCTGCATCATCACGAAGCCCAGTTTCGCTTCATCGCGCAGCACTGCCTTGTCAGCGGTCAGCACCAGGCAGGCCTGGGTGTCGGTGGCACCGGCCAGGACTGGCGCCAGCGATTGCAGCGTCGCTTCATCGGCGGCTGGCAGCGGGCTGCGCGTGCTGTGCAGCAGCCGCGCCAGGCCGAACATCACCAGCGCGATGGCCACCACCAGCAACGCACGCAACGCGCGCGGCGCGTTGCCGGAGACCGCGAACTGCCACCACAACTCGTTCTGGTATTCGACATGGCTGTAGGTGAAGAACAGCAGCCAGGTGACTGCGACCAGCACCAGGCCGAGGTTGCGCAGCCACGGCCACGACCAGGCTTCGTCCAGCAGCGCGCCCTGGCGGTAGAACTCGCGACGTGCGGCCCACAGTGCCATCGCCACCAGCAACGCCGAGACGGCGATCAACGGTTGGCCACCGCGCAGCCACAGCGGCAGCGGGGTGACCACGCACACCGCCATCGCCAGCATCCACGCCGCGTGGCTGCGCCGGGCCAGGCCCTGCCCGATCAGCAGCAGCGCGACACCACTGAGGCTGCCGATCAGGTGCGAGGTTTCCAAGATCGGCAGCGAGGCATTCACCAGGTGCCGGCGTGGCGTTGGCAGCGTGCCATCGATGACCAGCGCGGCGCCGATGCTGAACACCGCCAGCGCGATGATCTGCGGCAACCATGGGCGCAGTGCGTTCCAGCCGGCGCGGGTTGCCCCGGCACTGGCCTGCAGCGGCTGGCGCAGCGCGGGCGCAAGGGCGAGCAACGTGGCCAGCACCAGCGGTAGTACGTAGTAGGTGACGCGGTAGATCAGCGCCGCTGCCAGCACCGCCGCCGGTGCCACCTGAGGCAACAGCTTCAACAGGCTCCATTCGAACACGCCCAGGCCGGCCGGCACGGTCGAGACCAGGCCGGCCAGTACCGCGACGAGGTACAGGCCGACGAAGCCGGGCAGGCCGGTGGGCGTCGAGTCCGGCAGCAGCACATAGAACGCGGCGCTGGCCAGCACCAGTTCGATCACGCTGAGCACGGTGACGCCGAGCATGGTGCGGCGGTCGGGTAGCCACAACGCATGGCCGAACACGCTGAACTGCCGTCCATCGCGACCGACCAGCAGCACGGTACCCAGATAGGCGAGCAGGGCGACGATGCCGACGATGCGCACGGCATCGGGGTTCAGTGGCAATGCCAACGCCGCTGCCGCCGGTTCCATGCAGAGTGCCACGCTGATCAACAGCCACGCACCGAATACGAAACCGAGCGTGCTCATCAGCACCACCTGGCCGATCTGCGCCAGGTCCAGGCCGGCGCTGCGGTAGCCACGCAGGCGCACTGCGCCGCCGGTCAACGCCGCAAAGCCCACGGTCTGGCCCAGCGTATGCGCAAGGAAGGCGGTGATGCCGATGCGTGCCGGATGCACGCGGATTCCGCTGCGACGCAGGCCGATGGCATCGAAGCCGATCAGGCAGGCGTAGCTGGCCAGGCCGAGCACCACGGTGAGCGTGATCTGCATGCCGCTGAGCTGGCGGAACGCCTGGCGGATGGCGCGGTAGCCGTGCTCATCGAATTCGCTGGCCAGGCCATGCAGGGCCAGCGAGAGGATCAGCAGGGGAACGACAATGGTGATAACCCGCTTCCATGCCGGGGTGGAGGAAGCGGCGGCGGGGTTGGTGGCTGCGGTCATCGGCGCAAGGGTGCGTCAGGAGGGGCGAGTGCGGTGTCAACGCGGGGCGTGGCGCATCGTGCGCCTGTCGCCGCCATTTGACCAGCGGATGTGTCGGAGTCCGGTAGTGACGTCTCGCGCGGGGGACCCGTGCACCCACCGTTGACCGGATTGGAGGACAATGCGGGCCTGATCACCCGCAGGAGCCACGCCCATGATGGAGCGTTACGACGTCGGACCGCGCATGTCCGAAATGACCGTGTACAACAAGGTCGCCTACCTCTCCGGCCAGATTCCGGAAGACACCAGCCAGGACATCACCGGCCAGACCCGGCAGGTGCTGGCGGAGATCGACAAGCTGCTGGCGCTGGTCGCCAGCGATCGCCAGCACGTGCTGCGTGCGGAAGTGTTCCTGGCCGACATAGCCGACTTCGACGGCATGAACAAGGCGTGGGACGAGTGGGTGGTCGAGGGCGCGACCCCGGCCCGTGCAACCTTCGAAGCCAAGCTCGCCCACGCCGAGTGGAAGGTCGAGATCGTAGTGACGGCAGCGGTGCCGTAACCGGTGTACGGGGTCAGATCCCTTTTCCGTTGGAAAGGAGATCTGGCCCCGGCTGTAGCGGCACCAGCTCGATGCAGTCCACCGGGCACGGCGGGATGCACAGCTCGCAGCCGGTGCACAGGTCGGCAATGACCGTGTGCATGTACTTGGCGCCGCCGACGATGGCGTCCACCGGGCAGGCCTGGATGCACTTGGTGCAGCCGATGCAGTCGGCTTCGACGATCAACGCCACCTGGGCCGCCTTGTGCTCGCCGCGCGAACGATCGAACGGAATCGCCGGTACGCCCAGCACCTGCGCCAGCGCCCGTGCACCGGCATCGCCACCCGGCGGGCAGCGGTCCACACCCGCCTCGCCACGTGCCATTGCCTGCGCGTACGGGCGGCAGCCGTCATAGCCGCATTGCCCGCATTGGGTCTGCGGCAGCAGGCGGTCGAGGCGTTCGGTCAGGGGCGGGATCAGGCTCATGCTCATGCGTGGCGAAGGCTGCGCGTTGGGTTACTTCAGGGGCTTGCCGCGGAACCAGCGCTCGTGGGCCAGCGCCAGCATCGGCTTGTCTTCGGAACTGTCACCGTAGGCATGGATGCGCACGTAGCGCGACAGATCGAACTGGCGGCGGATGTGCTCGACCTTGCGCGGGCCACAGTCGCCACCGGCGTAACGGCCGGTCAGGCGGCCGTCCTGGCTTTCCAGCCGGTTGCAGATCAGCTGCAGGCCCAGCTGCTCGCACCACGGCCGCAGGTACAGGTCCAGCGAGCCGGACACGATCACTACGGTGTGCTGCTGTTCCTTGTGCCAGCGGATCTGCTCCAGCATTTCCGGGCGCACCACGTCGGGCAGGAACTCGCGCGAGAAGCCTGCGGCCAGCGTGGCGATGTCATCGCTGTGGCGGTCACTGAAGGTCAGGCGGGTGACGCGGGCGCGGATGCGTTCGGCCGAGATCAGCTTCAGCCTGTACGCGGCCAGCCACGGGCCGACTTTCCACCATGCCTGTGCCAGCTGTTCGGCGGTGGCCACGCGGCGCAGGAAGCGGCCATAGGTATCGCAGGTGGTCACGGTATGGTCGAAGTCGAACAGCGCCAGTTCCATTGCGTTGCTTCCCATCGCGTTGCCTCCGGTGGCCGGTACTGCCGGCGGGCGCGGCCGAGGCCACGCCCGCTGCAGGCATCAGCGGACCGGCATGCCCGGCTGCGCGCCGCTGTCGGCGTCCAGCAGCGCCAGTGCACCACCGTCGAAACCGGCCGACAGGATCATGCCTTCGCTCAGGCCGAAGCGCATCTTGCGCGGGGCCAGGTTGGCGATGAACACCACGCTGCGGCCGACCAGCTTCTCCGGCTCGCCGTAGCTGCCACGGATACCGGAGAAGATCTGGCGCTTGCCCAGTTCACCTGCATCCAGCTCGAAGCGCAGCAGCTTGTCCGAACCTTCCACGAACTCGCAGACCAGCACCTTGCCGATGCGCAGATCGAGCTTGGCGAAATCGTCGATGCCGATGTAGGCCGGCGCGTCGGCGCTCTTTGCGTCGTCCTTGGCCGGGGCCGGGGCGGCCGGCTTGGCGGCGGGGGCAGCGGCAGCGGCCGGCTGCAGGGTGTCCTTGGAGGCGTCGATCATGGCGTCAATCTTCTTCGGGTCGATACGGGTGAACAGCGGGGTGTACTCAGTGATGCGGTGGCCGAGCAGCGGCTGTGCCAGCTCGGTCCAGTCGTTCACCGGCGCGGCCAGGAAGGCCTCGGCCTGCGCGGCGGTGGCCGGCAGCACCGGCTTCAGTGCGGTGACCAGCACGCGGAACAGGTTCAGGCCCTGGCTGCACACGGCCTGCAGCTGCGCGTCGGCGCCTTCCTGCTTGGCGATGACCCACGGCTTGACGTCGTCGATGTAGCGGTTGGCTTCGTCGGCCAGGGTCATGGTCAGGCGGATCGCCGCAGCCGGGTCGTTGCGCTCGTAGGCTTCACGGATCGGCGCCAGCCCATCGACGAAGCGCTGGTACTGCGCCGCGTCGGGCAGCTGCGCGGCCAGCCGGCCGTCGAAGCGCTTGCTGATGAAGCCGGCGCAGCGGCTGGCCAGGTTGACGAACTTGCCGACCAGGTCGGCGTTGACGCGGGCGATGAAGTCACCCAGGTTCAGGTCGAGATCGTCGACGCCACCGCCGGACTTGGCGGCGTAGTAGTAGCGCAGCGCTTCCGGCTCCAGGCCGGCGTCGAGGAAGGTGCGGGCCATCACGAAGGTGCCGCGCGACTTGCTCATCTTCGCGCCGTCCACGGTCAGGTAGCCGTTGACGTGCAGGCGGGTCGGCGCGCGATGGCCGGTCCCGTGCAGCACCGCCGGCCAGAACAGGCCGTGGAAATTGACGATGTCCTTGCCGATGAAGTGGTGCAGCTCGGTGGAGGTGCCGGCGCGCAGGTGCGCGTCGAAGTCCTCGCCGAGCTTGCCGCACAGGGTCTGGAAGCTGGACAGGTAGCCGATCGGCGCGTCCAGCCAGACATAGAAGTACTTGCCTGGCTGGCCGGGAATCTGGAAACCGAAGTACGGCGCATCGCGCGAGATGTCCCACGCGCGCAGGCCGCCTTCGGCATTGAGCCACTCGCCCAGCTTGGCCTTCACGCCCGGCAGCGCGACATCGCCGGCCAGCCATTCGCGCAGGAACGCATCGAAGTGGCCCACCTCGAAGAAGAAGTGCTCCGAATCGCGCATTTCCGGCGTGGCGCCGGAAATGACCGAACGCGGCTCCTTCAGGTCGGTCGGTGCATAGGTCGCGCCGCAGACTTCGCAGTTGTCGCCGTACTGGTCGGGGCTGCCACAGTTCGGGCAGATGCCCTTGACGTAGCGGTCGGGCAGAAACATGCCCTTGGCCGGGTCGTAGAACTGCGCGACCGAACGGCGGCTGATGTGGCCGGCCGCTTCCAGCTTCAGGTAGAACTGCTCGGTCAACGCCTTGTTGGCCGCCGAATTGGTCGAGTCGTAGTGGTCGAAGGCCACGCCGAAGGCGGCGAAGTCACGTTCGTGGCTGGCCTGGATGTTGGCGATGAAGGTTTCCGGGGTGACCCCGGCCTTCTCCGCGGCCAGCATGATCGGCGTGCCGTGGGTGTCGTCGGCGCAGACGAACCAGGTCCTGCCGCCGCTCATCCGCCGCGCACGTACCCAGATGTCAGCCTGGATGTAGCCGACCAGGTGGCCCAGGTGCAGCGGGCCGTTGGCGTAGGGCAGGGCGGTGGTGACGAGCGCGGTACGGGTCATGGTCGCGGGTGGATCCGAGGGGAACCGCAGATTATCGCATGCCCGCAACGACGTGACCCGGCCGGGCCGGGTCACGGGGTTGAAACAGGTGCGGGGGCGCTTATTCGCGCTGCCAGGTCTGCGCGCGGCAGATGAAGGCGATGCAGCCGGACACGTCCAGCCGGGTGCCGCCGGGCTGCAGTTCCATCTTCGACTTGTAGGTCTTGCCGTTGGCCGGGTCGAGGATGGTGCCGCCGGACCACTTGTTGGCGCCGTCGGCCTTCAGGTTCCAGAGGATGGTCATGCCCTTCACCGGCTTGTTCCTGTTGGCGCCTTCACAGCCGTCACAGACCGGGTTCGGGCCCTTGTCCGAGTGCAGGATGTCGACCACCTTGCCGGTCAGCGTGCCGTTGGGGGCCTGGGTGATCTCGACGATCGACTTCACCTTTCCGGTCTTGTCGTCGATGGTCTTCCAGCGGCCGGCGGCGCCGTCGGCGGCCTGCGCCGAGAGTGCGGCCAGGCACAGCGGCAATGCCAGCAGCAGGGTCTTGAAGGTCTTGCGCATGGTCCCCTCCCAGGGTTCATTCCGGCACGATGCCGGCATGGGTCGACTGTATACCCATTCGGCGGAGTATGGGGAAGGGGGGCTTTGCAGGGCTGCGCCCTGCACCCGCAGAGGCAACGGCAACAGCCGAAGCAAGCGCAACAGCGAGCTATCCGTGGGATGGCGGGGCGGTGTGGGTGGGCAGGACACGCCGTAAACCCATCCATGGGGGCTCGATGGCGCCATCCATGGCGCCAACGGTCCTGCCCATCCACACCGCCCCACCTCTGACAGATTCCTGCGATCTGCCGGAATGGAACGACCTGCTCTTGGTGGGTGTCGACCTTGGTCGACACGTAGATCCATGCCATGCATGGATGAATCACGATTGAAAAACGCTCAACCGACTTCGTACAGCTCCAGCGGCAGGCCATCCGGATCGGCGAAGAAGGTGAAGCGGCGGCCGGTGTACTCGTCCACGCGGATCGGTTCGCACACTACGCCGTGCGCTGACAGGCGCTGGATGATCGGCTCCAGCGTGGCCACCCGGAACGCAAGGTGGCGCAGGCCCTGGGCCTCCGGGCGGCTGGGACGGGGCGGTGGCGAGGGGAAGGAGAACAGTTCCAGCTGGCTGCCGTCGGGCAGGGCCAGATCCAGCTTCCAGGAGTCTCGCGCGGCGCGGTGGTTCTCGGCCAGTACGCGCAGGCCGAGGATACGGACGTAGAAGTCTTTTGAACGCGCGTAATCGCTGCAGATCAGTGCCGCGTGGTGGATGCCCAGCAGGGCGTCGGAACCCGTGTTCATTGCAGGGTGTCCAGCCAGCGCTGGGCGATCTTCAGTGCCAGCGGATAGGGTTCGGGGGCGTTGCGGTTGGTCAGCACGATCACGGTCAAGTGCTTTTCCGGGTGGCGCACGATCACGTTGCGGAAGCCGATGCTTTCGCCACTGTGCCATTGCACCGGGCCGTTCAGGCGCCAGCCGAAGCCGTAGTGCGGTACATCCGGTTCGGGCGTCGATGTGGCCGGGCTGAACATCGCGCGGCGCGAGGCCTTCGACAGCAGGCGGTCGTCGTACAGCGCCGCATCCCAGCGGGCGAGGTCGTCCAGCGAGGAGTAGATCCCGCCATCGCCGAGCACGGCACTGGTGGTGCTCTGGTCGGTGCGCTGCCAGCGGCCATCGATCCGGCTGTAACCATAGGCACGTGCGGCGATGACATCGACGCCGTCCTGGTGGGCCACGGTGTGGACCATGCCCAGTGGGCGGAAGATGCGCTGCTGCAGGAAGGCGGCGAAATCCTGGCCGGAGGCGCGGCTGACGATCAGTGCCAGAAGTGCATAGCCGCTGTTGCTGTAGTGGTACTGCGTGCCGGGTGCGAAATTCAGGCGGTCCTCGTGCGACAACAGGGTCAGCACGTCGGCGTCATGCAGCTGCCGAGTGTCAGCCGGATCCATCAGGTCTTCGTAGTCGAGCAGGCCACCGGTGTGCGAGAGCAGCTGGCGGATCGTGATGGCCGCCGCAGCCGGTGGCAGTTCGGGCAGCCACTGCCGGGCAGGTTGATCCAGCCCAAGACGGCCATCTTCCACCAGCAGCAGCACCGCCGCAGCGGTGAACTGCTTGCTGACCGAGGCCAGCCGGAAGTTGCTGGCCGGGGTGACCGCGGTGCCGTCCTCCACCACCGCCAGGCCGTAGCCGCGGCGGAACACCGCTTGCCCGTCGTGCAGCACCAGGACTGCAGCGCCGGGTACCTGGCCGTCGTAGGCCTGCATCAGCCCGTCGATGCCCGCATCCGGTGGCGTCAGCACCGGTGCGGCGATACCCGTTGAAGGCAGCAGGCCCAGCACGATGGCGAACAGGGCGACGGCACGGCGCATGGTGGCTCCGGAAGGGTCAGGGTGAAGGCGTGGACGTCGTGCTGGCCGGCTGAACCATCCAGCGTTCCATCTTGCGGTCCAGCACGTCCAGCGGCATCGAGCCGTCCTTCAGCAGTTCGGCGTGGAAGCGGCGCAGGTCAAAGGCGGCGCCCTGGCGTGCCCTGGCCTTGTCGCGCAGGGCAACGATGGTGGTCAGGCCGGCGACGTTGGACAGTGCCTGGCCGGGCTGGGCCATGATCCGCTCCACCTCGGCGTTGGCGTCGTCACTGCTCATGTCCACGGTCTTCTGCAGGTAGCTGACGGCCTGCTGCTTGCTCCAGCCCTGTGCGTGCACGCCGGTATCGACCACCACGCGCGCGGCACGCAGCAGGCGCGAGTACAGGTAGCCGATGCGGTCGTAGGGATCGGTATAGATGCCCAGGTCTTCGCCCAGCGTTTCGGCGTACAGGCCCCAGCCTTCGACAAAGGCGAGATCGCCACCGAGGCGGCGGAAGCGCGGCAGCTTGGCCAGCTCCTGCTGCAGGCCCAGCTGCACGTGGTGGCCCGGAATTGCTTCGTGCAGGTACTGCACCGGCACGTTCCAGCGCTTGCGGCTGGGCAGGTCGCGGGTATTGATGTACAGCACGCCCGGTTGCCCGGCCGCCGACGGCTGATAGGCGGCAGCGGCGGCGGTCAGTGCGCGTTCCGGCTCCACCGCACGGACCTCCAGTGGTGCCTTCGGCAAGGTATCCAGCACCTGCGGCAGGCGTACGCTGACCTGCTGCTGCACCTGGCGGTAGCGGTTGATCAGCGCGTTGGCATCGCCGTACTGGAACTGGCGGTCGTTGCGCATGCTGCGCAGCAGCTTGGTGGGAGAACCGCGCAGCTTGGCGTCCTTCATTACCGTGGCGATCTGCGCCTGCAGTTCCTGCACGCGCTGTTCGCCCAGCGCATGCAGTTGTGCGGCGGTCTGGTCGCTGGCGGTGGTCTGCACGATCAGGTTGGCGTACCAGGCCTGGCCATCAGGCAATGCGCCCAGGCCGCTGCTGGTGCGTGTGGCCGGCAGGTATTCGGTGGCGATGAAGCCGCGCAGGGCGCGGTAGGCCGGCATGATGCGCAGCTCGATCATGCGCTTGTATTCGGCGCTGATGCGCGCCTTGTCCTCAGCCGGGATGGTGTTCGGCATGGTGCGGATCGGCGACCAGAAGATGCTCTCTTCGGCGGTCGGCTTGATCACCGCATCCAGCTGCGGCAGCACCTTTTCCATCAGGTCGCGCGGCTGCACCACGCCGGCCTTCATGCCCTGGCGCATGTTGTCGATGGCCTGGTCGAACAGCTCGGGAATGCCCAGCGAACGGCGTGACCAGGTGTCGTAGTCCTGCACGGTATTGAACGGCTGCGCGCCGGCACCGGAACCGAGGATCGCCATGATGCTGCCGATGTTGTAGTACTGGCTGATCGGCATCATCCAGCTCGGGTAGCGCTCGGCGGCCAGTGATGCGCGCGCGTCGCGCACGAAGATCTCGTAGCTGAGCAGGTCCTGGCCCTGCAGGCCGTCACTGCCGAGCTTCTCGACCTTGCCCAGCCATTGCGTGGTGAAGTCGTGCGACTGCTGGCGCCAGGCGGCGGACAGGATGTTGGGCAGCTGGTCGTTGTAGCGGGCCTCGCCCTGGAAGGTCGCCTGCAGCGGATTCAATCGCATCGAGGCATCCCAGTACTCGTCGTACAGGCGCTCCAGCTGCACCTGCTTGGGTACGGCCCGGGCCGGTGCGACCGGACGCGGCGCGGCGCGGCGCGCCGAACTGCCACGGGCCGGCGCGGTGGCGCGGGCGGGCCTGGCCTTGGGCTTGGCGGCCTGGCGGGTCTGCGCGGCGGCAGGGCGGCTGGCCTTCTTCTTCGCTGCTTCGGCCGACGGCACGGCACTGAACAGGAACAACGCGGCGATGGCGGCGGCCAGGACGCGGGTGGGATGCGGCATCAGGAGCTTCCGTGGAACACAGACCGTGGAGCTTGCACGATCCGGCCGCGTACGGCCAGCGTGAAGGCGCAGTCAGCTTTTTGCCGCTGGGGCTTCAGTCAGCCGCGGCCGCGGCGCGCAGGGCGGCGGCCCTGTCGGCACCCAGATAGCGGGTGATCGCACGCCGCATCAGGTACAGCAGTGGAATCAAGGCAATCGCAAAGCCCATCTTGTAGATGTAGTTGACGCTGCTGACGGCCAGGAACAGCGAGGTCGGCCAGTGCTGCGGGCCGAGCACGAAGGCGATCCAGATCACCACGAAGCTGTCCACCACCTGGGAGATCGCGGTGGATCCGGTCGCACGCAGCCACACGTGACGCTCGCCGGTGGCCTGGCGGATGCGATGGAACACTGCCACGTCGATCAGCTGGCCGAGCAGGAAGGCCACCAGCGAACCGGCGATGGTCCACATGCCCTGGCCGAACACCGCTGCGAATGCCGCCTGGTAGTCCGGCACGCCGTGGCCGTCCATCGAGGTGACCCACCAGCTGGCCGGCGCCAGCGAGATCGCTGCGAAGGCGAACAGGAAGCCATAGGCGATCAACACCACGGCCAACCACGAGATGAAGCGCACGCCGCGCTTGCCGAAAAACTCGTTGATCGTGTCGGTCATGATGAACACCACCGGCCACAGCAGGGTACCGGCGGTGAAGCTGAGCGAGCCGGTCTGGCCAAACAGGTTCCAGTTCAGCGGATCGATGCCGAGGGTGTCTTCCAGCGCGAAGATCTTCACCCCGATCAGTTCGGCCAGCACGGCGTTGCCGCAGAAGAACGCGGCCAGCACGATGAACAGCAGGACCGCGCGGTCCTGCAGCGGGCGCTCGATCGGCGCCACGGTGGTCATTCGCTGCGTTCGCCTGCGCGCGTGAACGGAACGCTGGACGGTGCGACTGCACCGCCGGAAATGATGAAGCTCATGGCCTGGTCGACGGTCCAGTCGGTCGGGGTCAGCAGCTCCACCGGCACGATCTCCAGGTAACCCGAAGTCGGGTTCGGCGTGGTTGGCACGTACACCGCGGCCAGTTCACGGTCGGTGCCGTGTTCCTTGATGACGCGGGTGACCAGGCCGACCGACTTCATGTCGCGGTGCGGAAAGTCGATCAGCACCACGCGCTGGGTGCTGCCCGGTTCGGTCTGCAGCATGTCCAGCAGCTTCTTGGCGCTGTCGTAGATGATGCTGGCCAGCGGAATGCGCTTGATCACCGCGCCGACCCAGCGCAGCAGGCGCTGGCCGAGCACGCGGCGGCTGGCCACGCCCACTGCCAGGATCACCAGCAGGGTGGCGAGCAGGGCGATGGTGTTCTGGATCCACTCGGCACGGACCCAGCCGAGGTAATGCGGGAAGCTTGTCGCGATCTGCTCGGAAAGCGGCACCACCAACGGGCTGGAAATGCCCGAAAGCAGCACGAACACGAACTTGACCACGACCCAGGTCAGCCAGATCGGCAGCAGGGTCAGCAGGCCAGTCAGGAACAGGCGCTGCAGGGAGGGGCGGGGGACCAGGGCGGGGGCTTCGAGCGACATGCGCGCATTGTAGCGGCCACGGCCGGTCGATTACGCTGGCCGATCGACTGCGGCAACGATGCATGGAAGGGAAGCTGTGTTGAAGATTCTGCGCGGATTGGGCTGGGCCCTGGCAGGACTGCTGGTGCTGGCCATCGTGGTGTGGTGTGCCTCGCGCATGTGGCCGGTGCCGGAATCACGGCTGCAGGCCCAGCAGCGGTTGCAGGCCCGCCTGCCCGCTGATGGCCGCAACGGCTTTGCGCTGCTGTGGACACTCGCGTTCGACGATCTCGACCCGGCCCAGCGCGATCAGGCGCTGGCCCGGGATGTACAGCGCTGGGAGGCGGATCCGCGCGGCAATGGCGGCGCCCGTCCGCAGCTGGCAGAGGACCACGTCGAGCTGCAATCACGGCCTTCGGCCAGCTGCGGACCGACCGCCAGTGACTGCCTCGCCCAGGTGCGCGCGGACCCGCAGCGCTTCGTCGATGCCCACGCTGGCCACCAGCAGCTGCATGCGCGCCTGGACCAGCTGGCCGATGCGGATCACTTCGTGTCGCCGTTCCGGCCAAAAGGGGAAGGCATCCTGGTGCCGATGCCGACCTATGGTTTGGTGATCGACGCCACCAGCGCACGCGCGCTGGCCTATCTGCAGGGTGATATCGACGGTGCGCTGCGTGGCAGTTGCCGCGGGCTGCAGCTGGGCCGTCGGCTGGTGACGGGCGGCAGCTACCTGGTGGAGAGCATCATCGGTGCCAGCCTGGTGCAGGCCAATGCCCAGCTGCTGGCCGACATGCTGGTCGAACTGCCAGCCGACCAGCCGCTGCCAGCGGAATGCGAGCAGGCGATGAAGCCGATGCGGGCCGCCGAACAGAGCCTGTGCCGTGCGATGCAGGGCGAGTATGCGATGAGCAGGGCTGCGATCGAAACCTCGGCGCAGGAGTTCGGTGGTGTGCTGGTACTCGATCGCCGCAGCACCCTGGCGCGCGTGGCGGGCAACCTGGGCTGGGCCTGTGGTGCGGCGGCGATGACCGCGCTGGAGGCGGACCGCCCGCTGCCGGTGCCGGCACCGCCGCAGCATGACTTCGGCTGCCTGTCGAACATCATGGGGTGCGTGCTGGCCGATATCGCGGGCCCGGCCTATCCCGCCTATTCGTCTCGGCCCCAGGATGCCGCTGCGATGGTGCGGCTGATCGGTGCGCAACGCTGGCTGCGACAGCAGGCCGAGGACCCTGTGGATGCGCTGAAGCGCTTGCCTGCCCAGTTCCGCTCGCAGGTGCGGGCACCGCAGTTGTCGGCCGATGGCCGCCGCCTGCAGGTACCGCGGCGCTCTGCGCCGCGCAGCACCGGCGAGAGCCCATGGTTGTCGGTACCGATGGTGGCCGGGGACGCCCCGCCCGCCGCCGCGCGCGACTGAGCAGCGGTGGCCAGTGCGCGCTGTCCTCGTCATCCTCGCGGCTGCCTTCGCTCCGCGTCGCACCGCAGGTGCACACGCGCATACGCGCGAATCGGAGCCTCCCTGGCAGGGCAGCAGAGGACAGCGCCCGCGCCGGATCAGCGCGCGTGTGGCTTCAACCGCAGATAGACCTGCTTGCGCACCTGGGCGACCACCTCGCCGCTTTCGTCGACGACGTCGTTGCTGAACCAGCGCAGCACCTTCTCGCCGCCCGCTGCTTCGGCACGCAGTTCGGCCAGCAGCGCATCGTCGATGCGGAACGAGGTGCGCACCGTGCCCCGGCCAGGCTTGAGGAAATCGATCGCACCGGCCCGGTCCCACACGTAGTAGTCACGGCCGAGGATGTGCAGCAGGCCCAGCATCCAGAACGGATCGGTCATCGCAAACAGGCTGCCGCCGAAATGCGTCCCCACGTAATTGCGGTTCCACGGCCGCAGCCGGAGTTCCACGTCGATCTGCCGGTAGTCGGGCGTGATCCGGGTGACGTGGATGCCGGTGAACAGGAACGGTGGCCAGAGGTTGATGCCGACGCGGAACAGGCGGGCGTTCATGCAGATCCGGGAGCGCAGGGCGGGGCGTCCAGTCTAACCATTCGCATGCGTATGTTGCACCCGGGCAGGGATGTCATGCCCCGCCGTCGATCGTGTACCCGTCGCGGCCGTTCGCCTTCGCCTGATAAAGGGCGGTGTCGGCGCCTTCCACGAAATGGTGGGGCTGCAGTTCGCCGTCGGGCACGCGGGTGAATACGCCGATGGTGAGCGTGACGGTATCGTCGCTGCCATCGCCCGGCGCCGGCAATGCGCGCACGCAGGCAATCAGGTCCTCGATCACCTGGCGTGCGCCCTCGGCCGGTGTATCCGGCAGCACCAGCGCGAATTCGTCGCCACCGTAGCGTGCCGCCATGTCGCGCGGGCGGCGCGCATGGGCGCCGATCAGGCGGGCGACATCACGCAGCACGCGGTCGCCGACCTGGTGCCCGTGGCGATCGTTATGGCGCTTGAAGTGGTCGACATCAATCAGCGCCAGGCTCAATGGCTTGCCGCTGCGCCGCGCCGCATCGCATTCCTGCTGCAGCGACTGCTCGAAGCGGAGGCGGTTGCCCAGGCCGGTAAGGGCGTCGCGGTTGGCCTGGCGGTGCCAGGCCGAGATCCGCCACACCGCCCAGACCAGCAGTGCCAGCGTCACGCCCAGCATCGCGCTGGCCGGCGCCCACCACAGGTCACCCGTGCGCAGCAGCAGCCAGCTCAGCAGGGCAGGCATCGGCAACGAACACAACGCGACCAGCCAGGGCAGGCGCAGGCCGAGCAGGATCACGCACAGCGCCACCAGCACACCGCTGATGGCGTGCTGCCAGGCATGCGGTAGAACATCGATCTGCTTGTGCTGCAGCAGCATCGAGGCGATGTTGGCCTGGTACTCGCTGCCGCTCATCCAGAACTCGCGGGTGGTCGGGGTCAGCAGGCGGGGCGCGATGCCGCTGGCCGTCATGCCAACGACGATGCGGCGGCCATGCAGCATCGCCATGTCGACGTGGCCATCGAGAACGTCCGCATAGGACACCTGCGGCAGCCGCTCGGGGGGGCCGGCGTAGCGCACGCGAACGTAATCGTCGCGACGCCATTGATAGGGCGAGCCCAGTTCCGGGTCGGGATCGGGCAGGCCGCGTACGGCACCGGCAGGCAGGTCGGCCAGTGCCAGGCCCAGTGCCGGCCAGTGCGGCTGGCCGATACCTGCGTGCAGATAGACGCCACGGGCGACGCCGTCGCCATCCACCTCGACATCGGTGTGGCCGATGGCGGCAGCACTGGCAGCGATCTGTGGGATCGGCAGCATTTCCTCGGCCATGCGGTCGCCGGCCGCCGGTGCGGCCAGCACCGGCAGCACCACCCGGCCATTGCGTCGGATGGCGGCGGCCAGTTGATCATCCTGCCGGCTGTCACGGCGATCCGGTTCGGACAGCATCAGGTCCAGCGCGACGCGCTCGGCGCCGGCATCGGTCAGGCGGTCAAGCAGGCGTGCATGCACCGAGCGTGGCCAGGGCCACTGGCCGATGCGCTGCAGGCTGCCTTCGTCGATGGCGACGATCAGCACGCTGGGATCGGGGCGGTAATCCCAGTTGCCGACCAGCGCGTCATAGGCCGCCTCGTCCTGCCGCCACAGCCATTGTCCCTGGCTGGCCACGATGGTCAGCACGCCGGCCAGCAGGGCCAGCAGGATCCGCTTCGACCATGGCAGCGGCGAGCGCCTCACAACAACAACCAGAGCAGCAGGGCACCGCCACCCGCGCCGTAGCACAGGCGGCACGGCAGCGGGACCTGCTGGGCAGGCGAGAACGCGCTGGCGTGGCCGTCATCGTCGATGTACTGCACGCGTACGTGCAGGGTGCCGCTCCACGGGCGCTTGAAGCTCACCTGCGGCTGGTCCACGGTTTCGTCGACCAGCGGTGCCTTGAAGTCACCGCGGCGATCCACCTGCACCCGGTAGCGCTGGCCTTCGCTGCCGGCCTGCCAGCGCAGCGTCAGCTCGCCGTGTGCGGCCTCGGGCGGTTGCAGTGCCGGGTCCACTGGTTCATTGCTCAGCTGCAGCGGCAACGCCTGGCCATAGCGGCCCTGTCGGCCTTCGCCATCGCGCGAGGCCACGCGCCAGTAGTACTGGCCGGGCGGCAGCGGTTGCGCCAGGCGCAGGTCGGTCGCATGGGTGGCCTGCTCCTGCAGGGGCTGCAGGAAGCTGGGTTCGGTGGCGATCTGCAGGACGCTGCTGCGCGCACCGGGGGCCTGGCTCCAGCGGAAACGCGGTCGGTCGCTGTTGATCGTCTGACCATGCAGCGGCGATACGGTCAGTGGCGGTGGTGGCTGGTCACCGAGCTCGAAATCGGCGCTGGCATCCAGGCCTTCGACCCCCTGGGCGTCGACCGCGCGCAACAGGATGCGCAGCTGGCCAGGCGGCAGGTCGCCGATCGCCAGCCGGGTGTCGGCGGTGGTGGCGGCGAACAGCAGGATCTCCGGCGTTGCCGCCTGCACTACTTCCACCCGGTAATGATCGGCGCCATTGACCGGTTCCCAGGCAAGCAGGGTCGGCAGCGGCGCCAGGCGCAGCGCGTCATTGCGCAACGCCGGCGCCGGCAGCAGTGCGGAGACCGCAGCGGGCGCCGCATCGGCACTGCTGCTGCGGGTGGCTTGGCCCGGCCGGACCAGGCGCTGGCCATGGGGGTTGCCGACCTGCACCTTGCCCTGCAGGACCTCGGTGGCACCGACGTGCCCGTTATCCCCGGCGCTGACCCGGAACACCGTGCCGCGCACGCTGCTGGTGGCGGTGGGCGCATCGATGATGTAACGCGAGGCGGGACCGCGCGCCGGCGTCACCCGGTTGCTGGCTCGCCCCTGCTGCAGGCGCAGTCGGGTGTCGACCATGCCGGTGTGGCCGTAACGGCTCAGCTGGTCCAGGCGCAGGCGCGAGTACTCGCGCAGCTGCAGGCGCGAGGCATCGGCGAATTCCAGGGTGATGCTGGAATCGCCTTCGGTCTCCACGGTGTCACCGATATGCAGCTGTTCGCCGGCCTGGAGCGCGCGGGTCGCCGTGCCATCGGCGCCCGACAGCGCGACCTTGCCGCGCACGGACAGCACCCGGGCCGGCGCCGGTTCGGTGCGCAGCCAGCTGATCGGGAAGCGCAGCAGCTGGCCCGGCGGCAACTGGTAGGGGTTGTCGATGCGGTTGTGCTGCTGCAGCTGCTGCCAGCGTACCGAGGGCTTCAGGTAGAGCCCGCCCAGGTCCCACAGGGTATCGCCGGGCCGGACGCGATAGTTCCAGTCCTGGGCGCCGGCAAGGGCGGGCATCAGGAAGAGGGCGCAGAGCAGAGCGCCCGTTAAATGCATGGCGAACGACAGAGAGCGGACGACGGTCACAGTTTGCAATCCCGGCAATGCGGGGGTGCAGCTGCAAGACCCCATGGCCCCGACCTCATCCCCCCGAACGGATCGTGGCGACCGCATGGCCACCAGCGCGCGCATTATTGCCCGCGTTCAGTGCAGGGATTCTGAACGGGGCGGGCTCCCGTTCAGAACAGCAGCGACGCCATCCTGCGGCGGTACTGGCCGACCAGGTCCTCGTCGGAGATCACATTGAAGGCGTCGATCAGCGCCTTGCGCGGCAGGCCTTCCTCGAATCCGCGGTCGATACGCAGCATTTCGAGGAACTGGGCCAGCGCGGCCTCGTCATGACCGCCGAGCAGCAGTTGCACGCCGCGCAGGTGGCGGGCCTTGAGGTCCTTGCCGTCAGCGGCGATGCGTGCCTCCAGCACCTCGGCGGCCGGGGCATCTTTCAGCGCGGCGGCGAAGGCCAGGCGGGCGCGGGCACGCACGGCGCGGTCGTCGGTGGCCAGATTGGCAGGCAGGCCGTCGATCAGGGTGCCTGCCTCGTCCACGCCACCGATCTGCAGCAGGGCCAGGGCCAGGTCGAGCTTCAGTTCATCCTTGTCCGGCTCGGCGGCGATCTGCGCACGCAGCACATCGACCTGCGCCTGCGGATCCAGCGGGGTGTCATCTTCGGGGACAGCATCGCCCACATCGGCCGGTACGATGCCGTGCTGGGCCAGGAACTCACGCAGCTGGCCTTCCGGAATGGCGCCCGGGAAACCGTCCACCAGCTGGCCGCCCTTGACCAGGAACACGGTCGGCACCGAGCGGATCTGGAAGGCCGCAGCGATCTGCTGTTCCTTGTCGACATCGACCTTGGCCAGCTCGAACGCACCGTTGTACTCGGCAGCCAGCTTTTCCAGCATCGGGCCGAGGGTCTTGCACGGCCCGCACCAGGTGGCCCAGAAGTCGACCAGCACCGGCGTCTGCAGCGACTTCTGCAGGACTTCGGCCTCGAAGGTCGCAGTGGTGGCGTCGAATACGTAGGTCGTCTCGGTCATGGGGGAGGCATCGCTTGGCATCTGGAGACCGATTCTATGGTGACGATCGATGTCCGTCTCAACCCTGCCATCACATCGCGCGCGACGCCCTCGGGGGCGCGGCACGCAGTACAGCTCGTGGATCACCCGCATTCCGGAGCTGACCGGCGTGGTGGCCGGGGTGCGCCGGAAGCACCCGGCCTGGCTCGCGCGCTTGGCGCACCGCGTCGCTGCCGCGACAATGCGCTGATCCATTCTTTTCCGGGTGACTGCGCGCAATGTCCATGGTCCGGCTTGATCGTTGGTTGGGACTGCTTGCTGCAGCCGTGTTCGTCCTGGCTGTGTCTGGCTTCGGTGCCGGCCTGGAGGGCTATGCACAGGCCCGCCACCCGGTGGCGCTGCTGGGTGCGCGGGGCGTACCGCATGCGCTGGCCTTCAATCTGCTTGGCTTCGTGCTGCCCGGCGTGCTCGCCGCGGTGGTGGCTGAGCGCCTGCGCCGCAGCCTGCCCGCCACTGCCGGCTGGGCACCGAGGGTCGGCAGCCAGATGCTGCTGCTGGCTGGCCTGGGCTTTGCCGCGATGGGCTTGCTGCCGCTGGATGTGGACGATCTGCATGGGCCGGCCAGCCAGCTGCATGCCAGTGCCTGGATGATCTGGGTGCTGGGCTTCGTCGCCGGGACCCTGTTGCTGGGCACGACGCAGCTGCGCCAGGCGCATGGCCGCGCCCTGGGCGCCCTGGCCCTGGGCTGCGGCGTGCTGGCTGCGGTGGCCGCGTTTGCCGTGCAGGGCGTCCTGCCGGCGCCGCTGGCACAACGGCTGGCGTTCGCCTGCTGGGTGGCCTGGCTGGCCGCCGCACTGCCGCTGTCGCGCCAACGCTGAGACGGCTCCCGGGGCATCGCGGCGCCCACCCCCAGCAGGCAGGATTGGAGACGTTTGCCGCACTGCGGTACGCTGTACCGCTTTGCCGCCGCATCCGCGTGTTCCATGACCAGCGCTGAAACCAACGCCTACGACCCGCAGCAGGTTGAATCCGCCGCCCAGCAGTACTGGGACGCCACCCGTGCCTTCGAGGTCGACGAGACTTCGGACAAGCCGAAGTACTACTGCCTGTCGATGCTTCCGTACCCGTCCGGTGCGCTGCACATGGGCCACGTGCGCAATTACACGATTGGCGACGTGATCAGCCGCTACAAGCGCATGACCGGCCACAACGTGCTGCAGCCGATGGGCTGGGACGCGTTCGGCCTGCCGGCGGAAAACGCCGCGATCAAGAACAAGACCGCGCCGGCGGCGTGGACCTACAAGAACATTGACCACATGCGCAGCCAGCTGAAATCGCTGGGCTATGCCATCGACTGGTCGCGCGAGTTCGCCACCTGCCGTCCGGACTATTACGTCCACGAGCAGCGCATGTTCACCCGCCTGATGCGCAAGGGCCTGGCCTATCGCCGCAACGCGGTGGTGAACTGGGACCCGGTCGACCAGACCGTGCTGGCCAACGAGCAGGTCATCGACGGCCGCGGCTGGCGCTCGGGGGCCCTGGTCGAGAAGCGCGAGATCCCGCAGTGGTTCCTGCGCATCACCGATTATGCCCAGGAGCTGCTGGATGGCCTGGACGAGCTGGACGGCTGGCCGGAATCGGTCAAGACCATGCAGCGTAACTGGATCGGCCGTTCCGAAGGCCTGGAAATCCAGTTCGACGTGCGCGACGTCGATGGTGGCGTGCTGGATCCGCTGCGCGTGTTCACCACCCGCCCGGACACGGTGATGGGCGTGACCTTCGTGTCGATCGCCGCCGAACACCCGCTGGCGCTGCACGCGGCGAAGAACAATCCGGAACTGGCCGCGCTGCTGGCCGACCTGAAGCAGGGCGGTGTGTCCGAGGCTGAACTGGAAACCCAGGAAAAGCGCGGCATGGATACCGGCCTGCGCGCGCTGCACCCGGTCACCGGCGAGCCGGTGCCGGTGTGGGTCGCCAACTTCGTGCTGATGGGCTACGGCACCGGCGCGGTGATGGCCGTTCCGGGCCATGACCAGCGCGACAACGAAGTGGCCAACAAGTACGGCCTGCCGATCAAGCAGGTCATCGCGCTGAAGGACCCGCGCACTGAAGAAGAGCGCAACTGGGACGGCAGCCGCTGGCAGGACTGGTACAGCGACAAGAGCCGTGCCTTCGAACTGGTCAACTCGGCCGAATTCGATGGCCTGGACTTCCAGGGCGCCTTCGAAGCGCTGGCCGAACGTTTCGAGCGCAAGGCCCAGGGCCAGCGCCGCGTCAACTACCGCCTGCGCGACTGGGGCGTGAGCCGCCAGCGCTACTGGGGCTGCCCGATTCCGGTGATCTACTGCGACAAGTGCGGTGCGGTGCCGGTGCCGGAGGAGCAGCTGCCGGTGGTACTGCCGGAGGACGTGGCGTTCTCCGGGACCGGTTCGCCGATCAAGACCGACCCGGAATGGCGCAAGACCACCTGCCCGGAATGCGGCGGCGCCGCCGAGCGCGAGACCGACACCTTCGACACCTTCATGGAGTCGAGCTGGTACTACGCCCGCTACACCTCGCCGGGTGCCCGTGACGCCGTCGACAAGCGCGGCAACTACTGGCTGCCGGTCGATCAGTACATCGGTGGCATCGAGCACGCGATCCTGCACCTGATGTATTTCCGCTTCTACCACAAGCTGCTGCGCGACGCGCGGATGGTGGACAGCAACGAACCGGCGCGCAACCTGCTGTGCCAGGGCATGGTGATCGCCGAGACCTACTACCGCCCGAATCCGGACGGTTCGAAGGACTGGATCAACCCGGCCGATGTGGAGGTGCAGCGTGACGAGCGCGGCCGCATCACCGGCGCCACCCTGATTGCCGACGGCCAGCCGGTGGTGGTCGGTGGCACCGAGAAGATGTCCAAGTCGAAGAACAACGGCGTGGACCCGCAGGCGATGGTCGGCAAGTACGGCGCCGACACCGTGCGCCTGTTCTCGATGTTCGCCGCGCCGCCGGAGCAGTCGCTGGAATGGAACGAGGCCGGCGTGGACGGCATGGCGCGTTTCCTGCGCCGCCTGTGGGCCCAGGTGCAGAAGCATGCTGCCGACGGTGCCGCCCCGGCGCTGGACGTTGCAGCACTGGATGCCAACCAGAAGGCGTTGCGCCGCAAGACCCATGAAACCATCGGCAAGGTCGGTGACGACTACGGTCGCCGCCACAGCTTCAATACCGCGATCGCAGCGGTGATGGAGCTGATGAACGCGCTGGCCAGGTTCGAGGACGACAGCGAGCAGGGCCGCGCGGTGCGCCAGGAAGCGCTGCAGGCCGTCGTGCTGCTGCTGAACCCGATCACGCCGCATGCCAGCCACGCCCTCTGGCAGGTGCTGGGCCATGGCGAGACGCTGCTGGAAGACCAGCCGTTCCCGCAGGCCGACAGCAGTGCGCTGGTACGCGATGCGCTGACCCTGGCGGTGCAGGTCAACGGCAAGCTGCGCGGCACCATCGAGGTGGCGGCCGACGCCGCGCGCGAGCAGGTCGAGGCGCTGGCGCTGGCCGAGCCCAACGCGGCCAGGTTCATGGAAGGCCTGACGGTGCGCAAGATCATCATCGTCCCGGGCAAGATCGTGAACATCGTCGCCGCCTGATGTACCTCGCACCGGCCACCCGCGCGGTGGCCGGTGCCTTTCCAGAAGCAGGGCCGGGTGCTTGATGGCCCTGCATTCACGCGGCTTCGGGCACGCTGTGTGTTGCCGTGATCGCCCGGCTCCGCCAGACTGTCTCCATGACCCGAATCCTGCTTGCCCTCGTTCTTGTCCTCGGCCTCGCCGGCTGCGGCTTCCATCTGCGCAACAAGCTGATGCTGCCGACCGACACCGCCCCGGTGAAGGTGGTATCCACCGCCCCGTACAGTGAACTGGTCAAGCTGCTCAATCGCAGCCTGCTGGCCTCCGGTGCCAGGCTGGCCGATGAGGACAGCAAGGAACCGAGTACCCAGCTGCAGGTGTTGTCCGAGCGCTGGGGTGACCTCCCGATCGCCATCGACTCGCAGGGTCGTGCGCAGGAGTACAGCCTACGCTATGCGGTGATCTTCATCTTCCGCCGCGAGGATGGCAGCGAACTGGTGCCGCAGCAGGTGATCGAACTGTCGCGCGACTACGTGTCGCCGCCGACCGACGCCACCGGTACCACCACCGAACGCGAAATCCTGGCCACGGAGCTGCGCCGGGAAATGTCCGCCTCGATCATCCGCCGTATCGACAGCGTGGTCCGCGCCGAGATCGAGAAGGGGGGCAGCCTGTCCGCGCCGAAGGCCAAGCCGATCGAGGGCGCGGTGCCGGCAGAGCCTGCCGCCGCCGCCAAGCACTGAGCGGCAGCGACGATGGAACTGCGTCCGGAGCAGCTGGCCAGCCAGGGCGCTGACACCGCATTGGCGCCGGTGTACCTGATCGCAGGCCCGGAAACACTGCGCGTGCTGGAGGCCGCAGATGCCATCCGCGCGCGTGCGCGCGCCTCGGGCATCGGCGAACGCGAAGTGTTCGACGCCGACGGGCGTGATTTCGACTGGAACCAGCTTGACGCCAGCTTCAATGCGCCCAGCCTGTTCAGCGCCCGCCGCCTGGTCGAGGTGCGCCTGCCCAGCGGCAAGCCGGGCAAGGAGGGCGCCGAGGTGATCAGCCAGTTCTGCGCCAACCCGGCGCCGGACGTGGTGTTGATGATCACCGCCAATGAATGGAGCAAGGCCCACCAGGGCAAGTGGGCCGAGGCGGTCAGCCGCATCGGCGTGCTGTCGGTGGCATGGGCGATCAAGCCGCACGAACTGCCGGACTGGATCGAGCGCCGCCTGCGCGGCAAGGGCCTGCGTGCCGACCCGGCTGCCGTGCAGCGCCTGGCCGAGCGGGTGGAGGGCAACCTGCTGGCCGCCGCCCAGGAAATCGACAAGCTGGCGCTTCTGGCCGACGGCCAGCCGTTGGATGTGGAACGGATGGAGTCGCTGGTGGCTGACGCTGCCCGCTACGACGTGTTCCGGTTGGTGGAGGCGACCTTCTCCGGCCAGCCGCCGGCGGTGCTGCGCATGCTGGCCGGCCTGCGCGGTGAAGGGGAGGCGGTGGCCGCATTGATGCCGATCGTGATCCGCGAACTGCTGGCGGGCGCAGGCCTGGCCCGCGTGCAGGCGCGTGGCGGCAACCTGGCCGCCGAAATGAAATCGCGCGGCATCTGGGAATCGCGGCAGGCGCCTTACAAGCGCGCGCTGCAGCGGCACCCGGAAGGCAAGCGCTGGGAGCGTTTCGTGGCTGAGGCGGGGCTGGTCGATCGCATCGCCAAGGGGCGCGCTGACGGCGACGCCTGGCTGGCGCTGGAACGCCTGCTGGTGGCCGTGGCCGAACCGCGTGCCGTGCGCCTGCTGGCGCGGGCCTGAGTGATGAGCCTGCGGATCTACTACGGGGGCACCTTCGATCCGGTGCACCTCGGGCACCTGGCGATCGCGCGCGCGGCCCGCGATGAGCTGCAGGTCGCCGTGCGCATGCTGCCGGCCGCCGATCCGCCGCACCGCGCGGTGCCCGGTGCCACCGCTGAGCAGCGCTGCACGATGTTGTCGCTGGCCATCGGCGACGAGCCGGGGCTGCTGCTGGACCGTCGCGAACTGGATCGTGCCAGCCGCAGCCCCGGTCGTCCGTCGTACACCGTCGACACCCTGCGCGAGCTGCGTGGCGAGCTGGGCCCGAGCCGGCCGCTGGCCTGGCTGGTGGGCGCCGACAGCCTGCTGGGGCTGTCCGGCTGGCACGAATGGGAGGCCCTGTTCGATCTGGCCCACTTCGTGGTGGCCGAACGGCCGGGCAGTCCGTTGCAGGCGTCGATCGATGGCGAGCTGGGGCGTGCTCTGCAAGGGCGCTGGGCCGACAATGAGCAGGCCCTGTTCGCCAGCCCGGCCGGTCGCATCCTGCGCCTTCACCACCCGCTACGCGGGGAATCGGCCAGCGCAGTGCGCTCGCAGATTGCCGCTGGCGGTCCCTGGCGCGCACTGCTGCCACCGGCCGTGGCCGACTATGTCGCTGCACACGGGCTGTACCGCCCGGCCACGGCGTGAATGGCGCGGCCGCGCCATCCCCGTATAATCGCCCCCACGTTTATCGAGTCGATCCACTTTGAGCAACCAGACCCAGCCCCAGACCATCAAGGTCGATCTGCCCAGCCCGCCGCCGTCCGTGCCGGAACTGCTGGCCAGCGTCCGCCAAGCCACCGAAGACCTGAAGGCCAAGGACCTGGTCGAGATCGACGTGCGCGGCCGGTCCAGCGTTGCCGACTACATGATCGTCGTTTCGGGCACTTCGACCCGCCACGTCAAGTCGATTGCCGATGAAGTCGTGCGCTTCGCCAAGAACATCGACGTGATGCCGCTGGGTGTTGAAGGCGAGCGCGAAGCGGAGTGGGTGCTGGTCGATCTGGGCGACGTGATCGTCCACGTGATGCTGCCGCGCGTGCGTGAGTTCTACGCGCTCGAGCGCCTGTGGACCGTCGGCGACCAGCCGCCGTCCAGCGACGACGAAGTGGCCTGAGCCGCGCGTTGACGCATCCCTTCGACGGCGCCGATGGCGCCGTCGACGTTTTGGAGGACCGTTGATGAAAGCCCGCCTGATCGCCACCGGTGAACGCGCGCCCAGCTGGGTCGCGCAGGGGTTCGCCGAATACCAGAAGCGGCTGTCGCATTGGCTGCCGTTCGAGCTGGTGGAAATCGAACCCGGCCTGCGCGGCAAGGGGCGCGATCCGCGCCGTGCCACCGAGGATGAAGGCAAGCGGGTCATCGCCGCGCTGCCGAAGAACGCTTACGTGGTGGCACTGGACGTGCCGGGGCGGCAGTTGAGTTCCGAGCAGCTGGCGCAGCGCCTGGAGCATTGGCGCGGGCAGGGCCGGGACCTGGCGTTCCTGATCGGTGGCCCGGAAGGGCATTCGCCAGAGGTCTCCGCGCTGGCCGACGAAAAGTGGTCGATCGGACCGCTGACGCTGCCGCACATGCTGGTGCGTCTGGTGGTGGCCGAGCAGCTGTATCGGGCTGCCGCAATGATTGCCAATCACCCCTACCATCGCGCGTGAAGAGTGGTTATACTAGTCGTCTGCCCGAATAGCTCAGCCGGTTAGAGCACTTGACTGTTAATCAGGGGGTCGTTGGTTCGAGTCCAACTTCGGGCGCCACCTTGAGAAACCTGCATCGCGAGATGCAGGTTTTTTTTTGCCGTGTTGTGGCGGCGGGCCCATGCTCGGCTGCATCCTCCAAGCCAGGTACGCGTTCGGCGCTACAGCGTGAACCGGCCCTTCCAGAGCGCTACCAGCGTGGCGATCGCTACTGCCAGGATCGCGCCGAACAGCGCCCACTCCCAGCGCGTGAAAACCGGCTCGCCGCGCTGGCGCCGGGCCTGCGCAAACAGAACAACGCCGGGCACGTACAGCAGCACCGACAGCAGCAGGTTGTTCAGGCCGCCGGCATACACCAGCCACAGCGCGTAGGCGCTGGCCAGCAGCGCGACCACGAAATCGCGCCAGCGCACGCGCGGCTCACCAGCGTAGGACTGCCCGCGCCAGGCCAGTTGCACGCCGAACGCGGTGGACAGGAAGTAGGGCACCAGGCTCATCGATGCGGCCAGCAGCACCAGGCCGGTGTAGCTGCCCGCATTGAACAGCACCAGCAGCAGGAACAGCTGGATCAGCCCGTTGCTCAACCACAACGCGTTGGCCGGCACGCCACGCGCATTCTCGCGTCCCAGGAAGGCGGGCATTGTGCCGTCGCCAGCGGCGGCATACAGCACTTCGGCACACAGCAGCACCCAGGCCAGCAGCGCGCCCAGCACCGAAATGATCGAACCGGCGATGATCACCGTCGCGCCCCATTCGCCGACGATGGCGCGCAGCACATAGGCCATCGACGGGTTGGGCAGCCCGGCCAGTTCGGCCTGCGACAGCACGCCCATCGACAGCAGGCTGACCAGGACCAGCAGCAGCCAGACCCCCAGGAAACCGATCACCGTGGCACGGCCGACGTCGGCACGGCGCGCGGCACGCCGCGAATAGATGCTGGCGCCTTCGATGCCGATGAACACCCACACGGTGACCAGCATCATGCCGCGCAGCTGCTGGCCGAGGTCGCCGAGCGCAGGCGTGCCGAAGAAGTCGGCGCGGAACACCTCCATGCGGAACGCGCCGGCGGCCAGTACCAGGAACAGTGCGATGGGCAGCAGCTTGGCCACCGTCACCAGGCCGTTGACGATGGCTGCCGTGCGCAGGCCGCGCAGCACCAGCAGGTGGACGGTCCACAACAGTACGGACGAAGCGGCCACGGCGGCTGGCGTGTTGCCTTCGCCGAAGACCGGCATGAAATGGCCCAGGCCGCTGAAGATCAGCACGAAGAAGCTGGCATTGCCCAGTACCGAAGCGACCCAGTAGCCCCACGCCGCGGAGAAGCCGATGTAGTTACCGAAGCCTTCGCGCGCATATGCGTAGATGCCGGTGTCCAGGTCCGGACGGCGGTTGGCCAGGGCCTGGAACACGAAGGCCAGCATCAGCATGCCGGCACCGCTCAGCGCCCAGCCGATCAGCGCGGCGGCCGGACCGGCACTGCGCGCGACGTTCTGCGGCAATGAGAAGATGCCGGCGCCGACCATCGAGCCGACTACCAGTGCAGTCAACGCCGGCAGGCCGAGGCGTTGCGATGTCGTGGCCATTGAGATCCCCAGCGGCCCGGATGCCGCGAGCACACCCTAGCCATGTGCTCGTGAACATGGCTGCAAGGCCGGGCGTGCGGGAACCGACATGGACAACGATCAGCCAGGAAACGACGAAGGCCCGGGCAACAGCCCGGGCCTTCGAAGCGAACAAAGCAGCAGGATTATTTGAACGTGTACTTGGCGCCGACAGTGAAGTACCGGCCAATCGCACCACTGAAGTGCAGCGGGTTGTAATTGACTGCACCGTAAGTGCTCGGGTCGAGCGGCGCGATGCGGTCGAACACGTTCTGCACCGAAGCGTTCAGCTCGAAGGCTTCGGTGATGTTCCAGCGGCCGGACAGATCGAAGGTGGTGAACGAGGAGATCTTCTCTACCGGCTCGCCGTCTTCATAGAAGGCCAGGTAGTCACCGCCACGGCGGTCCTTGTTCTCCAGCTTGCTGATGTAGTTGGCCACGCCGCTGATGCTCCACGGGCCCTGCTTCCAGGTGGTGCCGAAGTTGATGCGGTCCTTCGGCGTGCCGATGCAGTTGGTCACGTCGCAGTTGCCGTGGGTGCCCACATAGTCGACGGTGGTATCACCCTCGGTGCGCTCGAACTTGAGCACATGGCTCCACTGCAGGTCCATTTCCAGCTGGCCCGGGCCGATGTCGAAGGTCTGGCGGATGTCGGTGTCGATGCCGCGGACGCGCGAGGAGTTGGCATTCACGTAGGCGGTATTGACGGCCAGGATGGTGCCGCTGTTGGCGACTCCGCCAATGTTGTTGGCATCGCGGAGAACGTTGCCCGCGGCGATGGCGTCGGCCGTGCTGCCCTGTGCGATTTCGTTGGTGCGCTTGATTTCCCACGCATCCACAGTCAGCGAGGTGGTCGAGGTTGGCTGCAGCACGATGCCCACCGAATAGCTCTTGGACTCTTCCGGCTTCAGGTCCTTGTTCGGCCGCGTGATGATCGCCACCGAGCGCGCGGTGCATTCGTTGGCCGGATCGATGGCGCAACGCACCGGATCGCGGGCGTTGGAGAAAGCGGCCAGGCCACCGTCACCGTTCTCGGCCGGGTTCGGCGCGCGGAAGCCTTCAGCGTAGCTGGCGCGCAGTGCGATCCAGTCGGCCGGGGTCCACTTCACGCCCAGCTTCGGCGTGGCCTTGCCTTCGCCGCTTTCGTACTTGTCGTAGCGGACCGCAGCGCTCAGCTCCAACTGCTCCAGCACCGGTGCGGACAGTTCGGCGTAGCCGGCATACACATTCTGCGTGCCGTCATAGGCCGAGTAGCCCAGGCCGATGATCTGGCCGATATCGGTGAAGGTCTGCGGCGTCAGGCTGTTGCTCGTCTTGCGCCACTCCGTACCGAAGGCCAGGCCCAGCGGCCCCCCCTTGAGATCCATCAGGCTGCGCGAGATGGTGAAGTCGAACATGTCCAGGCTCGACTTGGCACGCGCGCTGATGGTCGGGCTGATGGCATCGTAGACCGACTGCGGCGTCTGCGAGGCATTGTCGCCAATGCGCCAGGTGCCATAGGGGCAGGCCGGATTGCCCAGCACGCAGCGTACTGCGTCATAGCGCAGGAAACCCGTGCGCTTGTTGACCAGGTCGGTGCCGGAATGCAGGTAGGCGGTGTCGTAGCTCCAGTCGCCCCAGTTGCCCTTGACACCCACCAGGAAGCGGTTGAACTCATTGGTATTGTCGGTCACGCGCGGGCCCACGTCCCACGCGCTGTAACGCAGGCGGGCCGCGGTGGGCAGCGGGTTGTCCGGATGCCCTGCATACAGCTGGGTCGCACCGGCACCGCTGTTGGCGTTGACCGGGCCGCCAGGGTAGCCCCAGCCGCCGGATACGCCGGATGGCGTATTGCTGAAGACCGTTTCCTTCTTCGAGTAACCGATCTCGGTATAGACCTCGCCGCCTTCACCAAACGCGAAGCTGGCGCGGCCGAACACGTTCACGTACTTCTCTTCCGGGCTCAGATCGCGGTACTGCTGCGCCGGATCCCACAGGCAACCCTGGGCCTGTGCGGTCGCGTCACTCTGCCCGGGAATCGAGGTCAGCCCGGCGCAGCCCGGCAGGGCAACCAGATGGCCGGTGGCATCGAACACCGAACCATTGGGACCCACGCCGCCGGCGGTACCGCCCGACAGGTAGGCGCCGCCCAGGAACTGCGCGTCTGCAGCGTCGTAACCCCAGCGCCGGATATCGCCGGTGCCGATCCACTTGCGGTTCTTGCGGTCGCTGATCTTGATCGCGTCGGTCTTGCCGACGTCCAGGCTGAAGAACGCATTCCAGCCATCGCTGGACAGGTCGCCGGTGCCGGCAGTGAGGGTCGCCTTCTTCGCATCGCCATCGCCGTCACCGGAAATGCCGTAGGAACCGCGCAGGATGGCGCCTTGGAAGTCGCTGCGCAGGATGATGTTGACCACGCCGGCGATGGCGTCGGAGCCATAGATCGCCGAGGCGCCGTCCTTGAGCACTTCCACGCGCTCGACGGCATCGAGCGGGATGGTGCTGAGGTCGGTGAAGACCTTCTGGCCGTCATCGGCCAGGCCGTAGGTGGCCATGCGGCGGCCGTTCAACAGCACCAGCGTCGAGCCGGCGCCCAGGCCACGCAGCGAGATGCCGGCGCCGCCACCGGCGAAGCCGTTGCCGAAGGTCTTGGGAATAGAGCCTGCGCCGTCGGCGGTCAGGGTCTGCAGGTACTCGGCGACCGTGGTCTTGCCGGTGCGGTCGATTTCCTGGCGGGTCACCACCTGCACCGGCGACGGTGTCTCGGTGTTGGTGCGCGGAATGTTCGAGCCGGTGACCGTGATGCGGTCGAGGTTGGTGGCCTGCTCCTGTGCAAAGGCTGAGGAAGAAGCCACGGCGCCGACCAGCAGCAGGGTGCTGCCAGCAAGGATATGGGTGATGGACGATGCCAGGGTGGTGCGGCGGCGGCTGGCGGGCCGTTGGATCGGGTGTTTCACAGCTTCTCTCCTAACTGGAAAACCGTAGCGTTGAGGGCTGTCGCCGGATCGATACCGGGACGCGCCAATCTAGGTTTCCAGCAGGTGACGACGTCGTGAATTTTTGCTTAATCAGTAACGCTTGGCCCTGGCATGTCCGCATTTGCCGGGCAGTGGCAGGGGCCGGCCCGGCGCGAGGCCGGGCCGGTGGGACGCTCAGTCCGGCAGCGAGAACTGCACCGGCACCATGCCGATGGCCGGAACCGCCACGCCGTCACGCTGGGCGGGCTCGAAGCGCCAATGCTTGAGGACCTGCTGGCGGGCGGCCTGGTCCAGGTTGCGCGAGCCGCTGCTGCGCTCGACGCTGACCGCGACCGGCTGGCCACGGGTGTCCACTTCCACCCGCAACAGCACCGTGCCCTGTTCGTGGTTGCGCAGGGACTGGATCGGATAGGTCGGTGGCGGGGCGCTGCGGTACTGCAGCTGGGCGCCGGCCAGCGGGGTGGAGGTGTCGATGCTGGGCGCCAGCTGCGGCGGAGCCGGTTCGGCGGCCGGCAATGCGATGCCCTGGGTCTCTTCCACGGTCGCGGTGGGTGCGGGCAGTGGCGGTACCACCGGCTGCGTCCGCGGCTTCGGCACCACCTGGACGATCTCTTTGGGCGGGACCGGAGCCGGCGGCGTCGGCGGTGGCGGGATCTTCTCGATCAGCCTCACCGGAGTCTTTTCACGCGGGGCCTGCACGGCCTGGTAGGTCGCAGGGATGAGCAGCAACAGGAAGGCCAGCAGGTGCAGGGCGATCGCTGCACTCCAGGCGGCTACGCGGGCGGGGTCGAAGTGCGGGGATGCAACGGGATAGGTACGAACCATGATCCACCTCCATGCCAGTGACGAAGTCCTCAACGCACCAGGGTCCGTGGCGGGGTTGCCGCACGCGGCTGGCAGTTCATCAGTAGCGCGGCATGGCGGCCACTGCCTAGAGGCAGGGGCATGCGCGTTGGGCTGGCCTTCAGCCAACGCCGCCGGAATACACGAAAAAGGCGGGCCCCCTGCGGGACCCGCCTGTGTCGGCCGTGCCGTACGCGATCAGCGGCCCAGTTCGAACACCACGTCCAGGTTGACCGAGACGGTCGATTCACCCGGTGCGACCGGGGTGGCCTTGTCCATCGCCGCGCCGGCGGCCATGGTGCGCATCATCGGCATCGGGCGGAAACCGCCGTTGCTGTTCTCGGAGATGCTGACGATGCGGCGCACCTGCAGGCCCAGCGACCTGGCGTAGGTCTGGGCGCGCGCCTGGGCTTTCTTCAGGGCGGCCAGGCGGGCTTCGTCATAGACCGGCTCGGGCTGGTCGATCTCGAAGCTGGGCCCGTTGATCTGGTTGGCGCCCTGCGCGGCCAGCGCGTCCAGCACCTTGCCGAGCTTGGCGATGTCGCGGACCTTCAGGCTGACCGTGTTGCTGGCCTGGTAGCCGGTGATCTTCGGTGCCTCATTGTCGGCATAGCGGTACTGCGGATTGAGGCTGACGCCGCTGGTCTGCACGTCGCGCTCGGCAATGCCGGCGGCCTTGATCGCGGCCAGCACCTTGTCCATCTGCTGGGCGTTCTGGCGCATGGCGCTGTTGCCGTCGGCGGCCTGGGTGACCACGCCGGCGGACAGGGTGGCGACGTCCGGTACACGGGTGGCCTCGGCGTTGGCCGAGATGTTCAGCAGGGTGCCTTCGGCCGGGGCGGCGATCGGCGGCGACGGCGGAGCGGCATGGGCGGTCATCGAGGTTCCAAGGGCGAGGGACAGGGCGAGCAGCAGCGGGGTGGCGGTCAGGCGCATGGGATCTCCTTGTTGTGGCGGTGAGGGTGGTGTCGTAGCGATGAACGCGCTGTGAGCCTGATCGGGGTTGCAGCGGTTCCGTAACGGGTTGCCGACGATTCAGGCGGTGGCCTCAGGTTATGCTGTGCCGATGCTCTATCTTGCTTCCCGCTCCCCCCGACGCAACCAGCTGCTGGCCCGACTCGGACGCCCCTTCCAGGCCCTTGACCTGGAGGTCGTCGAGCAGCGCGCGGCCACTGAAAGCGCCGAACAGTATGTGTGCCGGGTCGCTGCCGACAAGGCGCGCGCCGGGCTGGCCCAGGTGCTGGCCGATGACCCGCAGGCGCGGGTGCTCGGTTCGGATACCGAGGTCGTGCTGGACGGCGAGGTCTTCGGCAAGCCGGTCGATGCCGCCGACGCGCGGGCGATGCTGGCGCGACTGGCCGGGCGCACCCACCAGGTGATGACCGCGGTGGTGGTGGTCGGCGCCGGCGGCCTGGACAGTGAGCTGGTCATTTCCGAGGTGACCTTCGCCCCGATCGATGCCGCCGACATCGCCGCCTATGTCGCCACCGGCGAGCCGCTGGACAAGGCCGGCGCCTACGCCATCCAGGGTGGGGCCGAACGCTGGATCGAACACCTTTCCGGCAGCTACTCCGGCGTGATGGGGCTGCCGCTGCTGCATACCGATCGTCTGCTGGCCCGCTGTGGCGTGCCGGTCCCCACTGCCGATGCCGCCAGGGAGGCTGCCGATGTCTGAGGAAATCCTGGTCAATGTGACCCCGCGCGAGACCCGGGTCGCGGTGATCGAAAACGGCATGCTGCAGGAACTGCACATCGAGCGCGGTTGGCGCCGTGGCGTGGTCGGCAACATCTACAAGGGCAAGGTGCAGCGGGTCATGCCCGGCATGCAGGCCGCCTTCGTCGAAGTCGGCCTGGAGCGCGCGGCGTTCCTGCACGCCAACGACGTGGTGCGGCCGGCGCCGGTGGCCAGCGCCGACACCGAGAACACCACCCTGCCGCCGCCGGCCAGCGTGCCGATCGTCGAGCTGCTGCGCGACGGCCAGGACATCGTGGTGCAGGTGGTGAAGGACCCGATCGGCACCAAGGGCGCCCGCCTGACCACGCAGATCAGCATTCCCTCGCGCTACATGGTGCTGCTGCCGCAGTCCAAGGTGGTGGGCGTGTCGGCGCGCATCGAAGACGAAACCGAGCGCGCCCGCCTGAAGGCGCTGGTGACCGAACTGTCGGCGCAGCACGGTGGCTACGGCTACATCGTGCGCACCAACGCCGAAGGGCAGCCGGCCGAGGCCATCGCCGAGGACATCGCCTACCTGTCGCGCGTGTGGAACGTGGTCGAGCGCCGCGGCCGCGAGGCGCCGTCGTGCAGCATCATCTATGAAGACCTGAGCCTGCCGCTGCGTTCGGTGCGCGACCTGATCCGCAAGGACGTGGACAAGGTGAAGGTCGACTCGAAGGAGACCTTCGGCCAGCTGCAGGCCTTCGTCGCCAAGTACATGCCGGTACTGGCCGAGAAGCTGGAGCTGTACTCCGGCGATCGCCCGATCTTCGACATGTTCGGCGTGGAAGACGAGATCGGCCGCGCGCTGGACAAGCAGGTGCCGCTCAAGTCCGGTGGCTACCTGGTGATCGACCAGACCGAGGCGATGACCACCATCGACGTCAATACCGGTTCGTTCCTCGGCCAGCGCAACCTGGAAGAGACGGTGTTCCGCACCAACCTGGAAGCGGCGCAGGCAGTGGCGCGTCAGCTGCGGCTGCGCAACCTGGGCGGGATCATCATCATCGACTTCATCGATATGGATGATGCCGAGCATCGCCGCCAGGTGCTGCGCACGCTGGAGAAGGCGCTGGCGCGCGACCACGCCAAGACCACGGTCTATGATTTCTCGCCGCTGGGCCTGGTGGAGATGACCCGCAAGCGCACGGTGGAAAGCCTGGAGCGCCAGCTGTCGGAAACCTGCCCGCAGTGCAGTGGCCGCGGCAGCATCAAGACCACCGAGACGGTGACCTACGAGATCTTCCGCGAGATCACCCGCGCGGTGCGACAGTTCGATGCCGCGCGCCTGCTGGTGATCGCGTCGACCAAGGTGGTCGCGCGCATTACCGACGAGGAGTCCGCGGCGGTGGCCGAACTGGAGGAATTCCTCGGCAAGAGCATCCGCTTCCAGGCGGACGAGCAGTACCTGCAGGAGCAATTCGATGTCGTTCTGCTCTGATCGTCGCCGGCCGCAGGCCGGCGGTGGCCGATGAGCGCGCCGCCGCGCCTGCGACTGCGAAGGATCCGCCGTCATTTCATTGCCGCCTGTGCGGTGGGCCTGGTCGGGCTTGCACTGCTGGTGGGCACGCTCAGCCAGCTGCTGCCGCTGGCCGAGCGCCATCCGGAAAAGATTGCCGCCTGGCTGAGCGAGCGGGCCGGCCAGCCGGTGCGTTTCGACCAGCTGCAGACCGCCTGGACCCGGCGTGGCCCGCTGCTGCAGCTGAAGGGCCTGCGCATCGGCGCCGGGCAGGGCCTGCCGATCGGCGAGGCCGAAGTCCTGGTGTCGATGTACAGCGGGCTGCTGCCCGGGCGCTCGCTGACCGAACTGCGCCTGCGTGGCCTGGCCCTGGACCTGCAGCAGGATGAACACGGACGCTGGTCGGTGCGGGGGTTGCCGCAATCCGACAACGGGGGGGATCCGCTGGATGCGTTGCGCCGGCTCGGCGAGCTGCAGGTGATCGGCGGCCGCCTGGGCGTGCACGCGCCGGCGCTGGGCATCGACAGCACGCTGCCGCGCATCGACCTGCGCATGCGGGTCAATGGTGATCGCCTGCGCGTGGGGGTACGCGCCTGGGCGCAGCCCGAAGCGCTGCCGCTGACCGCGGTACTGGACGTTGACCGTGCGCGCGGCAACGGCCAGGCCTGGCTCGGCGCCGACCCGGTCGATTTCCACGCCTGGGCGCCCTTGCTGGCGGCCGGCGGCGTGCGCCTGCGCGAGGGCAAGGGCGAGCTGAACCTGTGGCTGACCCTGCGTGATTTCGCGCCGGTGGCGCTGACCACCGATTCGGACCTGCGGGACGTGCGCGTCGACGGTGCACCGATGCCCGGCGTGGCAGCGCCGCAGCTGCAGCTGCGGCGGCTGCAGGCCCGCCTGCGCTGGCAGCGTCAGGCCGATGGCTGGGCGTTGCAGGTGCCGCGCCTGCGCCTGAAGACCGAAGATGGCGAACAGCAGCTCGATGGCCTGCAGCTGCAGATCGGCAAGCAGCTGCGGGTGAACGCCGGTGCGGTGCAGGCCGGTACCGCGCTGCGCGGGCTGGCCCTGAGCAATCTCCTTGAACCGGGTCTGCGGCGCTGGCTGTTCCTGTCCAGGCCGCAGCTGGAGGTGCGCCGATTGCAGTTGGCCGGCGAACGTGATGGCCCGTTGCGGGCACAGGGCGAACTGCAGTCGCTGGGCTTTGCCAGCGTCGGCAATTCTCCGGGCCTGCGCGGCCTCGGGGGGCGTTTCGAAGGCGATGCCGATGGCTTCAGCCTGCAGCTGCAGCCGCAACGGCAGCTGCAGTTCGATTGGCCGACCGGCTTTGGCGTGCGGCATGACCTGCATCTGGCCGGACAGATCGTGGGGTGGCGCGACGAGGGCGGCGGTTGGCGGATCGGAACGCCGGCGATGCGCGTGGAAGGCACCGACTACGCGGCCGACGTGCGCGGCGGCGTCTGGTTCCAGGGCGACGGTACGCGGCCGTGGCTGCAGCTGGCCGCCAAGCTGGACGACGTGCCGATGACGGCGGCCAAGCGCTTCTGGATCCACTCCAAGATGAGCAAGGGCGCCACCGACTGGCTGGACATGGCACTGGCCGGCGGCCAGGTGCGTGGCGGTGTCGGCCTGGTTACCGGTGACCTGGACGACTGGCCGTTCGACAACAACGATGGCCGCTTCGAGGCCACCGGCCACATCAGCAATGGCGACATCCGCTTCCAGCACGATTGGCCGCTGATGCGCCAGGTTGATGCCGATATCGCCTTCATCGGCCCCGGCTTCGAGATGCGTGGACGTGGCGATCTGGCGGGCGTGGCGGTGCAGAAGTTCGAAGCCGGCATTCCGGACTTCGGCCATCAGCCGCTGTACGTGCGCGCCGACGCGCCGAGCGAAGCCGGCAAGCTGCTGGCGATGCTGCGCCAGAGCCCGTTGCACAAGGACTATGGCGATACCCTGGACAACCTGGTCGCCAGTGGTCCGGCACATGTGACTTTCGATCTGCTGCAGCCGCTGCACCACGATGAAGGTGGTGGTCATCTGCAGGGGACGGTCGACCTGACCGGCGTGAAGCTGGTCGACAAGCGCTTCCAGCTGGCCTTCGACAACATGCGAGGGCAGGCGCGCTACAGCAATGGCGGCTTCGGCGCCGAGGAACTGGCGGTGCGCCACCTCGGCCAGGATGGCCGCCTGAGCCTGCGCGCTGGTGGCTACGTGCACGACAGCACGCGGGCCTTCGAATCGCAGCTGACGGCGCATCTTGATGCAGGCGTACTGATCGACCGCGCACCGGAAATGGCCTGGCTCAAGCCCTACATCACCGGCACTTCAGCGTGGACCATCGCGGTCAACCTGCCCAAGGTGGCCCCGGGCGCGCCCGCGCCGCCGAGTGAACTGCGGTTGAGTTCGGAACTGGTCGGCACGCGGCTGGACCTGCCGGCACCGCTGGACAAACCGGCCGCCGAACCGCTGGCGACCACGGTGGCCGCGCAGTTGCCGATGGGCGCCGGCCGCATCGATGTGGCCTTTGGCCAGCGCCTGGCGCTGGCCGCACGCAGCCACAACAACCAGACCGGCGTGCAGGTCACGCTGGGCAGTGATCATGTTGATCGTGAGCCGCCGCCGAGCGGGCTGACGGTCAATGGCCGCAGCGCGACGCTGGATGCGCTGGAGTGGATCGGCCTGGCGCGGGGCGGCGGTGACGACGATGCGATGCCGCTGCGAGCGGTGGACGTCCAGGTCGGCCAGTTGAAGCTGATCGGCGGCGTGTTCGAGCAGACCCGGCTGCAGCTGCACCCGGGTCCACAGGCACTGGATGTGCGGTTGGACGGCCCGTCGCTGGCCGGGCGCCTGACCGTCCCCAATGCAGACGGTGGCACGATCAGTGGCCAGCTTGACCGCGTGCACTGGCAGTCACTGCCGGCGGTACCGGGTGCGCCGGCTGCACCGGCGCGGGTACAGGCCGGTGCCAACGACATGGACCCGGCCAAGCTGCCGCCGTTCGCGCTGGACATTGCCGACCTGAAGTTCGGCAAGGTAGTGCTGGGCCAGGCGGTGCTGCGCACGCGGCCGCTGGCCAACGGCCTGAACGTGGATGAGCTGCGTTTCCGCGCGCCGGACCAGGAGATCGACATCAGCGGTCGCTGGCTGGGCCGGACCGGTGGTGCCCGTACCGAGTTGACCGCACAGGTGCGCAGCGAGGATCTGGGTGGGTTGATGCAGAATCTTGATTACGGCGGCCAGTTGCGCGGCGGTTCCGGCCAGGCGCAGTTGCAGGCCTCGTGGAGCGGAGGCCCGTCGGATTTCCAGCTGGGCAACCTGCAGGGCAGCCTCGACCTGCATGCGCGCAATGGCCAGCTGCTGGAGCTGGAGCCTGGCGCCGGCCGCGTGCTGGGCCTGCTCAGCGTCGCGCAACTGCCGCGGCGCCTGATGTTCGACTTCCGCGACTTCTTCTCCAAGGGCTTCGCGTTCAACCAGATCGACGGCAGCATGCAGTTCGGCCAGGGCATGGCGCGCACCGACAAGGTGCTGATCGAAGGCCCGGCGGCCAACATCACCATCCGTGGCCAGGCCGACCTGCGCAACCAGCGGTTCGACCAGACCATCGACGTCAACCCGCGCGCGGGCAACCTGCTGACCGTGGTCGGCGCGGTGGCCGGCGGCCCGGTGGGGGCCGCGCTGGGCGCGGCCACCAATGCGGTATTGTCCAAGCCGCTGGGCGAGATTGGCGCCCGAACCTACAAGGTGACCGGTCCATGGAAGGAACCGAAGGTGGAAGTGATCGAGCGCAGCCGCGACAAGACCCCATCACCGCCCGTGCCGGCGCCTGCACCGGCCATTCCGCCGACCGTCACCGACCTGCCGCGCTCGCGCTGAGCGCGGTTCCCTGTTCACGGGGCTTGCCTGAGCGCCCCCGCACCCCCAGATCGAGACCATGACTGATATCGCCCTGACGCTTGCCCAAGACCGCCTGCTGCGCCCCGGCGGCCTGGATACCGCTGGCCTGGAGCGCACCTTCGGCCAGTTGCTCGGCCCCGGTGTCGACTTCGGCGACCTTTATTTCCAGCACGCCCGCCGCGAGAGCTGGAGCGTGGAAGACGGCATCGTCAAGGACGGTGCCCATTCCATCGAGCAGGGCGTGGGTGTACGTGCGATTTCCGGCGAGAAGACCGGTTTCGCGTACTCCGATGACATCCATGCCGACGCGCTGCTGGCGGCGGCGCAGTCGGCGCGCGCGATCTCGCGTGAGGGCGGTGCGCAGTCCGGGCGATCGCTGCTTCGCGGCAATGCGCGCGCACTGTACCCGGCGCTGGACCCGATCGATGGTATCGGCAACGAAGCCAAGGTCGAGGTGCTCAAGCGCCTGGATGGTTACCTGCGTGCCGCCGACCCGCGCGTGAAGCAGGTGATGGTGAGCCTGTCCGGCGGCGTCGATACGGTGCTGATCGCCCGCAGCGACGGTGTGCTGGCGGCCGATGTGCGTCCGCTGGTGCGCCTGAATGTGCAGGTGATCGTCGAGCACAACGGCCGTCGCGAGTCCGGCTATGCCGGTGGCGGTGGCCGTTATGGCTACGAAGACCTGTTTGCCAGCGGCCGCCCCGAAGCCCTCGCCCAGGAAGCGCTGCGCCAGGCGCTGGTGAACCTGGAAGCGGTGCCGGCGCCGGCCGGCATGATGCCGGTGGTGCTCGGCCCGGGTTGGCCGGGCGTGCTGCTGCACGAAGCGGTCGGCCACGGTCTGGAAGGCGACTTCAACCGCAAGGGCACCAGCGTCTACGCCGGCCGCATCGGTGAGCGCGTCGCCGCGCCCGGCGTGACCATCGTCGACGACGGCACCCTCGACGGTCGCCGCGGTTCGTTGAACATCGACGACGAAGGCCACCCGAGCCAGTGCACCCCGCTGATCGAGGACGGCATCCTGGTCGGCTACATGCAGGACAGCCTCAATGCGCGGCTGATGGGCATGGCCCCGACCGGCAACGGGCGCCGTGAATCGTTCGCGCACCTGACCATGCCGCGCATGACCAACACCTACATGCGCGCCGGCGAGCACGACCCGCAGGAGATGATCCGTTCGGTGAAGAAGGGCCTGTACGCGGTCAACTTCGGCGGTGGCCAGGTCGACATCACCAGCGGCAAGTACGTGTTCTCGGCCACTGAGGCCTACCTGATCGAGGATGGCCGCATCACCACGCCGGTGAAGGGCGCGACCCTGATCGGCAACGGCCCGGAAACCATGCAGAAGGTGCGCATGGTCGGCAACGACCTGGCCCTGGACGAGGGCGTGGGCATCTGCGGCAAGGACGGGCAGAGCGTGCCCGTGGGTGTCGGCCAGCCCTCGCTGTTGATCGAGGGCATCACCGTCGGCGGTACCCAGGCCTGAGCGTGGCGAGGGCCACAGCAACCGCCCGGGCCGGCGCGGACTCAGTCCTCGTCGGCTTCGCCGGTCCCGATGTGGTCGGCGTCTTCGGCGCCGGCCTTCAGGCCCAGCGCCGCCGGCAGCATCAGCGCGCGCAGCACCTGGAAGATCTCGCGGTAGGCGCGCGGCGGCTTGTTCTTCGCCTTTTCGGCCTGCGCGTTGCGTACCAGGGTGCGCAGCTGCTGGCGGTCGGCCTGCGGGTAGTCGTCGAGCAGGGCGGCCAGCGCCTTGTCACCGTCGGCCAGCAGGCGGTCGCGCCAGTCTTCCACGCGGTGCATCATCGCCACTTCGCGGCGGCCGGTTTCGCTGTTGGCGTCCAGCGCATCGCGGATCGCGTCCAGCGTTGCCTCGTCCTCGCGGCGCATGTGCTTGGCCAGGAACGCCAGCTGGCGCTTGTGGGCGATGTGGGCGGTGATGCGCTTGCACTCGGCGATATGCGGCAGCAGGTCTTCCGGGATCGGCAGGCGCGCCAGCTGGGCCGGAGTCAACGACACCAGCTTCTCGCCCAGGGCCAGGACGTCGAGCGCGTCGCGCCGGTTCTGGCTGCGGCTCTTGTCGTGGAATTCACCGGTTTCTTCGTCGCGTCCGCGCATCGTCCCTACCTGATCTCAAAAAAAGTCGCCCGGCGTGATGCCGGGCCCAACCCGTACAGGATAAAGCATTGAACGTGATCGCCCCTGAAGTGGCCGTCGGCGACGACAGCCCGGCCCGGCTGGAACGGCTGGCCGACCTTTCCCAGCAGCTGCTCGACCGTGCCCGCGCGCTGGGCGCCAGCCAGGCCGAGGTCAGCTGCAGCGAGGATCGTGGCCTGGAGGTCAATGTCCGCCTTGGCGAAGTGGAGACCGTGCAGTCCACCCGCGACCGCGGCATCGCCGTGACCGTCTATTTCGGGCAGCGCAAGGGCAGTGCCAGCACTGGCGACCTGAACGAGGCCAGCCTGGCCGCTACGGTCGAGCAGGCCTGCGCGATTGCCCGGCATACCGAGGATGACCCGGCCGCCGGCCTGGCCGAGGCCGCACTGATGGCCACCGACTTCCCGGAGCTGGACGGTTGGCATCCGTGGGCGCTGCAGGCCGATGAGGCGGTGGACCTGGCCCTGGCCTGCGAGGCGGCCGGCCGCGAGGCCGATGCGCAGATCCGCAATTCCGACGGCGCATCGGTGTCGAGCATGCAGAGCCTGTCGGTGTACGCCAATTCGCATGGCTTTTTCGGCCGAGAGCGCGGCACCCACCATTCGATTGGTTGCGCGCTGATCGCCGGGCAGGGCGACGGCATGCAACGCGATGGCTGGTATACCAGCGCGCTGGCGCAGGGGGACCTGGAAGACGTGGGCCTGGTCGGCCGTCGCGCCGCCGAGCGCACCGTAGCCCGCCTGCAGCCGCGTTCGTTGGCCACTGGCAGCATGCCGGTGCTGTTCGCCCCGGAAGTGGCGCGCAGCCTGGTCGGCCACCTGCTGTCGGCGGTGTCCGGCGGCGCGTTGTACCGCCAGGCCAGTTTCCTGCTGGACAGCGTCGGCCAGCGCCTGTTCCCGGAGTGGATGCAGATTGACGAACTGCCGCACCTGCGCCGCGGCCTGCGCTCGGCCGCCTTCGACGGCGACGGCGTGGCCACCCGTGCCTCGGCGCTGGTCCGTGACGGCGTGCTGCAGCGTTACGTGCTGGGCAGCTATTCGGCGCGCAAGCTGGGCCTGCAGACCACCGCCAATGCCGGCGGCGTGCACAACCTGCAGCTGGCGGCCAATGCCGGTTCGCTCGAAGAGATCGCCCGGCAGATGGGTGACGGCCTGCTGGTGACCGAGCTGATGGGGCAGGGTGTGAACGGGGTGACCGGCGACTACTCGCGGGGCGCGGGCGGCTTCCGTGTCGAGAATGGCGAGATCCAGTACCCGGTGGACGGTGTGACCATCGCCGGCAACCTGCGCGAGATGTTCAGCAGCATCGAGGCGGTCGGCAGCGACGTCGACCCGCGCTCGCACATCCGGACCGGCTCGATCCTGCTGGGGCGGATGACCATTGCCGGTAATGATTGATGGCGTCGATGGCGTAAGCTATGCCCGCCTGACGCAACCAGCTTGGTGCTGGTGGGTCAAGACCACCCAATGAAAAGGAGTTTTGTCGTGAGTGAATTCGATAACGTCCCGCCGCCGCCGGCAACCACCAATGCCCCGGCCGACCAGCGCACCATGGCGCTGGCCGCGCACCTGCTGGGCATCTTCACCTGGTTCATAGGCCCGCTGATCATCTGGCTGATCAACAAGGATGACGCCAGCAAGTCCTTCGTGACAGACCAGGCCAAGGAGGCGCTGAACTTCCAGATCACCATCACCATCGCGATGCTGATCTGCATCGTGCTGACCATCGTGATCATCGGCGGCATCCTGGCGCCGATCGTCGGCATCCTGAACCTGGTGTTCTGCATCATCGCCGCTGTGAAGGCCAACAACGGCGAAGCCTACCGCTACCCGTTCGCGCTGCGCCTGGTCAAGTAATACCGGCTGCACGCGCAAACAGGAACGCCCGGCATTGCCGGGCGTTCCTGTTTGGCGGCAGCGTCACCGTCAGCGATCAGTGATCGCGTTCCACCGCCAGCGTTGCCAGCGCGCGCAGCGCATCGGCTTCTTCGCCATGGCCGGCCAGCGTGGCCTGCATGCGTGCGGCCAGTTCGCGCAGCTGCGCCTTCGCACCGTCCATGCCGAGCAGCGCGGGGAAGGTGCTCTTGTCCTGCGCCTGGTCCTTGCCGGCGGTCTTGCCCAGCTGTTCGGAACTGGCTTCGACATCGAGGATGTCATCGCGGACCTGGAAGGCCAGGCCGAGCGCGTCGGCGAAGCTGTCCAGCTGGGCCAGCTGTGGTTCGTGGGCCTGGCCGCACAGCGCCCCCATGCGCACCGCTGCGCGGATCAGCGCGCCGGTTTTCAGCGCGTGCATGCGGGTCAGTGCCGCGAGCGTCTGTTGCTGGCCGGTGGCATCGATGTCCAGCGCCTGGCCACCACACATGCCGGAGGCGCCGGACGCGTGGGCCAGCGTCTGCAGGCAGGCCACGCGCAGCGTGGCCGGCAGCGGCGCATCGGCCAGCAGGCCGAAGGCGCGGGTCTGCAGGGCGTCACCGGCCAGGATCGCGGTGGCTTCGTCGAAGGCGATGTGGGTGGTCGGCTTGCCGCGTCGCAGCGCGTCATCGTCCATGGCCGGCAGGTCGTCGTGCACCAGCGAATAGGCGTGGATGAGCTCGACAGACATCGCCGCTGCGTCCAGGTGTTCCGGCTGCGCGCCGAACAGGTGGCCACTGGCGTACACCAGCAGCGGTCGCATGCGTTTGCCACCGCCCAGCACCGAATAGCGCATGGCCTGGTGCAGGCGCTGCGGTGCTTCGGCGGGCGAGGGCAGGGCGGCGTCGAGCTGGCTTTCGATACGGTCGCGCCAGCGCGCGAACAGAACCTCAGCCGTCATGGCTGGGCGGATCGAAAGGCTCGGATGCTTCCGGCTGCGCCGGATCGCTGAGCAGGCGCACGCGCAGTTCGGCCTGTTCCAGCGCCTGCTGGCACTGGCGGTACAGACCGACGCCGCGTTCGTAAGCACTGAGCGAGGCTTCCAGGCTCAGCTCGCCGGTTTCCATCTGCTCCACCAGCTGTTCCAGCGATTCGAGCGACTGCTCGAACTGGGCGACCGGGGAGGCGTTTTCGGGGGACTTCTTGGCCATGCAGCAAGTGTGGACGGGCTGCGCGCGGGGGTCAATTCACCAGCCGCCGGGACGCCACTGCAGTTGTGCATCCTGGGCCTGCAACCAGCCTTGCAGAGGGGCCGCGATGACCACGTCGGCGGCGGCAAGCAGCTGAGGCCCATCGAAGATCAGCGGCAGCTGGGCCCGCCGCCAGGGGGCCAGGTGCTCGCGTTGCAGGCAGTCCTTCAGCGCATGCGAATGCGGGCGGCCGGGCAGCACGATGCGCTCGCCGCCCACGCGTGCACGGACCTGAAGCGGGCGTTCGAAGGCCACGGCGCCCTGCAGGCGCAGTTGGCCACCATCGGGCAGCGGCAGGGGGGCACGCCCATCCCATTCGGCCTGCCACCCGCAGGGCAGCGATGGCAGCTGCGCGGGCAGCAGATAGGCGTGATCGCGCCATTGCTGGATGGCATGCTCGTGCCAGCGCACCCGCGCCTGGCGATCGTTGCCGGCCGGCAGCAGTTCGTGCAGGCCCTGCTGCAGTACCGTGGCCGGCAGTGGGGCGGCACCGTGGCCGATCACCCAGGCGCGCAGCACGCGCGCGGCACGCCCCGGTGACACCTGGCGCAGCAGCTGCAGCGAAAGCACGCGTGGTGCCACTTCCAGGTGGGCGATCAGCTCGGCGTCTTCCTCGTCCAGCAGAGCACGGGTCTGCCCGCAGTGCATTGCGCTGCCCGCCAATGCCGCAGCCGCATGCGGCCAGCGCTGGCGCAGCAACGGCAGCACCTGCAGGCGCAGGAAGTTGCGATCGGCGTGGTCGTGGCCATTGCTGGGGTCTTCGATCCAGCGCAGCGCGTGCTGGCGCGCGTAGTCGAGCAGCGCGTTGCGCGTTGCCGGCAGCAGGGGGCGCCACAACGGATGCCCGCCAATGCGGCTGTGTGCGGACATCGCCGCCAGGCCGTCAATACCGGAACCGCGCAGGGCACGCAGCAGGAAGGTCTCGGCCTGATCGTCCTGGTGCTGCGCCAGTGCCAGCGTTTCGCCGTCGCGCAGTTCGGCCGCGAAGGCGGCGCGTCGCGCCTGCCGCGCCGCGCCTTCAAGGCCGAGGCCCGCGCGGTTGTCGATCTGCACGTGATGCACGGCCAGTGCAATGCCCAGTGCCGCGCATTGCTGCTGGCAATGCAGCACCCAGCCGTCCGCATCGGCCTGCAGGCCATGGTGTACGTGCACCGCACGCAGCGCCGTGCCGGAGGCCTGTGCGCAGCGCCACAGCCAGTGCAGCAGCACGGTCGAGTCGACACCACCGCTGTAGCCCACCAGCAGCGGCGCATCCAGCGGAACGAGGGCAGGGAAGGCAGTCACGGCGGCAAGTATAGGGTTGCTCGGCAGGGCTGCGCCCTGCACCCGCTACGATCCAGAGCAACAGCAACAGCAGAAGCTGGTTTGCTGAGGGTAGGCGGGGTGGGTCCGGTTGCGGGAGACGCCGTAAACCCATCCATGGGGGCTTGGCCGCGGCATCCATGCCGCGGACACTCCCGCAACCGGACCCGCCCCGCCTTCGACAGTTTCCTGCGAACTGTCGGAACTGCTCTTGGGGTCAGATCCGTTTTCCTGCGGAAAACGGATCTGACCCCGATCTATTTCGATATCTGACAGATGTGTCGACCAAGGTCGACACCTACCAACAGCCGCCGGCAAACTGTCGAAGGCGGGGCACTGTGGGTTTGCGGGGTGTGAGCCGCATGGATGCGGCGACCAAGCCCTCAGGGACGGGTTTACGGCGTCCCCGCAAACCCACAGTGCCCCGCCATCCCACGGAATGCACGCTGTTGCTGTTGCTTTGGCTGTTGCTCTGGCGTGTAGCAGGGTGCAGGGCGCAGCCCTGCCGAAAAACCTACTTCACCCGGCGGCCCGCGCGGTCGATGCGGAACCACTCTCCGCCTTCCATCGGCGTGTGGCCATCGGCGTCCGGCGTGCCGCGGCGGCAGCCGTTGCAGACCTCGGCCACGCCATCCTGGAACGGCCAGGCGAAATCGAAGGTGCCCGGTACCACCTGGCGGAATTCCAGATCGAAGTAGCCCACGCGATTGCCGACGCGGCCGCGCAGCAGGCCTTCCTGCGGCGTTTCCGGGCCATTGTCCCAGGTCAGCACCGGCAGGCTCCGGCCCGTGCGGTCGACGTAATGGAAGCCCTGGTCGGCATACACCACGGCGAGGCCGTGGTCATCAAAGTTCAGTTCTTTCAGCGTGCCCGGCTGGATCTTCGGCCGGTGATCGACCACCTCGCAGTTGGGCAGCGGCCACAATCCGTGTTCGTCGGTCAGCAGCTTGCATGCCGGTGCCTGTGCCAGCGCGCTGGCACTGGCCAGCACGCCGAGCAGGGCCAGCGACCGCGCGAAGCGGCCGCTGGCAGGGGCAGGGCGGGCCTGCCGCACGATCACTTGGCCTCGGCCTTGCGTTCGAACGCCGTCGGTGCCGGCAGCTGCACCGGCACGCCCTTGTCATCGCAGGTACCGGCCTGGCACAGGCGCTCGCGCAGGGCCGGAGTGGCCTGCACGATCATGTGGTAGATCGCATTCTGTTCCAGCGTGCCGCGGATCGCCTTGCTGCCCGGGCCACGTGCCCAGATGCCGACGTCCTCGCCGCCGTGCGACTCGGACTTCATCGGCACCAGCGCCTCCTGCATGTAGTCCGGATGCTCGGTGTCGACCTCGCGCAGGTTCGGGCGGCCGTTGGCCGGTTCGAAGCTGCTCGGGTTGTGCGGGTAGCGCTTCGGGCCGGCCGGCTGCTGGTTGCTGCTGCCGGTATGGCCCGGGCCATTGGCGTAGCTCAGCGTGGTGTACGGCTGGCCGGTGCCATCCAGTGCGTAGTCCAGCTTGCCGGCGCCATCTTCGCCGCCCTTGTCCTTCACCTTGCCCAGGATCGGGTTGCCGCGCGCCGGGTAGCCGACGAAGTTCAGCGTGTGCGAGTGGTCGGCGGTAACGATGATCAGGGTGTCGTCGGCCGAGGTCAGCTCGTTGGCCACGCGCACCGCGTCGGACAGCGCCACGGTCTCGGTCAGTGCACGGTAGGCGTTGCCGCTGTGATTGGCGTGGTCGATGCGCGCCCCTTCGATCATCAGCACGTAGCCTTCCGGGTGCTTCGACAGATTCCTGATCGCTGCCGCCGTCAGTTCAGCCAGGCTCGGCTCGCCGCCCGGATCCTGCGGGCGCTCGTATTCGTAGCGCATGTGGTCCGGCTCGAACAGGCCGAGGATGGCCGGTGCATTGGCGGCGGCGGCCAGCTGCCTGCTGTTCCACACGTAGGTGCCCTGCGGGTGCGCCTGCTGCCATTCCTGCACCAGGCTGCGACCATCCAGGCGCTGGCCGACCTTGTCGTCGTATTCCGGATCGCGCTCTTCGACGGTGGTGAATTCACCGCGACCGCCACCCAGGGCGACCAGCGGGCCCCGGCCGTAGCGCGAGGTGGACAGCAGCTGCTGGGCGATGTCCTTGCAGCCCGCGGCCTTGGCCGCCTCGGTCAGGTCGGTGTCGTTTTCCCAGTTGCGCTCGGGCGAGTGCGCATAGGTGGCAGCAGGGGTGGCATGGGTCAGGCGCGCGGTGGACACCACACCGGTAGCCAGGCCGGCGCTGTCGGCCAGCTGCAGCCAGGTCAGCAGGCCCTTGGACAGGCTGTCGGCGCAGTCGGTACGGCTGCCGGCGCTGACACCGATCGCACCCATGTGGGTCTTCACGCCGGTCGTGATGGCGGTCATGGTGCCGGCCGAATCCGGGGTCTGCGAATCGGTGTTGTAGGTCTTGCTGAACGCCGTGGCCGGGAAGCGTTCCCACGACAGCAGGTTCTCTTCGCCGGAGCCGCCCTTGCGCTGGCCCTCGTAGATGCGCGAGGCGGCCACGGTGGTCAGGCTCATGCCGTCACCGAGGAACAGGATGACGTTCTTGGCCTTGCCGGACATCGCACCGTTGGCCGCAGCCTGGGCGGCGCCGCTGCGGTACCACCACTGCGGGGTTTCGCCGGCCGGGTGGGCGACCGGGTCGACGGCGACCTTCAGGCCGGCCGGGGTGGAGGCAGGGGAGGTGCTGGCGCAGGCGCCGAGCAGCAGGGTGGTGGCGCAGGCGGCCAACAGGGAGACAGAACGGCGCATGGACGCAGGGATCTCACAAACTGTAACGGGACATTCATTATGCCCGCCCTCGCAAGGCACGCCGATGACACACTGATTTGCCGGCCGGGCGGTCGTTCTGCGGGCTGCCTTGGGCTATCGTGCCAGCATCCCTTCCTTCCCCTCTGGATTGCCTATGAAGCTGGTCTCTGCCTGGCTGCGGATTCCATTCTGGCAGCGCGTGGTCGGTGGCTTCGTGCTCGGTGCGCTGGCCGGCTGGGCGCTCGGCCCCGCCGCGGAAACGTGGTTCGGCCCGCTCGGCGAGCTGTACGTCACCCTGATCAAGATGATCGCCGTGCCACTGGTGTTCTTCGCGGTCATCAACGCGATCTCGTCGCTGCACGGGCAGAAGTCGGTGGCCGCGCTCAGTGGCCGTACCTTCCTGTGGTTCGTGATCACCGCTGCATTGGCGGTGTGCGTCGGGCTGGGCGTGGGCACCGTGCTGCAGCCCGGCGCGGGTGGCCTGCAGCTGACGATGGCCAGCAACTACGTGCCGCGTGAAGTGCCCAGCGTGGTGCAGGTGCTGCTGGACGTGGTGCCGGCCAATGTCTTCTATGCGCTGTCCGGCATCGGCACCAAGGTCAACGCGGCCGGTGAGACCGTGCTGGCCGCGGGTCGCGGCTCGATCCTGCCGGTGATCTTCTTCGCCGGCCTGGTGGGCTTTGCCATCGTCAAGCTGGGCGAGAAGGTGACCGAGGCGCGCAAGCTGGTCGGCCAGATGAGCGACATCATGATCCAGGTGACCCGCTTCGTGCTGGAAGTCACACCGATCGGCACCTTCGGCCTGATCGCAGGCCTGGTCGGCAGCTATGGGTTCGAGAAGCTGCTGCCGCTGGGCCATTTCGTGCTGGCGTTGTACGTGGCCTGTGCGCTGCACATCGTGGTGGTCTACAGCGCGCTGCTGCTGGCGCACGGCCTGAACCCGCTGAAGTTCTTCCGGGGCGCGGCACCGGGCATGCAGGTTGCGTTCGTCAGCTCGTCCAGCTTCGCTGCGATGCCGGTGGCGCTGCGTTCGATCACCCACAACCTGGGCGTGAACAAGGACTACGGTTCGTTCGCGGTGCCGCTGGGCGCCAGCATCAAGATGGACGGCTGCGGCGCGATCTATCCGGCGCTGTGCGCGGTGTTCATCGCGCAGTACAGCGGTGTGCCGCTGACCCCGGAGCAGTACGTGGTGGTGCTGATCGCTTCGGTGCTGGGCAGCTTCGGTACCGCCGGCGTGCCGGGTACTGCGGTGATCATGGCCACGGTGGTGCTGAGCGCGGCGAACCTGCCGCTGGAGACCATCGGTTACCTGTATGCCATCGACCGCATCCTGGACATGATGCGCACGATGACGAATGTGACGGGCCAGATGCTGGTGCCGGTGCTCGTGGCCAAGGAAACCGGGCTGCTCGACCAGGCGATGTATGACAATCCGTCCAGCAATGTGGGCGTGGACGATCCTGACCCGACTCCGCCACGCGGCTGAGGTTGCTTGGAGATGAAAGGCCCGCCTGACCGGCGGGCCTTTTGCTTGGGAGAGGTGGCTTGCGCGGTACCGACCGAGGCGGGCACCTGGTAGATCCACGCCATGCGTGGATGGAGAGTGCCGACCAAGGTCGGCAGCTACCCACCCATAACGGGCCCAACAAAAAAAGCCGCTGCAGGGCAGCGGCTTTTTCGTGTCAGGCGGCGCGGTAGCGCCAACTGGTCGGATCAGAGGTCGACCCGGCGGGCCTGCATGAACTTGTTGCCCCAGTAGCCACTGAGCAGGGTGTCCACGCGCACGTCCTTGCCTGAGCTCGGTGCGTGCAGGAAGCGGCCGTCGCCGACATAGATGCCGACGTGGTCAACACGGCCCTTGCGACCGAAGAACACCAGGTCACCGGCGGCCAGTGCGGTACGGTCGTTGATCAGTTCGGCATTGTCATCGTGGGCCATCTCGCGCGAGACGCGCGGCAGCTCGATGCCCAGGGCCGAACGGAACACATAACCGACCAGGCCGCTGCAGTCGAAACCGCTGTCCGGGTTGCTGCCACCCCAACGATACGGGGTGCCCAGCAGGGTCATCGCGCGCCGCAGCAGCGACTGCACCTTGCCGTTGTCGGCGGCGGTACCGACAACGCTGCCATTGGTGGCGCTGCTGGTGTCGTAGTTGGCGAGCAGGCGGCTGAGGTCGCCGGCCACCACGGCCGAGCGGTCCATCAGCGGAATGGTGTCGTTGGCGGCCAGGTGCGGCAGCAGGGCGGCCAGCGTGGCACTGGCGGCGGCATCGACTCGGCTGCGCTGCGGAGCGGCAGCCTCGGCCTTGGCGGCCGGTCGGGCGGTGTTCTCGGCCATCGGGGCCGGGGGCACATCGGAACGGTTCGGAGCAGTCTGCGACCAGGCCGGAAGGCTGGTCAGGCACAGCGCCAGGCCAAGCAACAACGGGCGGGCACTGCGTGAAGATACGGAAATCTGGCCTTCGCTTTTCAGGTCGTCAGTCGTCACGCGTCGGTCACAGGAAAAAAACGATGGGGCATCATGCCCTGTAAAAGCGTCGATAAGTTAAAAATTCCGTTAGTAAAACGTTATGCCAGCAGTGATTTCCGTCACAGTTTTGAACATATCGCCTGTTCATTTTAGCGAAGGACGCGTTTCGCCCCTGTGTAGTGGTCTTTCCAGTAGGGACCGCTGAGCGAGTCGAGGCGTACCGTCCCGCCGGTACTCGGCGCGTGCACGAAGCGCCCCTCACCTACATAGATGCCGACATGGGTGACGCTGCCGCGGCTGCCGAAGAACACCAGATCGCCGGTGGCCAGGCGCTGCGGATCGATCTTCGGGCCCTGTACCGCGGCCAGGTCGCGCGAGGTGCGCGGCAGTCGCAGGTCCAGCATCTCGCGATAGACATAGGCGACCAGGCCGCTGCAGTCGAAGCCCGAATCCGGGGTGTTGCCGCCATAGCGGTAGGGCGTGCCGACCAGGCTGATGGCCCGCATCAGCACCGAGTTGGCGGCCTCGGGGTTGTCCGGCACGGTCTTCGGCCAGTTCGCCGTCGGCGGGGGCGGCGCCGGGCGGGTGGCCTTGCCACCTCCACAGGCCGTCATCAACACGGGCAGGGCCAGCAGCAGGGCCGGGGCGAGAAACCGGCGCGGGCCGGACGAAACTGGCGTGATGTGCATGATCTCCGGATAATGCGCCACCTTGGATTGGCCGTCATGATGGCGGCGTCCCCGCCGGGCGACAACCCGCCCCAACCCGCCTGCCTCCGGCAGATCCAGACAGAGTTGCGCATGAAGATCGAAAAAGACCGCGTTGTCCGCTTCCACTACACCGTTTCCGAAGTCGGCCAGGAGCCGATTGAGTCGTCCAAGGACCGCGGCGAGCCGCTGGCGATCCTGATCGGCCACGGCAACATCATCCCGGGCCTGGAAAACGCCATGATGGACAAGGAAGCCGGCGCGACCTTCAGCGTTGACGTCAACGCAGCCGATGCCTACGGCGAGCGCCGCGAGGGCCTGTCCCAGCGCGTGCCGAAGAAGCACTTCGGCAACACCAAGCTGGCCCCGGGCCAGCAGGTCGTGCTGCAGACCAACTTCGGCCCGCGTGCGGTGACCGTGCAGAAGGTCGGCATGAGCGTCGTCGACGTCGACCTGAACCACCCGATGGCCGGCAAGGACCTGCACTTCGACGTCGAGATCGTCGACGTGCGCGAAGCCGGCAAGGAAGAGATCGACCACGGCCACGTCCATGGCGACGGTGGTCACCAGCACTGATCGCAGCGCGATCGTGATGGATGCAGCGGCCCGCTTCGGCGGGCCGTTGCGTTTCTGGAACACGGCGCGGCCATCCATGGCGTGCGGGCCGGCGGCATAATGGCGGACCTGCCTGACGGACGCCCCGTGAACGCCGCTTCTCCTTCCCTGCAGCCGGTGGCTTCCGGCGAACGCATCGCCGTGCTGGACGTGCTGCGCGGTGCCGCGCTGCTGGGCATCCTGCTGATGAACATCGAGGCCTTCAGCGGACCGCTGGATCTGGCCTTCACCGGCATCGACGTGCGTTGGCAGGGCATCGACTACTGGGCCGATGCCTTTGTGTACGTGTTCGTGCAGGGCAAGTTCTTCACCCTGTTCTCGCTGCTGTTCGGCGCCGGCTTCGCGGTGATGGCGCAGCGCGCTGAGGCCGCCGGGCGCGACTTCACCCCGTTCTACCTGCGCCGCAGCGCTGGCTTGCTGCTGATCGGCCTGTGCCACGCGCTGCTGGTCTGGTCCGGCGACATCCTCGTGATGTACGCGTTGGTCTCGTTGCCGTTGCTGGCCTGCCGCGAGGCCCCGCGCAGCTGGCTGCCGTGGATGGGCGTGATCGTCTATCTGGGCGGCGTTGCGCTGATGCTGCTGGTGGGCGCGATGGTGTCGATGGCTTCGGCCGAAGAGGTGCGGGGCATGCTTGCCGAGGCGCAGCAGAGCATCGATCTGCAGCGGCAGGTGTACGGGCAGGGCAGCTGGGCGCAGGCCACTGTGCAGCGCCTGAGCGAGTTCGGCACTTCGATGGGCGCGTTGCTGATCACCGGCCCGGAAGTGCTGGGCATGTTCCTGATCGGCAGCTGGTTCGCCGGCAGCGGCGCGTTGGCGACGCCGGAGCGCTTTCCGCGGCTGTACGCGGTGCTGCGTTGGGGGGCACTGCCGCTGGGCCTTGTGGTCACACTGCTGGGTGTTGCCTGGAAACCCTACCTTGCACCCGGCGCCTACAACCTGCCGGTGACGGCGGCGATGGCGCTGGTGACGATCGGTGGCCTGCCGATGTGCCTGGGTTACCTCGCGTGGATCGTGCATTGGCGTGCGCGGTTGGCCTGGCTGGCACCGGTCGGGCGCATGGCGCTGACCCACTATCTTGGCCAGTCGCTGCTGTGTACCTGGATCTTCTACCACTATGGCCTGGGCAGGTTCGAGACGATGCCGCGCAGCGTGCAGCTGTTGTTCGCGCTGCTGCTGTTTGCCGCGCAGGTGGTCTTCTCGCACCTGTGGCTGCGCCATTTCCGCTTCGGCCCGATCGAGTGGGTGTGGCGTGCGATGACCTATCGGCAGTGGCCATCGATGCGGCGCAGGACGGAGCAGGGGTGAGCGATGGGCGCGCATGCGCTGTGCTGATCGGCCGCGCGCCCGCGCATCCTCACGTCTGGCTTGCAGCGGGGCGTGGCATGCTCGGCATCAGCATGAGCGCCGGCACCGGCCAGCTGATCGCCGATCTCGTCTGCGGCCGCACGCCAGCGATCGATCCTGCCCCTTACCGACCCGAGCGATTCCGATGAGCACTGCACCTTATGATTACGACCTGATCGTCCTTGGCGGCGGCTCCGCCGGCCTGGCCGGTGCCATCCGCGCAGCGCAGCATGGCAAGCGCGTGGCGATGCTGGAACCCGGCGAACTGGGCGGTACCTGTGTCAATGTTGGCTGCGTGCCGAAGAAGGCGATGTGGCTGGCAGCCGACCTGCACGAGCGCATCGGCCTGGCCAATGCGATGGGCTTCGATGTCGAGGCACGCCCGGCGCTTTCGTGGAAGGAGCTGGTGATCCATCGCCAGGCCTACATCACCAACATCCACACCAGCTACCACAAGCGCCTGGATGAAACCGGCGTGGTGCGCATCCCTGCGCGCGGCCGTCTGCTCGATGCGCATACCGTGGCCTGCAGTGACGGCGTGCATTACAGCGCCGAGCACATCCTGATCGCCACCGGTGCGCATCCGCTGCGTCCGGATATTCCCGGCGCGGAACTGGGCCTGGTTTCCGATGACTTCTTCGATCTGCGTGCGGCACCGGCCGAGGTGGCGATCATTGGTGGTGGCTACATCGCGGTGGAACTGGCCGGGTTGCTGCAGGCACTGGGCAGCAAGGTGAGCCTGCTGGTGCGGGGCAAGCGGTTGCTGGAGCGCTTCGACTACGAGTTGACCGACCAGCTGGCCGAGAACCTGAAGCAGCAGGGCGTGCGGATCCATTTCGGCTACCGGCTGCGCGAACTGCAGCGCGACGGTGAGCGTGTGCGTGCGTTCGGCCATGACGGCCCACTCGACAGTGTGTTCGATGCGGTGTTCTTCGCTGCCGGCCGCCGGGGCAACAGCCGGGGCCTGGGCCTGGAAGCGCTCGGCATCGGCATCGGAGAGCACGAGCAGGTGCAGGTGGACGAATGGCAGACCACCTCTGTGCCGAGCGTGCACGCGGTCGGTGACATCGCCGGAAAGGTTGGCCTGACCCCGGTCGCGGTGGCCGCTTCACGGCGGCTGATGGACCGCCTGTTTGGTGGTCGTCCGCAATCGAAGATGGATTACGAGAACGTGGCCAGCGTGGTGTTCTCGCACCCGCCGCTGGGTGCAGTGGGCATGAGCGAAGAGGAAGCGCGCGCGCGTTTCGACCAGGTGAGCGTTTACCACAGCCGTTTCCGCCCGATGCTGCAGGCGCTGGCCAACGGCACCCAGCGCAGCCTGTTCAAGATGGTGTGCGCGGGCCCGGAGGAGCGCGTGGTGGGTATCCACCTGCTGGGCGAAGCGGCCGACGAGATCCTGCAGGGCTTTGCCGTGGCAGTGAAGATGGGCGCGACCAAGGCCCAGTTCGACGATACCGTGGCGATCCACCCGACCTCGGCTGAGGAAGTGGTGCTGATGCGCTGACGTGCCCGTTGTAGCGCCGAGCCCACGCTCGGCTGCTTTTCGCCCCGGCTTGGCGGAGTCGAGCGCGGGCTCGACGCTACAGGACAGCAGGCGCCCCCATGCGACAATGGGCGCCCCCACGCCTTACCGGGCCGCTCTGCGCGGCCCGCCGTCGTCCTGATGTCCACTCCCGCTTCCCGCATCGCTACGGCTTCCCCCCGCATCGCGCTGGGGGGGATCGGCCTGGCTGCGATCGGCGCCATTGCTGCTTCCGGCAAGGCCATCATCGTCAAGCTCGGCCTGCGCCATGGCGTGGATGCCACCACGCTGCTCGCCCTGCGCATGCTGATGGCGCTGCCCTTGCTCGCGTTGATGGCCTTGTGGGCCGCGCGCCGGGCCACGCCGCTGTCCTGGGCCGACCGTGCCCGCGTGCTGTGGCTGGGCTTCACCGGCTATTACCTGTCCAGCCTGCTCGATTTCCAGGGCCTGCAGTACATCAGCGTGACGCTGGAACGGCTGATCCTGTACTTGAACCCGACCCTGGTGCTGCTGATCAACGTGCTGCTGGCGCGGCAGCGCCCGGGACGCTGGCAGATCGGCGCGCTGGTGCTGAGCTATCTGGGCGTGCTGCTGGCGTTCGGCCACGATCTGCAGCGCGAGGGCGGTCAGATCATCGTCGGCAGCCTGCTGGTGCTCGGCAGTGCGCTCAGCTACGCGCTGTACCTGTTCGGCAGTGGGCAGGTGGTGGCGCGCATCGGCGCGGTGCGGCTGACCGCCTATGCCAGCTGCGTGGCGGGCGTGCTGGTGCTGCTGCATTTCGCGGTGACCCATCCGCTGCCACTGCTGTGGCAGGCACCGGCACCGGTACAGTGGTTGTCGCTGGTCAACGCCACCGTGTGCACGGTGCTGCCGGTGCTGGCGATCATGTTGGCGGTGCAGCGCGTGGGTTCGTCGCTGGCCGCGCAGGTCGGTATGCTGGGCCCTGTTTCCACCATCGTGATGAGCCTATGGCTGCTCGACGAACCGATGGGGCCGGCACAGATCGCCGGCACCGTGCTGGTGCTGATCGGCGTTCTGCTGGTGACCCGCCTGCGGCGCTGACGCCGGAGCAGGCGCGTGCGCGCATCCTGGCGGTGATCCGCGCGATCCCGGCGGGGCAGGTGATGGGGTACGGGCAGGTGGCGATGCGCGCGGGCCTGCCCGGGCGTGCACGCCTGACCGCGCGCATCCTGGGCCAGAACGACGACCCGGAGCTGCCCTGGCACCGCGTGCTGCGCTCGGATGGGCGCATCGCCATGGAAGAAGGGTCGGCGGGCTGGCGCGAGCAGTCGCAGCGGCTGCGTGCCGAGGGCGTGGTGGTTGAGAACGGCCGGGTGCGGATGCCCACGACCGATCCGGCGGTAGCGCTGGATGCTGCCGTATGGGGGCCGGGCTGAGCGCCCCCGGCGACTGAACAGGCCGGACCTGCGGGTCGCCAACAAGGCGCGGTGCTGCGGCTATGATGGAGGTCGTTCCATGCCGGTGCTCCCATGTTCCCGCGACTGCCAACCGTCACCAAGGCCCTGCTGATCGCCAACGCGATCCTGTTCCTGCTGCAGCAGCCGTTCCTGCTCGGCATGCAGACCTTCGAGCCGTTCATGCTGCAACCGCTGCAGCAGGGCTTCGACGCGTTCTCGCCGGGTGGCAACTTCCAGCTTTGGCAGCTGCTGACTTACGGTTTCCTGCATGGCAGCTTCATGCATCTGTTCTTCAACATGCTGGCGGTCTTCATGTTCGGCGCGCCGCTGGAGCAGACCTGGGGTGAAAAGCGCTTCCTGCTGTATTACCTGGTCTGCGTAGCCGGTGCCGGTGTCTGCCAGCTGCTGGTGGGTACGCTGCTGGAGAACCCGGCCACGGTGCTGGGGGCCTCCGGCGGCGTGTTCGGCCTGTTGCTGGCCTACGGCATGCTGTTCCCGAACCAGCGGGTGATGCTGCTGTTCCCGCCGATCCCGATGAAGGCGCGTACCTTCGTGATCCTGTTCGGCGTGGGCGAACTGGTGCTGGGCATGACCGGCTTGCAGCCGGGCGTGGCCCACTTCGCGCACCTGGGCGGCATGTTGTTCGGCTGGTTGCTGATCCGCTACTGGCGCGGGCAGCCGCCGTTCAACAAGCGCCGCCCGCCGGGCCCACCGAAGCGCCCGAACCATCTGCGCAGCGTGAAGTGAGACGCGATGCGCCTCGCTTCACGCGGGGTAGGTGCCAACCTTGGTTGGCACACCTTGGCCAGGATCATTTGATGCGGTAGGTGCCGACCGTTGGTCGGCATGCCTCTACAGATCCTGCAACACCACCTGCGCCGCATTGTGACCTGGCGCGCCGGTCACGCCACCCCCGGGATGTGTTCCCGACCCACACAGATACAGGCCGGGCAGGGCACCACGATAGCCAGCCTGGCCAACCATCGGCCGTGCCGAGAACAACTGGTTGGCACTGAGCGCTCCATGGAAGATATCGCCGCCGATCAGGCCGAAGGTGCGCTCCAGATCCAGCGGTGACAGCACCTGGCGGCCCAGTATGCTGCCAGCGAAACCCGGCGCATATCGTTCAACGGTGGCGATCATCAGATCGGCCACCGTTTCACGATGATCATCCCAGTGACGCCCACCGGGCAGCACCGGCGCCACGTGCTGGCAGAACAGGCTGGCGACGTGCTTCCCCGGCGGCGCCAGCGAATCGTCCAGCGTGCTGGGAATGAGCATTTCCACGATCGGTTCGCGTGACCAGCCATTGCGACGCGCATCCAGCCAGGCACGGTCCATGTAATCCAAGCTTGGGGCCATGATGATGCCGGCGCTGAGGTGATCGCCGGGACCGGGCAGGGCGCGGAAGTCCGGCAGCTGCGACAGCGCGACATTCATCCGGAACGTGCCGGAACCGCAGCGCCAGTTCGCCATGCGTTCTCGCGTTGCGTCCGGTACCTGCTCCGGTGCCAGCATCTGCTCGTACAGCAGCTTTGGATTGACGTTGGCGATCATCGCGCGTGCGCGAAGGATTTCGCCATTGGCCAGCACCACGCCCACGACACGACCCTGCTCGATCAGCAGGCGTTGCACACCGGCATCCACGCGCAGCTCAGCCCCGGCCTCCCGCGCGGCAGTGGCGATGGCCTGGCTGATCGCGCCCATGCCGCCGATCGCATGGCCCCACGCACCTTTCATGCCATTGCACTGGCCGAATACGTGGTGCAGCAGCACGTAGGCACTGCCCGGTGTATACGGGCTTGCGTAGTTGCCGACGATGCCATCGAAGCCGAACAGCGCCTTGATCGGCTCGCTTTCGAACCAGCGGTCCAGGTACTCGGCCGCCGACAGCGTAAAAAGGTCCAGCAGCTCCTGCCGCAGCGAGGCATCCAGCGTGGCCAGTTCACGACCGAGACGGCCCATCTGCCACAGGGCGGGCAGGGCACGCCAACCGCCTGCTGCACCCAGGTCCGGCGGCGCGCGCAGGGCCCAGGCGCGCAGCACATCAGCGAAGATCTCCAGGCGCGCTTCGTATTCGGGTAGCCGCTGTGCATCCCGTTCGGAAAACTTCGCGACCTCGGCCTGGGTGTGGCCCGGTGCCGACAGCAGGTAACGGCCATCCTGCAGCGGCAGGAAGTTGTTGGCCGGGCGATTGATGATGCGCAGCCCATGCGCGTGCAGCTGCAGGTCGTCGATCACCTTCGGCTGCAGCAATGACACCGTGTATGACGCCACCGAGTTGCGGAACCCGGGGTGGAATTCCTCGGTGACCGCAGCACCGCCCAGAACGCCACGACGTTCCAGCACCAGCACCTTCTTGCCAGCGCGCGCGAGATAGGCCGCGCAGACCAGGCCGTTGTGGCCGCCACCGATGATGATCGCATCCCAGGACATCAACACCTCGGAAAAAGGGGACGGAGGGAATTAAGTCGCAAGTCGCATGGGGTCCTCGGCAATGGGGAATAACGACTTAATCCCCTCCGTCCCCTTTTTTGATTGCCGCTTCGATGGTGGCAATGTCGATCTTCTTCATCGGCATCATCGCGTTGAAGGCGCGCTTGGCCAGTGCCTTGTCCTGGCTGGTCACCGCTTCGATCAGCAGGCGTGGGCTGATCTGCCAGGAAACGCCCCATCGGTCCTTGCACCAACCGCACTGGCTCTCCTGTCCGCCGTAGCTGACGATGGCGTCCCACAAGCGGTCAGTCTCGGCCTGGTCCTCGGTCTGGATCTGGAAGGAGAAGGCTTCGCTGTGCTTGAACGCGGTGCCGCCGTTGAGGCCGACGCAGGGGATGCCGCAGACCGTGAATTCGACCGTCAGTACGTTGCCTTCCTTGCCGTCGGGGTAGTCGCCCGGGGCGCGGTGGACAGCGGTCACCGCGCTGTCGGGAAAGGTGTTGGCATAGAAGGTGGCGGCCTCCAGCGCTTCCTTGTCGTACCACACGCAGATGGTGTTCTTGTGGGCCATGGTCGGGCTCCGCAGCGGACGAAGGCGCAGCGATAGCACGCCTGGTGTTAATGCGGCATCGTGCTGCACCCGCAAAAAAAGGGCGCCCGAAGGCGCCCTTTGTATTACCCGTGCGGCAGCCGGCTCAGCGCCAGACCTTGATCTGGTCGGCTTCGCTGCGCTGCATCGGCTGCCCGGCCTTGCAACTGAAGGTGGCACCGAACGCCGGCAGGTTGGCCAGCGTGCCGTTGCTGCGCCACAGGCCCGGTGCGCGGATGTCGGCGGTCAGGCGGCGCGCGGCCTCGTTCGGCGACAGCTGCTGTGCCCACAGCGTCGACCAGGCGCGGAAGAAGCCCTGCTGCTGTGCCTGCTTGGCCTTGGGCTCCTGCGCAGCATACGCCGCCCATGCCAGTTCCAGGCCGGCGATGTCGGCCAGGTTTTCTTCCTGGGTGAGCGTGCCGTTGACCTTGGCACCCTTTACGCCCGGGAAGTCGTAGGCGCTGTACTGCGCGGCCACGCGATTGCCGAGCAGGGTCCAGGCGGTCTTGTCGGCCGGGGTCCACCAGCTGCGCAGCTCGCCCTTGGCATCGACCAGCGCGCCCTTGGCATCGATCGCACGGGTCAGCTCATGGCCGACCAGGCCACCGAAGCTGCCGAATTTGTCGGCGGTGTCGGCCTTGGCGTTGAACACCGGGCCCTGCAGGATCGCGGCGGTGACGATCAGGCGGTTCTGCGCCAGGTCGTAGGCCAGCGACGGCTGCTGCGGCAGCACGTCCCAGCGGCGGTCGGCATTGCCCTTGCCGATGCGCTTCATTTCCTCGCGGTGGCGCCAGGTCGAAGCAATCAGCATGTTGCCACCAAACGAGCCGCGCCCCATCGGCTGCACGCTGTAGTCCAGGTCGCGCAGCGGCGTGCCGATCTCGATCTTCAGCGCAGCCAGCTTGGCTTGCGCTTCAGCCTTGGCTTCGGCGCTCATCCAGCTGTTGTTCTTGACCGCTTCGATCTGTACTTCGCGCAGCTTGTCGACGATCCACGCCGCCTGGCGACGATCTTCGGCCGACAGGTAGCGCGCGGCATATTCGCGGCCGACCATCGGGCCGGCGGCCACGTTGATCGCATCGAGCACGCTTTCCCAGCGCTGCGGTGGCAGGGTTTCGCCGCGCAGCACGCGGCCGCGGAATTCGAACTCGGCGTCGCGGTACGCCTTGGACAGGTACGGCGCCATCGAATCGCCCACGCGCCAGCGCAGGTAGGCTTTCCACTGGTCCGGCTTGAGCTTGGTGACCATGCCATCGAGCTGCTTGAACAGGCCCGGATCGGCCAGCGAGACCAGGTCGTCATCCACGCCCTGTGCCTTCAGGAACGCGTCCAGCTGCAGGTTGCGGTAGCGGCTGTTGAGCTCCTTGGTGGAGATCGGCGCGTAGTTGTTGAACGGGTTGTTGATGCCGGCCAGCGACTGCGCGTTGCGCGCCAGCTCGGTCTCCAGTGCGATCACCGCCTGCGATTCGGCATCCAGCTTGGCCGCCGGGGTGCCGGTCAGCGCCAGGATCTGCTTGACGTAGTTGCGGTAGCGGCCCATCAGCGCCACGGTATCGGCGTCGGTGCGGGTATAGAACGCCGGATCCGGCAGGCCCATGCCGCCCTGCATGAAGTAACCGATGTGGCGGTCCAGTGCCTTCAGGTCGACGTCAGGGCCGAAGTTGAAGGCGACCGGGATGCCCACCTGGTGCAGCGCGGCGATCGAGGCCGGCACATCCTTGGCCTTCTTGATGGCGTTGATGCGGGTCAGCAGCGGGGCGATTGGATTGGAACCGTCCGCTTCCACGGCGACTTCGTCAAGGCCGCTGGCCCAGAAGTCACCCAGCAGCTTCTGCACGTTGCCCTGCGGCGACTTCATCGCGGCGTCGAGCAGCTCGCGCTGCTGCTGGCGGCTGCGGTCGACCAGCTGGCCGAGCGCGGTAGTGGCACCGGTCTGCGGCACCGGGTTGGCCTTCAGCCAGCCTGCATTGGTGGCGTCGTAGAAGTCGCTGCACTGGGCGCTGACGGCCGGGGCGCGTCCGGCCTTCTTCTTGGCGGCGGCAAACGCATCGTGGGTCGGGACCAGAGTCGCCAGGCTGATGCCCAGGGCGATGGCAAGCGGACGGAAGTTGGGCATGTGGAACGAATCCGTGATGGATTGAGGGCGCGCGCACTATAGCAAGCCGGGCATGGGCGCGGCATGCACGCATCACGGTGGCTCCGCCAAGCCGTGCGCCGACCAAGGTCGGCGTCTACCAACGGCGTGGGCCATGCGTGGATGACGGGTGCTGTGAAAAACAAAGGCCCGGGAATTCCCGGGCCCTCGCAGGTACGCCGCAACGTCAGCCGCGACTTACCAGATCACCACCTGCTGCTCGCCGGTGCGGGCCATCGGCGAACCGGCCTTGCACTGGAACGCGGCGGCGAAGGTCGGCAGGTTCGACGGTGCGCCCATGGCGCGGAACTGCGCCGGGGCGTGCGGGTCGGTGGCCAGGCGGACCTTGGCGTTTTCCGGGGTGTACTTGGTACGCCACACGGTGGCCCAGTTGAAGAAGAAGCGCTGGTCGCGGGTGAAGCCATCGACCTTCGCATCTTCCTTGCCGGCGGTGGCCTTCTGCAGCGCGTCGTAGGCGGTGGCCAGGCCACCCAGGTCGGCGATGTTCTCGCCCAGGGTCAGGTGGCCGTTCACCGCCTGGCCGTCGACCTTGTACTGGTCGAACTGCTTGACCAGCTTGCCGGTGAGGCCTTCGAAGTTCTTCTTGTCGGCCGGGGTCCACCAGTCTTCCATGTTGCCGGTCGGCCCGAAGCGTGCACCCTGGTCGTCGTAACCGTGGGTCATTTCATGGCCGATCACCGCACCGATGCCGCCGTAGTTCAGCGCGTCGTCGGCCTTCGGATCGAAGAACGGCGGCTGCAGGATGGCGGCCGGGAACACGATCTCGTTCTGCAGCGGGTTGTAGTAGGCGTTGACGGTCTGCGGGGTCATGCCCCACTCGGTCTTGTCCACCGGCTTGCCGATCTTGGACAGGTTGAACTTGTAGTTGAACTCGTTGGCCGCGCGCACGTTGCCCAGGAAGCTGTCGCGCTGGGTCTGCAGGCCCGACCAGTCGCGCCACTTGTCCGGGTAACCGATCTTCGGGGTGAAGGTCTCCCACTTGGCGATGGCCTTGGCCTTGGTTTCCTCGCTCATCCAGCTCAGGCCCTGGATGCGGTCTTTCAGCGCGGCGGCCAGGTTCTTCACCAGCTCTTCCATCTTCGCCTTGGCTTCCGGCGAGAAGGCGACCTTCACGTACAGCTGGCCGAAGGCTTCACCGGCATCGTTCTCGATGGTGCCCAGCACGCGCTTCCAGCGCGGCTTCTGTTCCTTCTGGCCGTTGAGGGTCTTGCCGTAGAACTCGTAGTTCTCCTGCACGAAGGCGTCAGCCAGGTACGGCGAGGCGCTGTCCACGGTGTGGAAGCGCAGGTAGGCGCGCCACACCGACGGGTCGGTATCGCCCAGCGCCTTGCTCACTTCTTCATGGAAGGCCGGCATGGCCAGCGAGAACTTCTCCGGCGCGGCCACGCCCTGCGACTTGAAGAACTCGGTCCAGCTGAAGTTCGGAGTCAGCTTGTCGGCGTCGGCCAGGGTGACCGGGTTGTAGTACAGCTCGACGTTGCGCGACAGCTCGACGCGCGACTTGGAGGCCTTGGCCAGGCGGGTTTCGAACTTGACCACGTCTTCGGCCTGCTTGGCCGCGTCGGCCGCGGCGACGCCGGACAGCTCCAGCACCTTGGCGACGTGCGCCTGGTAGGCCTTCAGCTTGTCGGCGTTCTTGGCATCGGTGTAATAGGTGGTATCCGGCAGGCCCAGGCCGCCCTGGCTGGCGTAGGCCATGTTCATGGCCGAGTTCTTGAAGTCGGCTTCGGCACCGAAGCCGAACAGGACGTTGTCACCCTTGGCGGCGCTGCTGCGCAGGTAGTTGGCGATCGCCGCCTTGTCCTGCAGGCCGTCGATGGCGGCCAGGTCGGCCTTCAGCGGCTCGATGCCCTGCGCGTTGATCTTGGCTTCGTCCATGCCGGTGGCCCACAGGTCGCCGACGATCTTCTCGATGTGGTTCGGATTCTTGACCTGCGCCACCTGTTCGGCCAGCTGGTGCTGCACGGCCACCGAGCGCTCGTCGAGGATGGTGAACGCACCCCAGCTGGTGCGGTCGCCCGGAATTTCATTGGCGGCCAGCCACTTGCTGTTCACATAGTCGCCGAAGGCGCCGCAGGCGTCCTTGGTGGTATCCAGATCGCTGGGCTGGAAAGCGTTGTAGGCCGGCAGCTTGCTTTCGTCCAGCGTGTAGTTGGTGGCTTCGGCCGCGGCCGGCGTGGAGGCGGTGGCGTCCTTGGCCGGGGTTTCAGTCTTGCCGCAGCCGACCAGCGCGGCCGAAACGGCCAGGGTCAGCAGCACGATCTTGGGAGTACGGGTCACTTTGATGGCCTCCAGGCCGAGTGAGTCAGGGAAAGGCCGTGGGACGGCCGTGGGCCGAACGATACGCCGCCGGCCAGACCTGCAAGGGTGTCGAAGGTCATGGCCGGGTGCAAGGGGGCCGCTTGGTGGCCCGGAAAAGACAGACCCGGCAAAAGCCGGGGCTGTCGGGTGTTGCGGTTCTGGATGGATCAGAACTTGTACGTGGCGCCCATATACATGTAACGGCCGATGTTGTCGTACATCGCTGAACCGACATCGGAGCCGAAGTAGTTCACCGGCGGGTCCTTGTCGAAGGCGTTGTCGATGCCCAGGTAGACGTCGATCTTGTCACCCGGGAAGCGGTAGCCGAACTGGAAGTTGTGGTACGTGTACGAGCCGTTGCGGATCGGACTGGTCTGTCCCGGGTTGGCCTGGTAGCTCTTCGGCTGCACACGCAGGTTCGGGCCGACGTAGGTCATGTCCCACGACGCGCGCCACTGGCCCAGCGAGTACTTGGTCTGCAACTGGCCGCGCCAGCGCGGATCGGTCACCCAGGTGACGTTCTCGTCGTACTCGTTCGGGAAGGCCTGGAAGGCCCACTCGCGCGACTGCAGCAGGCGGGTGCCCACCAGGCGGATGACGGTGTCACCCTCGGCCAGCTTGAAGCGGTAGTCCATTTCCAGATCGACGCCGACGCGACGCGAGCGGGCCAGGTTTTCGTTCAGCGCAACCCAGCGGCTGATCGAGTATTCCGGGAAGGTGCGGCCGCCAGCATCGGTCTTGCCGCCCACCGGTGCGCGTTCGATGAAGCCGCAGAAGCTGTTGTTGATCCCCCCCGGCGAATCCACGCAACGGGTTGCATTGGTCTGCGCGGTCACCGCACCGATGGCGTCCTTCAGACTGATCCACCAGTAGTCGACGGACATGCCGAAGCCCTGCAGGAAATCAGGCTGCCAGACCAGGCCATAGGTGAAGCTGCGTGCGCGTTCCGGCTTCAGGTCCGGATTGCCGCCGCTGACGCCCGGGCGGGTGGCAGTGTAGGTGTCGACCCAGCCGACCGGCACGCCCAGTGCCGAGCAGTTGGCCTGGCGCAGTGCCGGGTCCGCTGCGGTGTTCGGGCGGTTCGGGTTGGTGGCCAGGTAGTTGCAGGGGTCGTTGACCGTGGCGAAGTTTTCGCTCTGCGGGTTGTACAGCTCACCGATGCTCGGTGCGCGCACCGCCTGCGACAGGGTGCCGCGGGCACGCAGCGACGGGATGATGGTCCAGTCCAGGCCCACCTTCCAGGTGGTGGTCTTGCCGATGCTGCTGTAGTCCGACCAGCGGCCTGCGGCGTCCAGGGTCAGGTTGTAGATGCCCGGGATGTCGGCCAGCAGCGGCACGGTGGTTTCAACGAAGGCCTCGCGCACGTCGTACTTGCCCATGCGGTTGGGAATGGCGTTGAGGAAGGTCAGGCCCTGCGCGGCCAGCGGATCGGTGATTTCGCGGCTCTTTTCGCGGCGGTATTCAACGCCACCAGCCACGCCGACGTCACCGGCCGGCAGGCTGAAGAGCGAGCCGTTGGCCAGCGATGCGCTGAACACCGACTGCTGCAGGCGCGAGTAGTTGAACGAATTGACGTTCATCCAGTCACGTGCGGCCTGGGTCACCGCGCCGTTGCCGAACACTGAGAACGGCACGCAGCCTTCGCGGGCGAACTGCGAGTACACGCGGTTGCCGTTGTTGGGGTTGGTCGCGTTCGGGTTCAGCGTGGTGCGGCAGACGATCTGGCCAGTGGCCGGGTTGACCACGGTATCCAGGCCAGCCTGCCAACGCTCGTTGATACGGTTGTTGAGGTTCCAGCGCTTGACTTCGCTCTGGCCCCAGTTGCCGTAAACGTCGTAGGTCCAGTTCTCGGTCAGATTGCCTTCCATGCCCAGCACAAAGCGCTGGGTGTTGCGCTCCACGTGCTCACCACGCTGGCCGGCGTCGACGTTGAAGCGGCTCAGGGTTAGCTGGCTCAGGCCGGCGCTGGTCATCAGTGCACGCAATTCCGGCGACACGTAAGCGTTATCGCGCTGGATGCGCAAGGTCTGGTCGAACGACGGCTGTGCCAGGAAGTCCGACTCGGTTTCGGTGTACTTGCCTTCGAAGTACAGGCGATGGTTGTCGGTCAGGTCGAAGTTGACGACCGTGTTGATGCTCTTGCGGTCGAACTTCGGCTGCAGGTCGGCAACCGAGTTCAGGTCGGCGAAATCACAGTTCACACAGCTGGTTGCGCTGACCACGGTGCCGTCATAGCGCTGCTTGCGGAAGGTGCCATCCGGGTTGAACTGGTATCGGTTGCCCCAGGTAGCCGGATTGTTCGGGTTGAAGGTGCCGATGTTGAAGGTACCGCCGAAGGAGATCGAGTGGTTGCCGCCCGGGCCTGCAAGCACGGTTTCCGGGTTGCTTTCGCTGGACGGCTTGCTGCTGTCGTAGTTCGGGTTGCGCACCGACACCAAGAACTCGTTGCCGATGGCGCGGTCGGTGCGGACGAAGCGGTCCTGCTTGCTGTACTCAAGGGCGACGGCGGCGTTGCCGCGGCCACCAGCGAAGTCGGTGCCGGCCGAGGCGCTGATGAAGGAGCGGTTGAAGCCGCCTTCGCTGGCCATGCCGGTCTGACCGCGCACTTCGGCGCCGTCGAAGGACTTCTTCATGATGAAGTTGACCACGCCAGCCACGGCGTCGGCGCCGTACACGGCCGAGGCACCACCGGTGATCACTTCCACGCGCTCGATCCATTCCACCGGGATGGTGTTGACGTCCACGGCCGAGGAGCCCGAGGTCGCGCCGACGTGGCGGCGGCCATTGACCAGCACCAGAGTGCGCGAGGTGCCCATGCCACGCAGGTCCATCAGACCCACGCCGGCGGTGCCGATGAAGCGGGTCGAGTTGCCCAGCGTGTAGGTCGGCGTCAGCGCTGGCAGGCGCGTCATCAGATCGCCGATGTTGTTCGCACCGGTGGCACGAATCTCCTCGGCGGTGATGGCCGTGACCGGCGAGGGGGTCACAAAGCCCGTACGCGCAATGCGCGAGCCGGTCACACTGACGCGATCGAGGTCGATCGGGTTGGAGGAGGCTTCCTGCGCGAAGGCAGGTGCTGCGGCCACGGCGAGCAGACCGACGAGCAGGGCGCTGCTGAGCGGGTGACGGCCAGGTGGGCGGTTGTACGTCATCGTTATGGGTCCCCTAATGAATTGAAGCGTGCTGTTCCGTCCGTTCGTTACATCTAAGTTCATATAACGGGCGTCGTTCATGGAACCTAACACGACCTTAACGAGAAATGCATACAAATGTCACAAAATGGTACTAGGCCCAGTTCGCAGCTAGCTGAAAGTGCAACAAATACAATCATTTAATATCAATTGTGATCTGTCGGCGGCAACTTGATGACGCGAAGCTGAATGTGGTGAGACGCGCACTTTGCGCAAATAGGCGTGTCATCCGTCCAGGAGTGGGTGTTTATCAGCGGGGCGGAGGAAGCTGCCGTAGTTCGCCTACAGCGTGGCGGTCCACTTGGCTGGCGACTAGGCCGCCGATGCGTCGGAACGTGCCTTTGCTTGGCTTTCGTAATTCCAAATCGACTTCGGGTTGCCCAGCAGGTCCTGGAAGTCCTCACCCGGCTGCGCCTGCACTTCATGCTTCAGCATGTTGGTGTAGTTGTCCGAGAACTGCAGCGAACCGAAGCCGCCGATGTCTTGCAAGTACGTGAAGCCGACGATAAGGCCCTGCAGGTTTTGGCAGGCCATACTCATTTTCGGGGTGCACAGCGAGCTCAGGTTGCTGGCCGAATCGCGTACGACCCAGTCGGCCATGTTCTGACGGGGGCGAGGAGCTCTTCGGCGAGTCCTTGCGGAGTAGTACTCGGCCAGCAGCAGCCGGTCTATGCTGGCTGCATCAACTTCGTTCTCGATCTTGCAGTTGTAGCAGTCGGCCGAGTTCGACAGGTTTCTACAACTGGGATATGGGCCGATTGGGCCAAGTTGCATTCGATTTCTACGGCTACATGCCGAAGCATAGTGGTCAGGCGGCGAACGCGGATGTGCGGTTCGTGGAGCGCATGGATACGTTCGATGAGCCCAAGTGCCAGTTCCGCTGGGGCCGGGAATGGGCAGGCCCTGTTCCACCAGGGCCTGTTCTTCCATCCGCTCAGGCCGGACACGAAAAAGCCCCGCCATGGCGGGGCTTTTCCGTTGCTGCGGTTGCGGGATTACTTCACGCCGAACGCGTACTTGGCCTGCACGTAGATCGCGCGCCCGTAGGCGTTGTACAGGTAGTTGTTGTACGGCTGGCCGCTGGTGCCGGCGAAGCTGTAGCGCTGGTTGTCCGGCATCTTGTTGAACACGTTGTTGACCATCAGTGACAGGGTCAGGTTCTCCATCGCGCGGTAGTTCACGCTCAGGTTGTAGGTCGTGTAGGAACCCCACTTGCCTGCCTTGTAGCCGGAGCTGTGGACGTAGTCATAGCCGTTGCCCACGTAAGCCATGTAATTCGGCGTCTTGCCGATGTAGTTGGCATACAGGGTGGTGGTCCAGTTGTCCTTGGCCCAGCCGATCGAACCGTCCGCGCGTACCTTGGCGTACGAGTCATACACCCACATCGCATACGGGTCGTGCAGCAGGTCCAGGAACTCGTCACCCGGCTGCGGCTGCAGCTTGCGCTTGAGCATGTCGGTGTAGTTGGCCGAGAACTGCAGCGAACCGAAGCGGCCGATGTCCTGCACGTACTTGAAGCTGGCGGTCAGTGCTTCCAGGTTCTGGCGGGCGACATTCATCTTCGGCGTGTAGATCTCGTCGAGCACGCCCGATGCATCACGGGTGATCCAGTCATCGACGTTCTGGCAGCTGGCCGAAGTGTTGTTGGACTGGCCGTTGCGGCAGTAGTACTCGGCCAGCAGCAGCTGGTCGGAGCTGAGCGTATCGACCTCGTTCTTGATCTTCCAGTTGTAGTAGTCGACCGACAGCGACAGGTTGTTGATCGGTGCCCACACGACGCCTGCATTCCAGACGTCGGCGGTGATCGGCTCCAGGTCGGGGTTGCCCGAGCGGGTGCCGAACACCGAGACGCTGTCGTACGGGCAGCCGGTGGTGTTGGCCGGGTCGTAGCCCAGCTGGCCGCAGCGGTAGTAGTCGGTGGAGCCGTTGGCGTAGTAACCGCTGCGACCCTGGAAGGCATCGGACAGGGTCGGTGCGCGGAACGCCGTGCCGTACTTGCCACGGAACAACAGGCTTTCGATCGGGCGGAACTCGATGCCGACGCTGTAGGTGGCCTTGTCCACGGTGTTGCTGCCGATCTTGAAGGCGTCATAGCGGCCGGAGCCGGTGACGGTCAGCGTTTCCAGCAGCGGCATGCGCAGTTCGGTGGTCACCGCGTAGTTGCTGCGATGGCCGGCACCGGATACGGCAGTGGTCCCCCACACGCTGCCATCCATCAGGCCCGGGTCGGGCGTGTAATCCCAGCCTTCACTGCCGCCTTCCAGAACCACGGCGAAGCCGGCATCGCCACCCGGCAGCTTGAACAGCGAGCCATTGGTGACCTGGGCGCGGGCCAGGTTCTGCCAGGTGCGGCTTTCGCTGTAGCTGTAGCCGGTGAAGCTCTGGAAGTCACCGGCGGGCAGCGGTGCGTAGAACGCTTCCCAGTTCGGGCTGTAGATGTTGTAGCCGGTGCTGGTGGTACCCAGCACCGGGCCCAGCACGCGCTGCTCGAAGTAGTCGTTGATCGGGTCGTTCCAGCGCACGAAATTGCGCTCGGTCAGCTTGTACTCGCCACGGGTGAAGCTGAGGCTGTAGTCCCAGTTGCCTGCGGTGCCGCGGCCGCCGAGGGTGACCTGGTAGGCCTTGTTGCGGTCGGTGTTCATGATGTCGCGGTAACCGCCGCCGCCGATGTCCTCCGGCGCGAACACGCGCTGCAGGTTCATGTACTGGCCGCTGGCCTGGTCGTAGAAGCGGCCCCAGCCCGAGGAGGTGCCCCACCAGGTGTAACCGGAACCGGTGGCGTACTTGACCTCCTCCAGGCTGTACAGCGCGTCGCCGAACAGCTGGAAATTGTCGTTCACGTCGAAGGTGGCCGAGCTGTAGATCTGCCCGCTTTCCTTGCCGTTCTTGATGGTCTTGTAACCGGTGCCGTAGACCGAGCCGCAGGCCTGGCCGGTCGGGCGGGTACCGAGCACGGTGGTGCCGTCGAACTGGCCCGCCACGTTGGCGCACCGGTTCGGGTCCATCATCGCGTAGCGGTTGTTGGCGGCCGGCAGCAGCACCAGGAAATCGTTGGAGACGTACTGCGGGCTGTAACCGTCGGGGTTGTTGACCTTGGTCAGGTCGCGCTGGTAACCCCAGATCGGGCTGGTCTTCTCATACTGCACGTTGACCAGTGCATTGAAGCGGTCATCCTTGGAGTTGAAACCGCGTGCGCCGCTGAAGCGGAAGCTGTTGCCGCCACCTTCGCTGTAGGCACCGCCGCGCACGTTGAGCACGCCGCCATCCATGCGCTCCTTGAGGATGATGTTGACCACGCCGGCGATCGCGTCCGAGCCGTACAGCGACGACTGGCCACCCGGCAGGATCTCGATGCGCTCGACGATGTCGATCGGGATGCCGCTGATGTTGTTGAAGGTATCGCCGCCGTTGTACAGCGCCGGATACGAGAGCATCGGGCGGCCGTTGATCAGGTACTTGGTATAGCCCGGGCTGAGGCCGAACATGCCCGCCGCTTCGGCGCCCTGGGTGAAGGATGCGGAGGTCTGGCCACCCTGCAGGCCGCCCGTGGACAGCGAGGACTGCTGCAGGACATCGGCGACGCTGGTGAAACCGCGGGTCTGGATATCCTCGGCGGTGACGGTCAGGACGGGCGTGTGGTTCTCGATCTCGGTCTGAGGAATCAGCGACCCGGTGACGGTCACACGATCAAGCTGGGTCGGCGCATTGCCGTCCTGGGCCAGGGCAGTGCCGGAGGCCAGGAGGGTGCCGAGCAGGGCGAGGGTCAGAGGGTGGCGCGAGAGCGTGGAACGTTGGCGAGACATGGTGGATCCCCGTAGTGAGCAATGTCTTGGCGGCGCATTCCCTGCGCATTAACAATTCGTTCAGTGTGACTCCATTCAGGTCGACCGTAACACGTCGTTAACGCCGCCAACACGGGCCTGTCACATCAAGGTGCCGTTGGGAGATGAAAAAACGCTTCAGAATCAATTAATAAGGCGATTTGTTTTGGCATGTTTCAAAAGATGGCGACGTGCAAGGGGGCATGTCAGCATGACGGATATGCCTTGTAGATCAATGTGTTGTCCTGGATCAGCGTTCCCGGTAACCCGGACGTTTGTGCGTTGTGGATCACACTTTCTGCTATAGGCCGGACCGGGGGGCGGAGCGCAGTGGTGCCCAAAAAAAAGGCCCCGCCGAAGCGGGGCCTGGTCCAGACACGGCGTCCGGAATACGACGGGATCAGAAGTCGTACTTGACCTGGGCCGAGATCTGACGGCCGTAGACGCTGTAGAAGCCGTCGTTGAACGGGGTCGATTCGTTGCCCGGGTAGTTGTAGCGCTGGCCTTCCGGCAGCTTGTTGAACACGTTGTTGACCATCAGCGACAGGGTCAGATCGTCCTGTGCCTGGTAGTTCAGGCTCATGTTGTACGTGGTGTACGAGCCCCACTTGCCGGCCTTGGCGCCGGAGGCGTGGACGTAGTCATAGCTGCGGCCGGTGTAGGCCAGGTAGTTCGGGGTGCTGCCGACGTAGTTGGCGTACACGGTGGTGGTGAACTTGGAGATGGCCCAGCCCACCGACACGTCGCCGCGTACCTTGGCGAAGTTGTCGTAGTACCACATGTTGTACGGATCGCTCAGCAGGTCCAGCTTCTGCGCACCCGGCAGGGCCACCACTTCACGCTTCAGCATGTTGGTGTAGTTGCCGGAGAACATCAGCGAACCGAAGCGGCCCAGGTCCTGCTGGTACTTGGCACCGACGGTCACCGCTTCCAGGTTCTGGCTGGCCACGTTGAGCTTCGGAGTGTAAACGCGGGTCAGGTTGCCACCGGCGTCGCGGGTCACCCAGTCGGTCACGTTCTGGCAGCTGGCCGAGGTGTTGTTCGGCAGGCCGTTGTGGCACTGGTACTCGGCCAGCAGCAGCTGGTCGGTGCTCAGGGTCTTGACCTCGTTCTTGATCTTCCAGTTGTAGTAGTCGACCGACAGCGAGAAGTTGCTCACCGGGGCCCACACCACGCCTGCGCTCCACACGTCGGCGGTGATCGGCTTCAGGTCCGGGTTGCCGGACTTTTCGCTGTACACCGAGGTGGTCTTGTAGAACGAGCAGGCTTCGTCACGCAGCGCGTAACCCATCTGGCTGCAGCGGTAGTAGTCGTTCTGGCCGGAGGCGAACGAGCCGCTCATGCCCTGGAAGGCATCGGACAGGGTCGGCGCGCGGAACGCGGTGCCGTACTTGCCGCGCAGCAGCAGGCTTTCCACCGGACGGTATTCCAGGCCGATGCTGTAGGTGGCCTTGTCGACGGTCTTGTCGGCGATCTTGAAGGCGTCATAGCGGCCCGAGGCGCTGACGGTCAGCGACTCGAACACCGGCATGCGCAGTTCGCTGGTCACCGCGTAGTTGCTGCGGTGGCCGGCACCGGCCACGGCGCTGGCGCCCCACGCGTTGCCATCGACGAAGGCCTGGTCGGGCGAGTAGTCCCAGCCCTCGCTGCCACCTTCCAGCACGACGGCCAGGCCGGCGTCGCCGCCCGGCAGGGAGAACAGCGAGCCGTTGGTCACCTGCACGCGACCCAGGTTCTGCCAGGTCTTGCTGCGGTGGGTGCCATAGCCGGTGAAGCTGGCGAACTGGTCCGGCGTGATCGGCGAGTAGAAGGCGGTGTAGTTCGGGTTGTAGATGCCGAAGCCATCAGCAGTGGTGCCCAGGCGCGGGCCCAGCACGGTGTCGCCGAAGAAGCCTTCGATCTTGTCCTTCCAGCGCGCGAAGCGGTTCTGGTCCAGGCGGTATTCGCCGCGGGTGAAGCTGGCGCTGTAGTCCCAGTCGCCGACCATGCCCTTGCCGCCCAGGGTGACCTGGTAGGAACGGCTCTCATCGGAGTTCAGGATGTTGTTGTAGTGGCCCGGGCCGATTTCTTCCGGCGCGAAGGCGCGCTGCAGGTTCACGACCTTGCCCAGGCCCTGGTCGTAGAAGCCGCCCATCACCGACTTGGTACCCCACCACAGGGCGCTGGAGCCGGAGGTGAACTCGGTCTTTTCCTTGCTGTACAGCACGTCGGCGAACAGCTGGAAGTTGTCGTTCACGTCGAAGGTCATCGACGAGTAGAACTGGCCGCTGTTCTTGCCGTTCTTCAGGGTCTTGTAGCCGGCGCTGTACACCGAGCCGCAGGATTCGCCCGATGCACGCTTGCCGACGGTGGTGGTGCCGTCGTACAGGCCTGCCACGTTGGCGCAGCGGGTCGGGTCCATCATGTACAGCTTGTTGTCGGCGTTGCCGATGACGGCAAAGTCGTTCGACGGCAGCTGCGCGGTGTAACCGACCGGGTTGTTCTGCTTGGTGATGTCACGCTGGTAGCCCCAGATCGGGCTGCCGTTCTCGATCTGCACGTTGACCAGCGCGTGGAAGCGGTCGTCGAACGCGTTGAAGCCCTTGGCGGCGCTGAAGCGGATGTTGCTGCCACCACCTTCGGTGTAGGTACCGCCACGGATCGACATCGTGCCGCCGTCCATGCGTTCCTTCAGGATGATGTTGACCACGCCGGCGATCGCGTCCGAGCCGTACAGCGACGACTGGCCGCCCGGCAGGACTTCGATGCGCTCGACGATGTCGATCGGAATGCCGCTGATGTTGTTGAACGACTCGCTGCCGTTGTACAGCGCCGGATACGAGAGCATCGGGCGGCCGTTGATCAGGTACTTGGTGTAGCCCGGATTCAGGCCGAACATGCCGGCGGCTTCGGCGCCCTGGGTGAACGCACCCGAGGTCTGGCCACCCTGCAGGCCGCCGGTGGTCAGCGATGACTGCTGCAGCACTTCAGCAACACTGCTGAAGCCGCGGGTCTGGATGTCTTCGGCGGTGATGGACATCACCGGGGTCTGGGTTTCGACCTGGGTCTGCGGGATCAGCGAACCGGTGACGGTGATCTTGTCCAGGTTGGTCGCCTTGTCCTGGGCCATTGCCGGGGCGGCGGCCATCAGAGCGGAAATCAGGGCGACGGCGAGCGTGTTGCGACGTGCGGTATTGCTGACGTGTTTCATGTAGTTCCAATGGAGAGCAAAAAACAAAAACGGCACTGCGCATGCGCCATCGCGCGGGCCGGAACAGCGGGCTCCGCAGCTCAAAACAGTGCTGATCGAACGTAACATGAACTTAACAATCTGTGCACGAATCCGTCGCAATCCTGAATTTCAGTCAGGTTACGTCCAGCTTGTATGATGTTGGGTTATCCCCCTGACTCCGCCGGTGCTCGTTGTGAACAGTTCTCCCCGCCGTCCCCATGCCAGCCAGGTCCAGAAGGGACTTGCGCCGCATGCCCGCATCCGCAATGTCATCGCGGTCGGTTCGGGCAAGGGCGGCGTCGGCAAGTCCACCACCTCGGTGAACCTGGCCGTGGCGCTGCAACAGCTCGGTGCGCGGGTGGGCGTGCTCGACGCCGACATCTACGGCCCCAGCGTGCCGGCCATGCTGGGGCTGTCCGGCCGCCCGGAAAGCCCGGACAACAAGAGCATCGAGCCTCTGCGTGCGTTCGGCGTGGACACCATGTCGATCGGCTACCTGATCGAAGAAGACACCCCGATGATCTGGCGCGGCCCGATGGCCACCTCGGCGATGACCCAGCTGTTCAACGATACCCTGTGGGACGACCTGGACTTCCTGCTGATCGACCTGCCGCCGGGCACGGGTGACATCCAGCTGACCCTGACCCAGAAGATTCCGCTGGCCGGTGCGGTGATCGTCACCACGCCGCAGGACATCGCCACGCTGGATGCGAAGAAGGCGCTGAAGATGTTCGAGAAGGTCGAGGTGCCGGTGCTGGGCATCGTCGAGAACATGGCGGTGCACACGTGCAGCAGCTGCGGGCACATCGAGCACCTGTTCGGCGAGGGCGGCGGCGAGCGCATGGCCGCGCAGTACGGCGTGCCGCTGCTGGGGTCGCTGCCGCTGCAGATCGGCATCCGCGAGCAGGGCGATGCAGGCACGCCGATCACCGTGGCCCAGCCGGATTCGGCACCGGCCCAGGCCTACCGCCATGCCGCGCAGCGCCTGATCGAGGAAGTCGGCAAGCGCCCGCGGGCCTCGATCCCGATCCTGTCCTCGCTGCTGTAAGTGCAGGTGCAGGGGCCGCCGGCGCAGGCCGGCCCCCTGCTAGAATCCTCGCGCCCCCTCGTATCCCCCAGGACAAAGCATGAGCATCAAGAGTGACCGTTGGATCCGCCGCATGTCCGAGCAGCACGGCATGATCGAGCCGTTCGAGGCCGGGCAGGTCAAGCAGGCCAACGGCCAGCGCATCGTCAGCTACGGCACGTCCAGCTATGGTTATGACGTGCGCTGCTCGCGCGAGTTCAAGGTGTTCACCAACATCAACTCGACGATCGTCGATCCCAAGCACTTCGATCCGGGCAGCTTCGTGGATATCGTCGGCGATGAGTGCATCATCCCGCCGAACAGCTTCGCGCTGGCGCGTACCGTGGAGTACTTCCGCATTCCGCGCGATACCCTGGTGGTGTGCCTGGGCAAGAGCACCTACGCGCGCTGCGGCATCATCGTCAACGTGACGCCGCTGGAGCCGGAATGGGAAGGCCACGTCACCCTGGAATTCAGCAACACCACGCCGCTGCCGGCGCGCATCTACGCCAACGAAGGCGTGGCGCAGATGCTGTTCTTCCAGGCGGCCGCCGATGACATCTGCGAGACGTCGTACCGCGACCGTGGCGGCAAGTACCAGGGCCAGACCGGCGTGACCCTGCCGCGGACCTGAAGATCGCAGGCGATTTGTGGAGCCGAGCCATGCTCGGCTTCAATGCCGGGCCGCCGGGCATGGCTCGGCTCTACATGAAGGAAGGCGGCGCAATGCGCCGCCTTCCTTACTTGCCGCGACCGAACAGCATCGCGATGCCGACACCCACCAGGGCCACCGGCCACCAGGTCAGCAGCAGCTTGGACAGGTTCAGGTGCGTCCAGCCGAGATTGCTGGCGAGCATGAACAGGCCGATCAGGATCAGCAGGACGGCGGCAACGAGGTTGAATCGCATCGGGTCGGCGGAGGCTCAGGACAGGGCCGGATATCCTAGCCGTTCCTTCCAGTAGGCGACATGCTGGTCCAGCGCCGCCGGCTCGTAGCGGTGCGCCGGGCCGCTGCCCCAGACCGGGCCCGGCCAGGCCGGATCACCGTCATGGCGGCCGATCACATGGAAGTGCAGCTGGCGCACGATATTGCCCAGCGCCCCGATGTTGATCTTTTCCACTCCGTCGGAGCCCTTCAGGGCCTTGCAGGCGCGGTTGAGCTCGGTGCGCAGCTTGTCCTGCTGCTCGCCGTCCAGCTCGATCCACTCGGTGACCCCGGCCAAGCGCGGTACCAGCACCAGCCAGGGGAATCGTTCGTCGTTCATCAGTCGCACTTGCGACAACGGTCCTTCCGCCACCAGCACGCTATCGGTGGCCAGGCGTGAATCGAGTTCGAATTCGCTCATCCAAGATGCTCCGAGAAGAAGTCCAGGGTGCGTTGCAGCGCCAGGGCGGCGCTGTCTGGATCATACGCATGTCCGACCTCCCGGTTGAAGGCATGATCGGCCGGATAGACGTAGGTGGCCATCTGCGGCAGCTTCTCGCGGTGGGCCTGCACTGCTTCCGGCGGGATGCTGCGGTCCTGGGCGCCGAAGTGGAAGATCACCGGCGCCTTGGGTGTCTCATCAAGGAACTGGACGTTGCGTGCGCCGTAGTAGCTGACCGACGGCAGCCCCAGGCGCACTGCGGACAGCATCGCCACCGTACCGCCCCAGCAGTAGCCGACGGTGCCGACCTTGCCGTAGGGGGCCAGCCGGGTGGCCGCGGCGCGGACCACTTCCAGCGCCCGCTCCATGCCCAGCGCGCCGACCCGTTCCAGGCCCTGCTTCACGCCTTCGGCGTCGTAGGGCAGCGCGTCCGGATCGGCGTCGGGGCCATCGAGCAGGTCAAAGAACGAGGGCGCCAGCACCGCATAACCTTCCGCCGCGAAGCGCTCGGCCACGCTGCGGATATGCGGATTGGCGCCGAAGATTTCCTGCACCACCACCAGGCCGCCGCGCGCGGTGCCTTCCGGCAGGGCCTGCCACGCCCGTACCGGGCCGTGATGCGTATCCAGGGTGATCCATTCGGCCATCGTCATCTACTCTCGTTGCAGGGGACAGGGCTGCATTGTCGTTGCTGCGCGGGTTAGCGCGGTGTCAGTGGCTGTGCGCGATCGGGCGGCTGGCCGTTCAGAGCGACGCCGCCAACCCCGGTATACTGGCGCCCTTTCAGGCCCCGGCCCCCAGGACCCCCTGCCATGCCGGCAGGGGCCCAGGCCCCCAGAGTCCCGCGATTTCCATGTCCCAGCTGAACCCCAAAGTCGGCTTCGTCAGCCTTGGCTGCCCGAAGGCCCTCGTCGATTCCGAGCGCATCCTCACCCAGCTCCGCTCGGAAGGCTACGACATCGTCCCGTCCTACGATTCGGCCGACGTGGTGGTGGTCAACACCTGTGGCTTCATCGATTCGGCGGTGACCGAGTCGCTGGACGCGATCGGCGAGGCGATGAACCAGAACGGCAAGGTCATCGTCACCGGCTGCCTGGGCAAGCGCCCGGAGCAGATCCGCGAGGCGTACCCCAACGTGCTGGCGGTGTCCGGCCCGCAGGATTACCAGAGCGTGATGGAAGCGGTGCATGAAGCACTGCCGCCCAAGCACGATCCGTTCGTGGACCTGGTGCCCGACTACGGTATCAAGCTGACTCCGCGGCACTACGCGTACCTGAAGATTTCCGAGGGCTGCAACCACAAATGCAGCTTCTGCATCATTCCGTCGATGCGCGGCAAGCTGGTTTCGCGCCCGGTCGACGAGGTGCTGCGTGAAGCCGAGCGCCTGGTGCGTGGCGGCGTGCGCGAGCTGCTGGTGGTTTCGCAGGACACCTCGGCCTACGGCGTGGACGTGAAGTACGCCGAAAGGATGTGGCGCGACAAGGCCTACCAGACCCGTTTGAAGGCGCTGTGCGAAGGCCTGTCGGAGCTGGATGCGTGGGTGCGCATGCACTACGTCTACCCGTATCCGCACGTGGACGAAGTGGTGCCGCTGATGGCCGAGAACCGCATCCTGCCGTACCTGGACATCCCGTTCCAGCATGCCAGCCCGCGCATCCTGCGCCTGATGAAGCGCCCCGGCGCGGTGGAGAAGACCCTGGAGCGCGTGCAGAACTGGCGCCGTATCGCGCCGGACATCACTGTGCGTTCGACCTTCATCGTCGGCTTCCCGGGCGAGACCGAAGCCGAGTTCGAGGAACTGCTGTCGTTCCTCGACGAGGCGCAGCTGGATCGCGTCGGTGCGTTCGCCTACTCGCCGGTCGAGGGTGCCACCGCCAACGAGTTGCCTGACGCCGTGCCGGAAGAGGTGAAGCAGGAGCGTCTGGCCCGCTTCATGGAGAAGCAGGCGCAGATTTCCGCCGCACGCCTGGAAGCCAAGATAGGCACCGTGCAGCAGTGCCTGGTCGACGCCATCGAAGGCGATATCGCCGTGGCCCGCTCCAAGGCCGATGCCCCGGAGATCGACGGCCTGGTGCACATCCAGAATGCCGACCAGGTGCCGCTGCGCGTGGGCGAATTCGTCGACGTGGAGATCACCGAGAGCGACGAGCACGACCTGTACGGTGACGCGCTGGCGGCCGCCCCCCGTCCGGCGTTCGACCTCAAGGTGCTGTGACCGCAGCGACGGCCGCCACCGGCAACGGCGGCGGTTCACGGCGCTTCGTACCGCCGCCACGTGCGGCGGTAGCTGCACGGCGGTTCGAGCATCCGCTGTTTGCCGGACTTGATGACTTCCGTGACCTTCTGGACGGCACCGCGTGGCCGTCCATCGCGGCGCTAGATGCACGCCTGGCCGTGCCGGGCAAGCGCCTGGTTGAACAGGACGCCGCGCTGCTGGCCGATGGCCTGCATTATGAGGAGCGTATTGCGCAGGGTCGCATCGCCACCCGCGCCGGCAACTGGCACGACCTGTTCAATGCGCTGGTGTGGGCTTCCCAGCCGCAGCTGAAGCGCGCGCTCAACGTGCAGCAGTGCCTGCATATCGAGGCGATGCCGCCCGGCCAGCGCAACCGTGCGCAGGCCGCCTTGACCCAGTTCGACGAAGCCGGCGTGATCGTGCGTGTGCGCGATGGCACTGTGCTGCGCGCATGGGATGGGCATGACTGGCCTGCAGTGTTCGAGCCGACGCGCTGGCACAGCGGCGACATCGCCATCGTGGCGGTGTTCGGGCATGCGCTGATGGAGCAGGCGCTGCTGCCGGGGCGATTGCTGGTGGGCAAGTGCGTGGTGGTGCAAAGCGATGCCGATGCGGCCTGTGTTGACGCGGTGACCGCGGCCATCGCCGAGGGCAGGGCAGTAACCGATCCGCTGCAGCTGCGGCCGTTGCCATTGGCCGGTATTCCCGGCTGGCATGTCGTGCAGGATTCCGCCTTCTATCGCAATGCCGATTATTTCCGCCCGTTGCGTGCGGGGCGCACATACCCACCGCCGTTGTAGAGCCGAGCCCATGCTCGGCTGCGCGGCGCATCAGCCGAACATGGGCTCGGCTCCGCATGGACAGCGAGGTCGAGCATGGCTCGACGCTACACAGGCTCGTACTCCACCCCGATCACCGCAAAGGTGAACTGCCCGCCAGGCAGCTCCACCGAGAACTCATCATCCAGCCGCTTCTTCAGCAGCGCACGCGCCAGGGGGGAATCGATGCTGATCCAGCCCAGGCCCGCATCGGTCTCATCCGGACCGACAATGCGATAGCGGCTGGTGTCGCCGCTGTCCACATTCTCCAGTTCCACCCACGCGCCGAAGAACACTGCCAGCGGATCGGTTGGCGTGGTATCGACCACGCGCAGCGATTCCAGCCGCTTGGTCAGGTAGCGCACGCGGCGGTCGATCTCGCCCAGTTGCTTCTTGCGGTAGGTGTACTCGGCGTTCTCGGAACGGTCGCCTTCTGCGGCAGCGGCGGCGAGCGCTTTCACCACCTCCGGGCGACGCACGCGCCATAGCTCATCCAGTTCGGCCTTCAGTCGCGCATGCCCGGAGGCGGTGATCAGGGCGGTGCTTTTTTCTGCGGGGGGACGCCAACGGGACATGCAATACGGCTTCTTTTTCTGGATGACGAACGGGGAGCGGGGTCGGAGCCCTCCCTGGCGGGAGGGATCCGACCCTGGGGTCAGATCCCTTTCCAGCGGAAAGGGCTCTGACCCCGGCCGTGGCAGATCAGCGCTTGCCGCCGAAGATGCCACCGAGGATGCCGCGCACGATCTGGTTGCCCAGCTTGGTGCCGACAGTGCGCGTGGTCTGCTTGGCCATGGTTTCGATCATGCCCTGGCGGCGCTTGGTGCCGAAGATCGCGTCCTTGATGGCCTGGCCGAACCCGCCTTCCTGTGCGTCGTCCTGCTCGCGGCTGCGCGCGGCCGGCGCCTGGGCCTGTTCGACGGTCTTCTGTGCACGCTGGGCCAGCAGCTCGGCGGCCGATTCGCGGTTGACCGCGGTGTCGTAGCGGCTGCCGACCGGGCTGCCGGCGCGTACCTGTGCACGCTCGGCCTCGGTGATCGGTCCCATCCGGCAGCGCGGCGGCGCGATCAACGTCTGCTGCACGGGCATCGGCACGCCCTTGTCCTGCAGCGTGGATACCAGCGCCTCGCCGGTGCCGAGCTGGCTCAGTACCTTGGCCACGTCCAGCTTCGGATTCGGCACGAACGTCTCGGCCGCGGTTTTCACCGCCTTCTGGTCGCGCGGGGTGAACGCACGCAGTGCGTGCTGCACGCGATTGCCCAGCTGGCCGAGAATGTTGCCCGGCACGTCGTCGGGGAACTGCGAGCAGAAGTACACGCCCACGCCCTTGGAACGGATCAGGCGCACCACCTGCTCGATGCGCTGCACCAGCGACGGCGGTGCATCATCGAACAGCAGGTGCGCCTCGTCGAAGATGAAGACCAGCTTCGGCTTGTCCAGGTCGCCCACTTCCGGCAGCTGCTCGAACAGTTCCGACAGCAGCCACAGCAGGAAGGTGGAATAAAGCCTGGGCTTGAGCACCAGCTGGTCGGCGGCGAGGATGCCGATCATGCCGCGGCCGTCGTGGTTGACCCGCATGATGTCGGCCAGTTCAAGCGCCGGTTCGCCGAAGAAATTCTCGCCACCGTCCTGCGCCAGGCGCAGCACCGAACGCTGGATGGCCGCGATCGACTGCGCACTGACCAGGCCGTACTCGGTGGAAATGTCCTTGCGCTCCTCGGCGACCAGGCCGAGCAGGGCGCGCAGGTCGTCCATGTCCAGCAGCAGCAGGCCGCGGTCGTCGGCCAGCTTGAATACGATGTCGAGTACCCCGGCCTGGGTGTCGTTCAATTCGAGGATGCGCGCCAGCAGGGTCGGGCCCATCTCGCTGACCGTGGTACGCACCGGGTGGCCCAGCTTGCCGTACAGATCCCAGAAAAGGGTCGGGCTGGCGGCCGGCGCATAGTCGGCCACGCCGATCTCGGCGGCACGCTGGAGCAGGTTCTCGGCGCCGCTGCCGGGCACGGCCAGGCCGGAGACATCGCCCTTCACATCGGCCAGGAACACCGGCACGCCCCGTCGCGAGAAGCCCTCGGCCAGGGTCATCAGGGTCACGGTCTTGCCGGTACCGGTGGCGCCGGCCACCAGACCGTGGCGGTTGCCGAGTTTCGGCAGCAGGGTGACGGCAATATCGTCGGTAATGCCTTTGCCGAGCAGAATCGGATCCATGGTCCAGCCCTTGTGATGAATAGTCCAATGTTAACCGCCGGCAGTGACGGTCCGAAGGTCGGCTTGCCCGGACCTTGGCGGCGCCGCTACTCTGCCTGCCTGTTTCGCACACAGTGCCATCAATGCCCGTTCCTGTCCTGATTTCCCGCGGTTGGCCGCTGCTGGCCCTGGCCGGCCTGGTTTCCCTGGCGCCCGACGCCCACGCACAGCGGGTTTCGGCCCGGGACAAGGTGAAGGTGGATGCGCTGCAGCAGCGCATGACCGCCGCCGAAAAGCGCTACGGCGATGCCCTGCTGCTGGTCGCCAACGCCGATCCCAAGGGCAGCAACGAGGCCGATGCCGCGCTGGAGGACATGGAAGATGTCCTCAACGACTGCGTCAAGCAGAAGGGCTGCCAGATGGGGACCCTGCTGGCCAGCTACAAGCGGCTGCTCAAGCACGACGCCGATGCCGCCGCCAGCGATGACGTGGCCGACGAGGGCGGTGACCGCCTGGAAGCCGACCCGGACCACATCGGCCCGCTCACCGCCGACGTGCCCGAGGCCGCGCGCGCTGCCGCGCTGCTGAACGACAAGCGGCACGCCTTCGACACGATGGTCGAGTACAACCCGGCGGTGCAGGCCGGCATCCGCCGCTGGCTGACCGACATGCGCCCGGCGCTGCTGACCAGCTACGAGAATTACCAGAACCTGCGCGCGGTGATGTGGCCGGAGTGGGAGAAGCGTGGCCTGCCCGAGGCGCTGCTGTTCGGGATCATGGCCAAGGAATCCAATGGCCGTGTGCATGCTTCCTCGCGCGCCGGCGCCGCCGGCCTGATGCAGTTCATGCCAGCCACCGGCCGCCGTTTCGGCCTGGGCCCGGACGGCACCGGCTTCGATACCCGCTTCGACGCGCGCAGCGCCGCCGAGGCCAGCGCCAGCTACCTCAACGAGCGTCTGCGTGAACTGAACAACAACGTGGAAATGTCGGTGGCCGCCTATAACGGTGGCGAAGGCCGTGCTGCGCGCGTGTTCAAGCAGAGCGGTGGGCAGAGCTTCTGGACCGACAGCGTCTACAACCAGTTCCCGGGCGAGACCAAGGACTACGTGCCGATGGTGATCGCCGCGGCCTGGATCTTCCTGCACCCGCAGCAGTACGGCGTGGAGTTCCCGAAGATCAGCGCGCAGCCGGCCACGCTGCGGCTGGCCAAGTCCACCACCATCTACGAACTGACCATCTGCCTGGGCAGCCACGGCACCCGTGATGGTTACATGCGCGCGCTGCGCAACCTCAACCCGCGTTATGAAGCCGATGGCTGGATTCCGGCCGGTACGCTGATCAACGCCACCACCCGCATCGCCGGCCTGTACCAGCGAAATTGTGTCAGTGGTCCGCGTGCCGACCTCGCCCGCACGCTGATCACCGCTGATCTCAACGCGGCGATCAAGCGCCCGACCGCGGCCAGCTACACCGGCAGCGTGGCGGTGGGCGGCGTGGTGCCGGTTGCCGACGCGGCTGCATCCACCAGCGTGCCGACCGCACCGGTGGCTGCAGTGGCGGCACCGCGCCCGGCGCCGGCCGCCCGGCCGAAGCCGGCGCGCAGCCACAAGGTGGGCCGGGGGGAGACCCTGGGCGCCATCGCCGCGAAGTTCCAGTGCGACCTGCCGACCCTGGCCCGCGCCAACGGCCTGAAGGCTCCGGCCTACAGCCTGCGCCAGGGCCAGACGCTGAAGCTGCAGGGCTGCGACAAGTAATTCCCAAGACCACTGGAATCCGTATGGACCTCGAAGCCACCCGCAACCTGTTCGCCAACCTCCGCGAGAACACCGACTGGGACATCAACGGCCCGTTGCTGTGGGGGTATTTCTTCGTCCACGCCAGTGCCGAGCCGCTGCAGGCGCTGGCCCAGCACCTGCAGGCGCAGGGCTACACGTTCGTGGAACTCTTCGAGCAGGAGCCGGAAGAGGGGGACGCGCCGTTCCACGTGCTGCACGTGGAGCGCGTGGAAATCCACGACGAAGCCTCGCTGGACCGCCGCAACCAGGAATTCGCGGCGCTGGCCGCGGAGCACGGCGTGGAAGACTACGACGGCATGGACGTCGGCCCGGCACCGGTCCTGCAGTAATCGTCCTGCGTCTGTAGAGCCGAGCCCATGCTCGGCTCTACAGACCCGGTAGTGCCGGCCGCTGGCCGGCATCCCGTTGAATTCATCCACGCATCGCGTGGATCTACGGTCAGCGCAGCTTTGCCAGCGCCTGGCCCAGCTGCACCGGATGCTCGGCATCCAGATGCGGTGCGAACTCGGCCACGCCCGGCGGCAGCAGCACCACCACGGTCGAGCCGTAATTGAAGCGTGCCATCTCGGCGAAACGCTCCAGCTTGATGCCCTGGCCGCGGTAGTCCTTGCGGGTGATGCGGTCGCCGTAGGCCGGGATCTCCTCGCCGCTCCACACGGTTTCCACGCCGGACACCAGCAGCGCGCCGACCATCACGCTGGCCATCGGGCCGAAGCTGGTGTCGAAGTGGCAAACCAGGCGCTCGTTGCGTGCGAACAGGCGCGGTACGCCGTTGACGGCTGCGGGACCGACACTGAACAGGCGTCCTGGCACGTGCACGGTTTCACGCAGGGTGCCGGTCCACGGCATGTGCACGCGATGGTAGTCGCGTGGCGACAGGTACACGGTGGCGTACAGGCCATCGTTGTACGGCTTGGCATCCTCGTCGCTGCCCAGCAGTTCGGCGGCGGTGAACGACTGGCCCTTGGCCTGGAAGATGCGGCCGGCCTCGATCCTGCCGAGCTGGCTGATGCGGCCGTCGGCCGGCATCACCAGACTGCGCGGATCGGCATCGGCCACGCGCGCGCCCGGCTTCAGCGCGCGGGTGAAGAACTGGTTGAAGGTCGCATAGCTGCGCGGGTCCGGGTTGGCCGCTTCGTCCAGGTTGACGTTGAACTTGCGGGTGACGGTGTCGATCAGCCAGCGCGACACGCGCGGATCGTCCGAGTACGCCAGCGAGCGTGCCATCGAGGACAGCAGGCGATGGGGCAGGGCGTACGTCAGGGCGGTGGTGAGGCTCATGGGGCGGTTTTCTCGGTCAGCTTGTGCAGGTCGCGGGCGATCGCCGGCGCATTGAACGGGGGGCGCACCAGGCCGGCAAGGCGGCCCTGCGGGTCGAGCACGGCCAGGCTGGCCGAATGCTCGACGGTGTAATCCTCGGCGTTCTCGTCGAAATGCTTGCCCGGCACTTTCTGGAACACGAAGCCCAGCGAGGTGGCGAAGCGCTCGAGCGAGGGGATATCGGCGGTGGCGGCCAGGGTGTCCTTGTGGAAGCCGTGCACGTACTCGCCGAGGCGGGTGGCGCTGTCGCGGTCCGGGTCGACCGAGATGAACAGCACGCGTGGGCGCAGGCTGTCGGGCAGGGCTTCCCACTGGTTCTGCGCGCCGGCCAGCTCGGCCAGCGTGGTCGGGCAGACGTCCGGGCAGAAGGTGAAGCCCAGGAACACCAGGGTCCAGTGGCCCTTCAGCTCGCCCGGGATCAGGCGGGTGCCGTCGGACTGGGCCAGGTTGAAGTCGGGCAGTTCACGCGGCTGCGGGTACAGGGTGATCGCTTCGGTGGCCGGGGCGTTGGCCGGCGGCTTCGGCGCGAACACCTGCTGGGCGGCGAGCAGGCCGAGCCCCGCGGCCAGGGCGATCAGCAGGATGATGCCGGCGTTGCGATTGAACATGGGGGCTCCCGCGCGAAATGGGCTCCATCATACCGGCTGCGGCCCGATCGTTTCCGCCGCAACGGATGCCGCCGCGGGCGCCAGCCCCTATAATCGGGGGCCACTTTGCCCGCAGTACCGCCATGACCGCTGAAACGGCCGCCGAACTCCATACGATCATCGATCTGATCCGCTACGGCACCAGCCGTTTCAACGAAGCCGGGCTGACCTTCGGGCACAGCTACGACAATGCGCTGGACGAGGCGACCCAGCTGGTGCTGCACAGCCTGCACCTGCCGCACGATCTGGGCCCGGCCTACGGCCAGGCGCGCCTGCTGGAGGCCGAAAAGCTGCGCGTGCTGGAGCTGTTCCAGCGCCGCATCGATGAACGCATCCCGGCCGCCTACCTGACCGGTGAGGCCTGGTTCGCCGGCCTGAGCTTCAAGAGCGACGCGCGCGCGCTGGTGCCGCGCTCGCCGATCGCCGAACTGATCGAATGCGGCTTCGAGCCGTGGCTGGCCGGCCGCGATGTCAGCCGTGCGCTGGACCTGTGCACCGGTTCGGGCTGCATCGCCATCGCCATGGGCCACTACTACCCGAACTGGGAAGTGGACGGCGTCGACCTGAGTGACGACGCACTGTCGCTGGCCGAGGAGAACAAGGAGCGCCTGCAGGCGCACAACGTCACCCTGATCAAGTCGGACCTGTTCAATGGCCTGACCGGCCGCCACTACGACCTGATCGTCACCAACCCGCCGTACGTCACCAACGACGAGACTGATGCCCTGCCGCAGGAATATTCCTACGAGCCGGAAATGGGCCTGCGTGCCGGTGATGATGGCCTGGACCTGGTGCTGAAGATCCTGCGCGACGCCCCGCTGCACCTGAGCGAAGACGGTCTGCTGATCTGTGAAGTGGGTGAGTCCGAACAGCATCTGGTCAAGCTGCTGCCGGAAGTCGATTTTTCCTGGATCGAATTCAAGGTCGGCCAGATGGGCATCTTCGCGGTCGAATGCCGCGAGCTGATCGCCCACAGCGCACGCATCACCGAACTGGCGGCGCAGCGCCCGTGAGCTCCAATTCGTTCGGCAAGCTGTTCACTGTCACCACGTTCGGCGAGTCGCACGGGCCGGCCATCGGCTGCGTGATCGATGGCTGCCCTCCGGGGCTGGCGCTGGACGCGGCCGAATTCGCCCACGACCTGCAGCGCCGTGCGACCGGCAAGAGCCGGCACACTTCCGCGCGTCGCGAGGCTGACGAGGTCGAGATCCTGTCCGGCGTATACGAGGGCCTGACCACCGGCACCCCGATCGCGCTGCTGATCCGCAACACCGACCAGCGCAGCAAGGACTACGCCAACATCGGCCAGCAGTTCCGCCCGGGCCATGCCGACTACAGTTACTGGCACAAGTACGGCATCCGCGATCCGCGCGGTGGTGGCCGTTCCTCGGCACGCGAGACCACCATGCGCGTGGCCGCTGGCGTGGTCGCCAAGAAGTGGCTGGCCGAGCGTTTCGGCGTCACCGTGCGTGGCTACCTGTCGCAGCTGGGCGACATCACCCCGGCCGGTTTCGACTGGTCGGCGGTGGAAGACAATCCGTTCTTCTGGCCGCACGCCGCACAGGTGCCGGAACTCGAGGCGTACATGGATGCGCTGCGCAAGTCCGGTGATTCGGTCGGTGCGCGCGTGGACGTGGTCGCCGACAACGTGCCGCCGGGCTGGGGTGAGCCGATCTACGGCAAGCTTGATGGCGAACTGGCCGCTGCGCTGATGAGCATCAATGCGGTGAAGGGCGTGGAGATCGGCGACGGTTTCGCCAGCGCCGCGCAGAAGGGCACTGAACACCGCGACCTGCTGACCCCGCAGGGCTTCGCCAGCAACCATGCCGGCGGCATCCTCGGTGGCATCTCCACCGGCCAGCCGGTCGTTGCGTCGATCGCCCTGAAGCCGACTTCCAGCCTGCGCCTGCCGGGCCCGTCGCTGGATACGGCCGGCAACGTGGTCGAGGTGATCACCACCGGACGCCACGATCCCTGCGTCGGCATCCGCGCCACGCCCATCGCCGAGGCGATGGTGGCGCTGGTGCTGATGGACCAGGCGCTGCGCCATCGCGCGCAGTGCGGCGATGTCGGCACGATCACCCCGCGCATTCCCGGGCAGATCGATGGCTGACACGCGGCCGACCGTGTGGGTGAGCCAGCCGCTGATCGAGGCGGCCATCGCGCCGCTGCGCGATCGCGTGCAGTTGCGCAGCACCGACACCGTCACCGCCTGGTCGCCGGACCAGATCGCCGCACAGCTGGCCAGCGCCGACGGCGCGATCATCACCCTCAACGAGCGCATCGGTGCGGCCCAGGTGGCGGCGGCCACGCAGCTGCAGGTGATCGCCAACGTCGGCGTCGGCTACAACAACCTGGATGTCGACGCGCTCAGCGCGGCCGGCATCCTGGCCAGCAACACGCCGGACGTGCTGAGCGAAACCACCGCCGATTTCGGTTTTGCCCTGATGATGGCAACCGCGCGCCGGATCACCGAGTCCGAGCGCTGGCTGCGTGAAGGGCAGTGGCAGCAGTGGTCGTTCCAGACCATGCTGGGCGCGGATGTCCATGGCAGCACGCTGGGCATCCTTGGCATGGGCCGCATCGGCCAGGGCATCGCCCGCCGCGGCGCGCACGGTTTCGGCATGAAGGTGCTGTACCACAACCGTTCACGGTTGTCGGCCGATACCGAGGCGTCGCTCAGCGCGACCTATGTGGACCTGGATACACTGCTGGCACAGTCCGACCATCTGGTCACGGTGCTGCCCTACACGCCGGCCTCGCATCACATCATCGATGCGGCTGCGCTGGCGAAGATGAAGCCGACGGCAACCCTGGTGAACATCGCCCGCGGCGGCATCGTCGACGAACTGGCGCTGGCCGACGCACTGGCCAACGGCCACCTGGCGGCCGCCGGCCTGGATGTGTACGAGGGCGAGCCGACGGTGCGCCCGGAGCTGCTGGCGCTGCGCAACGTGGTGCTCACTCCGCATATCGGCAGCGCCTCGCTGGCCACGCGCACGGCGATGGTACAGCTGGCCGTGGATAATCTGGCTGCCGGGCTCGGCCTGGACAGCGGCCCGTCGCGGATGCCGAGCGCGATCAACGCTGACGCGGCGATGGCCGCGCGCGTGACGCTGGGCAAAAAAACCGGGAAACGATAGGGAACCTCCGCGCGCCCCGCTTGAGGAGGTTCCCCGAACCCAGCTGTCGTGCGTGATTTCCCCCATTCCCGTTTTTGTGAGAGTTCCCCATGAGCAATGCACAGCGCAGTTTCCACGTCGCCGTCGTCGGTGCCACCGGCGCCGTTGGCGAGACCATGTTGTCGATCCTGGCCGAGCGTGATTTCCCGGTCGGCACCTTGAGCGTCCTCGCCTCCGAGCGTTCGGCCGGCGGCGAGATCGAATTCAACGGCCAGAAGGTCAAGGTCCAGGACCTGGCCACCTTCGATCCGACCGGTGTCGAGATCGCGCTGTTCTCGGCTGGCGGCAGCGTGTCCAAGGAATACGCACCGAAGTTCGCCGCCGCCGGTGCGGTGGTGATCGACAACTCCTCGGCCTTCCGTTACGACGATGACGTGCCGCTGGTGGTGTCCGAGGTCAACCCGGAGCAGGTCGCCAACCGTCCGCGCGGCATCATCGCCAACCCGAACTGCTCGACCATGCAGATGCTGGTGGCGCTGGCGCCGCTGCACCGCAAGTACGGTATCGAACGCATCAATGTCTCCACCTACCAGTCGGTGTCCGGCGGTGGCCGCTCGGCGATGGAGGAACTGGGCAAGCAGACCGGCCAGCTGCTCAGCTTCCAGGAGATCGATCCGCAGCGCTTCCCGGTGCAGATCGCCTTCAACCTGATCCCGCACATCGATGACTTCCAGGACAATGGCTTCACCAAGGAAGAGATGAAGCTGATCTGGGAAACCCGCAAGATCCTGGGTGACGACAGCATCCTGGTGAACCCGACCGCGGTGCGCGTGCCGGTGTTCTACGGCCACTCCGAGTCGGTGGCGATCGAGACGCGCGACAAGGTCACCGTCGCTGAAGCGCGCGCGCTGCTGGAGCAGTCGCCGGGCATCGAAGTGGTGGATCGTCACGAGGCCGGTGGTTATCCGACTCCGGTTACCCATGCTTCGGGGACCGATGCGGTGTATGTCGGCCGTATCCGCGAGGACCTGTCGCACCCGCGTGGCCTGAACCTGTGGATCGTGTCGGACAACGTGCGCAAGGGCGCTGCCCTGAACGCCGTGCAGCTGGCCGAGCTGGTCGCCGCCGAACAGCGCTGATCACAGCGGTTGCCTCACCGGTAGTGCCGGCCGTTGGCCGGCATTGCCGTGATGGGGGCGTGCGTGACCGAAGGTCCCCCCTCGGTGGGTGCGGACCCCGGTCCGCACGCTTTATAGTGTCGCCCATGAATAAACGGGCCAGGGGCGCAAAGCGCCCGCTCCTCTATCTTTCCACCGCGCTGCTGGCCCTGGCCAGCAGTTCGGCGCTTGCCCTGGGCTTGGGTGACATCCGTGTCCTGTCCAAGCCGGGCCAGCCCCTGCTGGCCGAAATCCCGGTAGTCTCGGCCGATCCGTCCGAACTGGAGAACCTGCGCGTCGCGCTGGCCTCTGCGGTCACCTTCGAACGCGTCGGCCTGCAGCGGCCGGCCGGGCTGGTCAGCGAGCTGCAGTTCGAACTGACCCGCAATGCGCAGGGCAGGGCGGTGGTGCGGGTGACCTCGCAGACGCCGGTCGAAACCCCGTCGCTGAGCTTCCTGATCGAGGCCGACTGGGGCCAGGGCCGCCTGGTGCGCGAATACTCGGCACTGGTTGATGCGCCCTCCAGCGCACTGGCGGTGGCCGAACCGGAAATCGTCGCGCCGGCAGGTACCCTCTCCAACACCATCGTCCGTGACGCTGCACCGGCACCTGCACCGGCCGCTGCGGAGAGCGCAAGCACACCTGCGCCGTCCGCTGCGGCAGCGCCGGCACCTGCATCGGCTCGCCCGCGTGCAGGGGCTGCACCCGCTGCCGCGCAGGCAGCCGATGGCAGCGTCATCGTCCAGCGTGGGCAGACCCTGTCGCAGATCGCCAGCGCGGTGGCCCGCGGCAACCAGGTCAGCCGCGACCGCGCGATGATCGCCCTGCTGCGGGCCAACCCCGAGGCCTTCATCCGCGGCAACGTCAACCTGCTCAAGCAAGGCGCCGTACTGCGCATGCCCGACAGCGATGCACTGGCGGCGGTCGATGCCGCCGAGGCCGCAGCGCTGGTGCGCGAGCACGCCGCGCAGTGGCGGCAGGCGCGCACCGTGCCGCAACCGGCGGGTACCGTCGCCCCGGCGGCCGCGGCGGCAACCACGAACGCTTCTTCCCCGGCCGCGGCCAATGGGGCACGACTTGAAATCGCCCCGGCACTGGCTTCCGACGCCGCGCGCGCGGGCACAACCACCGGCACTGGAGCCGGCAGCGAGGGTGACATGCTGGGCAATGAACAACTGCGCCAGGCACGCGAGGACATCGCGACCCGCGATGCCGAGATTGGCGAGCTGAAGCAGCGCGTGGCCGACCTGGAAAAACTCAAGGAACAGCAGCAGTCGCTGATCGCGATGAAGGATAACGACCTGGCCGCCGCGCAGCAGCGCCTGGCGCAGGCACCGGATACCCGCGATGCGGCAACGCCGTGGTACTGGCTGGGGCTGCCGGTGCTGCTGCTGGCGGCCGGTGCAGCCTGGCTGCTGCGTCGTCGCAAGCCGTCGCCGCTGCCGCCGCTGCGGGAAGAAGACGATGCCGCCGGCCTGGCCGCTGCGGTACCGGCGGGCGCGGCGCTGGATACGCTGGCCGAGCAGTCCTCGTGGTCGTCGGTGGTGCCCGAAGCGGGCCGCCAGGAGCCGGCGATGCCGGCTTGGGCGAGCGAAACCGGGGGGCAGGATGACGTGGTTGCCGAACCGGTCGCCGACGTCGCCGCCCAGGCTGACTGGCAGGCGCAGACGCTGCGCGATGACGAAGTGGTGGAGCTGCCCGAGGCAGTGACCGGCCTGCCGCGCTGGGACGAGCCGGTGACCACGCAGGAGGATCCCGCGCCGGCCGCCGCCGTGCAGGATGAGCCGCTCGCGCAGGCGGCCCCTGGTGAGGTGGCAGTACCGGACTACGCGCTGCACGCCGAACAGCAGCCGCAGTTCCGCGGCGTGTTCGACCTGCCGGCCGAGCACCATGACGGCGAGGCTTCAGGCGCGGCGCCGCACGACGCGCTGGCCGCCGCGGCGCATGAAGAGGGTACTGCGGCACCGGCCAGCGATGCCGGCTGGGCGCCGCGCGCCGGGCAGGAGCGCCTTGAGCTGGCCATCGCCTACCTCGACCTGGGCGATGCCCAGACCGCGCGGACGTTGCTGCAGGAAGTGGCCGAGGGCGGGGACCTGCACTGCCAGGCCCAGGCCCGCGAACTGCTGGCCCGCCTGCCGTGATCGACCCTGCCGACAAGGATCCCGCCATGAGCCGCGAGCGCCGCATCGACTACGTTGAATTCGCTTCCACGGATCCTGCAGCCAGCCGCGCCTTCTTCGAGAAGGCGTTCGGCTGGTCGTTCGTCGACTATGGCAGCGACTACACCGCGTTCGACGACGGCCGCCTGCAGGGCGGCTTCTTCCGCGGCCAGCCGCTGCGTGCCAGCGATGCCGGTGCGCCGCTGCTGGTGCTGTACGCTGACCAGCTGGCACCGATCGAAGCGGCGGTGCTTGACGCTGGCGGTGAGATCGTGCGGCCGGTGTTTTCCTTCCCCGGCGGCAGCCGTTTCCAGTTCGTCGAGCCCGGTGGCAACGAACTGGCGGTCTGGTCCGAGCGCGATCCGGCCTGAGCGCCGCCCCTCCCGCAACATCTGAGGTAGCACATGCGTTACGCGCTTGGCGTCGAGTACGACGGCAGCGATTTCAGGGGCTGGCAGAACCTCGGCGAGGGCGGCCCCAGCGTGCAGGCCAGCCTTGAGCAGGCCCTGTCGTCGGTGGCCGATTCGCCGCTGCAGGTGGTCTGTGCCGGCCGCACCGATGCCGGCGTGCACGGCCAGTGCCAGGTCGTGCATTTCGATACCGACGTGGTGCGCGATCCGCGCGCCTGGATGCTGGGCACTACCACCCGCCTGCCGCGCTCGATCGCAGTGCGCTGGTGCGTGCCGGTGGCCGAGGATTTCCACGCGCGTTTCTCCGCGCGCGCACGCCGCTACCGCTACCGCCTGCTCAACCGCGAAGTGCGGCCCGCGCTGGACCGGCAGACCTTGAGCTGGGAGCGCCGCGCACTGGACGAGACCCTGATGCACGCCGCCGGCCAGGCCCTGCTCGGCGAGAACGACTTCAGCGCGTTCCGTTCGGTGCAGTGCCAGGCGCTGCACGCCCGGCGTGAGCTGCAGTCACTGCAGGTCAGCCGCCAGGGCGAGGTGATCGAGGTCGCCGTGCAGGGCAATGCATTCCTTCATCACATGGTCCGCAATATCGTCGGATCGCTGATCCTGGTGGGCAGTGGCGAGAAGCCGGTGGAATGGATCGCCGAACTGCTGGCCGGGCGCGATCGCACCGTAGCCGGTCCCACCGCACCGCCGCAGGGCCTGGTGTTCCTTGGGCCCCTGTACCCCGACAACTGGCACCTGCCCGCCGAGGTCACGCTATGAGCCGCTCCTACTACCGCACACGCATCAAGTTCTGTGGCATGACCCGGGCCGGCGACGTCCGCCTGGCCGGTGAACTGGGCGTGGACGCGGTGGGCTTCATCTTTGCCCGCGAAAGCAGCCGCCGGGTTGCCCCGGCCGAGGCGCGCGCGATGCGCCAGGCGATCGCGCCGATGGTCGACGTAGTGGCGCTGTTCCGCAACAACAGCAAGGAAGAAGTGCGCGAGGTGCTGCGCACGGTACGGCCGACCCTGCTGCAGTTCCACGGGGAGGAAGACGAGAGCTTCTGCCGCAGCTTCAACATGCCCTACCTGAAGGCGATCGCGATGGGGGGGCGTGAAGAAATCAACGCCCGCACCCTGCAGCTGCGCTATCCCAGCGCCGCCGGCTTCCTGTTCGACAGCCATGCCCCGGGCGGCGGCGGCGGTACCGGCGTGGCCTTCGACTGGGGCCGCATTCCGACCGGCCTGCACCGGCCGTTCCTGCTGGCCGGTGGCCTGAATCCGGAAAACGTCTACGACGCCGTGCTGGCCACCTTGCCGTGGGGCGTGGATGTCTCCAGCGGCATCGAACTGGAGCCGGGCATCAAGGATGGCTACAGGATGCGCACCTTTGTCGAAGAAGTGCGTCGTGCCGATTGCGCGGTTCTGGAGTGATTGGCGTCACTATCTGCCGTAATTTGGACCTGGATTTGAGCCTGCACGCATTCTTCACATAGGATGGACCCAGGCGCGCCTGCCATGAGGGCTGGCGCGGGGATCGACGGGACGCGCTCGGCGCGTCCCGAACGGGCGGCCGCCGCCCACAGCCCAGGAAGGCAAGCGATGCAGGAGTTCCTCACCGTCGTGTTCGGTTTCCCGACCCTGCCGTACAGCATCGTGCTGGCGGTGGCGGTGCTGTACTGGGCACTGGCGGCCTTCGGCCTGGTCGACGACGGGTTTGGCGATGCCGGCGCCGATGGGGCGCTGCATGGCGACCCACATGATCTGCAGGGACTGTCCGCGCTGCTGGCGCGCTGGGGCCTGGGTGGGGTTCCCCTCATGCTTGTGGTGACGCTGCTGGGCTTCTTCGCCTGGATCGTTACCTATTTCGTCCATCTGTTCGTGCTGTTGCCGCTGCCGGACCTGCTGCGCTGGGCGATCGGTGCGGTCGTGGCCCTTCTGGCACCGCTGCCGGCGGTGCCGTTCACCGCACTGCTGCTGCGCCCCGTCCGCAGGTTCCTGCTGCGTCTGCGCCCGGTGGCGCAGGCCTCGCTGCTGGGGCGTACCGGCGTGGTTGCCTCGCCGAAGGTGGATGCCCGCAGCGGTCACGCCACCTTCGACGATGGCGGCGCCGGACTGGTGCTGCAGGTGCGCAGCGAGATCGAACTGCAGCGTGGCGAGCGCATCGTGCTGATCGAACACGTGGCTGATCAACACCATTACCGGGTGGTCCGCGCCGACGCGGTCGCCCTCGACTTCCAGGACAACCTGCTTCCGGGCAACAAGGAGAATCACTGATGACGTTGGCAACCATGGCCCCCTTCCTGATCGGCGTAGCCGTGCTGCTGGTCGCACTGCTCGGCCTGGCCGGCCTGTTCAAGGCCTTCTACCGCAAGGTCGACCAGGGCGTGGCCCTGATCGTCAACGACATGAGCTCCACGCCCAAGGTGCACTTCACCGGTGCGCTGATCATCCCGGTGCTGTACCGCGCCGAGCTGATGCGGATCAGCCTGATCACGCTGCAGATCGACCGCCGCGGCAAGGAAGGCCTGATCTGCCGCGACAACATGCGTGCCGATATCGCAGTGGCGTTCTACCTGCGGGTCAACGAGACCCAGGCCGATGTGCTGCGCGTGGCCAAGGCCATCGGTGCCGACCGTGCATCGGACAAGCATGCCGTCGACGAGCTGTTCAACGCCAAGTTCTCCGAAGCGCTGAAGACGGTCGGCAAGAAGTTCGACTTCACCGAACTGTTCGAGAAGCGCCAGGAGTTCCGCGACGAGATCATCGCGGTGATCGGCAATGATCTGAACGGCTACGTCCTCGAGGACGTGGCGATCGACTATCTGGAGCAGACCCCGAAATCGCTGCTGGACCAGTTCAACATTCTCGATGCGCAGGGCATCCGCAAGATCACCGAATTGACCGCCGCGCAGAACGTGGTGACCAACGAGCTGGAGCAGAACGAGAAGCTCGCCATCACCAAGAAGAACGTGGAAGCGCGCGAGGCGCTGCTGGCGCTGGAACGCCAGCAGGCCGAAGCCGAAGCACGGCAGAAGCGCGAGATCGAGACCATCCGCGCACGCGAGGAGGCCGAGACCGCCAAGGTGCAGGAGGAGCAGCGCCAGTTGTCCGAGAACGCCCGCATCGAAGCGCAGCAGCTGATCGAGATCCGCGATCAGAACCGCCTGCGCGAAGTGGAAGTGGCCGAGCAGAACCGCCAGCGTGCCGTCGCCATCGAGGCCGAGCGCGTGGAGCGCGCACGCCAGCTGGAGCAGGTCACCACCGATCGTGAAGTGCAGCTGCAGGGCGTGGAGCGTGACAAGGTGGTCGAGCAGGGCAAGATGGACGTGGCCAACATCACCCGTGAACGCATCTCAATCGACAAGACCGTGGCGCAGGAAGAGGAGCGCATCAAGGAAGTGCGCGAAGTCTCCGAGGCCGACCGCCAGAAGCAGGTGCTGATCCTGGAAGCCGAGGCCAAGGCGCAGGAAGCGCTGGTGCGCGAAGTCAAGGAAGCGCAAGCGCGCGAAACCGCTTCAAAGCATCGCGCGGTGGAGCTGACCACGCTGGCCCAGGCCGAGCACGAAGCGGCCGGCAAGCAGGCCGAAGCCAAGCGCCTGTTGGCCGACGCGCTGCGTGCCGAACAGGCAGCGCCGGGCCTGGCCGAAGCGCAGGTGCGTGAAGCCTCGGCGCTGGCCATCGAGAAGGTCGGCATTGCCGAGGCCCGCGTGATCGAAGCCAAGGCCGAAGCCAGCCTGAAGCAGGGCAGCAACGAAGCCCGCGTGCTGGCCGAGACCCTGCAGGCGCAGGCGCAGGGTGAGGAAAAGATGGGCCTGGCCCGTGCCAGCGCCACCGAGTCGCTGGGCAATGCCGAAGCCGGGGTGGTGCAGAAGAAGCTGCTGGCCGAGGCCGAGGGCCTGGTGCGCAAGTTCGAAGCCATCGCCTCGCTGAGTGACCAGGCACGTGGCCATGAAGAGTTCCGCATGATGCTGGACAACAGCCTGAAGCAGGCGCTGGCCTCGATCGAAGCCGGCAAGGAGGTCTCGCGCGAGAACGCCAATGTCATCGCCAGCGCGCTGCGCAACGCCGATATCGACCTGGTCGGTGGCGACGGCGGCATGTTCGAGAACCTGGTCAAGGCGGTGTCGCTGGGCAAGTCGATCGAAGGCTTCGCCGGCAAGAGCCCGATCGTGCAGGAGCTGATGCAGCGCTACCTGGGCGTGGCCGTGGCCGAACCAGCACCGCGCCAGATTGCCGAGGATGCCGACGCGGTACCGACCGTGTCGGCGACCGTGGTCGACAGCGCCCGTTGATGCATCGGGCGATGGCCGCCGCGGCCATCGCCCGCCCGCGCCGGCCGCAACCGCGGCCGTCCGCCCGTGAGCCGGAAACCTGCTGATGTCTGAAACCCATCCGTCCGCCGAATCCACCGCACCGGAGGCCGGCGGCAGCACCGTCGACCAGGCTGTCGCCCAGGGCGGCGCCTACGAAGTCCTGCGCCGCCGCCTGGCCGAGCAGGGCCAGCGCCTGCAGGGCCTGGCCGAAACGCTCAACCGCCAGCGCCTGGCCGAGTTCGGCGACAGCCGCCTGGATGTGGTCGGGCGCTTCCGCATCCGCAGCGACAACAACTGCGTCGGCCGTGACATCGTGCAGGTGGGCCCGGACCGCCTGCTGTTCGGCTACAACGTGTTCATCGGGTTGAAGACCCAGACCCGCATCGAGGATGTGTTCGGCCTGTACCGGCTGGTGCAGGGCAGCGACGGCTACGACGTCGCTGCGCTGGAACTGAAGGGCAGCTTCCTCGACCAGCCCGGCTTCGTGCACGATTTCAACGAGCTGTATGCCTACTACAAGCACGCGCGCCTGCTGCAGCTGATCGTGGTCGGCGACAAGCTGCTGGCCTCGTTCCAGATCGGCGAGCGCAGCAGCGACGTGCGCGTGTTCCGCTGGGCGCTGTCGCGCGAGGGCGAGCTGACCTACCTGGATGCGCGCGGTGAGCGCGATATCGCACTGCCGCCGCCGTTCGACTTCGAATGGACCCGGGCGACCCGCGACCTGGCGGTCAACGGCCGCCATTCGCATCTGAACATCCTCGACACCCTGTTCGTTGAGACCACCGGCGGCGACCTCACCATCAAGGTCGAAAACAACACCGAAACCGGACAGGGCATCTACAGCGAACCCGTGGAGGACAGCACGCAGTCGCTGGACGATGCCCAGTTCGAGTTCGCCCGGGTCGGCTCGCTGGTATTGCTGAAGGTGCTGCCGTACCGCGAGACGGAATGGCGCGGCCTGATCTACAACACGCTGACCGGCGGCATCGTGCGCAATGATGCGATCGTGCAGGCCTGCGTGCAGCTGCCCGAAGACCATGGCGTGATCTTCCCGGGTGGCTATTACCTGCAGGGCGGCGAGCACAAGGCATTTGATGCCTCGATGGCCGGCATGCAGTTCAAGCGCAGCATCCGTTCGCCAAACGGCGAGGACGTGCTGTACATCTTCTACGAGCGCGAAGGCGGGCGCTCGGCGCTGTTCGTCTACAACACCATCCAGCGCGTGCTGCAGAACCCGGTGTTCGGCCATGGCTACGCCTTGATGCAGGACGGGCGCATGGTGCTGTTCCATGCCGAGGGCAGCGAACCGACCCGCATCCATCCGATGCAGGTCTGGCAAACGCCGTTCAGCAGTGACGAGTTCGCCGCCAATCGGCCGCCCGGCAACACGTTCATGGGCCGCATCGGCAACGCCGAGCTGGTGCGCGGCATCTCCAACCTGTTCAACCTGGCGCGCGAGATCGATGGCCAGGACGTGTCGGTACAGCGCTACCAGCGTCTGGTGGCTGATACGCGGCGCCTGTTCGATGCGCACCACTGGCTGGGTGATGCGGCCTGCGATGGCGCCGAGGCGCTGCTGCGGCAGATCAGTGCGACCGGCGAATCGGTGCTGGACGAATACGAGAAGGTGCAGTCGATCCGTCAGCAATCGGCGCAGGCGATGGTGGAGGCCGAGGCCGCGCACAAGGCACTGCTGGGCCGGCTGCAACCGCAGAACTGGAGCGAGGTGCAGGCCTTCGTCGAGGCCCTCAACGCGATCACCGCATTGCGCGGGCGGCTGCTGACCCTCCGCGAGCTGCGCTACATCGACACCGCGCGCATCGAGGCGATGACCGTCGAACTGGTGGAGGCACAGGACCGTGTTGGCGCCGCCACCGGTGACTTCCTCGCCGGCGAGGAAGCGCTGGCGCCGCTGGCCACGCGCCTGCAGGCGCTGGATGATGCCGCGCAGCAGGCACAGACGGCGCGCCAGCTGGACGAGCAGTTGGAAGGCCTGCGTGGCATGGCGTCCGACCTGGACATGCTGTCCGAGCTGATGGCCGGCCTGAAGGTGGACGATGCCACTGCGCGCACCCGCGTGGTCGAGTCGATCTCGGTGCTGTACGGTCGCCTCAACCAGGCCCGCGCGCGTGCTGACAAGCGCCGCAGGTCACTCGGTTCGGCCGAGGCCGTGGCGCAGTTCGCCGCCCAGTTCGCGCTGTTCTCGCAGTCGATCACCAGCGCGCTGGCGCTGTCCACAGACCCCGAACGTGCCGACGAGCAGTTGTCGCGCCTGCTGGTGCAGCTGGAGGAACTGGAGAGCCAGTTCGGCGAACACGAGCAGTTCCTCGGCGACATCCTGAGCAAGCGCGAAGAGCTGGTCGAGGCCTTCGAAACGCACAAGCAGGTGTTGCTGGATGACCGCCAGCGCAAGGCGCGTTCGGTGCTGGATGCGGCCAATCGGATCCTCGACGGCCTGGCCAGGCGCACCGAGCGCTTCGCCACCGCCGATGAGCTCAACGCGTTCTTTGCCGGTGATCCGCTGATCCTCAAGCTGCGTGAGCTGGCCGAGCGCCTGCGCACGCTGCACGACAACGTCAAGGCCGACGACATCGAGGCGCGGCTGAAGGGCGTGCGTGACCAGGCGGTGCGCCAGCTGCGCGACCGCAGTGACCTGTACGAAGCCGGCGGCAACGTGGTGCGGCTGGGCCCGCGCCATCGCTTCAGCGTCAATACGCAGGCACTGGACCTGACCCTGTTGCCGCGTGGCGATGCGCTGGCCATCCATCTGACCGGCACCGACTTCCTGGAGACCCTGCACGATCCGGAGCTGGACGCACTCAAGCCGTTCTGGCCGGTCACCCTCGACTCGGAATCGCCCACGCTGTATCGCGGCGAGTATCTGGCCGGCAGCCTGCTGCTGGCCGCGCAGGAGGGGCGCGATGGCCTCGATCTGGCTGCGCTGCAGCACGACGTCGCCAACCCGGAAGCACTGGATCAGCGCGTGCGTGCGTTTGCCGCGCCGCGCTATCGCGAAGGCTATGAGCGTGGCATCCATGACCATGATGCCGCGCTGATCCTGCGTGCGTTGCTGCCCTTGCAGCAAGCCGCTGGCAGCCTGCGCCATGCACCACGGACACGTGCGCTGGCGTTGTTGTTCTGGGCAGGCGAGCAGCGCCGCGAGGCGGTGGCGCAGTGGCCGGCGCGGCAGGTGGGCGCCGAGGCGCTGGCACGCCTGCTGGGGTCCGACGAAGGGCGTCTGGCGTTGCGCACAGAAATGGCCGAGGCGCTGCTGGCGTATGCGCAATCCCACGCGTTGCCGTTCGACGCCGATGCCGCGGAGGCTGCAGCCGCCTATCTGGGCGAAGAACTGGCGGCAGGCGATCCGGTGTTCAGCAGCAGCCGCCACGCGGTGGCGCTGCTGGAGGCATTGGCCCAGCAGCTGGAACAGGCGGGGCAGCGTGAGGCGGTCGAGCGTGCCCTGCAGCGTGGCCAGGATCCACTGGCTACGCGTTGGTCATTGGCTGGGCAGTGGCTGCGCGCAGTGGCGCGGATGCCGGCGCATGCCCAGCATGCCGGCTATGTCGACGAAGCCGCCGCGTTGCTGCTGGTGCAGCGCCAGTTGCGCACCCGTACCCGCGATGCCGCACTGCAGGCGGAGGTCAGTGGCCTGCTGGGCGAACACGCGCGCATCAGCAATGGCACGCTGGTGGTGTCGCTGGATGACTTCCTCGCGCGCCTGCAGCAGCACCTGCGCCATTTCGTGCCGGCATTCCACGCTTACCAGGCGCTGCGCCAGAGCATCATCGGTCGCGAGCGCGAGACCCTGCGCCTTTCCGAATTCAAGGCGCGGCCGTTGTCGTCTTTCGTGCGCAACAAGCTGATCAATGATGTCTACCTGGGCGTGATCGGTGACAACCTGGCCAAGCAGATGGGCACGGTCGGCGAGAACAAGCGCAGCGACCTGATGGGCCTGCTGATGATGATTTCGCCGCCCGGCTACGGCAAGACCACGCTGATGGAATACGTGGCGCACCGCCTGGGCCTGGTCTTCATGAAGATCAACGGCCCGGCGCTGGGTCACGAGGTGCGGTCGCTGGACCCGGCCCAGGCACCGGACGCGACCTCGCGGCAGGAGCTGGAGAAGCTCAACCTGGCGCTGGAAATGGGCAACAACACCATGCTGTATGTGGACGACATCCAGCACACCCATCCCGAGTTCCTGCAGAAGTTCATCTCGCTGTGCGACGGCACCCGCCGTATCGAGGGTGTGTGGCGCGGTCGCACGCGCACCTACGACATGCGCGGCAAGAAGTTCTGCGTGGTGATGGCCGGCAACCCGTACACCGAGTCCGGCGAGGTGTTCAAGATTCCGGACATGCTGGCCAACCGTGCCGACATCTACAACCTCGGTGACGTGCTCGGTGGCATGGAGGCTGCCTTCACCCTCAGCTACATCGAGAACAGCCTGACCTCCAATCCGGTGCTGGCGCCGCTGGCCACCCGCGACATGGCCGACCTGTATGTGCTGGTCGACCGCGCGATGGGCAAGGAGGTCTCGACCAACGGCCTCAGCCACGCCTACAGCAGCGCGGAGATCAACGAGATCACCGCCACCCTGCAGCGCATGCTGCGTGTGCGCGACGTGGTCTACCGGGTCAACCAGCAGTACATCGCCAGTGCCGCACAGGACGACCGCTACCGCACCGAGCCGCCGTTCCGCCTGCAGGGCAGCTACCGCAACATGAACAAGCTGGCCGAGAAGATCTCCCCGGTGATGAACGAGGACGAACTGCAGCAGTTGATCTCCGACCACTACCTGGGCGAGGCGCAGCTGTTGACCACCGGCGCCGAAGAGAACCTGTTGAAGCTGGCCGAACTGCGCGGCGTACTGGATGACACGCAGGCGCAGCGCTGGGCACAGATCAAGCGCGACTTCCTGCGCAACAAGGCCATGGGGGCCGACGACAGCGATGTCGGCGGGCGCGTGGTGGCGCAGCTGGCCGATATCGCCACCGCGCTGCAGCTGCCACCGCCCGCGCCGGAAGCGATCGCCGTTGCGGACCCGGCGCCGTGGCCGGCGCTGCTGGAGGCCCTGGATCGCCTTTCAGAGGCGCGTCCCGCCGCTGCGCCGGCGCCGGTCGCGGCAGCCCCCAGCGTGCCGTCCACGGCCCTGGCCGAAGACCTGCAGGCGGGCCTGGCGCCACTGGTGGAGCTGCTGGCGGCATCGCAGGCGCAGCAGGTGCAGGTGTCGCAGACCCTGGCCGCGTTCGCCGGCTGGGCGCGACAGCAGGTCGAACGGGGCACGCCGAGCGCTGTGGTGGCGCAGCGTGCGCGCGCGCGCCGCGCCGCGACGCCGGAGGAGCGTGCACTGGATGAGGCGCTGATGCGCCACTTCTACGGCGAGTCATTGCCGCCGGAAGACGGCGATGGCATGCCGGCATCCACGCCGAAGCCGCCGCCGCTGCCGTGACCACGCGCGTGCCCCTGCCGCCACCGATGCTGCCGGATACGGTCGATGTCGCCGCGCTGGCCGACTACGGTGCGCCGTTGCTGCAGGCGCTGGCGCGGCGCGAGACGCCGTTGCCACCGGATGCGGGCGAGCGCCTGGTGGCTGCGCTTGCGCGCATCGCGCTGGCCCTGCAGGCCGGCAATCCGGCGCAGATCCGGCAGCAGGAAGGCTGGTGGGGGTGGCTGCTGGGGCGCGATGTCGCTCGCGAAGCTGAGGGGCACGCGCTGCAGTCGCAGCTGGGCGTACTGGCCCTGCAGGCGCGTGAGCAGGCCCAGCACCTGCAGCAGCACATGCAGCTGCGGGCCATGGCCATCGTTGAACATTCCGCGGCGGCCGCGGCGCTGGACGGCTGGGCCGAACTGGCCGCGTCGCGGCTGACGACGCTGGATATCGCCGGCCGGGCCGCGCTGTCGCATCGGCTGGACCATCTTCGCCGGCTGGCCTCGCTGCGCCGCCTGGAAGCCGGCCAATGGCAGCTGCTGCAGGACCAGGACAACATGCTGCTGCAACGCTTCGCGCGCATCCATGACGTGCTGCTGCCGGCCTGGCGGCAGGCTGCACTGGCGGGCCAGGCCGCTGCGGGCGCTGCGTTGGCTGGCAAGGCTGCCACGTTGCACGCACAGATCGATGACGAGGTGGCCGCGGCTCAGGCTAGACTGCCTTGAGCCGGCCGCCGCTGCCGCTTACCCAACTGCAAGGAGACTGCCCGATGACCCAGGACAGCCAGACCCCCGCTGCCCTCGTACCCGGCACGACCACCGCCACTGCGCTCGATGAAGGTGCGCTTCAGGCGCTGGGACTGGTCCGCGAGGATCTGCCGCGCATCGCCGAGATCCGTCTGGAACTGGACGATCTGCGCCCGGGCAACCTGCAGGTGTTCGGCCGCGAGGCGGCCACGCGCACCGCCGCGTTCTCCAGCCAGTTGCTGGACCAGGTCCGCAATCGTGACCTGGATGCCAGTGGCGAGAAGCTGGGCGAGGTGGTGCGCATCGCGCGCAGCCTGAAGCTGGATGGCTTCGCCCAGCGTTCGAAGGTGCCGGTGATCGGTGGCCTGATCGACCGCATGCGGGCCTCCAAGGGCGAGCTGGTGCAGAAGTTCAGCGACACCAACGCGCAGATCGAACAGCTGCTGGCCGACGTCGGCGTGCAGCAGGCGTTGATGGGCAAGCGCGTGGGCGAGTTCGACCGCATGCACGACATCGTCCGCGAAGAACGTCGTGCGCTCGGCCTGTATGCGGCAGCGGGCAAGCAGCGGCTGGCCGAACTGCAGGCCGAACAGCTGGCCGGGCAGGGCAGCGAGGACCCCCAGCAGCGCATCCGCCAGGGCGAGATCGACAATGCAATCCGGTTGATCGAGAAGCGCGTGTCGGACCTGCAGCTGATGCAGCACGCCGCCGACCAGTCGCTGCCGATGATCCGCCTGATCCAGGCCAACGCGCTGCAGCTGATCGAGAAGTTCAACACCGTCCGCGACATCACCATTCCGTCGTGGAAGCGCCAGTTCGCCATCCAGCTGTCGCTGGGCGAACAGAAGGCTGCGGTCGAACTGTCCACGGCCATCGATGATGCTACCAACGAACTGATGCGCCGCAATGCCGACCTGCTGCGCCAGGCCTCGGTGGATACCGCGCGCAGCAACCAGCGCGGCGTGATCGACGTGGCCACGCTGCGCCATGTGCACGACCAGCTGATCGCCACGGTGGAAGAAGTGCGCAGCATCCATCGCGAAGGGATGCAGCAGCGGCAGCAGGCCGAAGTCGAGCTGTCGCGCCTGCGCGAAGACCTGCAACAGCGCCTGGCCACACCGACCGTCAGCTGAAAAAAGGGGACGGAGGGAATTAAGTCGTTTGTGCCACTTGCGACTTAATTCCCTCCGTCCCCTTTTTGTTGTCAGCGGAGTTGCTGGCCCAGCCAGTCGGCGAGCGCATCCACGCGCGCATCCGTTGGTCCGTCCGGTCGCGCCAGCACCCAGAAACCACCGGTGGCGGCAAACCCCCACGGCGCGACCAGTCGCCCGGCGGCCAGGTCCTCGGCCACCAGTGGCTCGGGTGCGATCGCCGGGCCCAGCCCGGCCACCGCTGCCTCCAGCAGGTAATACAGATGCTCGAAGGCCGTGCCCAGCTGCAGCTTCGCGGGGTCCAGAGCGTGCGCCTGCGCCCACGCCGGCCACGCCTGCGGCCGTGAGCTGGTGTGCAGCAGCGTCTCCTGCAGCAGCGCCGAGGGCGGTACATGCCGCAGCCGCTGCGCCGCCGGATGCGAGGGCGCCACCACCACGCCGACCCGTTCCGGCGCCAGCTCACGCACCTGCCAGCCCCGGGGCCACGGCCCCTGCGCCAGCAGCAGCACCGCATCCAGGGCCGCCTGTGCCTCGGTGAAGCTGCCATCCAGCGCTGACCACTGCAGGCGCACGCCGGGCAGGGCTCCCTGCAGCGCAGGCAGGCGCGGAATCATCCAGCGCGCCAGCACGCTGCCGCTGCAGCCCAGCACCAGCGCCGGGGCCGCCGCCGGCCGCCGCAGTTCGCGCACGCAGTCTTCGATGCCGCCGAAGGCCTCGCTGCACGCTGCCTGCAGCCGCGTGCCCGCAGCGGTCAGGCGCAGGCCGCGACCGGCACGCTGGAACAGCGCCAGGCCGAGATGGTCTTCCAGCAGCTTCAGCTGCCGGCTGACCGCACCATGGGTGACATGCAGGTCGTGTGCGGCGCGGCCAACGCCGCCGAGACGGGCGGTGGCCTCGAACGCACGCAGCGCATTGAGCGGTGGCAGCAGGGAGCGGCTCATGTGAGATTTCCTGACGATATGCGCCAGATAATATCCATTTTCCGGTCAAGACCCGTGCGCTAGAGTATCCACCTGTCTCGATACCAGCGGTCGCTTCCATGTCTGCCTCCCCCATTGCCGACTACCACGCCTTCCCGGATGCCCAGGGCCATTTCGGCCGCTACGGCGGCAGCTTCGTCGCCGAAACCCTGGTCGGTCCGCTGCAGGAACTGGCCCAGGCCTATGACCAGGCCCGTCAGGATCCGGCATTCCAGGCGGCCTACGACCGCGACCTGGCCCATTACGTGGGCCGGCCGAGCCCGATCTACCACGCCCAGCGCCTGAGCGACCATGTCGGCGGCGCGCAGATCCTGCTCAAGCGCGAAGACCTGAACCACACCGGCGCGCACAAGATCAACAACACCATCGGCCAGGCGCTGCTGGCCGCGCGGATGGGCAAGACGCGCATCATCGCCGAGACCGGTGCCGGCCAGCACGGCGTTGCCAGTGCCACCGTTGCCGCCCGCCTGGGCCTGGAATGCGTGGTGTACATGGGCGCCACCGATATCGAGCGGCAGAAGATCAACGTCTACCGCATGAAGCTGCTTGGCGCGACGGTGGTGCCGGTCACCTCCGGCTCGGCCACCCTGAAGGACGCGCTCAACGAAGCGATGCGCGACTGGGTGACCAACGTGCAGGACACCTTCTACATCATCGGCACCGTGGCCGGCCCGGATCCGTATCCGCGCATGGTCCGTGACTTCAATGCCATCGTTGGCCGCGAGGCGCGCGAGCAGATGCTGGCCGAGTACGGCCGCCTGCCCGATGCGATCACCGCGTGCGTCGGCGGCGGCAGCAACGCCATCGGCCTGTTCCACGCCTTCCTCAACGATCGCCAGGTCGAGATCGTCGGCGCCGAAGCCGCCGGCGACGGCATCGGCACCGGCCGCCACGCCGCATCGATCGCCGCCGGTCGGCCGGGCGTGCTGCACGGCAACCGCACCTATGTGCTGTGCGACGACGACGGCCAGATCATCGAGACCCACTCGGTGTCGGCCGGCCTGGACTATCCGGGCGTCGGCCCGGAGCATGCTTTCCTGGCCGATACCGGCCGTGCGCGCTACCTCGGCATCACCGATGAAGAAGCGCTGCAGGCCTTCCACCTGCTGGCGCATACCGAGGGCATCCTGCCGGCACTGGAGTCCAGCCACGCACTGGCACAGGCGATCAAGCTGGCGCGTGAGCGTCCGCGTGACCAGATCGTGCTGTGCAACCTGTCCGGTCGTGGCGACAAGGACGTGCACACCATCGCCGCGCGCGAAGGGCTTGTGCTGTGAATCACGTGCTGCGCCACGGCGGGGCGCTGGTGCTGGTGATCGGCATGGGCGGCTGCACGCCGCCCGATCCACCGGTGCTTGCCTCGGCCCCTGCCACCCCTGCGGCGATCGCCCCGGCACGCGAACCGGCCAGCAACGACGATGAGGCCGCACATCGCCCGATCGAGGACGCGGCGATGTCCACGGCAGGCGATGGCGGCGAGGACCAGGCGGCCCGGGCGGTGGTGTCGGTGGCCCTGGACCATGCCGGTGAGGTGCTGATCGGCCAGCCCTTCAGCGAACTGCAGGGCGAGGCGCAGTGGCACTCGGCCGGGCTGGGCGAGTCGACCGCTGGGCGTTGCGAGTACTACGAGCGCGGCACGCTGCCCGAGGGCGTGGCGATGATGGTGCAGGACGGCGACGTGGTGCGCTTCGACCTGGCCCCCATTGACGATTCCGGCCAGGTGGTGCTGCAGCCGGGGCCGTTCGGCCTTCATCTGGGCATGCCACGCGCGCAGGCACTCCAGCAGTTGCCCAAGGGCGTTTCCACGCAACCCTATGGCGATGATGCGGAGGCCGGCGAGAGCCTGCTCTGGCAGGACCCCGGTTCCGACCTGGCGATCCGCGTGGAGATCGTCGACGGCACCATCTCCCGAATGTACTGGGGCGCCAGCGGCGCCGTTGACCTGATCGAAGGATGTACCTGACATGTCCGTATCCCGACTCGATGCCTGCTTCCAGCGCCTGCGCGAACAGCAGCGCAAGGCGCTGATTCCCTTCATCACCGCCGGTGATCCCTCGCTGGAGGCCACCGTGCCGGTCATGCACGCGCTGGTCGAGGCCGGCGCCGACGTGATCGAACTGGGCGTGCCGTTCTCCGATCCGATGGCCGATGGCCCGACCATCCAGCGCAGTTCCGAACGCGCGCTGGCGCGGGGAGCCGGCAGCCGCTACGTGCTGCAGGCCGTGGCGCAGTTCCGCGAGCGCGATGCGCAGACCCCCGTGGTGCTGATGGGCTACCTCAACCCGGTGGAGATCCATGGCTACGCGGCCTTCGCCAAGGCCGCCGTCGATGCCGGCGTGGACGGCGTGCTGCTGGTCGACCTGCCGCCGGAAGAAGCGGGCGACGCCCAGCAGGCGTTCGACGCAGCCGGCCTTGCGCTGGTCCTGCTGGCGTCGCCGACCACCAGCCAGGCGCGTGCCGACAAGCTGCTGGCCCTGGCCCGTGGCTACCTTTATTACGTCAGCTTTGCCGGTGTCACCGGCGCGTCCGAGCGCCTGGACAGCGATGCCGCCAGTACCCGCCTGCAGGCGTTGCGCGCGCGCGCGTCGGTGCCGGTGGTGGCGGGCTTCGGCATCAAGGATGCCGCCAGTGCCGCGGCCATGGCCCGCCAGGCCGACGGCGTGGTGGTGGGCAGCGCGCTGGTGGCGGCGCTGGCTGAAGCGGGCTCGGCGGAAGAGGCCGCGCAGCACGCCCGGGCCTTCCTCGCCCCGCTGCGGCGGGCGCTGGACGCGTAACGGTAGTGCCGGCCGCTGGCCGGCATCCTCCCGAGGGTTCGCGTGCAAGGGCTGCCGGCCAGCGGCCGGCACTACCCATTGGTCTGCACGCAAGGGCTGCCGGCCGGCGGCCGGCACCGCCCAGCACCTAAACGTACGTCCCAGCATGGTTTTTTCCGGCTGCCCCGCGGCTGGCAAGGGGGTGCACGGGCGGGGAAAGCGGAGCTAGACTGTCCGCCTTTGCGGCCCCCGGGCCGCCCTGAACGGAAGTGTCCTCCCGCATGAGTTGGCTCAGCAAGTTGATGCCGTCCGGCATCCGCACCGACAACACCCCCAGCAAGAAGCGCAGTGTCCCCGAGGGCCTGTGGGAAAAGTGCAGCAACTGCGGCAGCGCGTTGTACCGTCCGGAACTGGAAGAGAACCTGGAGGTCTGCCCGAAGTGCGGCCATCACATGGCGATCCGCGCGCGTGCGCGCCTGGCCGCCCTGTTCGACGCTGACAGCACCACCGAGATCGGTGCGCGCCTGGGGCCGACCGACCTGCTCAAGTTCAAGGACCAGAAGAAGTACAGCGAGCGCATCAAGATCGCGCAGAAGAACACCGGCGAGTACGACGCGCTGATCGCCATGCGCGGCCTGCTCAAGGGCCGTGCGCTGGTGGCATCGTCCTTCGACTTCGCCTTCATGGGCGGCTCGATGGGCTCGGTGGTCGGCGAGCGTTTCGCACTGGCCGCAGAAACCGCGGTCGAGATCGGTGCGCCCTACGTGTGCTTCTCGCAGAGCGGTGGCGCCCGCATGCAGGAAGGCCTGTTCTCGCTGATGCAGATGGCCAAGACCTCGGCCGCGCTGGGCAAGCTGCGTGAAGCCGGGCTGCCGTACATCTCGGTGCTGACCCATCCGACCACCGGTGGTGTCTCGGCCTCCTTTGCGATGCTGGGCGACATCAACATCGCCGAACCGCAGGCGCTGATCGGCTTCGCCGGCCCGCGCGTGATCGAGCAGACCGTGCGCGAGAAACTGCCGGAAGGCTTCCAGCGCTCGGAGTTCCTGCTCGAACATGGTGCCATCGACCAGATCTGCGACCGCCGCGAGCTGCGCGACCGCCTGTCCGACCTGCTGGCGATGCTGGGCCGTCAGCCGGCGCCGGAGGTGGCTTGATGGGAGGCCGCAAGTACTTCGGTACTGATGGCATCCGTGGCCGGGTCGGCCAGGGCGTGATCTCGGCCGACTTCGTGCTGCGCCTGGGCAACGCCCTGGGCCGTGTCCTGGTCGCCCAGCGCGGCCAGGACGGGCGCCGGCCGATCGTGGTGATCGGCAAGGACACCCGCATTTCCGGCTACATGTTCGAGGCGGCACTGGAAGCCGGCCTGGTGGCCGCCGGTGCCGACGTGCAGCTGCTGGGGCCGATGCCGACTCCGGCGGTGGCGTTCCTGACCCGTACGCTGGGCGTGGATGCCGGCATCGTCATCAGTGCCTCGCACAACCCGCACTACGACAACGGCATCAAGTTCTTCTCCGCCCAGGGCGAGAAGCTCGACGATGCCACCGAGCTCGCCCTCGAAGCGGCGCTGGACGTTCCGTTCACCACCGTCGAATCGGAGAAGCTGGGCAAGGCGTCGCGTGGCCGCGAGGCGGTCGGCCGCTACATCGAGTTCTGCAAGGCCAGCGTGCCGCGCGCGTTCGACCTGCGTGGCGTACGCCTGGTGCTGGACTGCGCGCACGGCGCCACCTACCAGATCGCACCGCTGCTGTTCCGCGAGCTGGGTGCCGAGGTGATCGGCATTGGCGCCGAGCCCAACGGCGTCAACATCAACGCCGGCGTGGGCTCCACCCATATCGACAATCTCGCGGCCAAGGTCCGCGAAACCCGCGCCGATCTCGGCATTGCCTTCGACGGCGACGGCGACCGCGTGCTGATGGCCGACGACCAGGGCAACCCGGTCGACGGCGATGATCTGCTGTACATCCTGGCCCGAGCATGGAAAGCCGAAGGCCGCCTGCGCGGCCCGGTGGTCGGCACGCTGATGAGCAACTACGGCGTGGAGAAGGCCTTCGCCGATCTGCAGATTCCTTTCGTGCGCAGCAACGTCGGTGATCGCTATGTGCACCAGGCGTTGATCGAAGGCGGTGGGGTGCTCGGCGGCGAAGCCTCCGGTCACCTGCTGTGCCTGGATCGGGCCACCACCGGTGACGGCATCGTCAGTGCGCTGCAGGTGCTGGTGGCGTTGCGCAACAGCGGGCAGACCCTGCGCCAGGCATTGAAGGGACTGGTGCGGGTGCCGCAGAAGACGGTCAACGTGCGGCTGGGCAATGTCTCGGCCAAGGCAACGGTGCAGGCCGACAGCGTGCAGGCCGCGCTGGCCGTCGCGCAGCAGTCAGTGGCCGGCCGTGGCCGTGCATTCCTGCGCCCGTCCGGTACCGAGCCGGTGGTGCGTGTCACGGTCGAGGCCGATGATGCATCGCTGATGCAGGACACGCTGGACCGCCTGTCCGCGGCGGTACGTGAAGCCGCCGCCTGAGGCAGCTGTGCATGCGCCCAAACAAGAACGCCCCGTAAAGCCGGGGCGTTTTTCGTTCAGGCGGCAGGGCTGCGCGAGGCTCACGGCCCCGGCACCATCTTCTTCTGCCGCGCCTTGAAGCCATTGAACAGCGGCGCGATCAGCGGGTTGTAGCTTTGTGCGATGCGCTTGCGCAACCAGCTGGCCGGGCGGTTGCGGATCGCGAAGCGGTAGATGCGTTCCGGATCGCCGCCGACCACGTTACGGCCGAACGGGTGGGTGGTGTGCAGGTAGCGGAAGCCGTGCTCGCGTGCCACCTCGATGTGGTCCTGGTCGAAATCGCCGTACGGCCAGCACAGCGTATCGGACACCTCGCCGAGCTTGTCCCGCAGGACTTCGCGCGAGACTGCCAGATCGTGGCTCAGGCCGGCACGGCGCTGTGCGCGGTCCAGGTCGTCGCGGCGCAGCCAGCGGGTGTGGGTATGGGTGTGGCAATGCACTTCGAAGGTGCCGGCGGCGATGGCCGCGCGCGCTTCGCTCCAGCGCATCATCACGTCGTCGCTGCGGTTCTGCTCGTAGATCGCCGCTTCGCAGCCGCGGTGGTCCGGCGTGGCAGGCAGCACTGCCCCGGCAAGCCCCGCATGGGGCCGCTCCGGGCCTTCGCCCATCCAGCCGGTGACCACGAACACCACTGCGTGCATGCCGTACTTCTGCAGGATCGGGTGCGCATACACCCAGTTGTCCAGGTAGCCATCGTCGAAGGTGATCACGATCGACTTGCGCGGCACCGGCCTGCCGGCCAGGAAGCCGGCGTACTGGTCCAGTGTCAGCGAAGTCCAGCCGTTGCCGGCCAACCAAGCGATCTGGCTTTCGAAATTCTCCGGTGACACGGTGATCATGCCCGGCGACGGACTGACGTGGTGGTGCATGAGCACCGGTACGGTTCGGGCATCAGCCATGTCCCAGCTCCTTCAGCCACTGGCGGTAGTAGTGTTCGGTGGTCTCACCGTGGCCATCGGGGGTGAACCGGTGCGCGCCGTGCATCCAGTCCCACCCGGCGCGGCCCATCTGCCGTCGCCGTTCCGGATCTTCCACCAGCAGGCGCAGTGCGCCTGTCAGGGCTGCATTGTCGCCCAATCGGGTGAGGATGGCATTGCTGCCATCGACCACCATCTCCGGCACGCCACCCACGCGCGTGGCCACGATCGGCACTCCGACATAGGCGGCCTCCAGGAACACGGTACCGGCCGCTTCCTTGTGCGAAGCCAGCGCGAAGACGTCGAAGCCGGCCATCAGCCGGCAGGCGCCATCGCGGTAGCCCAGCAGATGCACCTGTTGCTGCAGCCCGTGCTCGTCGCGCAGCGCCTGCAGCCGATCCATGACCGGCTGGCCATCGCCGATCACCACCAGGTGCAGGTTCGGATGCGTCCTGCACAGCGGCACCATCGCCTGCAGGAGGTCGGCATGGCCCTTGGGTTCGCGCAGCACCGCCACGCAACCGACCACGATGTCCTGTTCGCCGAAGCCGAGCTCGGCGCGCACTTCCGCGCGCACCTCCTGCAGGCATTGCCAGGGATCGGCCTTGCGGATCTCGCTCCAGCGCGGCGGGACTGCCACTGGCGGCACGATGCCGATGTGCTCGGCCGGAATGCCGCGCTCGGCCAGCAGCTGCTTGACGAAGCTGCTGACGGTCAGCACCCGGTGCGGCAGGCCGGTATAGGTCAGCAGCGAGTTGACCGGGCTCATCAGGTGGCGCGAGCGTATAACCAGCGGTGTTCCGCCCAGGCGTGCGCCGGCGGCGGCGATCAACGCGTCACGGCGGCTGGTGGTGTTGACCACGTCGTAGCGCTCGCGACGCACCAGGCGCGAGACCGACCAGATGCCGCGCAGCAGGCGCAGCAGGCCCCCCATGCGCAGGGTGTGCACGGTGAAACCGTCGTCGCGGGCCAGCTTGGCCAGTCGTGCTTCGGGCTGGCACAGCAGCGCCACCTCATGGCCACGCGCGCGCATCACCTGCATGTGGCGGAAGATGTAGATCTCCTGTCCGCCCATTCCCTTGGCGGCTTCGGTGTGCAGGATGCGCAGCGGACGGTTCATGCGGGATCGATCCTTGAGGGTCAGCGGTTGCGGAAGCGGGTCAACGCTTCCCATGCAGTGCGTACGGCAGCCGCATCAGGGGCCTGCTGGGGCAGCGGGAGGTAGTGCCGGTCCAGCGCCGTGGCGTTGCCGAATTTGTCGAACACGTAGATCGCGTCGCCATGGCGTATCGCGCGCTGCGACCAGCTTTCGACCACCAGGGCACGCGGGCCCTGCGGTTCGGCCAGCAGGTCCTGGCCGGTGCTGAAATCGCTCAGCGCGTTCTCGCAGCCCAGCGCATGGCGCATCAGTGTCGGTACCCAGTCTTCGTGCGAGCTGGTGCGGGCGTCGCGGCCAGCGGCCATGCCTGGCCAATGCAGCACGAACGGGACCTGCAGCTGGTAGTCGGAGAAGTTGCCGTTGTGGCCCCAATAGTTCAGCTTGAGGTCGTTGAACTCTTCGGCATGGTCGCCGGTGACCAGCACGATGGTGTCCTCGGCCAGGCCCTGTGAGCGCAGGTCGTCCAACAGCGAGCCGATCAGGCTGTCTGCATAGTGCACGGCGGTGCGGTAGCGGTTGAGTTCCGGCGTCGGGTCATGCTCCGGGCCAAATTTGAGGAAGTCGATGTCCGCGGCCATCGGCGTCGCCACGGGCGGGTAACCGTCGGGCATGTGGTAGGGCGCGTGGGTGGAGTCGAGGAACACGAAGCCGAACCACGGGCGCTGCGCCGCCTGGCTGGCGCGGATGTCCTGCTGCAACGCGCTGATGATCGCGCGGTCGCGGCCGTCGGACTTCAGTGCCGATGGCCCCTGGTGCAGCTGGTCGCGCACATCGGCGAATGCGGTGCGATCGAATTCCGGGCTGTACAACGGCGCACTGCCGTACAGGTGCAGGTCGTAGCCCTGCTGGCCCAGCACCTGGAACAGCTGCGAGCCACGCTGTTCGTCGAGCATGCTTGGCCAGTAACCACCGGGCAGGCCGTACAGCAGCCCGAACAGGCCGTAGCGGGTGGCATTGCCGGTGCTGAAGTGGTGATCGAACACACGCGCGTCCTGCGCCAGCGTAGACGTGTTGGGCATCAACTGCGGTGTCAGCACGTCCTGGCGCAGCGATTCCAGCACCACCATCAGCACATTGGGGCGATGCGGGTTCTGGCAGCGCAGCGGGTGCAGCGGGTACTGCAGCTGCGCATGGCGCGGGTCGGGCAGGCCGGCCTGCTGCCGGCTGACCACGCCCAGGCGCCGCATGAAGCTCTTGGCGGTGATCGGTTGCGCCCACGGCAGGTAGTTCCACTGCACGATCACATCGCGGTCGCCGCGGGCGTCGTAGTAGGCGGTGGCCACCTGGCCGCCGGCCATCAGAAGCGCGACCGCTGCCCACGCCTGCAGCACCCGTCGCCGGCGTGGCGCTGCCGGCAGCAGCTTCCAGCACGCCCAGGCCAGCAGGCCTTCGGCGGCGAAGACCGCGGCGACCAGCAGCGCGACCTGCAGCCAGGTCTTCCAGGACAGGGCGACCTGGTCCTGCAGGGCGCCGCCGAACACCATGTTCACGACCATGGCGTTGAGGTGGAAGCGGTACAGGGTGAAGACCTTGGCGTCGACCAGCAGCAGGCACAGCCACAGGCCCTGCAGGAGAACGGCGCTGATGCTCAGCGTACGGGCAGTGCGTGGCCACAGCCCCAGCAGCAACGGCAGCAGGCCGGCCAGCGCGCCGAACGCGAGCAGGTGGCCGGGCAGGGCGATCGCGAGGTAGGCCAGGCCCGCGCTGCCGCCTGGATTGTCCCGTAGCGGCACGTTGCCCAGTGCGATCGCCGCAGCCAGGGCCGCATTGCCGGCGACGAACAGCGACCACCAGGCCAGCCGGCGCCAACGCCGGGTGGAGCCTTCAAGGGCGGGTGTGGCAGGGGCGGCTGCGGACATGCGGGGCGGATTCAGGAAGCGGGCAAAGGGTCGGGCCCAACGTGACGGAAGCGTTAATCCGCGCGCGGGTCGCGCATTGTATCGGTTTGTTTCTTCGTATCGAGTGGCGTCCCCCGGGCGATCTGTCACAATGTTCAGGCGGGCCATGAATGCGCTGGCCCCCCAGACCCAATGACAAGCCAGGAACCGCTGTGAGCCAGATCCCCACCCTCGACATCACCCGTTTCGACAGCGACCGCGAGGCCTTCGTGGCCGAGCTGGGCGCGGCCTATCGCCAATGGGGATTCGCGGGCATCCGCAACCACGGCATCCCGCAGGCCGACATCGACGCGGCCTACGATGCCTTCAAGGCCTTCTTCGCCCTGCCGGAAGAGGTCAAGCGCAAGTACCACGTGCCTGGCAGCGGCGGCGCCCGCGGCTATACCCCCTTCGGCGTGGAGACCGCCAAGGGCTCCAAGCACTTCGACCTGAAGGAGTTCTGGCACATCGGCCGCGAGATCGCCGACGACTCCAAGTACCGTGACGTGATGGCGCCGAACCTGTGGCCGACCGAAGTCGAGGGCTTCCGCGAGCGGGGGTACGGCCTGTACCAGGCGCTGGACAACCTGGGGTCGCGCGTGCTGTCGGCGCTCGCCCTGCACATCGGCCTGCCGGAGAATTTCTTCGCCGACAAGACCAACTTCGGCAATTCGATCCTGCGCCCGATCCACTACCCGCCGATCACCACCGACGACATCCCGAACGTGCGTGCCGGTGCTCATGGCGACATCAACTTCATCACCCTGCTGGTGGGTGCGAGTGCCGCGGGCCTGGAAGTGCAGTCGCACGACGGCGAGTGGGTGCCGTTCACCTCGGACGCGGACACCATCGTGGTCAACATCGGCGACATGCTGCAGCGCCTGACGAACCATGTGTATCCGTCGACCATCCACCGCGTGGTCAATCCTCCGGGCGAGCTGGCGCGCCAGCCGCGCTACTCGGTGCCGTTCTTCCTGCACCCGAACCCGGACTTCCTGATCGACGTGCTGCCCTCGTGCATCACCCCGGAGAACCCGAGCCGGTACCCGGAGCCGATCACCGCCCACGGCTTCCTCGAGGAGCGCCTGCGCGAGATCAAGCTGAAATAAAGAGAAGCGAGGCCGCCGAAAGGCGGCCTTTTTCTTTGCAGGGTTGCACCCTGCACCCGCGGTAGTGCCGGCCGCTGGCCGGCAAACCCAAAGCCAAAGCGGCTCTGGGTTTCTGCGTGTTGGGCGGGGCGGCGTGAGTTGGCAGGACACGCCGTGAACCCCCAGACCGGCCCAGCCGCTGGCGGCTGTGCGTTCGGGCGCTTGCGAAGCAGTGCTTCGCAAGCAAAGCGACCTCACCCCTGGGGGCTCGATGGCGCCTTGCTCGTGTGCGCAGGACAGCGCACACGAGCAAGCGGCGATCGAGCTTACATGGACGTACTTGCAGCGCCCCCTGCGCAGTCCCACCCGCCCGGCCAAGCCCCAGATCTAGCCGGGCTCTCCGCGACCAACCAAACCCCGCCCCCCCCCCCGCCACGAGGGGCTGCGCCGTTGGCTGAAAATCCATGTAACCGCTTACAAGGAAACGGATTTTTGCCGTAACGGGTATCATGATCGGCTGACTTCACACAGGAGCCACCCGCTCATGCGCCGCAAGATCGTCGCCGGAAACTGGAAGCTGCATGGCAGCCGTCAATTCGCCAATGAACTGCTGGGGCAGGTGGCCGCCGGTCTGCCGCTGGACGGGGTCGAGGTGGTGATCCTGCCGCCGCTGCCGTACCTGGGCGAGCTGGTCGAGGACTTCGGCGGGACCGGCCTGGCGTTCGGCGCGCAGGACGTGAGCAGCAATGAGAAGGGTGCCTACACCGGCGAGGTCTGTGCAGCCATGCTGGTTGAGGTCGGGGCCCGCTATGGCCTGGTCGGCCACTCCGAGCGCCGCCAGTACCACCATGAAAGCAGCGAGCTGGTCGCGCGCAAGTTCGCCGCCGCCCAGCATGCCGGCCTGGTCCCGGTGTTGTGCGTGGGCGAGACCCTGGAACAGCGGGAGGCCGGGCAGACCGAAACGGTCATCGCCAGCCAGTTGGCGCCGGTGCTGGAACTGGTCGGTGCGGCCGGTTTCGCCAACGCCGTGGTCGCCTACGAGCCGGTCTGGGCCATCGGCACCGGCCGTACCGCCAGCAAGGAGCAGGCACAGCAGGTGCACGCGTTCATCCGTGGCGAAGTCGCCCGTATCGATGCTAGAATCGCTGATTCACTGCCCATTGTTTACGGCGGTAGCGTGAAGCCCGACAATGCCGGGGAACTGTTCGCGCAGCCGGATGTCGATGGTGGGCTGGTCGGCGGCGCCTCCCTGGTGGCCGCGGACTTCCTGGCCATCGCACGGGCGGCGGCCGCGAACTAATCCTAGAAGTATTGTCCGAGGGCGGTTTCCAATGCTGATGTTGATCCTCAATGTCGTCTACGTGCTGGTCGCTGTGGCCATGATCGCGCTGATCCTGATGCAGCGTGGCTCGGGTGCGGCGGCAGGTTCGGGCTTTGGTGCTGGTGCCTCGGGCACGGTGTTCGGTGCGCGTGGCGCTTCGAACTTCCTGTCCAAATCCACCAAGTGGCTGGCTGTCGTGTTCTTTGGCATCAGCCTCTTCATGGCCTGGTATGCCGGTCACGGTACCCGTCCGGCGGCCGACCAGGATCTGGGTCTGATGTCCGCCCCGGCAGCGACCGCTCCGGCGGCTCCGGCGGGCGAGCTGCCGGCCGTCCCGAAGGCCGATGCGGTTCCGGCCGCCCCGGTTCCGGCCGCAAATGTGCCGGCTCAGGCGGAATCTTCGGTTTCTGGTGAAGAAAAGCCTTCGGAAGGCTCCCAGAAAGACTGAAGCCGGTTACAATACGCGGCGCATCGGGAAGATAGTCTGATGTGATCGTTTGCCCAGGTGGCGGAATTGGTAGACGCACTACCTTGAGGTGGTAGCGACGCAAGTCGTAGGGGTTCGAGTCCCCTCTTGGGCACCATTTGTAAGTAAAGCGGGTTCGTCTGGCGCGCAAGGCGCCAGGCAGGTTCCCGTCCACTCCCCCATGCCAAAGCGCCTGCAGGCGCGGCGGCAGAGGCAAGAGAGAATCGCTGTGCTGGCCGAATATTTGCCGTCTCTGCTGTTTCTGATCGTTGCCACCGGTATCGGCGTTACGCTGATGCTGGTTGGTCGATTCCTCGGTCCCCGCCGCCCCGATCTGGAAAAGCTGTCGCCGTATGAGTGCGGCTTCGAAGCCTTCGAAGACGCGCGCATGAAGTTCGACGTGCGCTACTACCTGATCGCGATCCAGTTCATCGTCTTCGACCTGGAAATCATCTTCATCGTGCCGTGGACCCAGGTCTTCATGGAACTGGGCGCCCGTTCGCTGGTCACCATGGGCCTGTTCGTCGGCATGCTGTTCCTCGGTTTCATTTACGTCTGGAAGAAGGGAGCGCTGGAATGGGAGTGATTCAGACTCTCGATGGCCTCATGAACAACCCGTCGCCGGAAGGCCGGGTTGATGACATCCTGCGGCCGGAAGGCGACAACCCGCTGCTGGAAAAGGGCTTCGTCACCACCAGCGTCGACGCACTGCTGAACTGGGCGCGCACCGGCTCGATGTGGCCGATGACCTTCGGCCTGGCCTGCTGTGCGGTCGAGATGATGCACGCCGGCGCCGCGCGCCTGGATCTTGACCGCTACGGCGTGGTGTTCCGCCCGTCGCCGCGTCAATCCGACGTGATGATCGTGGCCGGTACCCTGGTCAACAAGATGGCCCCGGCGCTGCGCAAGGTCTACGACCAGATGCCGGACCCGAAGTGGGTCATCTCCATGGGTAGCTGCGCCAACGGCGGTGGCTATTACCACTACTCCTATTCTGTCGTGCGCGGCTGTGATCGCGTGGTGCCGGTGGACGTCTATGTCCCGGGCTGCCCGCCGACCGCCGAGGCGCTGGTGTACGGGATCCTGCAGCTGCAGAAGAAGATCTGGCGTACACAGACCATCGCCCGCTGACCCCTTCACCTGACTAGAGCGCGCCAAGCCCCCATGGCAGAGCAAGCATCCTTCATCGACCGACTCTCCGCACGTTTCGCTGGTGCGAAGGTCATCGTGGTCGAACCCCGCGGCGAAGTGACGCTGGAAGTGCCTGCCGCCGAGTGGCACGCCACCGCCCTGGCGCTGCGTGACGAGTTTGGTTTCGAGCAGGCCGTGGATCTGTGCGGCGTCGACTACCTCGGTTATGGCTCCGACGAATGGGACACCGCCGACGTGTCCTCGCAGGGCTTCAGCCGAGGCGTCGAAGGCAAGGCCCAGGGCCGCTTCGCGTGGGGCGAGTTCCCCACCGAGGAAAACGGTGCCGACGGTGCCCGCCCGCAGCACATGCCGACCCAGCGCTTCGCCGTGGTCGCGCAGCTGCGTTCTTACCAGCACAACCTGATGATGCACCTGCGCTGCTTCGCCCCTGACGAAGCGCTGCCGGTGGTGTCCTCGCTGACCAGTATCTGGCCGGGCCTGAACTGGTTCGAGCGCGAGGCGTTCGACCTGTACGGCGTGATCTTCGAGGGCCACCCGGACCTGCGCCGGATCCTGACCGACTACGGTTTCGTTGGCCATCCGTTCCGCAAGGACTTCCCGCTGATCGGCAATGTCGAAGTCCGCTACGACGAAGAGAAGAAGCGCGTGATCTACGAACCGGTCACCTCGGTGGAGCCGCGTGTCGGCGTGCCGCGCGTGATCCGCGACGACGCCCGCCTGCAGACCGCAGAAGGTGAGCGCGCGCAGGAGGCAGTGAAGTGAGCCACGTACACCAGGCCGGCGAAGCATTCGCCAGCAACGCCGCCGAAAGCCGGCAGGAAATCCGCAACTACACCATGAACTTCGGTCCGCAGCATCCGGCCGCTCACGGTGTGCTGCGCCTGATCCTGGAAATGGACGGTGAAACCATCATGCGCGCCGACCCGCACGTGGGTCTGCTGCACCGTGGTACCGAAAAGCTGGCCGAGTCCAAGCCGTTCAACCAGTCGATCGGCTACATGGATCGCCTGGATTACGTATCGATGATGTGCAACGAGCACGCCTACGTGCGCGCGATCGAGACCCTGATGGGCATCGAGGCGCCGGAGCGTGCCCAGTACATCCGCACCATGTACGATGAAATCACCCGCATCCTCAACCACCTGATGTGGCTGGGTTCCAACGCGCTCGACCTGGGCGCGATGGCGGTGATGCTGTACGCCTTCCGTGAACGCGAAGAGCTGATGGACTGCTACGAAGCGGTTTCCGGCGCGCGCATGCACGCGGCGTACTACCGTCCGGGCGGTGTCTACCGCGACCTGCCGGACCACATGCCGAAGTACAAGGAGTCGCGCTGGCACAAGGGCAAGGCGCTGAAGCAGCTCAATGCTTCGCGCGAGGGCTCGCTGCTGGACTTCCTGGAGAACTTCACCGTCGAGTTCCCCAAGCGCATCGACGAATACGAAACCCTGCTGACCGACAACCGTATCTGGAAGCAGCGTACCGTCGGCATCGGCGTGGTCACTCCCGAACTGGCCCACCAGTGGGGCATGACCGGCGTGATGCTGCGCGGCTCGGGCATTGCCTGGGACCTGCGCAAGAAGCGTCCGTACGCCAAGTACGATGCCGTCGATTTCGACATCCCGCTGGGCAAGGAAGGCGACTGCTACGACCGCTATCTGGTCCGCGTTGCCGAAATGCGCGAATCCAACCGCATCATCAAGCAGTGCGTGGCGTGGCTGAAGGCCAACCCGGGCCCGGTGATGGTGAAGAACTTCAAGGTCGCTCCGCCCAGGCGCGAGGACATGAAGGACGACATGGAAGCGTTGATCCATCACTTCAAGCTGTTCAGCGAAGGCTACTGCGTGCCGGCCGGCGAGACCTACTCGGCGGTGGAAGCCCCGAAGGGCGAATTCGGCTGCTACCTGGTCTCCGATGGCGCCAACAAGCCGTTCCGCGTGCACCTGCGTGCGCCGGGCTTCGCCCACCTGTCCTCGATCGATTCGGTCGTGCGCGGCCACATGCTGGCCGACGTGGTGGCGATGATCGGCACCTACGACCTGGTGTTCGGCGAGGTTGACCGGTAATGCCGTCCGCCACGCCAACGCCCGCTGCAGGCAGCCGGCGCAAGCCGGCGCCGCAGTTTCTGGAATTTCACGTTATGCATTTCGCTGAGGTCGGCCGATGAAGGCGACAGGTAATTTCGAGGCGGCGCGCGACGTCGACCCGATGGTGGTGCTGAGCGACAAGACCCGCGCTCACATCGATCACTGGCTGTCCAAGTTCCCGCCGGACCGCAAGCGCTCTGCCGTGCTGCAGGGCCTGCATGCGGCCCAGGAGCAGAACCAGGGCTGGCTGACCGACGAACTGATCGCCGGCGTGGCCAAGTACCTGGACCTGCCGCCGGTGTGGGCCTACGAGGTCGCCAGCTTCTACTCGATGTTCGAGACCGAGAAGGTGGGCCGCAACAACGTGGCCATCTGCACCAACATCAGCTGCTGGCTCAATGGCGCCGAGGACATCGTGCGCCATTGCGAGAAGAAGCTGGGCATCAAGCACGGTGAATCGACCCCTGACGGCCGCGTCTACCTCAAGCGCGAGGAAGAGTGCCTGGCCGGCTGCGGTGGCGCGCCGATGATGGTCATCAACGGTCACTACCATGAGCGTCTGACCCTGGAAAAGGTCGACGAGCTGCTGGACGGGCTGGAGTAAGGGCATGGCACATCACCACGAATCCAAGGGTCCGGTCGGCCCCGCGCCGCTGCCGCACCAGGTGGTCTATACCACCCTGCATTACGACACCCCGTGGTCGTACGAAAGCTACCTGAAGACCGGTGGCTACGCTGCCCTGCGCAAGATCCTCGAAGAGAAGATCCCGCCGGAGCAGGTCATCGAGATGGTCAAGGCCTCGGGCCTGCGCGGCCGCGGTGGCGCCGGCTTCCCGACCGGCCTGAAGTGGTCCTTCATGCCCAAGGGCAACATGCAGAAGTACATCCTCTGCAACTCGGACGAATCCGAGCCGGGCACCTGCAAGGACCGCGACATCCTGCGCTACAACCCGCATTCGGTGGTGGAGGGCATGGCGATCGCCTGCTACGCCACCGGTTCGACCGTGGGTTACAACTACCTGCGCGGTGAGTTCCACCACGAGCCGTTCGAGCACTTCGAGCAGGCCCTGGCCGACGCCTATGCGAACGGCTGGCTGGGCAAGAACATCCTCGGCAGCGGCGTGGACATCGACATCTACGGCGCGCTGGGCGCCGGCGCGTACATCTGCGGCGAAGAAACCGCGCTGATGGAATCGCTGGAAGGCAAGAAGGGCCAGCCGCGCTACAAGCCGCCGTTCCCGGCCAACTTCGGCCTGTACGGCAAGCCGTCGACGATCAACAACACCGAAACCTACGGTTCGGTGCCGGCGATCATCCGCAACGGCCCGGAGTGGTTCAAGGGTCTGAGCCTGACCGCCAACGGCGGCCCGAAGTGCTTCTCGGTGTCAGGCTGCGTGCAGAACGGCGGCAACTTCGAAGTGCCGCTGGGCACCACCTTCGACGACCTGCTGGAAATGGCCGGTGGCCTGCGTCCGGGCCGCAAGCTCAAGGGCGCGATCCCGGGCGGTGTGTCGATGCCGGTGCTGACCGCAGCCGAGCTGAAGGGCCTGCCGATGGACTACGACACCATCCGTGCTCTGGGTTCCGGCCTGGGTTCGGGCGCGATCGTCGTGCTCGACGACAGCGTCTGCTGCGTCAAGTTCGCCTGCCGCATCAGCCAGTTCTTCCACAAGGAATCCTGCGGCCAGTGCACCCCGTGCCGTGAAGGCACCGGCTGGATGCACCGCGTGCTGGAGCGCATCGTCGCCGGCAAGGCCACGATGGAAGACCTGCACCAGCTGAAGGCAGTGGCCGGCCAGATCGAAGGCCACACCATCTGTGCGTTCGGCGAAGCGGCTGCATGGCCCATCCAGGGCTTCCTGCGCCAGTTCTGGGACGAGTTCGAGTACTACATCGTCAACGGTCATTCGATGGTTGACGGCAAGAAGGTGGAGGCAGCCGCTGCATGAGCGCGCAACCCGTAAATCCGAGCGTCCCACCCGATCACGTCACCATCGAGATCGATGGCAAGTCGCTGGTCGTGCCCAAGGGCTCGATGATCATCCAGGCCGCCGACAAGGCCGGCATCTCCATTCCGCGCTTCTGCTACCACGAGAAGCTGCCGATCGCCGCCAACTGCCGCATGTGCCTGGTGGACGTGGAGAAGTCGCCGAAGCCGGCGCCGGCCTGTGCCACCCCGGTGATGGACGGCATGAAGGTCGCCACCCGCAGCGAGAAGGCGCTGAAGTTCCAGCGCTCGGTGATGGAGTTCCTGCTCATCAATCACCCGCTGGACTGCCCGATCTGCGATCAGGGCGGCGAGTGCGAGCTGCAGGACGTGTCGCTGGGCTATGGCCGTTCGGTCAGCCGCTTCAACGAGCGCAAGCGCGTGGTGCCTGACGAGGACATGGGTCCGCTGGTCGCCACCGAGATGACCCGCTGCATCCAGTGCACCCGCTGCGTCCGCTTCACCGCCGACGTTGCCGGTACCTACGAACTGGGTGGCATGTACCGCGGTGAGAACCTGCAGATCGGTACCTTCGACGGCAAGCCGCTGACCACCGAACTGTCCGGCAATGTCGTCGACGTCTGCCCGGTCGGCGCACTGACCAACAAGGTGTTCCAGTTCCGCGCCCGCCCGTGGGAACTGACCGCGCGCGAATCGCTGGGCTACCACGACGCGATGGGTTCGAACCTGTTCCTGCACGTGCGTCGCGGCGAAGTGCTGCGCACCGTGCCGCGCGACAACGAAGCGGTGAACGAGTGCTGGCTGTCCGACCGTGACCGCTACTCGCACCAGGGCCTGTACAGCGAAGACCGTGCGGTCAAGCCGCTGCGCAAGGTCAATGGCGAGTGGAAGGAAGTGAGCTGGGCCGAAGGCCTGGCCGCGGCCGCCGAGATCCTCAAGGCCAACCAGGGCGACAACCTGGGCGTGCTGGTGCACCCGTCGACCTCGAACGAGGAAGGCGCACTGCTGGCCCGCCTGGCCAAGGGCCTGGGTTCGGGCAACATCGACCACCGCATCAACAACCGCGATTTCTCCGACGCCGCAACCGCCGAAGTGTTCGGCCTGCCGCTGGCCGAAATCGAAGGCGCCGACCGCATCGTCGTTCTGGGCAGCAACATCCGCCACGAACTGCCGCTGCTGCACGCCCGCCTGCGCAAGGCGCAGACCACCAAGGGCGCGAAGATCCACGTCATCAATCCGGTGGACTTCGACTTCGCCTTCAGCATTGCCGGCAAGCAGATCGTTGCCCCGTCAAAGTTCGTCGACGCGCTGGCCAACGCCGAGCTGCGTTCGGCCGTGCAGGGCGGCAACAACACCGTGCTGATCGTTGGTGGCATCGCCGAGAACCACCCGCAGGCCGCCGCGATCCGCGCTGCTGCGCGTGAGTTCGCTGCCGCCACCGGTGCCAGGCTGTGCCGCATCCCGCAGGGTGCCAACGCCGTCGGCCTCACCCGCGCCGGCGTGCTGCCGGCCGGCAAGGACGTCGCCGCGATGCTGGCGCAGCCGCGCCAGGCCTACGTGGTGTACGGCCTCGAGCCGGGCCTGGACTTCGCCGACGCCCCGGCCGCCCGCAAGGCGCTGGCTGGTGCGCAGGTGGTGGCCTTCAGCCAGTTCGCCTGCGCCTCGACCCGCGACGTTGCCGACGTGATCCTGCCGATCGGTGCGCTGCCGGAAATCGATGCCACCCTGACCAACCTCGATGGTCGCGAGCAGTCGGCCCGTGCCGGCGGCAAGCTGCCGGGCGAGGCCCGTGAAGGCTGGCGCGTGCTGCGCGCACTGGGCGGCGACATGGCGCTGGCCGGTTTCGACTTCACCGACCTGGCCGGCCTGCGTGCCAGCCTGGCCCCGGTGTCGGTCAACGTCGCCGCTTCGGCGCAGCCGGCGGTTGCCGGCGAAGGCCTGGAAGTGGCTTCGACCGCCGCGATCTACCGCACCGATGCGGTGGTCCGTCGCGCGCCGGCGCTGCAGTCGCATCCGCTCAACAACGCCCCGCGCATCGTGCTGAACGCTGAAGATGCCGCTCGCCTGCAACTGCAGGAAGGGCAGATGGCCAAGGTCGGCACCGATGCCGGCAAGGCCACCCTGCCGGTGGTGGTCGACGCCCGCGTCGCTGCGGGTTCGGTCTGGATTGAATCGGGCCACGGCGCGACCGCGCCGCTGGGTGCCGCTCGCGTATCGGTGGTGGCTGCATGAACGAATTGCTGTTGAACGCGGTCGATCCGCTGCACCAGTGGCTGCTTGGCCTTGGTGACATCGGCGCGCTGATCTGGATCATCCTGAAGATCCTGGTGATCGCTGTTCCGGTGATCATCTCGGTGGCCTTCTACGTGGTCTGGGAACGCAAGCTGATCGGCTGGATGCACGTCCGCCACGGCCCGATGTACGTGGGCATGGGCATCTTCCAGGCCTTCGCCGACGTCTTCAAGCTGCTGTTCAAGGAAGTGGTCCAGCCGAGCAGCGCCAACAAGGCGATCTACCTGCTGGCGCCGCTGATCACCCTGGCGCCGGCCTTCGCGGCCTGGTCGGTGGTGCCCTTCGATTCGCAGATCGTGCTGTCCAACGCCAACGCCGGCCTGCTGTATCTGCTGGCGATGACCTCGCTGGGCATCTACGGCATCATCCTGGCCGGTTGGGCGTCCAACTCGAAGTACGCGTTCCTGGGCGCCATGCGCGCCTCGGCGCAGATGATCAGCTACGAAATCGCCATGGGCTTCGCCCTGGTCGGCGTGATGATCGCCTCGGGCAGCCTGAACCTGAGCAACATCGTCGCTGCGCAGGCCGGTAGCTCCGGTTTCTTCGACTGGTTCCTGCTGCCGCTGTTCCCGCTGTTCGTCATCTACTGGGTGTCGGGCGTGGCTGAAACCAACCGCGCGCCGTTCGACGTGGTGGAAGGCGAGTCGGAAATCGTTGCCGGCCACATGGTGGAGTACTCCGGCGGCGCGTTCGCCCTGTTCTTCCTGGCCGAATACGCGAACATGATCCTGATCAGCTTCCTGATCTCGATCTTCTTCCTCGGCGGCTGGCTGAGCCCGGTCCAGGGCTGGGTCGATTTCGGCAATGTCTCGCCGCTGGTCGACTGGATCTGGAAGGGCGGTGCACCGTGGTTGTTCGTCAAGGTGTTCTTCTTCGCCAGTGCCTACATCTGGTTCCGTGCCAGCTTCCCGCGCTTCCGCTATGACCAGATCATGCGCCTGGGCTGGAAGGTCTTCATCCCGCTGGCCATTCTGTGGATCGCGGTTACCGCCGTCATGGTGTTCTTCGGCGTGATTCAAAAGGGCGTCTAAGTGATGAACAGGATTACCCATTACTTCAAGAGCCTGCTGCTGCTCGAACTGCTGGCCGGCCTCTGGCTGACGCTGAAGTACAGCTTCAAGCCGAAGTACACGATGATGTACCCGATGGAGAAGTTCCCGCAGTCGCCGCGCTTCCGTGGCCTGCACGCCCTGCGCCGTTATCCCAACGGCGAAGAGCGCTGCATTGCCTGCAAGCTGTGTGAAGCGGTGTGCCCGGCGCTGGCCATCACCATCGACTCGGCCAAGCGCGAGGACGGCACCCGCCGCACCACCCGCTACGACATCGACCTGTTCAAGTGCATCTTCTGCGGCTTCTGCGAAGAAAGCTGCCCGGTGGACTCGATCGTCGAAACCCACATCCTCGAGTACCACTTCGAGAACCGTGGCGAAAACATCGTTACCAAGCCGCAGCTGCTGGCCCTGGGCGACCGTCTCGAGTCCGAGATCGCCGAGCGTCGTGCCGCCGATGCCGCTTACCGCTGAGGTCGAGAGATGGATTGGGTAAATATCGCTTTCTGGGTGTTCGCCATCGCGGCAACGGTTTCGGCCGGTGCGGTGATCAGCGTGCGCAACCCGGTTCACGCCGTGCTCTGCCTGGTGCTGACCTTCTTCTCCATTGCCTGCGTGTGGCTGCTGGTGGGTGCCGAGTTCCTCGGCGTGGCCCTGGTGCTGGTCTACGTCGGCGCGGTGATGGTGCTGTTCCTGTTCGTGGTGATGATGCTGGACATCGACCCCACCAAGCTGCGTGAGGGCTGGGTGCGCTACCTGCCGGTCGGGCTCATTGTCGCGGTGGCGATGCTGGCGCAGATGCTGATCCTGATCGGTGTCAAGGCACGCTCGGTCACGCCGTTCCCGGCCGACAACGCCGCTGCAGTCGCCGCCGACAGTTCCAACATCACCTGGCTGGCACGCACGCTGTTCACCGAATACCTGCTGCCGTTCGAGTTCGCCGCAGTCATCCTGACCGTGGCCGTGGTTGCCGCCGTCATGCTGACCCTGCGCCGCCGTACCGGCGTCAAGAGCCAGAACCCGGGCGAGCAGACCATGGTCAAGGCCGGCCAGCGCCTGCGCATGGTCAAGATGGGTGCCGAAGCACCGGTCGTGCACAGCAACAGCAAGCCGGCCACCGGCGAGGAGACCCAGCCGTGATTACCCTTGGCCACATCCTTGCGCTTGGCGCGGTGCTGTTCGCCATCAGCCTGGCCGGCATCTTCCTCAACCGGAAGAACGTCATCGTCCTGCTGATGTCGATCGAACTGATGCTGCTGTCGGTGAACATCAACTTCGTCGGCTTCTCGCGCCAGCTGGGCGATCCGTCCGGCCAGCTGTTCGTGTTCTTCATCCTGACCGTCGCCGCCGCGGAAGCCGCCATCGGCCTGGCGATCCTGGTGACCCTGTTCCGTACCCGCCGCACGATCAATGTCGGCGAAGTCGATTCGTTGAAGGGCTGATCCACAGATGGAAATCACTCTCTCCAAGAGTCTGTTGATCGCAGTGGTGCTTGCACCGCTGTTCGGCAGCATCATCGCCGGCCTGTTCGGTCGCCAGGTCAAGCGCTTCGGCGCGCAGACCATCACCATCCTCGGCGTCGCGGTGGCCTGCGGCCTGTCGATGTACACGCTCTACCAGCTGCTGTGGGGCGGCGCGCAGCCGTTCAACCAGAACATCTATACGTTCTTCGAAGTCGGCCAGTACTCGGCCCACGTCGGCTTCATGGTCGACAAGCTGACCGCGATGATGATGGTGGTGGTGACCTTCGTGTCGCTGCTGGTCCACATCTACACGATCGGCTACATGCAGGACGACCCGGGCTACCAGCGGTTCTTCAGCTACATCTCGCTGTTCACCTTCTCGATGCTCACCCTGGTGATGAGCAACAACTTCCTGCAGCTGTTCTTCGGCTGGGAAGCGGTGGGCCTGGTGTCGTACCTGCTGATCGGCTTCTGGTTCAAGCGCCCGACCGCGATCTTCGCCAACATGAAGGCGTTCCTGGTCAACCGCGTCGGTGACTTCGGCTTCCTGCTCGGCATCGCCGGCGTGCTGTGGGTGTTCGGCACCCTGGACTACTCGCAGGTGTTCTCGCAGGCCGGCATGCTGGCCGACCCGCGCGCCCAGCTGCAGATCTGGGACGGCACCATCCTGGGCATGCAGCTGCTGAACGAGCCGGTGATCTGGTCGATCGCCACGGTCATCTGCATCTGCCTGTTCATCGGTGCCATGGGCAAGTCGGCCCAGGTCCCGCTGCACGTGTGGCTGCCCGACTCGATGGAAGGCCCGACCCCGATCTCGGCACTGATCCACGCCGCGACGATGGTGACCGCCGGTATCTTCATGGTCACCCGCATGTCGCCGCTGTTCGAGCTGTCGCAGACCGCGCTGAACTTCGTGCTGTTCATCGGTGCCACCACCGCCTTCTTCACCGGCCTGATCGGCATCGTGCAGAACGACATCAAGCGCGTCGTCGCGTACTCCACGCTGTCGCAGCTGGGCTACATGACGGTTGCACTGGGCGTGTCGGCCTACTCGGCAGCCGTGTTCCACCTGATGACCCACGCCTTCTTCAAGGCGCTGCTGTTCCTGGGTGCCGGCTCGGTCATCATTGCCATGCACCACGAGCAGGACATGCGCAAGATGGGTGGCCTGCGCAAGTACATGCCGATCACCTTCATCACCATGTGGATCGGTACGCTGGCACTGGTGGGTACGCCGTTCTTCTCCGGCTTCTACTCGAAGGACACCATCATCGAGGCCGCCGAGCTGCACGCGCACCTGTCCAACAACTGGGTGGCCACCTACGGCTACTGGGCGGTGCTGGGTGGCGTGATCGTCACCAGCTTCTACAGCTTCCGCCTGCTGTTCCTGACCTTCCATGGCAAGGAGCGTTTCCGCGACGTGCATCATGACGATCATGGTCACGGCCATGACGATCACCACGCCGCCGACGCCCACCACGGCGATGCGCATCACGATGACCACGGCCATGGCCACGGTCCGCATGAGCCGCACGAAACGCCGTGGGTGGTGACCCTGCCGCTGATCCTGCTGGCCATCCCGTCGATCGCCATCGGTTTCTTCAGCATCGGTCCGATGCTGTACGGCACCGACTGGGCCGGCCACCACGCGCACGAAGCCATCAAGGGCCAGGCGCATACGTTCTTCACCGGCGTGGTCGACTTCTACGATCCGGCCAAGAACACCATCGGCTTCCTGGGCGAGGAGTTCCACGGCCCGGTCGCCTTCGCGCTGCACGGCATGATGGCTCCGGCGTTCATGCTGACCGTTGCGGGCTTCCTGCTGGCCGCACTGTTCTACCTGTGGAAGCCGGACCTGTCGGGCAAGGCCCGCAAGACCTTCGCTCCGCTGGTGTCGGTGCTGGAAAACAAGTACGGCTTCGACAAGCTGTGGATCGATGGCTTTGCCGGTGGCAGCGTCAAGCTGGGCAAGGTCTCGCGCTGGATCGACAGCAACATCGTCGACGGCGTGGTCAATCTCTCGGCACGTGTTGTGGACGTCGCAGCCGGCGTGCTGCGTCGTACCCAATCCGGTTTCCTCTATCACTACGCCTTCGCGATGATCATCGGCCTGATTGCCCTGCTGGGCGTGCTGATGCATTACCTGCGTTGATGACCTGTACGGAATAAGAAGACGTGTCGAACTGGCCTCTACTCAGTGTCCTCATCTGGCTGCCGATCATCGGTGGCGCCCTGATCCTTGCGATCCGTGATGCGCAGACCGCCCGCTGGGCGTCGCTGGGCGTAGCGGTGCTGACGTTCGTGGCGAGCCTCTCGCTGCTGAGCGGCTACAACGCGGGCATCGACGGTCTGCAGTTCGTCGAGACCCATGCCTGGATCCCGGCGTACAAGATCGGCTACAACCTGGGCGTGGACGGCATTGCCGTGGCGCTGATCCTGCTGACCACCCTGGTCAGCGTGCTCGCCCTGATCGGCGCCTGGAGCGCCATCGACAAGCGCGTGAACCAGTACGTGGCAGCCTTCCTGATCCTGGAAGGCGTCACGGTCGGTATCTTCGCGGCGACGGATGCGATGCTGTTCTACGTGTTCTTCGAAGCGATGCTGATCCCGATGTTCCTGATCATCGGTGTCTGGGGCGGCCCGCGCCGCATCTACGCTGCGCTGAAGTTCTTCCTGTACACCTTCCTCGGCTCGGTGCTGATGCTGGTGGCACTGATCTACCTGTACATGAAGGGCGGCAGCTTCCAGCTGGCCGACCTGTACGCGCTGCCGCTGTCGGCCAAGGAACAGACCTGGATCTTCTTCGCGTTCCTGATCGCCTTCGCGGTCAAGGTGCCGATGTTCCCGGTCCATACCTGGCTGCCCGACGCCCACGTGGAAGCGCCGACCGCCGGTTCGGTGATCCTGGCCGCCATCGCCCTGAAGATCGGTGGCTATGGCTTCCTGCGCTTCAACCTGCCGATCGTCCCGGACGCGTCGCAGGAATGGGCCTGGCTGGTGATCGCGCTGTCGTTGATCGCAGTGATCTACGTCGGCCTGGTCGCCCTGGTGCAGGACGACATGAAGAAGCTGATCGCCTATTCGTCGATCGCGCACATGGGCTTCGTCACCCTGGGCACCTTCATCGCCCTGTGGCTGGTGCGTGAAGCCGGCAACGCCGACGCCGCCCGCCTGGGCCTGCAGGGCGCCATGGTGCAGATGATCTCGCACGGCTTCGTGTCCGGCGCGATGTTCTCCTGCGTCGGCGTGCTGTACGACCGCATGCACAGCCGCCGCATCGCCGATTACGGCGGCGTGGTCAACGTGATGCCGTGGTTCGCCACTTTCGCCATGCTGTTCTTCATGGCCAACGCGGGCCTGCCGGGTACCAGCGGTTTCGTCGGCGAGTTCATGGTCATCCTGTCGGCCTTCCAGCGTAATCCGTGGATCGCGCTGGGCGCGGCCACCACCCTGATCATCGGCGCCGCCTACACCCTGTGGCTGTACAAGCGCATCTTCTTCGGTGAAGTGGCCAACAGCCATGTTGCCGAACTGAAGGACATCAACGGCCGCGAATGGCTGGTGCTGGGCGTGTTCGCCATCGGCGTGCTGGCCCTGGGCATCTATCCCAAGCCGCTGACCGACCTGATGGAGCCCTCGATCGCGAAGCTGGCGATGCAGATCGCATCCAGCAAGCTGCTGTAATTCCAGGATTTGATGATGACCACCTCGCCGCTGCTGCCATTGACCGCCGCTGACCTGCCACCGCTCGCTCCCGAGCTGGTGCTGATCGGCAGCGCCTTCGCCCTGATGATCCTCGACCTGTTCGTCAGCAACCGGAATAAGATCGTCACCCACCTGTTCTCGCTCGCTGCGCTGGCCGTGGTGCTGTTCATGCTGGCCACCGGCGTGGGCGGGCAGGGCGAGGTCTTCCATGGCATGTTCGTGCGCGATACCGCTGCGGACGTGATGAAGACCGGGATCGTGCTGCTCAGCGGCCTGACCCTGGTCTATGGCTGGCGTTACCTGCGTGACCGCAACCTGTTCCAGGGCGAGATCCCGGTGCTGATCCTGTTCGGCACCGCCGGCATGATGATCCTGGTGTCGGCCGGCAGCCTGCTGATGGTCTACCTGGGCCTGGAACTGCTGGCGCTGTGCTCCTACGCCCTGGTCGCCAGCAACCGCGAAAACGGCCTGGCCTCGGAAGCGGCGATGAAGTACATCGTGCTCGGCTCGCTGGCCTCTGGCCTGCTGCTGTACGGCATGTCGCTGATCTACGGCGCTACCGGCAGCCTGCACCTGGACGTCATCCGTGACGCCATCCCGCACTCGGAAGAGCGCGTGCTGCTGATCACCGGTGCGGTATTCATGATCGCCGGCGTCGCCTTCAAGCTGGGTGCCGCACCGTTCCACATGTGGCTGCCGGACGTGTACCAGGGTGCCCCGGCACCGATCGCACTGTTCATCAGCTCGGCGCCGAAGCTGGCCGCCTTCGGCATGGCCTACCGCCTGCTGGAAATGGGCGTGGGTCCGCTGTCGACCGAACTGCAGCTGCTGATCGCCGGCCTGGCCGCAGTCTCGCTGGTCATCGGCAACCTGATGGCCATCGCGCAGAGCAATCTCAAGCGCATGCTGGCGTTCTCCACCGTCTCGCACATCGGCTTCCTGCTGATGGGCATCGCCGGTGGTGGCGCGCAGGGCTATGCCGCTGCGCTGTTCTACGCACTGGCCTACGCCATCATGTCGACCGCCGCCTTCGGCGCGATCATCGCGCTGTCGCGTGCCGGCTTTGAAGCCGAGAACATCGAGGACTTCAAGGGCCTCAATGCCCGCAACCCGTGGATGGCCGGCCTGGTGCTGTGCATCATGGCGTCGCTGGCCGGCATCCCGCCGTTCCTGGGCTTCTGGACCAAGCTGGCGGTGCTGGGCGCGGCCGTCAACGGCGGCCTGCTGTGGCTGGCCATCCTGGGCGTGCTGTGCGCCGTGGTCGGCTGCTTCTACTACCTGCGCGTCATCAAGGTCATGTACTTCGATGAGCCGGTGGGCGAGGCCATGCCGCGCAACAACGACCGCGTGCTGGGTGTGGTGCTGGGCGTCAATGCCCTGGCGCTGCTGGCCCTGGGCCTGGCCTGGAACCCGATCATGGTCTGGTGCCAGCAGGCATTTGCGCATCTTGCATAAAAGTTGACACAAAGCTGCGCGATTCGTGTAATATGCGCAGCCTGAGTTGTCACTGCAGCGGTTCAGCCAGAACATCGTTGCGGTAGCCCTCCTCGAAAGAGCAGGGCAGCAGTTCAAACACTTCCGGTGCGGGGTGGAGCAGTCTGGCAGCTCGTCGGGCTCATAACCCGAAGGTCGCAGGTTCAAATCCTGCCCCCGCTACCAACGTCCGATCGGCGCCAACCGGTTTGATGAATGAGGGAAGGCTTGCAGTTTTTGGAGCCATCGCTCATAATTCCGCTTCTGATGCGGGGTGGAGCAGTCTGGCAGCTCGTCGGGCTCATAACCCGAAGGTCGCAGGTTCAAATCCTGCCCCCGCTACCAAGTAAGGAGATCGCCTTCGAAGTCCTGCTTCGAGGGCGTTTTTCTTTGGGCGGGTTCCGTTTTTGTAGAGTCGAGCCGTGCTCGACTGCCGGTATGGAAAAGGGATCTGAGCCCTGGCCCCGCACCTTGCACCAGCGCGGTGCAGCCGCTATCATCAGCGGCCTAGCAGTACCCCTGAAGGCGGCCTCCCAGCGGGAGTCCGGACCCGGAAGGAGGGCCGCAACCGGCAGGCAATGCAGGTTGCAACCGGAATCCAGTCACCGGAGTCTTTCCGGAAAAGGGGCCCAACGGGCCCTTTGTCGTTTCCGGGGCGTCATGTTTCCACGCCGGCCAAGGCCGGCACCCAACCATAGAGATCAAGGCAGGCTGTGAGCGACAAGGCAACCGACATCGCGAATCTGCTCGCCCCGACCGTTGTGTCGCTGGGCCTGGAGCTGCTGGGCGTTGAGTATCTGCCGGCCCCCGGCGGTGCGACCCTGCGCCTTTACATCGACGTGCCGCTGGCTGAACAGCCCGAGCGCATCATCAATGTCGACGACTGCGAGCGGGTCAGCCGCGAAGTCTCGGCGCAGCTGGACGTCGAAGACCCGATCAGCGGCAATTACACGCTGGAAGTGTCCTCGCCGGGCGTGGACCGCCCGCTGTTCAACCTGGAGCAGTTCGGCCGCCACCAGGGTGAATCGGCCAAGGTCACGCTGAAGCTGCCGCAGGACAACCGTCGTCGCCTGCAGGGCCGCATCGAAGCGATCGACGAGGCCGCGGGCACCGTCACCTTCATCGTCGACAAGGCTGAAGTGGTCGTGTCGGCCGACAACATCGACAAGGCACGGATCATGCCCGACTGGGTGGCGCTGGGGCTGGCCCCGAGCAAGCCGACCGGTCCGGCGCCGAAGCGTCCGAAGCCGAACACGAATTCTTCTTCCAACGAGCCGGCGGCAAAGAAGCCGCGCGCGGAGTGAGCCAATGAGCAAGGAACTGTTGCTGGTAGTCGACGCAGTCGCCAACGAGAAGGGCGTGCCGCGTGAAGTGATCTTCGATGCCATCGAGGCCGCCCTGGCCTCGGCAGCGAAGAAGCGCTATCCCGAGGAGGAAGTGCTGACCCGCGTGGTCATCGACCACAAGGATGGCAGCTACGAAACCTTCCGCCGCTGGGAAGTGGTGGCCGATGACGTGGTCATGGAATCGCCGGATCGCCAGATCCGCCTGATGGACGCCGTCGACGAGGCCGAAGGCGTCGAGGTCGGCGACTACATCGAAGAGCAGATCGAGAACCCGGACTTCGGCCGCATCGCTGCCCAAGCCGCCAAGCAGGTCATCGTCCAGCGCGTGCGCGAAGCCGAGCGCCAGCAGGTCGTGGATGCATGGAAGGATCGCGTGGGTGAGCTGATCACCGGTGTGGTCAAGCGCGCCGAGCGCGGCAACATCTACGTCGACCTCGGTGGCAATGCCGAAGGCTTCATTCCGAAGGACAAGGGCATTCCGCGCGACGTGCTGCGCGCTGGCGACCGCGTGCGCGGCTACCTGGCCGAAGTGCGCTCGGAGCCGCGTGGCCCGCAGCTGTTCATCAGCCGTGCCGCCCCGGAATTCATGATCGAGCTGTTCAAGCTGGAAGTGCCGGAAGTCGGCCAGGGCCTGGTGGAAATCAAGGCCTGCGCCCGCGATCCGGGCGACCGCGCCAAGATCGCCGTGCTGGCCCACGACCAGCGCACCGATCCGATCGGTGCCTGCATCGGCATGCGCGGTTCGCGCGTCCAGGCCGTGTCCAACGAGCTCAATGGCGAGCGCGTCGACATCGTGCTGTGGAACGACAACCCGGCCAACTTCGTCATCAACGCGATGGCGCCGGCCGAAGTGCAGTCGATCATCGTCGATGAGGACAAGCACTCGATGGACCTGGCCGTTGCCGAAGACCGCCTGGCCCAGGCGATCGGCAAGGGCGGCCAGAACGTGCGCCTGGCCAGCCGCCTGACCGGCTGGCAGCTCAACGTGATGACCCAGGACCAGGTCACCGCCAAGTCGGAGGCCGAGCAGGCTGCCGCCCGCCAGCTGTTCATGGACAAGCTGGAAGTGGACGAGGAAATCGCCGGCATCCTGGTCAGCGAAGGCTTCGGCACCGTCGAGGAAATCGCATATGTCCCGGTCGGCGAACTGCTGGCCGTGGAAGGTTTCGACGAGGACATCGTCGAAGAGCTGCGCGCTCGTGCCCGCGATGCGCTGCTCAATGAGGCCCTGGCAGTCGAAGAAGGCCTTGAAGACGGCCAGCCGGCGCAGGACCTGCTGTCCCTGAAGGGCATGGACGAAGCCACCGCATACGCGCTGGCCGGCCACGGCGTGCGTACCAGCGAGGATCTGTCCGACCTGGCCGCCGACGAGGTCATGGACTTCGGCATCGAAGGACTGGATCAGGCGCGCGCCGCTGCGCTGATCCTGGCCGCCCGTGCCGAGGAGATCGCCCGACTGGAACGCGGCGAATGAGCCGGCAATGAACAGGGCCCTGAGCCGCTCAGGGCGTAGAATCCGCGCCACCTCCAGATGCGGGGGGGCGCCCACAAGATCATAGGATCCGAATGTCGCAGCAAACCACCATCCGCAAGCTTGCCGAACTGGTCAACACGCCGGTCGAAAAACTGCTGGAACAGCTGGCCGGTGCCGGCATGAAGTTCAGCGGTCCCGACCAGGTCGTGACCAGCTCCGAGAAGGTAAAGCTCCTGGGCTTCCTTCGTCGTTCGCACGGCAAGCCCGAGCAGGCCCCGGAAGAGTCCGATCAGTCTGCGAAGAAGATCACGCTCAACCGCCGGAAGCAGCAGGAAGTGACGGTCAATTCCGGTCGCAGCAAGACGACCGTGAATGTCGAGGTGCGCCAGAAGCGTACCTACGTCAAGGATGGTGCTCGCGCCATGACGCCGGACGAAGAGCGCGCCGACATCCTGCGCAAGCTGGAAGAGTCGCGTGCGCGCAACCTCGCCGAACAGCAGGCCCTGGCCGAGAAGGATCGTCTGCGCGACGAGGCCATCGTCCGTGCCCGTGAGGAAGAGGCCGCCGCCAAGGAACGCGCCGAGGCCGAGAAGAAGGCCGCCGAGGAAGCTGCGGCTGCGGCCAAGGCGGCCGAGGCACTGGCCGCCAGCAAGCCCAAGCGTGCTCCGATCGACGAAACCGCGCCGCGCCCGCCGCGCGCCCCGGCCGCCGCCCCGGCTGCGCCGCGTGGTGCTCCGCCGCCGCCGCCGCGCAACGACGACCGCAACAACCGCAGCGCGCCGCGCAACGAGCGTGGCCCGGGCGACCGCTTCGCCGGCCAGATGCACCTGTCGGCCGCCGACCGTGCGCGTCGTGGCAACAGCAACAACAGCAATTCGCGTGGACGTCCGGGTGGCCGCAACCAGTCCGGTGGCCGTCGCGACATGTCGCGTGGTGGCAACAATGCCGGTCCGCACGCGTTCGAGCGCCCGACCGCCCCGGTCGTGCGTGAAGTCGCGATCGGCGAGACCATCACCGTGGCCGACCTGGCGCAGAAGCTCGCGCTGAAGGGCGGCGAGGTGGTGAAGGCGCTGTTCAAGATGGGCGTGATGGCGACCATCACCCAGTCCATCGACCACGACACCGCTGCGCTGGTGACCGAAGAACTCGGCCACAAGGCGATCCGTGCCAACGACAATGATGCCGAAGACGCGCTGCTGGCTTCGACCGGTGAAAACCAGGGCGAAGCCGTGCAGCGCCCGCCGGTGGTCACCATCATGGGTCACGTCGACCACGGCAAGACCTCGCTGCTGGACTACATCCGCCGCACCAAGGTTGCCCACGGCGAAGCCGGCGGCATCACCCAGCATATCGGTGCCTATCACGTCGAGACGCCCAAGGGCGTCATCAGCTTCCTGGATACCCCGGGCCACGCCGCGTTCACCTCGATGCGTGCCCGCGGTGCCAAGCTGACCGACATCGTGGTGCTGGTGGTTGCTGCCGACGACGGCGTCATGCCGCAGACCAAGGAAGCGATCCAGCACGCCCGTTCGGCGGGTGTGCCGCTGATCGTGGCGATCAACAAGATCGACAAGTCCGGTGCCGACCCGATGCGGGTCAAGAACGAGCTGCTCTCCGAGCAGGTCGTGGCCGAAGAGTTCGGTGGTGACATCCAGATGGTGGAGATCTCGGCCAAGACCGGCCTGGGCATCGACGACCTGCTGGACGCGGTGTCGGTGCAGGCCGAACTGCTGGAACTGAAGGCCGTCGACGAAGGCCGCGCCTCGGGCGTGGTGATCGAATCGTCGCTGGACAAGGGCCGCGGCCCGGTCGCTACGGTGCTGGTGCAGCAGGGCCGCCTGAAGAAGGGCGACTACCTGGTGTGCGGTATCCAGTACGGCCGCGTGCGTGCGCTGTTCGACGAAACCGGCAAGCAGCCGGAGTTCGCCGGCCCGTCGATCCCGGTGCAGGTCCTGGGCCTGTCCGGTGTGCCGGAAGCCGGAGACGACTTCGTGGTGGTCGAGGACGAGCGCCTGGCCAAGGATGTTGCCCAGCAGCGTGAGACCAAGCGCCGTGAGTCGCGCCTGGTCGCCACCGCTGGCAGCCGCATGGAAGACATCATGGCGACCCTGGGCAAGGGCGAGGGCCAGCAGGTCCTCAACCTGGTCATCAAGGCCGACGTGCAGGGTTCGGTGCAGGCCCTGAGCCAGGCACTGGTCGCGCTGTCCAACGAGGACATCCGCATCAACGTGATCCACTCCGGCGTGGGCGGCATCACCGAATCGGACGCCAACTCGGCGGCTGCTTCGAAGGCCACCGTCATCGGCTTCAACGTGCGTGCGGATGCTTCGGCCCGTCGCATCATCGAATCCAACGGCGTCGACCTGCGTTACTTCTCGATCATCTATGACGTGATCGATCAGGTGAAGCAGGTGGCATCCGGTCTGCTGGGCGTGGAGATCCGCGAAGAGATCATCGGTATCGCCGAGGTCCGCGACGTCTTCCGCAGCTCCAAGCTGGGCGCCGTTGCCGGCTCGATGGTCATCGAGGGCGTGGTCAAGCGCAACAAGCCGATCCGCGTGCTGCGCGACAGCGTGGTGATCTTCGAGGGCGAGCTGGAATCGCTGCGTCGCTTCAAGGAGAACGTCGAGGAAGTCCGCAACGGTACCGAATGCGGTATCGCGGTGAAGGCCTACAACGACGTCAAGCCGGGCGACCAGATCGAGTGCTTCGAGCGTATCGAAGTGCCGCGCACCCTGTAATGCTGCAAGGTGGCCCGACCAACGGTCGGGCCCTACCATGTACCTGTAGCGCCCGACCGTTGGTCGGGCGACAACTGAACCAAGAGCTCCTCGTGCCCAAGACTTTCCATCGAACCGACCGTGTCTCCGCCCAGCTGCGCCGTGAACTCGGCACCCTGGTGCACAACGCCGTGCGCGAGCACGGGTTGCCCTCGGTGAGCGTGTCCGACGTGGAAATCACCCGCGACATGGCCCATGCCAAGGTGTTCGTCACCGCGCTGATGCCGGAACGCTCGGCTGAAGCCGTGGCCGGCCTGAAGGAGCTGGGCTACCGCCTGCGCATGGATCTGGCCCGCGCGATGAAGCTGCGCCACGTGCCGGAGCTGCATTTCCACTACGACGACTCGGTCGACCGTGGTGAGCACATCGACAACATCCTGCGCGACCTGCCCGATACGCTGGCCGCGGAGAAGCGTCGCGGGAGCGACGAAGAATAACCGCGCGACGCCGGGCATGCCCGGCGTCGTTGCATTCCGGCTGTGCGACGTCTGACGCAGACCGCGCTGCGGCAGCCGAGCATGGCTCGGCCCTACACATTCCTGCCATGACCCGAATTCAGTTCCGCCGCCTGGATGGCATCCTGCTGCTCGACAAGTCGACCGGCATGAGCTCCAACGCCGCCCTGCAGGTGGCGCGCCGCCTGTTCCGTGCCGAGAAGGGCGGCCACACCGGCAGCCTCGACCCGTTGGCCACCGGCCTGCTGCCGCTATGCTTCGGCGAGGCAACCAAGATCGCCGGCCTGCTGCTGGGTTCGGCCAAGGCCTACGATGCCGAGATCGTCCTCGGCCAGACCACGGACACCGATGATGCCGAGGGCCAGGTACTGCTGCAGCGCCCGGTGCCGGCGATCAGCGCCGAGGCCCTGCAGGCTGCGCTGGCGCCACTGACGGGGAACATCCGCCAGCGGGCTCCGATCTATTCGGCGCTGAAGCAGGGCGGTGAACCGTTGTATGTGAAGGCCCGCCGCGGCGAGGCCATCGAGGCCCCGGAGCGCGAGGTCCAGGTGCACGCCATCGAGGTGCTCGAGCAGCAGCCGGAACGGCTGCGGCTGCGCGTGACCTGTGGCTCCGGCACCTACATCCGCAGCCTGGCACGCGACCTCGGCGAACGCCTGGGCTGTGGCGCCCATATCAGTGCGCTGCGCCGGCTGTGGGTCGAGCCGTTCCGCGCGCCGGCCATGGTCACCCTGGACCAGTTGCGGGCGATGGTCGAGGCCGGCGACGAGGCGGGCATGGACGCGCTGCTGCTGCCGCTGGCAGCCGGCCTGGCTGAATACCCGCGGGTCGACCTCGATGCTGAGCAGACCCACCGCTTCTGCGTCGGCCAGCGCCAGCGCGACGCGTCCTGGCCGCATGGCCTGGTGGCCGTGTTCGGTCCGGACGATGCTGTCCAGGGTCTGGGCCAGGTCGACGACAGTGGCCTGCTGGCCCCGCAGCGCCGTTTCAACCTCTGACCGGGGCAGGGTGGTTCAGCCCCGGTCCTTGTCCCGGAAGCCCCTGGCCGTTACAATTTCGCGGCCGTTTTCCGGCAACCTGCCTCGCGCAGGTTTCATCCTCGTAGTCCACGGCGAGCCTGGCGGTGCGCGAAGCGCGTTCCTGCCGGCCACGCATCACAGAGAAAAAAGAAATGTCGATCGACACCCAGAAGGTCATTGAAGACAACAAGCGCAGCGCCGCTGACACCGGCTCCCCGGAAGTCCAGGTTGCCCTGCTGACCGCCCGCATCGAACTGCTGACCGGCCACTTCAAGACCCACAAGAAGGATCACCACAGCCGCCGCGGCCTGCTGCAGATGGTCAACCGCCGTCGCAGCCTGCTCGACTACCTGAAGAAGAAGGACGTCGAGCGTTACAAGGCCCTGATCGAAAAGCTTGGCCTGCGTCGCTAAGCAACGAATCCCCCGCGGCGCAGCGATGCGCCGCGGTTTTGTTTTGTAGCACCGCAATCCCCGATTCAGGCCGGAACGATCCGGCCACCCGCTGGCGGCAAGGGTCGCCGACGGTCCAATTCGCAGACAGCATCCCCAAGGACACCCTCCGTGGCAAAAATCACCAAAACCTTCCAGTACGGCAAGCACACCGTCACGCTTGAGACCGGCGAAGTCGCCCGCCAGGCCAGCGGTGCGGTCATCGTCAAGATGGACGACACCGTACTGCTGGTCACCGCCGTCGCCGCCAAGAGCGCGCGCGAAGGCCAGGACTTCTTCCCGCTGACCGTCGATTATCAGGAAAAGTTCTACGCCGGCGGCCGCATCCCGGGTGGTTTCTTCAAGCGTGAAGGCCGTGCGACCGAGAAGGAAACGCTGATCTCGCGTCTGATCGACCGTCCGATCCGTCCGCTGTTCCCGGAAGACTACAAGAACGAAGTGCAGATCATCGCCACGGTCATGTCGCTGAACCCGGACGTGGACGGCGACATCCCGGCCCTGATCGGCGCCTCGGCTGCCCTGGCCCTGGCCGGCACCCCGTTCATGGGCCCGATCGGCGCTGCCAAGGTCGGCTACAAGAACGGCGAGTACATCCTGAACCCGACCGTCAGCGAACTGGCTGACTCGCAGCTGGAACTGGTCGTTGCCGGTACCTCCAACGCCGTGCTGATGGTCGAATCCGAAGCCGCGCTGCTGTCCGAAGAAGTGATGCTGGGCGCCGTGACCTTCGGTCACCGCGAAATGCAGAAGGTCATCAACGCGATCAACGAGCTGACCGTCGAAGCCGGCACCAAGCCGTCGACCTGGGAAGCCCCGGCCAAGAACGACGCGCTGATCTCCGCGCTGAAGGAAGCCATCGGCCCGCGCCTGGGCGAAGCCTTCCAGGTGCGCGACAAGCTGCAGCGCCGTGACGCCATCTCGGCGATCAAGAAGGACGTGTTCGAAGCCCTGGCGGGCCGCGTGGCCGCCGAAGGCTGGAACCCGGCCGAGCTGTCGAAGGAATTCGGCGAGCTGGAATACCGCACCATGCGTGACTCGGTGCTGGACACCAAGGTCCGCATCGACGGCCGTGCGCTGGACACCGTCCGCCCGATCGCCGTGAAGACCGGCGTGCTGCCGCGTACCCATGGTTCCTCGCTGTTCACCCGCGGCGAAACCCAGGCCATCGTGACCATCACCCTGGGCACCGCCCGTGATGGCCAGGTCATCGATGCCGTTGCCGGTGAGTACAAGGAAAACTTCCTGTTCCACTACAACTTCCCTCCGTTCTCGGTGGGCGAGTGCGGCCGCATGATGGGCCCGAAGCGCCGCGAAATCGGCCACGGTCGTCTGGCCAAGCGCGGCGTGCTGGCTGTCATGCCGTCGCTGGAAGCCTTCCCGTACACCATCCGCGTCGTTTCGGAAATCACCGAGTCGAACGGTTCCTCGTCGATGGCCTCGGTCTGCGGCTCGTCGCTGGCGCTGATGGACGCCGGCGTGCCGGTGAAGGCCCCGGTGGCCGGTATCGCCATGGGCCTGGTCAAGGAAGGCGACCGTTTCGTGGTCCTGTCCGACATCCTGGGTGATGAAGATCACCTGGGCGACATGGACTTCAAGGTGGCCGGTACCGCTGAGGGCATTTCCGCCCTGCAGATGGACATCAAGATCGAAGGCATCACCGAAGAGATCATGAAGCAGGCCCTGCAGCAGGCCAAGGCTGGCCGTCTGCACATCCTGGGTGAAATGGCCCACGGCCTGACCGCTCCGCGTGAGGAGCTGTCGGACTACGCGCCGCGCCTGCTGACCATCAAGATCCACCCGGACAAGATCCGCGAAGTGATCGGCAAGGGTGGCTCGACCATCCAGGCCATCACCAAGGAAACCGGCACCCAGATCGACATCCAGGACGACGGCACCATCGTCATCGCGTCGGTCAACGCCATTGCTGCCCAGGCTGCCAAGGCCCGCATCGAGCAGATCACCTCGGACGTCGAGCCGGGCCGCATCTACGAAGGCAAGGTCGCCAAGATCATGGACTTCGGTGCGTTCGTCACCATCCTGCCGGGCAAGGACGGCCTGGTCCACGTGTCGCAGATCTCCAGCGAGCGCGTCGAGAAGGTCGGCGACAAGCTGAAGGAAGGCGATGTGGTCAAGGTCAAGGTGCTGGAAGTCGACAAGCAGGGCCGTATCCGCCTGTCGATGAAGGCCGTCGAAGAAGGCGAAGGCGCCAGCGCCGAATAATCGGTACTGCTGATCGTGCGGTGGGTGAGGACCGTTGGTCCTCACGCTTTCGCAAATGAAAAAGCGGGCTTCGGCCCGCTTTTTCTTTGCCTCGATGTTGTGGAGAGACGCACATCCAGGTCGCTGCATGTCCTGCCGCAGTGCATGAGGCCCGCCACGCGGCCATCGTTCTGTCACGATTGCACGGATCGCGCCTGTCCATGGGACGACATGCCGCGACATCCGTACCGCAGCCCCATCGGTTTGCTAACGTGGCGGCGCCTTTGAACCGGGAGATCCCATGTTCCGCCAGACCGTGGCCGTCCTTGCCGTGCTGATTGCCGGTGCCGTGCCCGTTGCCGCGCACGCAGCGCCCGCGCAGCCGCCGATCTTCGGCGCCTATTACCCGGGTGGATCGGCCGAGCGCTATCCGGTGTCGAGCATTCCGGCCGAGCGCCTGACCCACCTGTTCTACGCGTTCTCCACCATCGAGGACGGGCGCTGCACGATCGGTGCGGAAGCGCCGAAGAATTTCGCCGCACTGGCCGAACTCAAGAAGGCGCACCCGCACCTGCGCACGCTGATCTCGATCGGTGGCTGGGGCGCAGGCGGCTTCTCCGATGCAGCGCTGACCGAGGCCAGCCGCAAGCGCCTGGTCGACTCTTGCATGGCGCTGTTCTTCGAACGCCACGCCGGCAGCTTCGATGGCGTGGACATCGACTGGGAGTTCCCGGTCAGTGGCGGACCGAAGGAGCTGGCGCATCGCCCGCAGGATCGCGCCAACCTGACCCGGCTTGCGCAGGCCTTCCGCGCAGCACTGGATGCGCGGGGGCGCAAGGCGGGGCAGCCGATGCTGCTGACCGCCGCGCTGGCCGCCGGTCGCCTGCAGACCAATGGCCCCTATGATCCGGTGGCGAGCTACGACCTGCCGGCGCTGGCGAAGGTGTTCGATTTCATCAACCTGATGAGCTACGACATGGGCACCGGCTTCTCGTCGGTGTCGACCTTCAATGCGCCGTTGCATGAAGTGCCGGCCGATCCGCTGGCGCCGGAGCTGCGCCGCTGGAACAACGTGGCCGGGGCGGTGCAGTACTACCGTGAACATGGCGTGCCGGCCGACAAACTGGTGCTGGGCGTGCCGTTCTACGGGCGCGGCTTCAAGGTCACTGGCGATGCGCCGGATGGCCTGTATCAGCCTTACAGCGCACCGGCCGACGCCGGCGACTGGCGGGTGATCAAGGCGCGCTATCTCGACCAGCCGGGTTGGACCAGGCACTGGCAACCGCAGGCGCAGAGCCCGTGGCTGTACAACGCCGGGCAGAAGATCTTCATCAGCTATGAAGACCCGCGCTCGATCGGCCTGCGTGCCCGGTTCGCCCGCGAGCAGGGCCTGGCCGGGGTGTTCATGTGGGAGCTGACCGGTGACGACGAGCAGGCCAGCCTGCTCAACGCCATGCTCGCCCCGTGGCAGAAGGCGCGCATCGGTGATTGAGTCGCCTGCTGGCGCCGGGCCATGCCCGGCGACGCTTCAGTTCGCCCAGACGCTGTTGGGATCGCCGTTGCGGGCGCGGCGCTGGCTGGCGACGGCCAGGCGGGCGAAGCCGAAGGCCATGGCCAGCGCGATGGCATCGACCCAGAACAGCGGCCACTGGCCACGCCCGGCGGCGCGCCACAGCCAGTCACCATTGAGTGCACCGTGCAGGACCGGCACCAGTGCAGTGCTGATCGCTGCGGCCCACAGCAGTTCGCGCGCGGCCTGCGCGGGGCGGCGCAGTGCAGCCCACAGCGCACAGGCTGCCCAGCTGCCGAAGCAGGCCCAGCGGATGCCGTGGTCGACCGCCGACGGTGCCAGCCGCTCCAGCACCAGTGCGGTGACGAACGCGACCGAGATCGCCACGCACAGGCCGATGCACACGCCGACCGTGGCCCGCGCCATGTTCACACCGGCACGCGGCTGTTGCGGCTGGCGACGCTTGCGCCGCGACTCGATCCACAGCAGGTTGCCGGAGTAGAACAGGAACGCACCGCCGAGGCCGAGCAGGAAGTACAGCCAGACCACCACGCCGTTGCCGAACTCACCGAAGTGCAGCGCGTAGGCGGCGCTGAGCGTGGCGTGGTTGGCGTCGCGCTGCCCCGGCAGCTGGGAGGCCAGCAGGTCGCCGCTGGCCACGTCCAATGCCACGGCACCAAGCGGACCGAGGGTGCCACTGGCCTCGCCGGTGATCTCGATCGTGGCGTTGGCATCGCTGCCATTGGTCAGCTTCAGGTACGCCGGCTCGAAGTTGGCCACGCCTTGCGCGCGGGCCACTTCAAGTGCGCGCGCATGCAGCACGCGCAGGCTGCCCGGTGGCGCCGGAATCCCGCTGGCCTCGCGCACCGGCGCAGTGTCCATCGCCGTCGGTACCGCCTGCAGCACCTTGCCGTCGTAGATCAGTGGGTTGAGCAGGGCCATCTGCACGAACACCAGGCACAGCAGGGCGCCCGTGACCGCGAACATCAGGTGGAAGGGCAGGCTGAGCACGCCGATCACGTTGTGCGCGTCCTGCCACAACTGCTTCAGGTTGCGGCCCGGGCGCAGCGCGAACAGGTCGCCGAACAGCTTCGGCAGATGGATCACCAGCCCGCTCAGCAGCGCCATGCCATACAGCAGGCTGACGATGCCCATCACGTAGACGCCGGCCGCCGGCAGGCCGAGGCTGTAGTGCAGTTCGTTGACCAGTTCGGCCAGTCCGGTCTGCGGCGGCGCGGGGCTGCCGGCGATCTGGCCCGGCCAGGCGTAGCGCCAGCTGCCGTCATCGGCCTGCCAGTACGCCAGGGGCTGCGGGTGTTCGGTACCGGGGAAGGTCATGCCCACGTGGCGGCGCGCTTCCGGGTGTGTCGCCAGCACGTCTTCCAGCAGGTACTGCGCATCGTCCAGGCCCGCCGGCAAGGCGGTGGCGGCGCCCGGGGTCTGCCACAGCGGCAGGTCATGATGGAACAGGGTCAGCGCACCCGCATAGAAGGCCACGAAAAGGCCGAAGCCGGCGACCAGGCCGACCCAGGTGTGCAGGGTGGTGAACGTGCGCAGCGTCTGCGAACTGAACTTCATGGCGGGGATCTCATTGCACCGCGCCGGTCAGGCGCAGCAGCCCGAGCACGGCGAAGCCGGCCGCGGCGCTGCCACCCAGAACCAGCCAGGCGCGCAGTGCGCTGCGGAAGCTGAACGCCCACAGGGCGGCCAGCATCCATAACGGGATGAAGGCGATCAGGGTCGGCACCAGCGCACGCTGCCACGGGCCGGGCGGCAGCCAGGCCAGCAGGCCGGTAGCGGCGGCCGCAAGCAGGAAGCCAGCGATGATGCCGGCGAAGGCGCGCGGCCACATCAGGGCGACTCCGTGCCCGGGCGATGCCAGGCGGCCAGCGCCGGCAGCAGCATCGCAGCGAGCATCCAGGTGCACAGCATCGCCACCAGACCGGCAGCGAAGCCGAGTTCGGCCATCCACAGCCACAATGCGGCAGCTGCGGCGACCAGGCCGATCTGGCGGCCGAGACGACCGGCACGGCGCAGGCGGGGCCAACGGCAGTGCGGCGAGGCGGCATAGAAGGCCAGTGCCGAAAACATCGCTGCCAGCATGCCCAGGCTGCAGAAGCCCAGGGTGGAAAGGCCGACGGTGATCATTGTGGGCGGGCGCCGCGGCAGTGGGCCGGCGAACGCGGGGCACGGGCGGGGCCGGCGGGAGCCGGTCGGAGCGGGTGGCGCATCACGAGGTCCTGGGGGAAGCGGGCAGGCTGGCACGGGGCGGGCTGCGCGGACATGGTAATCATTGCGTTTTCACGCCGCCAGCGCAGGCCATTCAGCGGACCGTACGGCAGCCCTTGGGCTTTCCGGTGCGCTGGTTTAAGATCGTCGCAGACTCCTGACTGGAACAAGGTGGCCCGCGCCCGGCGCCGGCCGAGCGTGCGACATGAGCACTACCACCGCCCACTGTTGACCTGCCCCCGAAGGCCCTGTGTTCCAGGCGCCCTCGCGGCGCTTTTTTATTGCCCGGGCCGCGGCCCGGGAACGCTTTCCAGCCCGCCCCGCGGGCCCCGCACGAAGCCAATGCGATGATCAACATTACCCTTCCCGACGGCAGCCGCCGCGAGTTCGAAAATCCCGTCAGCGTCATGGACGTCGCCCAGTCGATTGGTGCCGGCCTGGCCAAGGCCACCATCGCCGGTTCGGTCGATGGCGTGCTGGTCGATGCCAGTGACGTCATCGACCACGATGCCAGCCTGCGCATCATCACCGCCAAGGACGAGGAGGGCGTGGAGATCATCCGCCACTCCTGCGCCCACCTGGTCGGCCACGCCGTCAAGCAGCTGTACCCGGACGTGAAGATGGTGATCGGCCCGGTGATCGCCGAGGGCTTCTACTACGACATCTATTCCGAGCGCCCGTTCACGCCGGACGACATGGCCGCAATCGAGAAGCGCATGGGTGAACTGATCGCCCAGGACTACGACGTCATCAAGAAGATGACGCCGCGCGCCGAGGTGATCGAGATCTTCAAGGCCCGTGGCGAGGACTACAAGCTGCGCCTGATCGAAGACATGTCCGACGACATCCAGGCGATGGGCATGTACTACCACCAGGAATACGTGGACATGTGCCGCGGCCCGCACGTGCCCAACACGCGCTTCCTGAAGGCCTTCAAGCTGACCCGCATCTCCGGCGCCTACTGGCGCGGCGATGCGCAGAACGAACAGCTGCAGCGCATCTACGGCACCGCCTGGGCCGACAAGAAGCAGCTCGAGGCGTACATCAAGCGCATCGAGGAAGCCGAGATGCGCGACCACCGCCGCATCGGCAAGCAGCAGGACCTGTTCCACCTGCAGGAAGAAGCCCCGGGCCTGGTGTTCTGGCATCCGAAGGGCTGGGCACTGTGGCAGGTGGTCGAGCAGTACATGCGCAAGGTCTACCGCAACAGCGGCTACGGCGAAGTGCGCTGCCCGCAGATCCTGGACGTGAGCCTGTGGAAGAAGTCCGGCCACTGGGACAACTACCAGGACAACATGTTCTTCACCGAATCGGAGAAGCGCACGTACGCGGTCAAGCCGATGAACTGCCCGGGCCACATCCAGGTGTTCAACCAGGGCCTGCACAGCTACCGCGACCTGCCGATCCGCTACGGTGAGTTCGGTTCCTGCCACCGCAACGAGCCGTCCGGCGCGCTGCACGGCATCCTGCGCGTGCGTGGTTTCACCCAGGACGACGGCCACGTGTTCTGCACGGAAAACCAGATCGAGTCGGAAGTGACGGCCTTCCACCAGCAGGCGCTGGCGGTTTACCGGCACTTCGGCTTCGACGAGATCCAGATCAAGATCGCGCTGCGTCCGGAATCGCGCCTGGGTGACGACGCCACCTGGGACAAGGCCGAAGGCGCGCTGCGCTCGGCACTGACCGCCTGTGGCGTGGAATGGCAGGAGCTGCCGGGCGAGGGGGCCTTCTACGGCCCGAAGATCGAGTACCACCTGAAGGACGCGATCGGCCGTACCTGGCAGCTGGGCACCATGCAGGTCGACTTCATGATGCCCGGCCGCCTGGGCGCCGAGTACGTGGACGAGAACAGCCAGAAGAAGCACCCGGTCATGCTGCACCGGGCCATCGTCGGCTCGATGGAGCGCTTCCTGGGCATCCTGATCGAGCACCATGCCGGCCAGTTCCCGGCCTGGCTGGCGCCGACCCAGGTGGTGGTGGCCAACATCACCGACGCCCAGGCCGACTATGTCGCGGGCGTGACCAAAACCCTTGCGGAGCAAGGCTTCCGCGTCAGCTCGGATTTGCGTAACGAGAAGATCGGCTATAAAATCCGCGAGCATACGTTGCAGCGCGTGCCCTACCTGCTGGTCATCGGTGACCGCGAGAAGGAAAATGGGGCTGTGGCGGTGCGTACGCGTTCTGGCGAAGACCTGGGCAGCATGAGCCTGCAGGCCTTCATCGAGCGGCTCCACGCCGAGGGCGCGTAAGCAAAGGTCCGGTCCGGGGGCACAGGCACCCGGGCCGGTTCGATACCCTTGGGAGAACGTAATATCAGCACCCCTGACAACAAACAGAACCGCAAGAATCAGGAAATCCGTGTGCCGCGCGTCCGCGTGATCGGCAGTGACGGAGAAATGATCGGCGTGTTGTCGCGCGACGAAGCGCTGTCCATGGCCGAAGATGAAGGCCTGGATCTGGTCGAGATCCAGCCGCAGGCCGATCCGCCGGTCTGCAAGATCATGGACTTCGGCAAGTTCAAGTTCGAAGCGCAGAAGAAGGCCAGCGAGGCCAAGAAGAAGACCAAGCAGGTCGAGATCAAGGAAGTGAAGTTCCGTCCGGTCACGGACGAGGGCGACTACCAGATCAAGCTGCGCAAGATGCGCGGGTTCCTTGAAGAGGGCGACAAGATCAAGGTCAACATCCGCTTCCGTGGCCGTGAAATGAGCCACCAGGAACTGGGTCGTGAAATGGCCAACCGGATCGAGGCCGATCTGGGCGAGGACATCGTCATTGAATCCCGTCCGCGCCTGGAAGGGCGTCAGATGGTCATGATGATCGCGCCGAAGAAGAAGACCTGAGGCCTGACGGGCCGCCTTCCGGGGCGCCTGGCTGAATGGTTCAGGGTAAGGGGACGCCGCTGGCGTCCCTTTGCTTTTGCAGGATGCCGGTGAAGTGCCGGCGAAAGGGTTGTAGGGGCTGGTGGCAGGGCGGTTTTGCCTGTATCATGCCCGGCTCGACCCACCCAGGACGGGTCGTACGCCGATCATGGCAGGACGGAAAGAGCGGCCCAGGCCGCCGCCAGATCAGTCAGAAACCAGGGTCACCCCCATCAAGGACATTGCAATGCCCAAGATCAAGACCAACCGGGCAGCGGCCAAGCGTTTCCGCAAGACCGCCTCGGGCAAGTACAAGTGCGGCCACGCCAACCGTAGCCACATCCTCACGAAGAAAGCGACCAAGCGTAAGCGTAATCTGCGTCAGACGGGCCATGTCCGTGCAGAAGACGCAGGCCGTCTGGACCGCATGCTCCCTTACCTCTGAGGAACTGAAAAATGGCACGAGTTAAGCGTGGCGTACAGGCGCGTCGCCGCCACAAGAAGATTCTGGATCTCGCCAAGGGCTATTACAACGCCCGTCGCAAGGTCTTCCGCGTTGCCAAGCAGGCAGTCATCAAGGCACAGCAGTACGCCTACATCGGCCGTAAGCAGAAGAAGCGCAACTTCCGTTCGCTGTGGATCACCCGTATCAATGCGGCTGCCCGCATCAACGGCCTGAGCTACAGCCGCTTCATGAACGGCCTGCTGAAGGCTGGCATCACCCTGGATCGCAAGGTCCTGGCTGACATCGCCGTGCACGACGCAGCCGGTTTTGCTGCGCTGGCCGAAAAGGCCAAGGGCGCGCTGGCGGCATAAGTCCTTCCCGATGCCGTAACCGTTCACTCGGAACGGTGTCAGGTCAAGGCAATGCATGGGGAAGGGCGCAAGTCCTTCCCCATTCTTTTTTGGGTTCCGGCGAGGCCATGGCGGCAGCGCGGGGACGGCGGTGGCGACAGGGGTCGGCCCTTCGCGCATCGCGATGGCAGATCGACTGGAGTTCCGGCCCCTCATGAGCGACATCCAATCCCTCACCACCCAGGCGCTGGCCGATGTGGCCGCCGCACAGAGTCCCGACGTGCTGGAACAGCTGCGCGTTGCCCTGCTTGGCAAGAGTGGCAGCATCACCTCGCAGCTCAAGCAGCTCGGCGCCCTGCCGGCGGACGAGCGCAAGGCCGCTGGTGAAGCGATCAACCAGGCCCGCGACGCGCTGACCCGCGCGCTGGGCGAGCGCAAGGCGCTGCTGGAAGACGCGGCGCTGGATGCGCGCCTGGCCGCCGAAGCCATCGATATCACCCTGCCGGGCCGCAACGGCGACCGCGCCGGCCTGCATCCGATCACCCGCACCCTGGAGCGCATCACCGGCATCTTCGGCCGGCTGGGCTACGAGCTGTCGGAAGGGCCGGAGATCGAGGACGACTGGCACAATTTCGAGGCGCTGAACTTCCCGCCGCACCATCCGGCGCGCGCCATGCACGACACCTTCTACTTCGGCGACGGCCGCCTGCTGCGCACGCACACCTCCGGTGTGCAGGTGCGCTACATGGGCGACCACGCGCCGCCACTGCGCATGATCGCCGCCGGCAAGGTGTACCGCAGCGACAGCGACCAGACCCATTCGCCGATGTTCCACCAGGTGGAAGGCCTGCTGGTGGACGAGCATTCGACCTTCGCCGACCTGAAGGGCACGCTGGCCGAGTTCGTGCGCGCGTTCTTCGAGCGCGACTTCGAGATGCGCTTCCGTCCCAGCTACTTCCCGTTCGTGGAGCCTGGCGCGGAAGTGGACATCGCCTGGCAGCAGCCCGACGGCAGCACCCGCTGGCTGGAAGTGCTGGGCTGCGGCATGGTCCATCCGAACGTGCTGCGCAACGTCGGCATCGATCCGGAGCGCTACACCGGCTTCGCGTTCGGCATGGGCGTGGAGCGTTTCGCGATGCTTCGTTACGGCGTCAACGATCTGCGTGCGTTCTTCGAGAACGACGTGCGATTCCTGAAACAGTTCGCGTAAGCCGCAACCATGTAGAGCCGAGCCATGCTCGGCTGCTCCTAAATTCGCAGGCCCAGGCGCATGCGCCGGGCCCACCAGGGTGACACCATGAAATTCTCCGAAAACTGGCTGCGCAGCCATGTCCCGACCGGCGCCTCGCGCGATGAACTGAGTGCAGTGCTGACCGCCATCGGCCTGGAAGTGGAAGAAGTGACCGCGCTGGGCGAAGGCCTCGATCACGTGGTCGTGGCGCGCATCGTCGAGGCCGTGCGCCATCCCGAAGCCGATCGCCTGCAGGTGTGCAAGGTCGATGCCGGGCAGGGCGAACTGCTGCAGATCGTCTGCGGCGCACCGAACGCGCGCCCGGGCCTGGTCGCGCCGCTGGCCATGGTGGGTGCGCAGATCGGCGAACTGAAGATCAAGCCGGCCAAGCTGCGCGGCGTGGAGTCCAACGGCATGCTGTGCTCGGCCAAGGAGCTGGGCCTGGACAACGATGCCTCCGGCCTGCTGGAACTGCCCGATGATGCCCCGGTCGGCCAGGCGCTGGTCGAGTACCTCGGCCTGCCGGACGCCAGTATCGAGATCAAGCTGACCCCGAACCGCGCCGACTGCTTCAGCCTGCGCGGCATCGCCTACGACGTCGCCGCCGCCACCCGCAGTGAAGTGCTGGATTTCGCCGCCGACGCCATTCCGGCGGCCGGCAGCCGCGAGCTGGCCATCCAGCTCGACGCCGGGGCTGAAGCGCCGCGTTACCTGGGCCGTGTCATCGAAGGCGTCAACGCCGCCGCCAGGACTCCGCTGTGGATGGCCGAGCGCCTGCGCCGCAGTGGCGTGCGTCCGGTTTCGCTGCTGGTCGACATCACCCAGTATGTGATGCTGGAGCTGGGCCAGCCGATGCACGCCTACGACCTCGGCACCCTGCAGGGCAGCATTGCCGTGCGCCGTTCGCGCGCGGGCGAGAGCCTGAAGCTGCTGGACGGCCGCGATGCTGCGCTGGACGACAGCTTCCTGGTAGTCACTGACGCCGATCGTGCGATCGGCCTGGCTGGCCTGATGGGCGGCTTCGACACCCGTGTCACCGACGCGACCACTGCCGTGTTCCTGGAGGCGGCGCACTTTGCGCCCGCTGCGATCATGGGGCGTGGCCGCAAGCTGGGCCTGCACACCGATGCCGGCCATCGCTTCGAGCGCGGCGTCGATCCGGCGCTGCCGCGCATCGCGATCGAGTACGCCACCCGCCTGGTGCTGGACCTGGCGGGCGGCACCCCGGCGCCGGTGACCGAGGCCGTGCGTGAAGCCGATCTGCCGCAGCCGGCGACCATCGTGCTGCGCCGCGCCCGCATCGCCCGCGTGCTCGGCATCAGCATCGACGATGCCGAAATCGAGCGCATCCTGCGCGCGCTGGGCATGGACGTGGCCGCCACTGCCGACGGTTGGCAGGTGGTCGCGCCGAGCCGCCGCTTCGACATCGCCATCGAAGAAGACCTGATCGAAGAGCTGGCCCGCATCCACGGTTACGAGCAGATCCCGACCACGCTGCCGGGCGGTGCTTCGCGCGTGGCGATGCCGAGCGAGACCCAGCTGGACGCGCTGAGCGTGCGCCGCCAGCTGATCGCCCGTGACCAGCAGGAAACCGTCAATTTCGCCTTCGTCGACGATGCGCTGCTGACCCAGTGGCAGCTGCGCGACGGCCTGGTGCCACTGGCCAACCCGCTGTCGGCCGAACTGGCGGTGATGCGCCCGTCGCTGCTGCCGGGCCTGGTCGCCACCCTGGGCCGCAACGCCGCCCGCCAGCTCGGTCGCGTGCGCCTGTTCGAACTGGGCCGCGTGTTCGCCCAGCAGGCCGGCGGGGCGTCGACTGGCGAAAGCCGGCCGGCACCGCTGGAAACCCTGCGCGTGGCCGCTGCGGTCTGCGGCGAGGCGCAGGCGGTGCAGTGGGGCCTGCCGACTCGCAAGGTCGACTTCCATGACCTGAAGGGCGACCTGGAATCGCTGGCGGCTGCCAGTGGTGCGGTACTGGAGTTCCGCCCGTCGGCCCGTGCCTACGGCCACCCGGCGCGGTCGGCCGAGGTGTTCCGCGATGGCGTGGCGATCGGCTGGATCGGCCAGATCCACCCGCGCCTGGCCAAGGCGATGGATATCGAGGCCGATGTCTACGCCTTCGAGCTGGATATGGAACCGCTGAGCGCCCGGCGCCTGCCACGTGCCGGCGAGCTGTCGCGCTTCCCGGCGGTGCGTCGCGACCTGGCGTTCCTGGTGCCTGAGCAGGTGGCCTGGGCCGATCTGGCGGCGACCGTCCGCCAGGCCGCCGGCCCGCTGCTGCGCGACCTGAACCTGTTCGACCGTTACGTCGGCCAGGGTGTCGAGCCGGGATTCAAGAGTCTCGCTATGGGCTTGATTTTGCAGGACAAGTCGCGCACTCTGACGGACCGCGACGTGGATGCGGTGGTGGCCGAGGCGGTCACTGCCATCGAGCGTGAACACCACGCCCGGATCCGCGGCTGAGCGGGCAGCACTCGGGGGTAGCAGGCAATGGCATTGACCAAGGCGGAGATGGCGGAAAAGCTGTTCGACGAAGTCGGTCTGAACAAGCGGGAAGCCAAGGAATTCGTCGACGCGTTTTTCGATGTGCTGCGTGAAGCATTGGAACAGGGACGTCAGGTGAAGCTGTCGGGCTTCGGTAATTTCGATCTGCGGCGCAAGAACCAGCGCCCGGGTCGCAACCCCAAGACCGGCGAGGAAATTCCGATTTCCGCCCGTACGGTGGTGACCTTCCGGCCGGGCCAGAAGCTCAAGGAGAGGGTGGAAGCTTATGCTGGATCCGGGCAGTAATCGCGAACTACCGCCGATCCCGGCCAAGCGCTACTTCACCATCGGTGAAGTCAGCGAGCTGTGCGACGTCAAGCCGCACGTCCTGCGCTACTGGGAAACCGAGTTTCCCAGCCTTGAGCCGGCCAAGCGCCGAGGCAACCGCCGCTACTACCAGCGCCATGACGTGCTGATGGTGCGGCAGATCCGCAGCCTGCTGTACGAACAGGGCTACACCATCGGTGGTGCACGCCTGCGCCTGGACGGTCCCGATGCCCGCGAGGAATCGGCGCTGAGCAACCAGATCATCAAGCAGGTGCGCATGGAGCTGGAAGAAGTGCTGCAGTTGCTGCGCCGCTGATCCCATTTCCATCGTAATCCGCTATACTTCACGGCCCGCCGCACTGGCGGGCACATCGCAGCATCAGTCGGGGCGTAGCGCAGCCTGGTAGCGCATCTGCCTGGGGGGCAGAGGGTCGTCGGTTCGAATCCGGCCGTCCCGACCAAAAGCAGCGATAGAACAAGGGCTTGCGCCATACGGTGCAGGCCCTTTTTCGTTGTGCACCCTATTACCACCCTATCGCCACCCTATCGAGGAAGCGCGATACCCGTGGTGACCGGCTGCCACGGCGCCTCGTGGCCGCCCAGATAGTGCTCGGTCATCGACGCGTTGCCGTGTCCCATCAGCGCTTGAATCTGCTCCGTGGTCCAGCCCGCATCGCGCAGCAGCGCACCGCCCAGGCTGCGGATCTCATGGAAGGTTGGCGGCGCCTCGCTACCCACGCCGGCAGGATCGCGCGCCTTTGCGGCAGCATCGCGCGCCTTCGCGAACGCACGCGACAGCTGCTCGGGCAACACCTGTGTGTGGTGCGCTCGGTCCTTGGCGCGCTTGTCGCTGGGCCTAGCCTTCTCCGGCAGCCGGTGAATCACGAACGGCGAAACCACGTCATCGCGGCAGCGGGCCAGCAGGTCGAGCAGCGGGCCAGCCACGGCGATCTGTAGTCGAACGTTCGTCGAGCTCTCGGTTTTCGACGGCACCACCCACAGGTGGCCGTCTCGCACGTCGGTGAACTTGACCGTTACCACATCCTCTCGGCGCAGCAGCGTCACCAATGACAGGTCCATGGCGTTGCGCAGCCATGGCGCAGCTTGGTCCCATATGGCCCGGTAGACGTCGAGGGTCAGGCGCTCGCGCTTCCGTTCATGCTGGAACCGGCGAGTCGCCAGCGCAGGGTTGGTATCTATCCAGCCTTCCTCCACGGCGCAGGCCAGGATCCAGCCCAGCACCAGCCGGAACTGCTGGCGCGCGCGGTCGGATTCGGTCACCTCGCGGATGAAGGTGGCGCACACCTTCACCGTCACGTCGGCCACTGCCTTCGAACCCAGCCCGGCCTCGATGCGTCGGATCACGCTTTCGTAGACCTCGGCCGTCTTCGGCGCCCACTTCCTACCGGGCACGTCATCGCGGCGGAACACGACAATCGCATCGGCCACCGTCTCGCCGGGTGTGATGACCCTCGCGACCAGGTCGTCGGTCGGGATCAGCAGCGCGTTGAGCTTCTTGGCCGCGGCGAACGCGCGGGCCTGGTCGGTGCCCATCCACGTTTCTTTCTTCGTGACCGGGTGCCGGTACTTGAACCCGTCCCGGTTGGGGTACAGGTTGGTCGGCCATGCCTGGCGGCTCTTGCTTCGTTGCCTCGGTGCCATCGTCAGGCCGCCTCACCCAATACTCGCGCGACAAGATCATCGCCGCCGGCGAGCCATTCGTGTTCGTCGATGAACCAGGTGCCGCCCACCTTGCGGCCGGGCAGCTTGCCCTCGCGCAGCAGTCGTTGCAGCACCTGCATGGACGGGCGGCTGCCTTCTTCGAAGTAGCGGGCCAGCCACCGCTCGGGGGTCATCAGTTGCATGCTGGTCTCCCTCAGCTCGCCGCCAGCGCCGCGCGCTGGGTCTTGGGTTTGCGTTCTGCGAGGCCGAGCTGGAACTGCAGGACATTGTCGGCCGCGGTAGGCACGACGCCAGTGCGCGCGCTGCGCGCCGGGCGGTTGAGCCGGCGCCACGCTTCGATGGCCTTGTCGGGGTCGGCATGCTTGCTGGTCGACCTGCAGGCGCACTCGACCAGGTGACCGCCACCGGCGGAGGCGGAGCGCTTGTCGTGGATGTGGCGCGCACGGTGGCCGGCGGCGCAGTTCGGCAACCCTTCCGGGTGGCTGATATGTTCCTGGGTCATGGCTTGTTGCACTCCTCGATGCGGGCTTCGAGCTGTTCCAGAAGGAAGGCTGCTTGCGCGGCGCCAGTCAGGCGGCGACCGTTATCCATAGGTGGGCTCCTTTGGGCATTGGTTGCACGCGGCTGTCTGGGGTGCGCGCAGGGAGAACCTGGTGCCGCGCACGTGCTCACCTGGGCGGATCACGACATGGCCGCACGACAACAGACATTGGAATCGAGCGGCAAGGACGCTCGCGCCAGGCGAAGGAACGAACTGCGCGCGGATTACGTTGCGCACAGGTGCAGCGGTGAGCAGCTGGTCAGCCATGGCAGTTCTCCGCCCGCCGCGACGGCATGGCAGAATGCCGGCGAGTCCACAGGGGGATCTTCAGGTGAGTGTCTTGGTGCACGTAGGTAAGGCTGCGACGACTGGACTTGACTGGACCGCCATATCGGCCGTTGCTACTGGCGTCGCGGCGGTAGTTGCTCTGCTTGTAGGCATCCTGCCCGTATGGATCGATCGAACAGCGAAGAAGAGGCAGGCGATCGCGCTTGCGAAGGTGCTCGCCGATGACCTTGCAATCCAAGCGATTACTATCCGCGCCGTGTTCGAAGTGCCCACATCGGGGGTGGCCGACGCGTGGGAGTACGATCAGATGGCCAGGTCTCTCTCCGTACTTAGTTCGGCTCAGGCGCGGGAACTGATTCCCTTTAGCCAATACTTGCCTAGACACGTTGAGAATGAAGTAACGAAGGCAGTGGCATTGCTCTCTGCCGCTGAGAAGCGGCGAGTCCACCTGTTTACGCCTGAGCCGGGTCAGCGGTACAACGTAGAGGGCGACTTGTCTTGGTACAGAGAAGTTGCTGTTGGACTCTCCAATCTCCGGCAGGCCTTGGCGACCTGGCTCAACCTTCAACTCGTGGCTATCGAGGAGCCTGGAATGAACCTCGGCAAAGGACTTAAAGAGAACGCAGGCGCAGATCGTGCCGATTGGCAAGGCGCCAAGCGGCTCGCGCACATTGCAAGTAAGTACGAGTAGCAACGGTGGCTTGATCAGGACGACGGCGCAGTAGGTCGGCAGGGCCAGGTGGCGCATTACTCGGTCTCCTGTTCGCTGGTGGGCTCGGCCGGCGAGGGCGCCGGGCTGACGGGCGGTGTGATGGGCGGGATGCCGACGGCCATGGCGGCGAAAAAGTCGTGGTCGGTCACGCGGCTGCTCCTTCGGCGATGTGGCTGTCTACCCATGCACGCATGCGCGTCCATCGCTGCTCTGGCGTTTCGTTGTCCCAGCACCACTCGCCGTCGTTCTCGTGAACGATCTCCGCTGCCATTGCTTCGGCGATGCCGAAGGCTTTGCTCACGGCCTCGCGGTCGTCGGGGTCCAAGCCGGTCATGTCCAAGCCGCGCTTGGCGCCAATGACGCCCAGCGTGCAGTGGCAGCCGGTGCTGTCCTGGAGCTGTTCGGCGATGAGGCGCTTTTCGGGCATCGCGTCGAGCGCATCGCGAAGCTCGACCAGGAATTTCTGGCCGCGCTTGCCCCGCAAGGCGGAAGAAACTGCGCCGCGCCAGCAGATCAGTGGCCAGGTGTCGCAGTCGTCGCTGTAGCCGCTGCGGCTCATGCGGCACCGCCTTTGACGCGAGCCAGAGCGGCATCGAGATCCGCCGTGCGGGTGTGGATCAATGCCTCGGGACCTCGCATGTGCTGCAGCGATGTGCGCGTGTCCTGAGTAGCCTTGACCAAGCCGGCAAACGCGTCGTGGATCATCTGCAGTTCGCTGGCGACGTTCTTGCACGCGCGCGCTGACAGGCTCAGGCCGTCCGGGCCTTCCGCTCCGCCGGCAATACCTTTGGCATGCTGTTGGAGCAGCTGCAGCAGATCGACAGGGGCGCTCATGCCGAACCTGCCTGTGCGCGCGCTGCGCGGCGAACGGCTGCAACCGCACCAGCAGCGCTCTGGCCATGCCGCAGGACGGCATTGGCGGCGATGCTGGCGGCGACGACGACCTGGTAGGGGAGGAGGCCCCAGCGGCGCCCGGCGCGGGCGACGATGCCGGCGGCTGCAGCGGCGCGCTGAGCGGTGGAGTGGTTGGCGAGGGCGGCGCTCATGCGGCGGCGCCCTGCTGCGCGGCGCGCAGCTGCTTGGCGGCTTCCAGCAGCTGGCCGGCATAGCGCTCGGCTTCGTCAGCGGACTGGAGGAGGCGGGCAGCGCCCAAGTTGGAAACCACCTTGGCGTTGAGGCTGTCGACGGCGACGGTTGGCGTCGACTGGCGGACGCCGAGGGAAAGGATGGCCATGCGGATCTCCTGCGCCCGATCCCGGGATGGGGTGGTGTTGGGCGACTGGAGGCAACGTTAGCTACGAACTAATCATTAGTCAACAGCTAACCGCTAATATTTTGCCGAATGGCTGGTCCTCACCGCCACGGCCGGTGATGGCCACCCCTGCAACTGATACGCCTAGGCCTGCTAGGAACTTGGCTGAGCCGTTCCTGAGGCATTGACGCTATTTGCGCGAGAGGGGTTTCACCGAACTGATGCGCTGAGGTATGCTCCGCCGCAGGAGTGCAACTACGCGATGGTTGCACAAGTAGGAGCCCGGCCGGACGATGAGCGGGAACAGGATGTCTGCACGGCTACAGAGACAGCTCGAAAGGTTGGCGCGCATACCAAGGGATCTGCGATGGGCCGAGCTGAGGGCGCCATTGTTGGCGCTGGGTTTCGAAGAGCAGCAGGGCGATGGCGCTGCTGTTCGTTTTCGTCATGGCTCGAATCGAAGCCATGTCATACGTCTACATAAGCCGCATGGCCGGAACCCTCCGACCGTTCTCGTTGTCTATGTACGTGAGGTGGTGAGGTGTCTGCGCGAGTGGGGATACATGAATGAATGAGCATATCGAGTACCAAGGTTATAAGGCCAAGATCAGCTACTCCCAGGAGGATGACGTTCTTGTTGGGAGAGTGATCGACGTCGATGCTTTGATCATGTTCTCAGGCTCTTCAATTGCCGAGCTTAAGGCGGAATTGAAGGTCGCAATTGACAGCTACTTGGCCGAATGTGCGGAGTTGGGGCTGCAGCCGGAGAAGCCTTACAAGGGCTCTTTCAATGTGCGGGTTGGATGCGAAACTCACCGCAAGGCGGCCAACAAAGCCAAAGTGTGGGGTGTTTCCCTTAACGAATTTGTGCGCCTTGCCATTGAGCAGGCAGTTGATCGTCACGTTCAGTTCGAAGGGGCAGTTATGGTCGCACGTGCACCTATTGTTCACAGCATGGAGCAGCTGTACATGCCTGTCAGTGGCGCGTCGACCCGCCGCGTTACTCCCGACGCTTACGGAAGGAGCCATTGATGTCCAGTCCGGCTGACTTCAGCATGGTGGGTGCACGCTTCAGTCGAATCTTCATCGACGAGCAGGCATTTGTAGGAGCCCAGGGCACCTCGTTCAACATGGAGATTAGTGTTCAGGCTGCTCGTGTCTCCGAGCACAAGTTTGACGATCGCAGCGTTATCGAGATGGGTGTCCAGGCTCGAGCAGTTGGTGTTGACGACGACGGGAACCCTGCTCAACTGGATGAGGTCTTCATCATGGAATGTGTGGCCGGATTTGTTGGTAGCTCGCCGGATCTCGATGGCGACCTTGATCGCTTTGCGCAATCATCACCGTTCTTTGGTCGAGCAATCTACTGGATGCTGAGAGAACGTATGCAATCGGTGGTTTCTGTGACGTTACTGCGGCACGCTAACGACCTTCCATGGGATTTGGACGAGTCAGTCGCAAAGAAGCTGAGGGGTGATGACTCGAAGCCAAAGAAGGTCGCAAGGAAGAAGAAAGCCCCGCACTAGCGGGGCTTTTTGTCATCCAAAACGGGGACAGCAGTAAGAACTATCTTCGTACTTAGAATTTCCGCAGCCCGGCGTGGATCAATGCCTTCCCCAAAATGGTCACATCGCCTGGATCCGGCCGATACGCCGGGAAGTCGGTGTTGACGCTCACTACGTATAGCCCATCGCCACGCTTCTGCAGCATCTTGATTTGCGTCTCGCCACCGATGTTGATCAGGTAGTAGTCGTCGCCGTCGAAGTAGTCGCAGCTGGTGTCGATCCAGACAATGTCGCCGTCTTCGAGCTTGGGCCGCATCGATGGCCCGCGGCCGGTGATGATCTGGATCCTGCCAGGCTTGGGTAGGTATCCGAGCTTCCGGCGGACCTCCCACTCGGCGACCTCGATGGTCTTCACTACCTCCGGGTAGTCCTGGTTGACCAGCCCTGCACCCATCCCTGCACCCCCTTCAAACAAGTCGAAGCGAACATAGCCGGGCTGCGTCTCAATCTCCGGGATTGATGAGACGGAAGCTTCACCATCGTCGCTCCATTGGGGGCGGTCCATCCAGCCATGGTCCTTGCCGAGGGCCAGGCTTATCTTCTTGGCTACGTCGTCACCGATGTATTTGCCGCCGAGCAGCTGAGACACATACGACGGGGACAGGAAGCCTCCAAGCTGGGCCCCCTGATCCCGACGCTTAGTGATCCCCTTCGACTCGAGCGCCTCGACCAGGTGGCGAAAGTTGCGGCTGCGGATTTCGCGAATGTCCATCGAGCAAGGTTAGTTGGTAACTAATCTAAATCGTGCAGCTGACAGCTTGCGTTTAGGCGTTAGCTGTGAGCTAATGGGCGGCATGGACATGTCAGCCCTCGATAGAGCAGTTGAGTCGGCAGGTAGCCAGCAGGCTCTTGCCCAGCTTCTTGGCATCAAGCCGCCGTCGGTTTCCGGCTGGTACGACCGCCGCCGAGTGCCTGCGGAGAGATGCATAGCCATCGAGCAGGCCACTGGTGTGTCTCGCCACCAGCTGCGTCCTGACGTTTTCGGGCCGGAACCCCGTATCCAGGGTGAAGCTCTCGCGCAGCTGCGTGCAGAAGTCGACAGCCGAATGAGCAAGCGCGCGCTGCGCCGAAGGCTCGGCATCGCGAGTGACCGTCATCTCGCAACCTTGCTTCAGCTCCCCGCCGCAGAGGTGGAGGCGTGGCCCGAAGAGGGCGTCTTGCCCGCACTTCCCCAGATCCAGCGCCTGCTCGGCATGGAAGTTGCGCCGGTTGTGGCGCCTGCAAACAACGATCCCGACGCCGATCGCATCGGTCCTGTCGACACCGCCTGAAAGGCCATCCCTGGCCGTCGTCCCTGACTTGTTGATCTCCATGGCGCCCATCGTGCGCCACCCGGGCCCAACCCGAAACCTTGAAACACAGCCTTCCCCAAGGTGACCCATGACCTGCCGCACATCCGCACTTAACTGGCTCGACGTTCTCTACAACTCCGTGCGCAAGACGCCCGGCGGTGTCGTGGACGCAGCCGCTTTCCTAGCCGACCGCCGTGGCAAATCCATGCACCCGGAGACGCTGCGCGCGAAGCTGCGCGGGCTGGAGGGTGAGTCCGTGACGATGGAAATCGCCGAACTGCTGACCGAGTGGATGCAGGAGAAGGCAGGCGGCAGCGATTACGCCCTGGACTGGATGCAGGCGCTTGCCGGGCAGTTCGGCATGGCGGTGGCCACCGTTCCGCCTCCGCCGGAGGGTGGCTGGTCGGACGAGATTGGCGCCATCCAGACGAAGCTGCTGGAGATCACCACGCGGGTGGGGCGCCTGTCGGGCACTGCGGTGGATGCGATGGCCGACCGCCACATCGACAGCGACGAAGCCAAGCTGATGGTGGAAGAGGCCAGCTCGCTGATCACGATGGCGCACCGGCTGATCCGCAACGTGTCGCGCGCTGCAGCAAAGGGGAGGGCGCGTCGATGAACCACCCGGCCCGCTCCACCGATCCGCTGTCCAGTCACATCGCCGCCGCCGCGCTCGCTGAAAGCGGCGCGCTGCGTGTCCAGCACGCCAAGACCGAGGCTGCGGTGACCCGCCACCCTGGCCAGAGCAGCCTGCACCTGTCGACGCTGACTGGCCTTGACCGCCACATGTTGGGTCGCCGACTGCCTGAGCTGGCCCGCGAGGGACGCATTTGGCGCGGCCCGACCGCGCCGTGCGCTACCACCGGCAAGCCCGCATGCACCTGGTGGCCAGTTGCGCCGGGCGAGAACCTGACGCTGGGGCTCTGACATGTCGACCATCATCATGTCGCAGTGCTGGCCGCTGCAGGGCCTGAGCGTTACGCAGAAGGCTGTGCTGATCTCGCTGGCTGATCAGGCCAACGACGACGGTGTGTGCTGGCCGGCGGTGGGCACCATCGCCGCGCGCTGCTGCATGTCGGCGCGCGCTGTGCGTACGGCAATGGATCATCTGGAGACCGTCGGCCTGCTGACCCGTGACCGCCGGTTCAACAGCAGCACGGTCTACAAGGTCACTCCGGCCAACTTCGACAAGGCCGCTGCGCCTTCGAAGGCTGGCCGCAAGTCTGGAAAAGCAGGTACTGCACCGGGCGCAGGGGCTGCGCCCCATGCAGGGGGTGCGCCCGCTGCAGGAGGGGATGCGCCCCATGCAGGGGGGGATGCACCGGGCGCAGGTCTAGGGGTGCGCCCCGTGCCGCCTAACCGTCATATAACCCTCAATGAACCGTCAGGAGAACCGTCATTTCCGGCGGGCCTGCCGGCCGCGCCGCTGGCGGTGGATTCCGAAACCGACCTGCAGGCCGCGTGCCGTGCCACCTGGGCGGCTTACGCCAGCGCCTACCGTGACCGCCACGGTGTGGCACCGGTGCGCAACGCGAAGGTCAACGCAAACGTCCGGCAGATCGTGCAGCGGCTCGGCCACAGCGAAGCACCGCTGGTGGCCGCGTGGTTTCTGACCGTCAACGAGCGCTACGTGGTGCAGAACATGCACGACCTGGGCGCGCTGCTGGCGAAGTGCGAGGCATACCGCACGCAGTGGGCCACCGGTCGGCAGGTGACCGAGGAGGCCGCGCGGCAGACCGACAAGACGCAGACCAACCTGAGCGCCGCCGACGCGGCCAAGGCTCTGCTGGCACAGCGGAGGGCGGCACATGCTGGGTAATCAGGAGCAGGATCGGCTGGTCGATCTGCTGGTGGCCACCGCCGAGGTGATTGGCGACCAGCTCAGCCCGAACGCCGCCGCCTACATGGTTTCGGATCTGGCGCAGTACCCGCTGCCGATGCTGGAGCGCGCGCTGGCGTCGTGCCGCCGGGAGCTGAAGGCGCGGCTTTCGCTGGCGGCGATCCTCGAACGCATCGAGGACGGCCACCCGGCACCAAATGAGGCATGGGCCAACGCGATCCGCGCCGCTGACGAAGGTGCGACCGTGGTGTGGACTGAGCAGACCCGCGATGCGTGGGCGGCGGCGCTGCCGCTGGTGCAGGCGGGCGACAAGATCGCTGCCCGGCCGGCATTCCTGGAGGTCTACACCCGGTTGGTGAAGGAAGCGCGCGCTGCGCACCGGGTCGCCACCTATCAGCTGTCCCTTGGCGGCGACGTGTCCGGTCGGGATAGCGTCCTGCGCGAGGCGGTGGCCGCTGGCCAACTCATGAAGGAGCAGGTGGAGCAGTACCTGGCACTTCCGCCCGCCACCCCGGCCTTCGACCCGGTGGCGCTGCTGGCCGGAACCGTTGAGGCGTCGCCGACCGCGGACGAACGGACCCGTTCGCGCCTGGCTGAGGTCGTCGCGCTGCTGGAGGGCAAAGCGGCATGAGCCCCGATCACTTCAACGTCGAAGTGCGCCCAGTGAGCGAGCCAGTGGCCGAGGCGGGCTGGTATCTGGCCTACGGCTACGGGATCAAGCCGCTGGTGGTCTACGCAACGCGCGGGATGACTGTCTGGCGCGACGGCATGCGGCGGATCCCGATCACCCGCTACGCCGGCCCGATCCCGGAGCTGCGCTGATGTGGTCGAACGCACCGCCGCCGACCGAGGCGGAGGCAGCACGCATCGAACTGGCGAAGACCGGGCCGTGCATGGCATGCCTCGTTCGCTACGCGCATGGACTGATGGCGAAGAAGCACGTGATCTACGGGTGCGAATACAACCACGCCAAGTCGGGAAACATCCGGCGCGGCCATTTCTTCGGCTACGCGTTGTGCCAGTGGCATCACCAGCGCTACCGAACCGAACACATGACGCAGAAGCAAATGGTGGCCCGCTGGGGCCCACCGCTGCACTGGTCCAAGAGATTCCACGAGGCGTTCGGATCCGACGACGACCTGATCGCACAGCAGACCTACATCAACGAACTGAGGGCGGCAGCATGAAGAAGACGAAGGCCATGGCGCCGAAGATCAACCCCCAGCGTGCGCCCCGCGAGCGGCGGATGGACCACAACACCGTGTCCCGGCCCAAGCGAGTCAAGGCACGTGTGCTCGCCGATGGCCCGGTCGAGACGGTGGAGCAGTTCGAGGCACGCGGCGGGCAGGTGCAGCGCCTGTCGGCCAGCTGGGACCGTGCGGCGTGACAGGTGCCGCAATAGAAGACAACCAAGCGCGATCGCGCGCTGCACGAGCAAACCACCAAGGGGAAGGCGCATGGGAATGAACGAGGCACGCGAACTGCTGTCGAGCCGGACGGGGCCGAGGGCACTGAGCTTCGACGGAAGCATCGGCGGACCGAGCACTGAGGAAATCTTGGCCGCCTTGGCGTACGTCCCGGCTGGTCTTGGTCGCGAACTGCTGGAGGCGCTGTGGTGGCCGGAGAGTGGTCAGCGGAGACGCGAGCAGCTGCGCCAGGCGGTCATCTCCCTGGTCGCGCCCGAGTTCACCCGCCAGATGCACGCTCTTGCCGACGCCCGCACTGACTACGGCATTGCCAAGGCCAGCATGGGCTGGTGCGGCGGGTCGATTACGGAAGCGCAGCGGCGGGAGCTGCTCCGTACGGAAAAGGCTCTGGACGACGCGCGCGCTGCGGCCTGGCCGAACAACACGATGGAACAGCTGGGAGTATTGGCCGGGGCGGTGATCGCTGAAATGGCCGGCGCGCGCCAGTGCGCGCACTGCGACGGCAAGAGGGTTCTGCGGGACCAGCGCGTAGCAGGTGTAGTGAACTGCGTCGAGTGCGGTGGTAGCGGGTATGAGCCGCTTAGCGGTCGTAAGCGCGCCGCCGCGATCGGGGCCGACTGGTCGGCATACAGCCGGTTCTGGCGCCCGGTGTACGAGTGGATGCTGTGCAGCTTCCGTGCTGCCGAGGCGCGCGCTGCAAGTAAGTTCAATAGGGCTCTTTCCAAGGCTGCATAGCGATGACTTCCTAGGTCATCGGAAACGGGTGCAATCTTCCCAGCATCCAGACGCAAGCCCCGGCCAAGCCGGGGCTTTTCTTTTCCAGGAGACGCCATGGCGCAGATCACTCCCCAACAGGCTGGCGGCGTGAACGTCGTGGCCTTCCTCGACATGCTGGCCTGGTCCGAAGGTACGGACAACGGCAAGCAGCCGACCAAAGACCGTGGCTACGACGTGATCGTTGGCGGGCAATTGTTCAAGAGCTACGCCAACCATCCGCGCGTGCTGGTGGACCTGCCGAAGCTCAAGATCCAGTCGACCGCAGCCGGCCGCTACCAGCTGCTGCGCCGCTACTACGACGCCTACAAAAAGACGCTCGGCCTGAAGGACTTCTCGCCTCTGAGCCAGGACCTGATTGCGTTGCAGCAAATCCGGGAGCGCCGCGCGCTGCCGCTGATCCAGGCGGGCAAGATCGAGGACGCCATCAAGGCCGTCCGCAAGATCTGGGCGAGCCTGCCCGGCGCGGGCTACGGCCAGCACGAACACAAGCTGGCCGACCTGCTGGCGGTTTACCGCAAGGCCGGCGGGACGGTGGCGCCATGATCGGGGTCGACGTGGATTGGCAGGCAATCGGCACCGCCGTCGGCGGCCTGATGGTTGGGGCTGGCGGTGTGGCGCTGTGGTGGCGCAAGCAGTTCGTAGAGACAGCCAGAGAAGGGGCCGAGGTCAACGTGATCCAGCTGATGCGCGAGGAAGTGACCCGGCTGGGCGAAAGGGTTGGCCGCATGGAGGCCAGGGAACTGCGCCTGATCCGCCACATCTACCGGCTGGAAGGGTTGATGCGCGCGGCCGGCTTGGAGCCGCCGCCGTTTGACCCGGACAGCGACACCATCAGGGCAGGAGGGTCCGAATGAACCGAATCACCATCGCGGTTGCTGCCTTCGTCCTGTGGTCAGGCGCAATGTTCGGTGCTGGCTGGGCGTGGCGTGGCGACCGGGCCGATGCCAGCGACGCCACCCTGCGCGCCGCCGGCGCATCGGCAGTCGCCGACCAGGTGAACCAGACCCGTGCCACCGAGCAGAGCAAGGCTCTGCAGCTGGCCGACATTGGAGCTAAGCATGAAGAAGACCGCACTGCGGCCGCGACCGTCCCCGTTGCTGTTGTGGCTGACCTGCGCGCTGGGCGTCTCCAGTTGCGCGACGACCTCGCCACCTGCCACACCGCTCGCCTGTCCGAAGCTGCCGCCGGCGCCGCCGAACGTGATGCGCGAGCCGAATTACGTCCAGAGGTTGTCGGAGCTGCTGTTCAGATCGTCACCGACGCCGACGACCAGCTCCGAGCATGCCAAGCAGTGATCCGGGTGGATCGCGATCAGCACTGACCGAAATCTGGAGTCAACTTTTATCTGAGGGCCGCCTTGAGCGGCCCTCTGCCGTTTTGGTGCCTCGGATAGGCCGTTGCACCGACTACCGCCGCAAAGGCAACAACTAAGGAGCAATTCAATGAGCAAGAACGAACACAAGGACGACTACATGATGCAGCGCGCAGGCGGTGGCACGATCGATCAGCCGATGGACGATAGTGGCTGGCAGGTCAGCGGCAGCGTCGTGAACGAAAATGGGCGCCCCGTGGGTGCGAGCTTCACCGGCAACATCGACGGCACCGCCGTCAGCGGTGAGGTAAAGACGGGCAATGCGCAGGTCAAGGTGGGCGAGAACGACTCGTTCCTGAATCTGAAGTACCAGAACGAACGCGTCACTGGTACGGTCGGCTACGGCGTGGGTAACGAAGAGGCCCGACTGACCGGCACCTTCGACAGCAACGGCAAGCTGTCTGGCTCCGCCAAGGTCCAGTTCAAGAACACCGCGATCGACATCTCCCCTGCAAGTGCCGGCATCACGTATGACTTCGGCGGCGGTTGGTCCGGAAGCGTCCGACAGGAGTTCGGCGGTGGCATGGGAATCCAGTTCTCCGGCGGCTCGTCCTTTGGTGGTGGCAGCAGCTTCAGCCTGAGCCTGGGCGCTTCGGGGGGCGGTGGCGGCTCGTGGGGCGTGAATGCCAAGTTCCAGCTGATCGTGCTGACGAACTAAGGCCAGGCCCGGCCAGCGAAAGCGCTGGCCGGGCATCTACTTCTTGGCGTGTCCAAGCGCCTCAGCAATGCAGGTGACAGATTCCGAGGTGCTTCGTCGATGGGACGAATTAACGGGGTGGAGCGCCGCATGCTGGCGCTTGGCCGGCTGAAGACCGGCGAGATGAACAAGACCGAGGCTGCGTATGCCGCGCGGCTGCGTGCGCTGCAGGCTGCGGGCGAGGTCCAGTGGCACCGGTTCGAGGGCATGAAGCTGCGCCTGGCCGACAACACGTTCTACACCCCGGACTTTGCGGTCATGGCTGCCGATGGCGTCATGGAGTGCCACGAGGTGAAGGGGCACTGGCAGGACGATGCCAGGGCCAAGATCAAGATTGCCGCGGCCATGTACCCGTTCCGCTTCATTGCGGTGAAGGTCAGGCCCAAGCGCGACGGCGGTGGCTGGGAAGTGGAGGAATTCTGATGCACTCGACAGTGACTGCGTCGGTCCGCCTGCGCTGGTGGCTGCGGTGGTATCTAGCTGCCGTGGTGTGGTTTGCCAGGGCCACGGGAATGGAGCCGGACTGGAAGCGGGTTGAGTGGTGGATACGCCGCGGCCTGGTGCCGCGAACGACGAGGGTTGGTGATGGACGCTGCACGGATTGAAGAGGTGGCGCGCGCTGCGGCTGTCACGGCCCTGGCGGGGCTGATTGAGAGCAGCACCGACAGCCGTATCGACCGAATGGTCGGGATCATCGAGCAGCAGGGCAAGCAGATCGCCGAGCTGGCCATGCACGTGGGGCTGCTGGTGCAGGCGGTGGCGCAGCTGCTGGGCGAGGAGGCCGGCGCACCGGTGCAGGATGAAGGTGCCGAGCCTGCGCGCGTCGACCTGGACGGGAAGCCCTACTGATGAGCGCCCGAGGGCTGGCAGGTAACCGGCAGGCCAAGCGCGCCTTGCCGACGAACAGCCGAGCCTGGCGCGCGCTGCGGGAGACCATTCTGGTTCGGGACCTGTACCGATGCCAGGAGCATGGCTGCGGTGTTCTCTGCAGCGGGCGAGGCCAAGCCCACGTCGACCATGTGGACGGCGACCCCAATAACAACGCCCCGGAGAACCTGCGGACGATGTGCGTCAGCTGCCATAGCCGGAAGACGGCCCGCGAGGACGGCGGCTTTGGGAACGCCCAGCAGGTGGTTGTGGGGTGCGACGCCGACGGTTGGCCGATCAAGTAGGCCAACAGTGCCGGCGCGGGGTTATCCACAGAAAGCTGAATGAAAAGGGGAGGGGGGCTCAAAAGTTTGGGCCGATCGCCCGGCGATACGTGCGCCCCCCCTTCTTCGCACATCCACAGTTGGAAAGACGACCCCCCGACCGGGGCAGAAAATGGCAAACCCAAGGACACCAGCCGCAAAAGCGGCAGTTTCTGGCGCAGCGGCCAAGAACCCAAAACGGCACAAGGACCGCAAGACGCCGAAAAAGACCAAGGCGGTCGGGCCTCCCTACAAGGGGATGACCAAACCGCAGATCGCGGTATGGCGTGAGCAGGTCGAAAACATGCCGTGGCTGCATGCCGGCCACCGGCTGTTGCTGCGCCAGGTCTGCATCTTGGCGGCTCGGATGGAGACCGACCCCGACATGGGGGTTTCTGCCCTTCAGGCGCTGGGCTCCCTGCTTTCCAAGCTCGGCGCAACGCCGGTTGACGAGACAAAAGTGAATCATGGCGGCGAAGAGGACGAAGACCCCGACGACAAGCTCTTCTGATCGCACTGCGGCCTATGCGCTGGCGGTGGTAGCAGGTGAGATCGTGGCCGGCCCCCATGTGCGGAATGCATGCCGCCGGCACCTGAAGGACCTGCAAGACGGTCACGAGCGCGGCCTCTACTTCGACCAAGCTGCGGCGCAAAGGGTTTTTGAGTACTTCGAGACGATTCTGAAGCTCTCCGAGGGCCAGTTCGAGGGCCGCTCTTTTGAGCTGCACCCCTCGCAGGCATTCATTCTCGGATCGCTGTTTGGCTGGAAGAAAGCAGACGGGAACCGGCGATTCCGTCGCGCCTACATCGAGATGGGCAAGGGCAACGGAAAGTCGCCCATGGCCGGCGGCATTGGTTTGTATGGGATGACCTCCGACGGGGAGGCTGGCGCGCAGATCTACGCCGCCGCCGCGAAGAAGGAGCAGGCCGGAATCCTGTTCGCCGACGCGGTGAAGATGGTTAAGGCGTCAAAGGCGCTGATGAAGCGTCTGGAGTTCTCCGGCGGCGAGGGGCGCGAGTACAACATCGCTCACCACAAGAGCGGCAGCTTCTTCCGGCCGGTTTCGCGGGACACCGGGCGAACAGGCTCCGGTCCTCGCCCGTACTTCGTTCTTGCCGACGAAGTCCACGAGCTGCCCGACCGGCGCGCCATCGAGATGCTCGAGCGCGGCTTCAAGTTCAGGCGACAGCCGTTGCTGTTCATGATCACCAACTCGGGCAGCGACCGAAACAGTGTTGCCTGGGAGGAGCACGAGCACGCGGTGAAAGTGGCGGCTGGGCATACCGAGGCGGTCAACGATCCGACCTTTGTCGGTGAGCCGCTGGACGATCGCACTTTCAGTTACGTGTGCGCGCTCGATGATGGCGACGACCCACTGGAGGATCCGACCTGCTGGGCCAAAGCGAACCCGTTGCTCGGGATCACGATCACCGAGGAGACGCTGCGGGACATTGTTCACCAAGCCAAGGCGATTCCCGGCCAGTTGAACGGCGTGCTGCGCCTGCACTTCTGCGTCTGGACCGATGCTGAAACTGCATGGATGACCCGAGCGACGCTGGAGCCGGCATTGGCCGACTTCGAGATTGCCGAACACCACGGAAAGCCGGTGTATGGCGGGCTCGATCTATCGCAGGTGCGCGACCTGACCGCTGCGGCGTTCGTCGTCCAAACCGGCAGCGTGCCGGTCACCGTCATGGTGGAGGGCGAGGAGCGCGTGGTCGAGAAGCCGACGTTTGACGCTTGGATTGAGGCATGGACGCCCGGCGACACGGTGGACGCACGCCAGCTGAAGGACAAGCTGCCCTACCGGACGTGGATCGAGGCTGGCCACTTGCACGCGCCGAAGGGCAAGACGATCAGCTTCCGGCATGTGGCTCAGACGCTGGCCGACTACGACCAAGGCTACTCCATTCAGCTGATGGCCTATGACCGGTATGTGTTCCGCCGCTTCGAGGACGATGCCAAACAGATTGGCCTTTCGCTGACCTTCGCCGAGCACCCGCAGGGCGGCACCAGGAAGGGCAAGCCGCTAGAAGCCGCAGCCGAGGCCGCCAAAGCAGCAGGGCAGCCGGTGCCAGAGGGCATGTGGATGCCCGGCTCGCTAAGCCTGTTGGAAGAGGCCCTCTTGGAGGGCCGGATCCGACTGAAGAAGAACCCGGTCCTCGTTTCAGCGCTCATGTCGGCGGTGATCGAAACCGACAAATGGGATAACCGCTGGCTCTCCAAAGAGCGGTCCATCAACAAGATCGATCCGGCCGTCGCACTGTGCATGGCTATCGGTGCAGCGCACGCGAGCTTTGTCCGCTCAGCTTCTGTGTACGAGAAGCGCGGGATCCGGTTTCTATAGGGAAAACCATGTCCAGGTTCAATGAAGAAGACCTGAAGTCGCTGGACCGGCTCTGGAATCCGCCGCCGGCGGCGCCACCCAGCGCACGCGCTGAGGCCGGCCAGTTCACGGGAATGAATGATCCGGCTTTGCTGGAGTTCATCCGATCACAGGGCGGCCACGGCGGCGGTGGCTACCAGCTGCGCAACATGGCGGTACTCCGCTGCCTGTCCCTGATTTGCGGAACCATCGGCATGTTGCCCCTGAACCTGGTCGAGTCGGGCAGGAAGAAGCGGATAGCCGACGAGCATCCCGCGCACCGCCTGCTGAAGATCAAGCCGAATCCGTGGCAGACGCCATTGGAGTTCAAGCGGCAGATGGAGCTGGCCAGGCAGCGGCACGGGGATGCCTACGCGCGGATCGTGTGGTCGGCAGGCCGGCCAATCCACCTTATCCCGCTTGACTCCCCAGCGGTGCGGGCAGAGCTGGGCGACGACTGGCGCATGCTCTACCGGTTCAACAGCAAGAAGCGTGGCGAGGTCATCCTCAAGCAGGAAGAAGTGCTGCACATCCGTGACCTATCGGTGGACGGCGTGACCAGCCTGTCCAGGATGAAACTGGCAGATCGGGCTATCCGATTGGCGCTGGATGCGGAACAGGCAGCGAGTCGGATCTTTGAGACCGGCAACATGGCCGGTGGTGCCATCGAGGTGCCCAATGCGCTCAGCGACGTAGCCTACGAGCGCATGCGCACGTCCCTCGACACCGAATATGCCGGCGCCGCCGCGGCGCAGCGCTGGATGCTGCTGGAGGAGAACGCCAAGGCCAACAAGTTCGGCAGCACCGCCCAAGAGGCCCAGCATGTCGAGAACCGCAGCGCACAGGTGGAGGAGGTGGCCAGGCTCTACGGTGTTCCCCGTCCGCTGCTGTTCCTGAGCGATACCAGCTGGGGCACCGGCATCGAGCAGCTGGGCATCTTCTTCCTGCAGTACACGATGCTGGAGCACTTCACCAACTGGGAGCAGGCGGTCGCGCGATCGCTCATCGACGAGCGGGATCTGGAGCGCTATCAGCCCAAGTTCAACGTGCGGGCGCTGATGCGCGGCACGCTCAAGGATCAGGCGGACTTCTTCAAGGCCGCTCTCGGCTCCGGCGGTACGGCGCCGTTCCACACGCAGAACGAGATCCGCGACCTGCTGGACTATCCGGAATCGGATCAGCCAGGGGCCAACGACCTGATCAACCCCATGACACAGAAGGGAAAGAGCAATGAGCCTCCGGCAGCTGCCTGAAATCCGTGCTGAGCGACGGCTCGGCGCAGCCCAGTTCGACATGCGCCCCGACGCGCTCGAACGCTGGGAGCCCGAAGTCCGCGCCGCCGGCAACGACGCGAACAGCATCTCGATCTATGACTCCATCGGCGAGAACTGGGAGGGAACCGGCGTCACCGCCAAGCGCATCAGCGCCGCCCTTCGCGCGATCGGCGACAAGGACGTGGTGGTGAACATCAACTCGCCCGGCGGTGACTTCTTCGAAGGGGTCGCCATTTACAACCTGCTGCGCGAGCATCCAGGCAGAGTGACCGTCCAGGTCATGGGCCTGGCCGCGTCGGCGGCGTCGGTGATCGCGATGGCCGGCGACGAGATCCTGATGGGCGACGGATCGTTCCTGATGATCCACAACGCTTGGGCGGTGGCCATCGGCAATCGGCACGATATGGCCGACGCGGCAAGGCTGCTGGAGCCCTTCGACACGGCTATGGCCAAGGTCTACGCGGCCCGCTCGAGCGTCACCGAGGCCGAAGCTGCCCGGATGATGGACGAAGAGACCTGGATCGGCGCCGCCCAAGCGGTAGAGGACGGCTTTGCCGATGGTCTGCTTGATGGAGCTGCTGCCACCAAGGATGCCAAGCAAGCATCGGGCGGGCGCAAGGCGCTGGCCTTGGTGGAGGCGGCGATGGCCAAGGCAGGCCACTCCCGCTCCATGCGGCGCGACACCTTGAAATCGCTGTTCAACGGCAAGCCGAGCGCTGCCGGGTCCGCCACGCCGAGCGCTGGCGGCAACGAAACCTCGGCCCTGTTGCAGGGCCTTCTCGACAACATCAAAGCCTAAGAGGCCAACACATGACCAAGATGACCCACGGCCGCGTCCCGCGCGGCCTCGTTTCCGTGCACGCCGATGGCGGCAGCCAGCCCGACGTGAAGGCGCTGGTGGAGTCGCTGAACAAGGCGTTTGCCGAGTTCAAGGCCGAGCACACCAAGCAGCTGGAAGAGATCAAGAAGGGCAGCGCCGATGCACTGCAGGCCCTCAAGGTCGACAACATCAATGCCGACATCACCCGCCTTCAGGCGGCGGTCGACCAAGCCAACACCCAGATGGCCGCGTTCCAGATGGGCGGCGGCAGCGCCGGCAGCGGCGTGGCCGACGCCGAATACACCGATTCGTTCCGTGCACACTTCCGCAAGGGTGAAGTGCAGGCGGCCCTCAACAAGGGCGCGGCCGATGAGGGCGGTTACCTGGCACCGGTCGAATGGGACCGTTCCATCACCGACCGCCTGGTCATCGTCTCGGACATGCGCCAGCTGGCCAACGTGCAGCCGTGCTCCGGGGCGGGCCTGACCAAGCTTTACAACACCGGCGGCACTTCGTCGGGCTGGGTGGGCGAAGAAGATCCACGCCCGGAGACTGCAACGGCGAAGCTGCGTCCGCTCAGCTTCGGCTGGGGCGAGATCTACGCCAATCCGGCGGCGACCCAGCAGCTGCTGGACGATGCTGAAATTGACCTGGAGGCATGGCTGGCCGGCGAGGTCGAGCTGGAGTTCGCCAAGCAGGAGGGCGATGCGTTCTTCTCCGGCAATGGCGTCAACAAGCCCTTCGGCATCCTGACCTACGTGGACGGTGGGGCCAATGCCGCGAAGCATCCGTTCGGTGCTATCAAGGTCGTGAACAGCGGGGTGGCGGCCGGCATCAACGGTGACAGCATTCTGGACCTGGTCTATGACCTGCCATCGGCATTCACCGCGGGCGCCAAGTTCGCGCTGAATCGCAAGACGCAGGGTGTGGTCCGCAAGCTGAAGGATGCGCAGGGCAACTACCTGTGGCAGCCCTCGCTGGTGGCCGGTCAGCCTTCGACCCTGGCGGGCTTCGCCGTGCAGGACGTGGCGGCCATCCCCGATGTGGCAGCCAACGCTGTCGCTGCCCTGTTCGGCGACTTCAAGCAGACCTACACCGTGTACGACCGCAAGGGCGTGCGCGTGCTGCGCGACCCGTACACCAACAAGCCCTACGTGATGTTCTACACCACCAAGCGCGTGGGCGGCGGCGTGCACAACCCGGAGCCGATGCGCGCCCTCAAGATCGCGGCTGCGGCCTAATCACCCCACCAGCCGGGCGGCATCGTGCCGCCCGGCATCCACCCTGTGATCGAGGAGCCGCAATGGCGAAGTTCATCAAGCCCTTCCGTGGAGTGCCGGAAGGCGAGATCTATCCGGTCCAGTTTGTTGCCGGCGACGACTGCCCGCCTGAGTTGGAGGCTGGCGCACTCTCTGTCGGTGCGCTCAGCCTGAAGGCAGACACACCGCCCCCGTTCCTGCTGGGATCCGGTGTTCAGCCGGCGAGCTTGGAGCTTTCCGACGGTACAGTCCTGTCGCTGGGCGACGTGGTTGGCCGGGCACACGCAGCCTCGGGGCTGTCGGTGGAGGACTGGAACGCGCTCGAGGACAGCGAACGCGAGGCGCTGATCGCCGAGACCGTCGACAAGCTCTCCGGCAAGGATGACAAGGGCCAGGTCGCTGGCGAAGACAAGCCAGCCCTGATGGCGCAGCTTGAAGCCGCAGGTATCCCGTTCGACAAGCGTTGGGGGGCGGAAAAGCTGGCCGCTGCTCTTGCCGAAGGGAAGAAGGACTGATATGCCCATCGTCTCACTCGCACAAGCCCGCTCGCATGTGCGAGTTGAGGCCGATTACCCCGAGGAACAGCTGCAGGCCGCCATTGCCGGCGCGCAGGATGCAGCGCAGGCATACCTCAATCGGCAGATCTACGAAGACGCTGGCGCCTTGGCTCTAGCACGGAGCAGCTATCCAGCCGCAGTGAGGGCCGCCTCGCTCGCAAAAAGTCAGGCGCTGGCAGACGCAATGTTCATTGAGGATGGGGACGAGCGCACTGCCGCGATACGGCTGGCAGTTGTTGCCCATCGGGAGGCGACAGCAAAGGCGGAGGCCTGCATCCACGGCGTTGTTACGAATCCCAGCATCTTCTCTGCCATCCTGCTGACGCTCGGTCATCTCTACGCGAACCGCACGGACGTGATCGTTGGGGCTCAGGCGGTGGAGCTTCCCAACGGCGCCAAGAGTCTCCTGCGTCCATACCGAAGGGTGATGATGCCATGACGCTTCTAGATGGCGACCTGCAGCACCGTATCCGCTTCGAGCGCAAAACAGATGCGCGCGACCCCCTGGGCGGCCCAGGTAAGCCGGTGTGGGTCGAGGTTGTGAGCGTGTGGGCCAAGACCACCAACAATCTTGCGGCGACGACGGAAGCGGTCGCCGCCGGTGCCGAGCGCTACCGGGAGCAGGTTCGGTTCGATATCCGCCCGCGTGACGTTGATCCTCAGTGGCGGATCGTGTTCCGTGGCCGCGCCTTCGACATCAAGAGCATCGCACCCAGCAACGACCGGAGCGAGATCGCGATCATCGCCGTAGCGGGGCTGATCAATGTCTGAGCAAGTGTCAATTCAGGGGCTGGACGGCCTGCTGCGCTCGCTGCGGGAGGCTCCCAAGGCCATACAGGGAAGGGCGGTCCAGGCCGGCATGCGAAAAGGCGGCAATGTCATCCGGGACGACGCCAGGCGCCGCGCACCGAAAGCAACGGGCTTCATGGCGTCTCAAATCGTCACCCGCCGGGCCAACTCCAAGAGCCGACAGCGCGCAGGTGTAGGCCAAGGCGGCGAGTACTACACGGTCGGGGTTAAGACCGGTCGCCGGCGCAAGTACGCCAACACCAAGCGCAACCGGCGCCGCGGCAGCGTCGGGAAGGTATATGAGGAGGCGGGCTGGGTCTATTACTGGCGCTTCAAGGAATTCGGCACCAGAAAGATGAGGGCCGAGCCGTTCCTCACGCCGGCAGGAGAGGCCAAAGGGCCGGAGGCGGCGCAGGTGATCATCAATGAAACCTGGGCGGCGCTCGACAAGCAGCTCAAGAAGGATGGCTGGCGATGATGGTTCCCCTGATCCAGTCCCTGCTGCAGGGTGATGCAGCGGTTCGGCACGTGCTGGGCGACCCGATCCGGTTGTGGCCGGGAACCGCGCCACAGGATGCAGCACTGCCCTACGCGACGTGGGAGGTGGTCGGCGGATCGCCCACCGCGATGCTGTCCGATGCGCCGCCGGCCGACGGCTGGCGAGTCCGATTAACCGTGTGGGGCAAAGCCATGACGCAGGCCAACGGCGCGGCCGTCGCCATCCGCGAAGCGATCGAGCGCGTGGGCAGCATCGAGTCTTACAACCCGACGCCTGACAGCGACGGCACGGACGCCTTTGGCATCTCCTTCGACGCCAGGCTCCTGCAACTGCGCTGAACCACACAACGGCAACCCACTGGCCCCGCAAGGGGCCTTTCTCATGCCCGGCGACGGGCGCAACACAAGGAAACCCCTATGGGACAGGTAATCAAGTCGAAGCACACGCAGCTGTTCGTCGCCATCGCCGCGGCCGAGGTCATCAAGGTGACCCGCCTGCGTACGGTCGGCTTCCCCGATGGCCAGGCGTCGGAGATCGATATCTCCGATTACGACGACGACTGGGACCAGTTCGTCGCCGGCCGCAAGCAGACCGGCAGCACCAGCATCGAGATCATCTACGACAGCGTCGACCACGAGAAGCTGGAAGAGCTGCATGAGACCGGTGCCGTCGTGAACTGGCTGGTGACCGCGCCGCTGTCGGAAACCGAAGGCGTGGCCAAGCCGACGGCCGTTGCCGGCAAGATCACCCCGCCGGACACCGTGCTGTCCAAGCAGTTCGACGGCTTCGTGCAGAACTTCGCAGTGACCAGCCAGGACAACGACGTCTGGAAGGCGACCATCACCATCCGCGGCTCCGGCGCCGTCACCACGCACCGCCCGACGCCGTAAGGCTGCGGCAACGGCGCACACCCAGGCCCGCTCCGGCGGGCCATCTCTCTGACAGGGCGCGCGGATCCTCCGCGTGTTAGCCGTGCGCGGCCCGCGCGCCCTGTCGCCATTCAAGGAAACGGCCAATGAGCAAGACCAGCGAAACCACCCAAACCCAGCCGCAGCAGCCCGTGAGCATCCTGCAATCGTTCACCAACCTGGGCATGTTCGCCTCCAAGGACGTTCGCGCCGACACGATCACCTTGCCCAACGGGGCCAAGGCACAGTTCCATGTGCGCGAGCTGCCGGACGCGGAGTTCCGCAAGCTGTGGGGCGAAGGCGATCGCGCCAAGCTGATCGCAGCGACCATCTGCGACGAGGACGGCAAGCCCGTCATGAACGTGGAGCAGGCCGCCCAGCTCAAGCCCCTGGTGGCCGCTGAGCTGCAGCGCGTGGCCATGAAGCATTCCGGCTTCGGCGAGGATGCTGCCCAAGCCCAGGCCGACGCGGGAAACGGCTAAGGCAGCGCGGCGAGGACTGGTTCTGGAAGGTCCTCGCCGGCCACCTGCATCGCACGGTGTCCGAGCTGCAGGCGAGCATGTCGCGCCGGGAGTTCCTGGAGTGGTGGGAGTTCCATAAGCGGAATCCCATCGACCCCGTAAGCCTCCACATCAAGCCCGCTGCCTTCGCCGCGTACATCACCGCCTCACACAGCCAGGGCGGCACCAAGCGCTCCTTTCAGGAGTACCTGGAAACCCTCGTACCACGTTCCGAGGAGGACGAGGCACAGGACTGGTTCGATCGACTGGGATAGCCATGACCGACACCTTTGGGCGCTTTGCCGCCCTCCCGATCGGCCCGCTGCTCGCTGCGCGCGACGGTGGGCTCACTCTTGCCACGACGGCAGCAGCCGACCTCAACCGCTGCGCCCGGTCCGACTTTGCCCTCAGCGCCGGCGTTGTCGGCGTCGAGTTCGCGCTGTGGGGCGATGACGACCTCTCGGCCGTCGTGGGCTTTGTCACGGCAGCAGCGCCCCTCAGCCAAGCGCCGGGCGCGAACGGGGAGGGCATCGGCTGGGAACTGGCCACGGGTCGCCTGATCCAAGGCATTGGCGCGATCGCAACTGGTCTGCCCGTGGTCGCGCTGGGCGATATCGTCGGGATGCGGGTCTCCTTCGGCAGCCCCTCCAGGCTCCACCTGTACCTCAACGGCGCGCTGGTCCACCAGCGCGACCTGCTGCTGTCCGGTCCGCTCCACTTCGCCGCCGCACTGGCTGCGACGAAGGCCGGTGGGCTGTGTCTGGCCGTAAACGCTGGGCAGTGGGGCGCCCGCAGCGATGCCGCTGTTGCCGGTTGGAAGCTGGACCAGGTCCAGGCGCCGACCACGCGGCTGGCCGACGATGACTGGCTCTCCGCGCCAGGCGATAGCCCGGCCAATGCCCGGTACGAAGGGCTGGTCGCCGAGGGCGTCAACCTCGTCCAGGAGCTGAGCTTCTGGCCCTGGGGGGGCGATCCGGTATCGCAGACGGCGGCGGCGGAGTGCGTGGTCGCCGACGCCGAGGGGCTGCTGGATGACCTGGCATTGTCCGGTGCCTCGGGGGCTGCGGTGCGCATCCTGCAGGTGGATGACGGCGGCATGCTCGCCGACGCCGCTCCGGTGTTCCGCTGTGTCATCGATCAGATCGAGGTGAACGACGACGGCAGCAAGACTCTGCATCTGCGTGACGCGCACGACTACCTGGGGCAGACCATCAACCGGGGCGTGTTCCTGCCCAACATCACGTCGCTGGCCTGGAAGCCGCAGCCGGTAGTGATCGGCGCGGTGGCCAGCGTGCCGGCAGCCGGCGCCAATTCGGATGCGACAGCGATGTTCCTGGCCGACAGCCCGGTGCACGTAAACGCTGTGATGGACCGTGGCGATCTGATGGAAGACGGCACCTTTAGCATGGTGCCGGACGGCCAGCAGCTGCTGCTGAAATCTCCGCCCGTCACCCCTGTGGTGGTCGATGGTTCGAGCATCGGCCCCGGCATGGCCCCGGCGCGCCTGGAGCAGGCCGTGGGCGACGTGATGGCTCGCCTCGGGGCAGGGGCTTGGTCGGCAGCGGACTGTGCAGCCGTGGACGCTGCAACCGGCTACGCCGGTATCGGCTACTACGCCGGAGCGGCCATCACGGGCAGGGATGCCCTGAACGCGATGCTGCCCAGCTACGGTGTCGGGTGCTACCAGGATCCCACCGGTGTGCTGCGCTTCGTGCAGGTGGTTGCGCCGGAGACCTATCAGGGGCAGCCGGTGTTTGAGATCTCGGAAGCGGACATGGCCAGCGACCTGGTCGGCGTCCCGGACGACGCGCCCAATCTGACCCGGCGTATGGCCTACCGGCCGAACGCTCAGGCCCTCGGCGCCTCCGACCTCGTCACTGACGTGGTGGACGTGCCTCAGAGCCGCCGCGACGAGCTGACGGGCCTCTACCGAGGTCAGGTGTTCGCTGCGGGCGCACTGGACGCACACTACCGCCGCGCCGACGCCGCCGATCCGGTCATTTCGCTGTTCTGGCATGCGGCCGACGCGCAGGCCGAGATCAACCGCGTCGTGGCGATGTATCAGCGGCAGCGGTTCTTCTACCAGGTCGCCATTCGCGGTGATCAGGACATGGCCCCGCTCCCTGGTCAGATCGGCCGGCTGACCTACAGCCGCTACGGCCTGGCCGATGGCAAGCCGGTGCTGGTGCGGCGCGTAGAGCGCAACCCTGCCACGGGGGACGTGGTGCTTACCCTGTGGGGATGATGACGTGTTGATTGGATATGGCATGCCGGCGGTGGAAACGGCCACCCTCACCGGTGGAACGTGGTTGTCGACCGACCAGGGTGCGGCGCTCTTCGATGGCAAGCCGGGGCGATCGTCGCGGATCCGGCGCACCGGTTCGCTGGCGATCACGATCACCCTGGCCGAGGCCGTTGTGCCGGGGATCGTCGCCGTCCTCGGCCTCAACATCCCGCCCGGCGTGCAGGTGAGCGCTGCTGGCGCGACCGGGACCACCGTGCGACTGCCCGACGGCAGTGTCTGCGCATGGCTGTTTCCGCAGGCCAGCGCCCTGGTCTCGACAGTGTCCGTCGAGATCGCCACAACTGCCACGAACGTGGACGTGGGCGAGATCGCGATCTTCCGGGCAGTTGAGGTGGGCATCAGCGACGGCTGGGCGGTGGCCATGATCGACACCAGCGTGCACACCCGCACCAAGGGTGGGCAGGTCAACACGGTTCCTGGGCCTCTGTACCGCCGGCTGACCTGCACCTTGTCCGGCCGGGCGACAGCTGCCGTCCGCGGCAGTGGACTGGGCGGGACCGATTGGGAGACGGTGGCGGCAGCGATCGCGGGACGCCGGCGCTCCTGCGTTGTGCCGCAGTACCGGGACATGGCTAGCAAGGCGTTCGACCCGCTGTTGGCGGCGCGGTCGGCGCTCTACGGCTACCCGACACAGCTGCCATCGGCGGAGAACATCAGCCGGCAGTACTTCACCGGATACATGGAATACGAAGAGGTTCCGGCGTAGCTGTTTGTTGAGGCTCTAAGAGAGTGCGAGAATCGGCGTGGAAGACTGACACGGGGATCGCAATGAGAAATCCAATGGCTTTGACAGCGGCTGCCGTCGTGCTGGCCTCGGGGATGCTCCTTGCCTCCTGTGGCGGCACGTCGCCAGAGCAACGCGCCTACCGCGAGGCGAGCAAGAATTGCCAGCAATGGGTCAAAGAGTCGGCCAAGAACCCATCCTCGGCGAAGATCCCGCAACCGGCCTCGGTCCGCAGCGCCAGCGGTCAAATCATCGTCCAGTGGGAGCATGGTGAGGGGCTGACGCTGATGAACGGTTTCGGCGCAAACGTCGACTCCACCGCGCGATGCACCATGTCGTTGGATGGCCACTTCCTGAAGGAGCTGGTGATCAACGACGAAGTGATCCGAAGATCGTCCTCCGACTGAGCGATCGTCAACAGAAGCCGCCCAATGGGGCGGCTTTTTTGTACCCATCTCGGCCCGCCATGTGCGGGCTTTTTTTGTGGATGACGGCATGAGCCTTTACACCCTTACCGTAGACCTGTTGCTGAAGTCGGGTTCGTTCGAGAGAGACAGCGGGAAGGCCGCGCGTGTTGTAAAGCGCGACATGGAGACAATCCAAGCATCAATGTCGGATGCTTCGCGTCGTGGCGCGGATGAGGTGTCTGCTGGATTCCGCCGCGTGGCCTTCGAAGCTGTTGGGATGACCTCGGCCTTGGCGGCGGTGAAAGCCGTGATTGGGAAGGCCGATGAGTGGACCAACCTGAACAACCGGCTTCGTCTCGTCACCAAAGACCAAGCGGCGTTCGTCGCTGCCCAGCAAGACGTTGTGCAGATCGCCAAGGCTACGCGGCAGCCGCTCGGCGCGACCGCCGAGCTGTATCAGCGCATCGCAATGAACCAGGACGCACTGGGGCTTTCCGGAGCGGGTCTTGCGCGAGTCGTCGAGACCATCAGCAAAACGATGGTGATCAGTGGCAGCAGCGCGGCAGCGGCCGAGGGCGCGTTGATTCAGTTGGGGCAGGCGTTCGCATCTGGCGCACTCCGGGGTGAGGAACTGAATTCAGTGCTGGAAGGCGCTCCGGCGCTCGCGCAAGAGATTGCTAAGGGGCTGAATGTCCCGATGGGCAAGCTGCGCGAACTTGGGCAAGCCGGAAAGTTGAGCGCTGACCAGGTAATCAACGCTCTCCAGCGGCAGGCCAGTGCGGTTGACGACGCGTTCGGCAAGATGGACGCGACGGTTGGCCAGTCACTGACCCTGCTCAACACCAATCTTTCGGAGATGATCGGGCGCGCGGACGATGCGACTGGCGCCTCCCAGGCACTTGCTGCTGGCATTGGCCTGCTGGGCAGCAACCTTCAGACGGTCGCCGTTGCCAGCGCCGCAGTGGCCTCCGGCCCATTGGTGAAGGCGCTTCTGTCGCGGGTTGCGGCGGCAAACGCTGCGGTCGCCGCAGATCGCGCTGCAGCCGCGCAGAGTCTGGCAGCCGCTCAGCAGTTGGAGCTTCGTACGCGAGCGGCAATGCTGGATGCTCAGGCCGAAGCCCGCCGGATGCAGGTGATCGGCGGAAGCGTTTCGGTAAGTGCCAAGGCTGCTGCCGCGACGCTCGAGCACAGGCAGGCGACGTTGCTGCTCGCGCAAGCACAGGCTCAGGCCGCGACGGCAAACGCTGGGTGGCTGGCGCGTGCTGGCTCGGCGACGTTGTCAGTGCTTGGTGGCCCCGCGGGCATCGTTACGATGCTGGCGACGGCGGCAGCCGGCTGGCTGCTCTTCCGGGACAACACCAACACAGCGGCGGCGGCGCTCATTGACTTTGGCGGCGCCGCTGACACCGCCATCGAGAAGTTCCGCGAACTCAATCGCCAACAGCAGGCCGGCGAGATTCTGCGCCTGCAGAAGGAGATCGATGCGAACTATCGAACCATCACGGGTTCCATCACCGAGATGGTTGCGGCTGCTACAAACTTCTCCACCGTCGGCCAGGCATCCGCGTTCATCCAGGAGACGGAACGGCTGGACGCGGCATTCAAGGCGGGGAAGATCAGCGCGGATGACTTCGCGAGCGGGCTGGACGCGGCCTGGAAGGCGATGATTGAGGGCTCGCCGGCCGCAGCCGCCGTGGCCAAGAGCCTCACGGAAGAAACCGCTGCCGCGGCGACTGCCGGCAGGGAGGTCGATCGTAAGCGGGCGATCCTCGACGCCTTCACGGGCAGCAGTAGCCAGGCGAAGAGCGCAACCGACGCCCTGTCGGGATCGTTCAACGTTCTGGGCGACTCGGCAGGCGCCGCGGGCAAGCGCATCGCGTCGGCAATGCAGTCGCTGCCGGGCCAGCTCGCCCGCGTGGGCAAAAGCGCGGCCGAAGTCGCAAAGCTGGACGTAAATGACTGGTTCAAGGAGGCCCAGGCCAGCGGCGTCGACTTTTCCAAGCGCGACGACCCGAAGGTCAAGCAGTACATCGAGCAGGGCGCACAGTACATTCGGCTCCAGACGGAGCTGGCCGCTGCGCAGAAGAACTTCACGGAGTCGCGCAAGGCGTCGGCAGCCGCAGAGCGCGCCGGCGCCAAGGATCGCAAGGCAGATGCGGAAGCGATCAAGCGCTACAACGAACAGGCTGCAATGGCCGCGGCAACGATGGCTGGGCCGCTGGCCGAGGCCACCGAGCGACAGAAGCAGCTCGAGGACAAGCTGAAGGAAGCGCTGAAGGAAGGGCGCATCGAGCGAGCCGCGTACAACACGCTGGTCCTGGAGTCGCAGAAGGCGTTGGAGCAGTCCAGCGCGGAGATCAAGAAGGCCCTGGCCAGTCCCGAGGCGCTCCTTGCGACGATGGATGCCGAGGTCGCCATGCTCGGCAAGGTCGGCCGTGCGCGCGAGCTGTCGCGGCGCGAGATGATGAACGAGCGGGACATGCGGCAGGAGCTGCAGAAGGCGGTGGAGGCCGCTGGCGGCAAGGAAGCGCTGGCGCTGTCCAAGGGGGCGGCGAGCTACGAGCAGTACGAGCAATCCATGCTGGACGCGGCCCGAGCATCGGCCGATCTGTCGCTGCGCGTGGAGGAGGCCGCTGCCAACGTTGAAGCGTGGGCCGGCGTGGTCGTCAACGGCGTGGGCGATGCCGCCGACGCCATGGCCGACTTCGTTGCCGGCGGCATGCGCGACTTCGACGACCTGTGGGACGACCTGAAGGATGCCGCCAAGCGCGGGCTGCGTGACCTAGCCCGCGAGTTCCTGCAGCAGAAGATCGTGATCCCGATCCAGACGCAGATCCTCAACGGGATGAACGGCCAGGGCGGTGGCCTGAGCCTGCAGAGCATCATGGGGCTGTTCGGTGGCAATGGCGCCGCCGGCGGCGGTCAGAACCTGGGGACCATAGCCGGGCTGCTGTCCAAGGGCCAGGGGCTGTTCAGTGCGGGCGCGGGTGCGGCGAGCAGCGGCGCCAGCGCCGGCAGTCTGCTCGGCTTCGGCAACAACGTTGCCGCCCTTACCGGTGGCGGCGCAGCCGCAGCGGGTGGTTCTTCCGCTGCTGCTGGTGCCGGTGCGGCTGGATCTGCTGCGGCGGCGGTCCCGATCATCGGCTGGATCGTGGCCGGCATGATGAAGAACGCCGAGCTGTTCGATCAGGGCTGGAACATCGCCAACGGGGAGAGCTGGGCCGGCAAGATTGCCACCGCCGGCGCGGTGGGCCTCGCCGACAAGACGTTCCGCGGGCTGGGTTTCAACGACAAGGTCGCATCGATCCTGTCCGGGTCGAGCATCCACGCCAAGCTGTTCGGTCGCGGCGCGCCGAAGATCACCGGCCAGGGCCTGACCGGCTCGTATGGGTTCGGTGGCTTCGACGGCCAGACCTACGCCGATATCAAGCAGAAGGGCGGCTTCTTCCGGTCCGACAAGAAGTGGACGCAGTACGGCGCCGTTGATCCCGGGATCGATCGCACGTTCGACATGGCCGCGCGTCAGGTTCGCGGTGCGGCAACCGGCCTTGCCAAGCAGTTGGGCGTCGACCTGACCCAGCAGCTGGGTGGCGTGCGGGTGAGCCTGGGCAAGCTGCAGCTGTCGGCAGACTCCGCCGAGGCCAAGTCGCAGCTGGAGGCGTACCTCGGCGACATGACCAACCGGCTATTCACCGAGGCGGTGAAGGCTGCCGGCTTCGGAGGCCAGCTGGACGGCTACTTCGAGGCGTCGGACGTGTTCAACGCGCTGAGCGCGTCGATTGCACTGGCGGTAGGCAATGCCGACGAGCTGGGCCGCGCCCTCAACGGGATGGAGGTCGACAAGGTCAACAAGGCGGTGGACTACTTCCAGGACCTGGCCAGCGTCGCCGGCACGGACTTGGCCACCCAAGTGGAGAAGGTGACCGGGTTGCTCGGGAACTACGCCTCGCTGATGGCGGACGTTTCCACGCAGCTCATGACCGGCGACCTGTCCAGCTACCAGCAGCAGGCCCTGAGCATCGAGCGGACCTACCGGCAGCAGGTGAAGTCGGCGAACGACTACGCCAAGGCCCTGGGCCTGTCCGGCGCACGTGCCGAGGATCTGGCCAAGATCGAAGCGCTGCGCGCGATGAACATGGGCAAGCTGCAGGCGCAGATCGACAAGGACAAGAAGGCCATGCAGTACGGCCTGTCGATCAGCGACCTGTCCCCGCTGACGGACCAGCAGAAGCTCGGCGAGGCCATGAAGGAGCTGGAGCGGGCCGTGGCCGGTGGCGACACCAGCGCAGCCCAGGCGGCGGCACAGGCCGCTCTTGGCTTTGGCCGGAACCTGTACGCCAGCGGCAAGGACTACAACGGGCTGTACGACCAGGTGACTGGACTCATCGACGGCATGAAGGTCGGCGACCTGAACACCGAGGACGGCACCAGCATGGGACAGCTGGCGGACGCGATCGAGGCCCTGCCGGACAACTTCAGCCGTGCGGTGTTCGACCTGGTGGTGAACAACGAGTCGCAGTCCCAAACCACGGCGGCTGTGCAGCAGAGCAATGCGCTGCTCACCGAGCAGAACCAGTTGCTTCGCGAGCTGCTGTCCACCACCACCCAGGGCGTCCGCGCCTCCAGCAGCAACGCGCTGCGTCAGGCACTCAACGCGAGGTAATCCGCAATGCAAGCAAGGAAACTCACGCTGGTGGAGATCGGCGTGGGCGCGCTGCCGTCGCCTTCTCCGGCGGCGCCGCGCTACTCGAACTGGTTCCCGGTCGTGCACCGGCCACCCGAGGTGCCACCGGTGGATGAGGTGACCCCCAACCCGGTGGCCGACGGTGTGCTGCTGGAATGGCCGGCGGTCGATCTGGCCGGCGTCGTGTACGTGGTCGAGCGTGGCCCCTCTCCGGAGGGGCCGTGGACCGAGATCTATCGGACCACCGACACGCGCTACTTCTACAGCGACAACACCGGCACCAAGTGGTGGTTCAAGATCACGCCGACCGTGCGCGGCCGGCCAGGCTCGGGCTCGGTCGTGGAAGCAACCCCGCCGCCGACCACCGCCGAGCTGATCGAGCAGACGGAGCGGATCACGAAGGAGATTGCCGACCGCATCGAGGCAGATGCCGCGGAGGCGGCCGCGCGGGCCGATGGGCTGGCTGCCGCTGCCCGGGATCTTCTGGCCGAGGCGGATCTGCGCCAGCGCGGCGTGTTCGACGCAATGGAGGCGATCGCGCAGGAGGCGCAGGCCCGGGCCGACGGCCTGCTGAATGAACGCCTCGAGCGCGAGGCTGCCATCACGCTGGAGACCCAAACCCGGCAGAGCGACGTGGAATCGCTGTCGCGCGCGCTGTCCGAGGTGGCCGCCGGTAGTGGCACCCAGTTCGACAGCCTGCGCATCTGGTACTTCGATACCACCGTGGAGGAGTGGACCGGCAACGGGTCACCACCGACGGTGGTCGATGGCTGGTTGCGGCCGGCCAACGGCACCGAGAACCCGTATGTTCAATCGCCGGCAGCCCTGGGCGTCGACGGCAGCGCCTACCGCTTCGTCAAGCTGAGGGTGAAGCGCGTTGGCGGTGCAGCGTGGGATGGCTTCCTGCAGTGGATCACGCTGGCCGACCAGGCATGGGACGTGGACAAGCGGGCGGCGATCCCGGAGCCGCGGTGGGACGACAATGGCGTCGGCACGGTCGACGTGGCCGATATCGCTTGGTGGCCGGGTGAGGTCGACGCCATCCGGCTGCAGTTCGGCGGGACCCAGACCGTCTCCAGCTACTTCATGACCGACTGGGTGGCGATCGGGCGTCCTACGCCCGGTGCAGGCGTGGCGCTGGTCCAGGAGGAAGCCCGCGCCCGCGTAGCGGCGGACGTGGCCGAGGCCAGCAAGCGCGAGACGCTGGCCGTGCAGCTGCGGGGCGACTACCAGGGCAGCGATCTGTCGCAGGTGCCGAGCGGCCTGTTCGCCGCGGAGCGCGATGCGCGGGTCACGGCCGATGAGGCCAACGCCAGCGCCATCGATGTGATCCAAGCGCGGCTGCCCACGGGCGATGGCACGGTGGCCACGGAGGCCAGCATTACGGAGGAGCGTCAGGCGCGCGCAGACGGCGACAGCGCCAACGCTGAGGCGATCGAGCGGGTGTCCGCGAGGATGCCCGCCGGCGACGGCAAGGTTGCCTCTGCGGAAGCACTGGATGCCGTCTCGACCCGTGTGGAAGAAACGGAGGAGGGCATCCGGGCAGTCGGCGACAGAACGTCGTCGCTGGAAGCGCAGGTGACGTACAAGCACGCCGGAGACCGCGATTGGAACGCCGGGGACCGCGACGTGCGCGCGGGCGTGAAGACTTGGCAGTCCGTGATCGCCCAAGGCGACCGCGCCGTCGCCAAGCAGGTGGAATCGGTCCGGGCCGAACTGGGCGATTTCGAGGCCACGGCGACGCGCTCCATCGAGGTCATCGCCACGGAGCAGAGTGCCCAAGCGGTGCAGATCCAGCACCTGGGCGTCGAGCTGGACGGGAAAGCGTCAGCGGACTACGTCGAGGAGATCAGCGCCCGGGTCGACGTGACCGAGCAAGGCATCGAGGCATTCACTGGCCAACTGCAATCGGTGAAGGCTGAGGTGGACAGCAAGGCCAGCGCGCAGGTGGTGGAGGGCATGGAGGCGCGGGTGGTCCAGACCGAAAACGGCCTGACCCAGGTATTGGCGAGGGCGTTCCTGAATGTCATCGCCAACAGTGGCGGTGGACCGCTGATCGGCGGCATGGTCATCGAGAACAACGGTCAGGTCGTCAACACCCGCTTCTCCAGCAACACGTTCGAGGTGATCTCGCCCGGAGCCAGTGAAGGGATGGAATGGCGCGGTGGCTTCCTTCGCGTCTGGAAAGGGTCTGCTCAGCGCATCATCGGCACCAACTTCGGCGCCGCCGGCGACAACCTGGTCGACTACTTCGGGCCGAACGTCGGTGCGGGTGCTGCGTCGAAGGCCAACGCTGTGATGTGGATGGATGCCAACGGCAGTGCCTACTTCGGTGGCCAGCTGTCGGCGGGCATCCTGCGCAACGCGGTCCAAACGACCACCACGCAGACAGTCGGTGTGGAGCTGGTCAACGGGCCGTTCGCCACCAACGGCCGCGTGCGGAGCGTCACGGTCAGCTTTTCCCGTCGACATGTGCGGACGAAGACCACCTATGGCACTGACGGGTTTGTTGCTGGCGCGGGTCAGAACACGGCGCGCGTGGAAATCTATCGGCGGGTGGGTGAGGGCGCTGAATCGTTGTGGCAAGTCCTCAACGCCAGCGGCGGGGTGAACATCCTCAATGAGACAGATGGCCCGGACAACGCGATTTCCGACTGGGGCGGATCGTTCACGGTGAACGACACCAGCCCCAGCGCGCAAACGATGACCTATCGCGCGGTGATCACCAGCTTCACCGAGCAGAGCGTGACGCACACCTCCGGCTCCTTCCAGCAGCAGTCCATCACGCAGAGCCTGTCGATCATCTCGGTCGAGAACTGAAACCGCACAAGGCGCGGGCCGGCATGTCCGGCCCGCTTTGCCGTGGGCGATCAACAGCAGAGAACACACATGCCGCAGAAACTCATCGATCAAACCACCATCCAGCCGGATGGCCGCCCAGGCGACGACGCGTTCACCGCCTTTGCAACCTGCAACGACAACTTCGCGGATGCCGAGGGACGCCTTTCGGCGTTGGAAGGTGGGTCATCGAACATCGGCCAGGACGTGGCCGACCTGAAAACGGGCTTGCAGCAGGAGACGCTGCTGCGCACGGACGCCGATACCGCGCTCTCGCAGGCTGTCGCAGCGGAAGTGACCGCACGCCAGAACGCCGACGCTGCGATCGGCGCACGCTTCATCGGAAAGAACCGGCTTATCAACGGTTCGATGCGCTGGTGGCAGCGCGGGACCAACTTCACTACGCCGGGCTACTCCGTCGACCGTTGGTACTTCAACGCGGGCGGCGTGGCAACGCCGAGCTTGTCACGGAACACGGTAACGCCAGGTGCATTCGATACCGAATGTATCTATCTCGCCAAAATCGCATACGGTGCTGTGACTGATGCTGCAAACCATTACGTTGTGCTTGAACAACGAATGGAGAATGTGACGACGCTCGCGGGTCGAACGGTAACCGTAAGCCTGAAGGTGTTCAACAGTGGTGCGGCAGGCCGACAAATTGCCATCGAATTTGGTCAGAGCTTCGGCGCTGGCGGAAGCGCGCAGGTTTCGGGGATCGGCGCGGCAAAGTACAGCCTTGCCACAGGAATCAACACCGTCACCCATACCGTGCAGATTCCGTCTATTAGCGGTAAGACTGTGGGTGCCAACAATTCTCTGATTCTGACTCTTTGGGCAACAGGCGGAAGCAACTTCAACGGTCGCAACGCATCGCTTGGTGCGCAAGCTGGTGATGTGCATTTCACGCAGGTGCAGGTCGAAGAAGGTTCTTCGGCCAGCGCTTTTGAGTACCGACATGATGGGCTTGAACTGGCGCTGTGCCAGCGCTTCTACTGCAAGTCATTCGGTGCAAGCACAGCCCCAGCCGTTGCGCTTCCTGCAGCAACAGCACAAGGGGCGACTGCGTTCTCTAGCGGTTTGATCCGTACAAATACTGTTCCCTTCCCAGTAGAAATGCGGAGCACTCCCGCACTTTTGCTTTACACCAGCAATGATGCTAGTTCGCAGGGTAACGGCGCTGCACTGTGGAACGGTACTGTGTGGAACTCCGGCGCTGCATGGAGCTTCGACACCGCTTCGAGTAGGGGGTTTGCGATTGAGGGCAATTTTGGGTCAGGTCTGACGCCAAACGGGTCGTATCTGACGCGTTTCAACTGGACAGCGGATGCGGAGATTTGATCATGTACCAGCTTACCAATGACCCGGACGTCATTCGCTGCGTCGAAACCGGTGCTTTCATCCCGCGCGGTCACTACCTGTGGCCGACCGAGTGGCTGGAACAGAACACGCCGCTGCCGGTGTCACTCCCTAGCCTGGGCTTCGAGCTGCATACACCCGTGCACTATCGCTACATCCGGGATCAGGCGTTCGCGTGGATGCGTGCCGAGGCGGTGGAGCGTGGCTACGACAGCATCGAGTCGTGCGCCAGCTACTACAACAGCGGCGTGGCCCGATACCGCGCGGAGGCGCGGGCGATGGTGGCCTGGCGCGATGCTGTGAACCAGGCGCTGGAGCAGCTGGTGCTGGCGCCGCCGGATGGCATCGAGACGTGGGAGCAGGTGCGCGCGCTGTTGCCGCAGCCGGAGACGTTCGCCTGGCCGGAGAAGGCGGAGCTGCCACTGGAGACGGGAAGCCCTACCGTTGTGTTCTAAGCGACCTGCTGCAGCAGATCCTCTCGGTTGTTCCTCGGCGTGTTGACCGCCCGGCTGACCCGATACGCCTCCATCACGGGCGGCTCGCTGGCCAGCAGCATCGCCATCGCATCGTCCGGATTGGCTGCCATCCAGTCATCGATCTGGCCGGCATGCAGCCAGACGGGCATGCGGTCGTGAATGTCGGCCGAGACGCCGCTGCTGTCGCCGGTGATGATGGTGAAGGTGCCCAGGTTGCCGTCTGGCAGCAGCGGGCTGGTGTCCTCCCACAGGCCGGCGGCCAGCAGGGGCCCGGTGGCGTGGATGAACCAGGGGTCTTTCTTCTCGTCGATCGGGCTCACCGACCACTCGTAGTAGCCAGCCATAGGGATGACGCAGCGGCGCTTCTTGAAGGCCGACCGGAATGCCGGCTTGGTGGCGACCGTTTCGATCCGGGCGTTGATGGTCGAGCCCTGCAGGCCCTTGGCCTTGGCCCAGAACGGCAGCAGACCCCACGCCAGTCGGGTGACCTGTCGGCCTTCACCCCGGTCCAGGATCACCGAAGCGCGCTGTGTCGGCGCGAGGTTGTAGCTGGGCTGGATCTCGGCCAGGCCGGGGGCAAGATCAGCCAGCCCCGGCTGGCCAAAGTCGATCACGGGGAGCTGGACGAATCGGCCGCACATGGCCGGTCAAGCCGAGGCTGGATAGCGGGCCATGTGCCCAAGGACGTGGTCGCATTCAACCAAGCGCGCATTGCTGACGGCTTGGCGCTCACCGCAGCCACTGCATGCCAACAGGGTGCCGCCGGGCATTGTCTCCAGATCAGGAACCTTGGAGTAGGTGACGTGTCGGCACTGGTTGCAGGAGATCCGAATCTCCATTACACGCTCCAAAACGCCGTGCTCATCGCGTTCCGCGTCGAGATCTAGAACGTAGAAAAGTCCTGTGTTGGGCATAGCTGTGTACCGAGAGCATTTTCCCGAATGCTGCCGCGATAAGTGCGTTGATCGTGTGACGAGTGAAGCCTTTCAGTCTCAGCTGAAACTGAATTGTTGTGTTTTCCTGCGCCGCATCACGCTCGCCGAGCTTAACGAGTGGTAGGGTCGTGCCTCATCAAGGAGGTGCGCCATGCCCATCAGGGCGGTTGTATACGTGAGCGGCGCTGGCGACGAAATCGCCGGCGACAAGCTGGGCCTGTCCAATGGAAAGCTGGATCAGATTGTGGACGACGCGGCCCGGTTCAACCGTAACGCTGGTGTTACGGGGGTCCTCCTTTTCGATGGCGAACGGTTCCTCCAGTATCTGGAGGGGCCGGAGGACGGGCTTTCGGTGTCCTATTCCCGCGTGCTGGGCGCCAGCAGCCACAACGGTGTTGTCGAGCTGCAGAGGGGCAGGGTGGGACAGCGCCGCCTGCCGTTCTGGCCGATGAAGTGGTTGCCCGTTGAGCCCGACGAGCTGCGGAGATTGGCCCGTGCGGACTGGACCAGGTTCAACCAGCGCGGTGACGCCGAAGATCTCAACCGGACGGCCATGGATCTCCTGGTCGGCCTGGTGGAACCGTACGCCGTAGCAGCCTAAGGAGGCGTGTTCCCTGCGCCTATTTGCTCGGTAAGAATCGTGAGAGACTGCTGGAACGCGGCGGCAAACAACGCGCCGCCGTCGCTTTCGTGGCTGTGCGCGATAGCAGGAAGCAGCTTTGTCCACGTCGAGAGCAGTGCTTCGCGATCCTGGTGAGTGATGAAAGACACGCGTAGGGCGTACTCCATAGCCTTGAGGTAGCCGCGGTGCACTTCAAGGCCGGACTCGCACGCGTGCAGGCGCTCAAGGATTTCTGCTGTCTCTGTGGTCATGGCTCTCTCGACAGGTGGGGCGGGAAGAAGGGATAGTCGGCGGACGCTTGGACATGCCCACTATGAGCATCCTCAACGTTTTGCTTACTCGTGACCACCTGGTGGTTGCAGTGGATACCTTGGCAGAGGATGCCCAAACAGGGGCCCATTCCGCGGGGGCGAAGCTGCTGCTGATCCCTCAGCACAACTTGGTGCTGGCCACGCGCGGTTCCACCCAGTTCTTCCTTCGCATCTACGAACTGGCCCTGCAGGCCAGCTTCCGCGCAGATTTCACGATAGAGCAGCTGTCCGCTGAGCTGGGCTTGGTGGTGGACCAGCTATGGCCGAACTATGAGAAGGCGGCAGCCGAGGCCGGCCTGCAGCTTGATCAGCTTGGGACCGAGTTGGTGCTTGGTGGCTGGTCGCCAAAGAACGGGCGGATGATGGCAACTGCGTATGCCAAGAGCGACAGTTCCCGGCCATCCGTCGTGCAGCCCTTAGATGGAGGATTGGCCTCTCCTGGCGAACCTCTGGTTGGAAGGCCAGACAGCCTTGCCCCCGAAGACGTATTCGCTGCGGGCCGGATCCAAGCGGCTTGGCTCAACAAACAGGTGGGGAGACAGGTGGCGGGTGGGCGGCTGTTAGCCGGCTTCCTGCAGGCGGGGCAGGCCTTGATCAAAGATCTAGGTGAGCTTTAGATCTTCGGGCGTTAGCCCGGCCAAGGCGAGGATCCTGTCCTGCCTCATCTGCTCGGCCCAGAGAATCCACGCTTGGTCTACGGTCAAAATCCCTGTCACCTGGCATGCCGGACACGTGAGCTCTACCCCTCCTTCCACCTCGGCAAGGCCATATCCTCGGGACATACGTGACTCGTCGCCGCATGAACCGCACTTGGCGTGCAGAGTTTCGACTTGCTCGATCGTTCCGTTGAGGCGCAGCAGCGGGCGGATCCGAAGGATCCGGAAAGCTGTTAGGGGTGTCATGTGTCGTGCCTGTAGAGGGCTAGACACGGGGGCGAAGGATTTCGCGCCTGAGAGGAGCCAGATGCGTCAACCATACAGCATGAATCGTTAAGAACTTCGTGCTGGGCAAATTTTCTACGCAGGGAGCCGTGCCGCCAAGTAGCTCAACTCAAGGCGCGTGAGCAGCGCCGTGTCAGCATGAGATTGTGGCTGGGCTGGATTTCGGCCAGGCCGGGGGCAAGGTCAGCCAGCCCCGGCTGGCCGAAGTCGATCACGGGGAGCTGGACGAATCGGCCGCACATGGCCGGAGAGTAGCCCTGTTGGCCGTGGCAGGGGTGTGCAGGCGCAGCCAGGCATGTGCTTTGGTCCGCCTCCAACACTAGATGTTTAGCTAAGCCACTGATTTTTCGTTGCTGAGGTTCTTGACCTTTGGGCGGAACCCCAATATCTTGTGTTCACGGCTTCGGAACAGCCGGTGAGCGGCGGGGCATCCCCGCCTTCATTTTGGAAAGGAATTCAACCTCGGGGTTGACATGGTTCATGGGTTGTGGTGAAATGATATCGCTGGATTGTCCAGCGAAGTGGAAGGGTTCCCATGTACATGTTCGAGGCACGTATCGGTTCGCAGGGAGGGGAAAGCCATGTTGACTGAATTCGGCAAGGCGCTCCGGAAGCTGCGGATAGATTTCAGCCTCACGCTTGGTGGGCTTGGGGAGCTGCTCGGGGTGAGTGCTGCGTACCTGTCCGCTGTGGAAACGGGCCGCAAGCCAGTCCCGTCGGCGCTTTTACCGAAGCTGCAGAGTCATCTGCGTCTCGGCGAAGCGGCCATGCGGGATTTGGAAGTCGCGGCAGCTAAGCAGATGAATGAGGTGGTTGTGGGGCTAGGCAACCATCGGAGTGATAGAGCGAAGGAGCTTGCTGTGGCCTTTGCGCGGAGATTCGACACCATGGACGCGGAGGAGGTGGAAAAGATGTTGTCCCAACTGGAAAAGCTCAAATGAAAGGATGAACGCGCATGAGTGGCTATTGCTTCCAAGTGCCGCCGTTGAGCACGGACAAGATCACCGCAAGGGCTGATGTTTTCCGGAAAGCTCTCGGGGTAGAAACCGACAGGTTTCCCTTGATTGAAGTTGTTGAGTACGCGATCCCGTCGCTGTGGGAAGCCTTCTCGCTCCAGGTCCGCGAGAAGTCAGAGATGGGTAGCGCGCACGGCCTCACGTTCCCAGAGACTGCTGAAATCTGGTTGCGTGAGGATGTATACGAGGGCTTCCTCGCCAATCAGCCCCGGGATCGATTTACCGTCGCTCACGAGGTCGGACACCTGGTGTTGCACAACGGTGTCGGGTTGGCGAGGAGTATGAAAAAGCCGAGTGAACTCAAAGCCTATGAGAACTCGGAGTGGCAGGCGAACACCTTTGCGGGTGCGCTTCTGATCCCGACGGCGACTGCGCAGCGCCTGAGGAATGAATTGGAACTGGCTGACGCGTGTAACGTCAGCGTGGATGCCGCGAAGGTTCGACTCGCATCTCTCCGCCAAAGGGGGATGCTGAAGTAAAAAAAACGCGAACCAAAGGATGGTCCGCGTATGTGTTCGGTGGGCTTGGAGCCGCCACCAATTTCTTGCTTGACTCGACTAGCCGGGGATTCTAACTACATCCGGACCGTCTGGCAAGAATCAAATCTGGCTCCAGAAGGAGGTGTGACATGCCCGATGGAAATTCATCCGGCCCCCAAGGGGTTCCGATGGGTCTACTGCCGCTATCGCCGAGTGCGTAACTCGGACCGCGTGCTGGACGCCCACGACTACGGCTATGAGGCTTGGCGCTTCCTGGTCCGTTGCTAAGGAACCTGAGTAGTTAGGACCCTGGGAGGGGAGGCGGTGTACCGCCTCCCCGATAGCTGTCTGGGCCAGTTGAATTAAGCGTTAATCAACCTGTCGCAGCATGTGCGACGGGCGGTCGTAGACTTCCGGCCATGTATTCCTCTCACGGCTTCCGCACCGCCCCGATTCCCGCTGGCTGGGTCCAGACCGGTGAGCGCTGGGCGCTCTGGTACAACGGCCGCGAGACGGCCGGCGTCGAACTCGATGGCGGTCCAGGGGTGCGCCTATGGCTGGAAGGCCACAAATTTTGGGAAGTGAAGGAAGTGCGCGCCGCCAACGTCCGGCAGGCGAAGCGCTACGCCGAGCGCTGGTGTGCGGCCAGGCTGTATCCCGAGCTGCCGCTGCGCCAGGCCGTCGCCCGGCTGACCGACAGCACTCCGATTCAGTTGCCCCCGCCACTGCCCGGCCTGCCGCCGACTCGTGAGCAGCAGCAACAGGCCCGGCGCCTAGCCGAGGCCGGGCGGTTGGAACTGGCGCGGATCAAGGAAGCGCTGGAACCGCGCCGACCGCCGAAGGAGACCAAGCCCAGGGCGAGGGATCCGATGAAGGCGTGGGTCAAGGCAGGTAGAGAGCAGCTGTCCCGCGCTCGAATCTGATCCCCCGTTCAGGGGAGGCGGTCGACTCAAAATGCTTGCCACACTTGCCCTTTCACCAGAGAGAGCAATGATGAACGCTACCAATCGAAAGACCGCCAGCTTCGGAGTGCCGTGGGAATCGGCCTACGGGTACGTACAGGCCGTCCGCGTCAACAACACGATCTTCGTGTCCGGCCAGCTCTCGCACACGCCGCAGGGCGAGCTGGTTGCGCCGGCTGAGCTGGGGGCCGACGGCAAGCCCGCCAACTTCGACACCATGGAAGCCCAGATGAGGCGCACCTACGAGAACGCGCAGGTGCTGCTGGCAGAGCTGGGTGGGTCGATCGCGGACGTGGTCGAGGAAACGCTGTTCGTCATCGACGTTCCGGCCGCTTTCGCGGCCAGTAGCAAAGTCCGGCCGGCCGTGTATGGCCAGCCGGTGCCGCAGGTGGCCAGCAACCTGATCGGGGTCTCGGCGTTGGCCTTCCCCGAGCAGCTGATTGAGATTGCCTTCCGGGCGGAAGTCCAGGGTTAAGGCACTTTGTGGGCGGGGCTTGCTCCGCCCGTTCCTTGCGGTGAGTAGGCCACCGATGGTTCCTACGAGCGCCTCGGCCCGGACAAAGCCAGGACGATCTCCGGCGTGCCGTACGCTACTTCTCCGCAGCGGGCTTGGCGCGGGGCTTCAATCTGAAGCTCACGCCCATCCGGTTGATCGCGTTCATGGCCGCAATGGTGAGCGTGAGGTCGACCAGGTCTTTCTCGCCGAATACTGCGGCTACTTTTTCGTACGCCTCATCAGATGCATGGGTTTCGCTCACGAGCGTCACTTCCTCTGCCCATGCCAGTGCGGCGCGCTCTTGTTCCGAGAATAGATAGGCGGCCTCGTGCCAAACAGGTAGGAGAGCGATTGTGTCGAACGGCATGCCTTCCTTAAGCAGATCACGGGTATGAATGTCGATGCAGTGGGCGCAGCCGTTTAGCTGCGACACACGCAAAAACACCAGATGCACCAGTTTCGGCGGCAGAGAGGTGCCCGCGGTCACAAAGTGATGCAGTTGCCCCACGGCTTTGGCGCCCTCGGGAGAGACTACGAACCAGTTCGCTCGATTCATTTTAATGGGTCCTTTTCGGGTATCTGTGGGGCCGGAATCGCCCCACCCGAAGCAAGGACGCCGACGGGCAGCAGTTCGTGACACCTGCCTAGGCTCGTCGCGATCCGCTGCATGTACGCTCGCCGAGGAAGGGGATGCTGGCCGTGGGGCGCTAGATACGGGGCGCGGCGGGGAGCACCCGGAGAAGATCCTCGATTGGCGGGACAGGGAAGGGGAATTGGCTGAAGGGGGGATCGCATCGCCGCCGTTCGGATGGCGTCGGGTAGAGCCGCCATATGCACCCTATCGGCTCGTAAGTGGTTGATTGTTAGTGTCGCAATCGACACTTTTGGGGAGCTTCATTGTTATGAAGATTCCTTGCCAATCAACGAGATGGGCCGAACAGTAACGATGCCTGGGGGGCAGAGGGTCGTCGGTTCGAATCCGGCCGTCCCGACCACTGTGATCAATCAAGAAGCCCGCGCAGCGATGCGTGGGCTTTTTTGTGCGTGCGGTGTATGCTGCGCGCCACTCGTACTACCGCGGCTGCTGAACCCGGTACTCACGAGAACACATCATGGAATCTGCAAGAAACCGTGCCTGGCGCCGCAGCCAGGCACGCAACCGCGATGGCGACCGCGCCACGACCGCGTACAGCTACAAGCCCGAGAAGAACTGGAAGCTGCTGTATACGCGCGATGCCAAGCTCGCGCGTGCACGCCAGCTGGGTTTCACCTATCCGGTCCTCAGCGCCCGCCAACTGCAGGAACAGCAATGATCAACCTGCTGTTCGTCTGCAGCCGCAACCAGCTGCGCAGCCCGACCGCCGAAGCCATGTGGCGACGGCGGCCAGGCTTCAACGCGCTGTCGGCCGGCACCAGCCCGCACGCACGACGCCCCATCGGCCCGGCGGATATCCGCTGGGCCGATGTCATCTTCGTGATGGAGGCCAAGCATCAGCAGCGCCTGCGGGCCGTGTACACGCGCCTGCTGGAACACAAGCGCGTGCACTGCCTGGACATCCCCGACGACTATCGCTGCATGGATCCGGCGTTGATGGACCTGCTGGCCGCCAAGGTGGCCGTGTACCTCGATCAACTGCCGGCGAAGCGGTAGATCAGCTCCGGATCGCCTTCGTCCAAGCCCTGCACGATGCCGCTGCCGGTGAGAACCCGAGGCGAGCATCGCCTCGCGGATATGCAGCACCGTCGAGGAAGGATCGGGTGGCGTCATCGACGGCTCCTGGACTGGATGCGCCCAGTCCATCGATCACGTCGGCCGTGTCTGCGTATCCGCCAAAGCCAGCGTGTGGTCGGCAGTCAATACACGCGGAACTCGGCGCGGCAGCCGTCGCTGACCCACACCCCGCGGCGGTCCCAGCCCCAGTTGCGGTCCTCGACGCACGGCGTCACCGACTTCTGCTTGACCAGGCGCACTTCATGGCGCACCCGGATGCGGCATTCCTTGTCCTTCTGCTCGTAGGACTCGCAGACCAGGCGCTCGCCGTCGTCATCCCGGTCACGATCCCGGCCGCGCCCCGGCCAGCGGCCGCGTCCCTGTTCGTCGGCCACGAACTCAGCGCGACAGCCTTCGGTGACCCAGAGCATGCGGCGGCTCTGGCCCCAGTTCTGGTCCTCGACGCAGCGGGTGACCGACAGCTGCCTGGCCATGCGCATGCGGCCTTCGATCGGGCACTGCTGGGTCTTGTTGAACTGCGACTCGCAACGCAGCGGCGGAATGTGATCGCTGTCGTAGTCCTGGGCGGCCACCGTGGTGGCCACGAGCAACAGGGCCAGGGTGGAGGTGGCAATCGGCAGCAACAGGCGATGGGTCATGGAGAGCCTCGGCAGGGGGAATGGGCCGCAAGAATGGACCAGCCCGAGGCCGCCGGAACGGATCGTTCCGGCGCTGGCTCAGTGGGGATTTAGTAGTGCGCACCGGCCCATGCAGGGCCTTACATCCCTTATCATCGCGGCACATCCGATCGCATCGGCTTACACCTTCTTACATGTCTCCCGCGCATGCCGGCGCAGCCTGTGGCTGCCGTCACTGGCACGCGGTCGGCCTGTGGAGGAGGATGCGCGGACCACGACGACCACAGGGGGTTGCGTTGATCAGCAGTACCGTCATTCATCGCTTGGCTGGCGCAGAGGCCGGGCAGGTGCGTGTCCTGGACACCACGTTCAAGGGCAAGCATGTGTTCATTGCGTGGGGCCTGCGCGGGCCGGAACTGAGCCGCAGCGCAGACCCGCCCGCCACCGTGGCTGCGCGCAAGGCGTTGCACGCCGTGGCCGGCCACAGCGAAGGGCCGCGCAGCCCGGAGGTGTTCATCGCCAACCAGTCGGCGGTGGCGATTACCGTCTATCGGCTGCTGACCGAGGCGCGTTCGGGCGATTCCATCTTCTTCCTGTGCGATTCGCAGGCCGTGGTCGACTGGCTGATCACCGCACTGGAAGTCCAGGGCGAAGGCTGACGCCGCGCGCGGTCAGGCCAGCGCCGCGTCCACCGCGGCGAGCGCGTGCAGGGTGGTGGTGTCGAACAACGGCACCGCACTGTCTTCGGGGCGCACCAGCAGCATGATCTCGGTACAGCCGAGGATGATCGCTTCGGCGCCGCGCGCGACCAGGCGCGCGATCACGCCGGCGTACGCCTGCCGCGAGTGCTCGCTGGCCACGCCGGCGATCAGCTCCTGGTAGATGATGTCGTGCACGCAGCGGCGATCATCAGCCTCCGGAACCAGTACCTGCAGCCCGAAGCGGTCCTGCAGCCGTTCGCGGTAGAACGCCTGTTCCATGGTGAAGGCGGTGCCGAGCAGTCCCACCTTGCGGATGCCTGCCTGCAGGATCGCCGTGGCGGTCGGGTCGGCGATATGCAGCAAGGGCAGCGGGCACTCGGCTTCGATCCGGCCGGCCAGCGTGTGCATGGTGTTGGTGCAGATCACCAGCAACTCGGCGCCACCGGCCTGCAGTCGCCGCGCGGCATCGAGCATGTGGTTGCCCAGCACATCCCACTGACCGTCGTGCTGCAACTGCTTGATGCCGGCGAAATCGACCGACCACAGCAGCAGTTGTGCCGAATGCGCGCCACCGAGGCGGTGCCGCACCGTCTCGTTGATGAGACGGTAGTACTGCGCTGAGCTTTCCCAACTCATGCCGCCGATCAGGCCAAGGGTCTTCATGCTCAGCTCCATGCCAGGGAGTCGTCATTGCAGCACAGCAGGTGTGGCAGTTGCACCATACATTAGTGACTGCTAATGTGTTGATCATGATCGAGAACGCCCTGTTCAAGGCGCTGGCTGACCCCACACGCCGCCGCATCTTCGAAAAGCTGGCCGATGGCGGGCGGCATGCCAGCGCGCTACGCGAGGGCATTGCGATCAGCCAGTCTGCGATGTCCCAGCACCTGGCAGTGCTGCGCGATGCAGGGCTGGTGCGTGAGCAGCGCCAGGGGCGCTTCGTCCACTATGAAGTCGATCCGCGCGGGCTGGCCCACATCGGACGCTGGCTGCAGCGATACCGGGCCTACTGGCCGGCGCGGATGTCCGCACTGCAGAACCTGCTGGAGGAGATGGACTGATGGACGATGTACTGAAGGAAGCGGCTCCCGCGCTGGTGATGGAGCAGCGGTTGCCTGCGCCGCCGGAACGGGTCTGGCGCGCACTGTTCGATCCGGCACTGCGTGAGCGCTGGTTGCCTGCCGCCGATCTTGCCGATCCACAGCCCTGCCTGTGCGAGGAGGGGCGGGCGCTGGGATTCCGCTTGCGCGATGCACAGCCCCCACATCTGCACAGCCTTGTGTGTTTCCGGCTGCGCGCTGATGAGGATGGGGGAACGGTGCTGACCATCGTGCATCGGCTCACCGACCGGCGCGCGCTGATACCGCCGGCGTCCAACGATGACCATCGCACGGTGATGCGCGCGGCTTGAGCCGGCGCCTGGATCGAACGCTACAGGGAGCAGGCACATGCGGGACAGAATGCAGCTGGTACCGATGGTGGTGGAACGCAGCGAGCGCGGTGAGCGCTCCTATGACATCTACTCGCGGCTCCTGCGCGAGCGCATCATCTTTCTCAACGGCGAAGTCGATGACACCGTATCGGCGCTGGTCTGCGCGCAACTGCTGTTCCTTGAATCTGAAAATCCGGAGAAGCCGATCCATCTGTACATCAATTCGCCGGGTGGGGTGATCTCCAGCGGCCTGGCGATGTACGACACGATGCAATACATCTCGGCCCCGGTGCATACGCTGTGCATGGGCACCGCGCGGTCGATGGGTTCGTTCCTGCTGATGGCCGGCGAGCCGGGTCACCGCGCGGCGCTGGCCAATGCCAGCCTGCATGTGCACCAGCCGCTGGGCGGGGTGCAGGGCCAGGCTTCGGACATCTTCATCCACGCCGAGGAGATGCAGCGCACCAAGCAGCGCATCACCCAGCTGTATGCGCGGCATTGCGGACGCAGTTTCGAGGAGGTCGAACAGACCCTGGACCGTGATCGGTTCATGAGCGCCGAGCAGGCATGCGAATGGGGCCTGATCGACCAGGTACTGGTACGGCGCGACGCGCTCGCGGCCTGAGCCTGCCTCTGTAACCACCGCATCCATGCTGCACTGTGTGTGCCGCGCCAGGCCGGCGCACTCTATGCTGGTTGGATGTTCTGAAGTGGACGCCCGATATGGCCCTGCATACTTGGTGGTGGTTCCTGGCCACGGTCTTCGTGCTGTGCGGGACGCCTGGGCCGAATATGCTGCACATCCTTGGGCGCAGCGTCGGGCTGGGGTTCCGTGGCAGTGTGCCGGCCATGGCCGGCTGCCTGCTGGCGATGCTGCTGGTGCTGGCGGCTTCCGCAGCGGGCCTGAGTGCGCTGCTGCATTCCTCGCCCATGCTGTTCGAGGTGCTGCGGTGGCCTACCTGGCCTGGCTCGGCATCAAGGCGTGGCGTGACAGCTGCCGGCCCGCCTCCACGGTGGGCGGCGACGCCGAGCCGCCGCTGGCGCCGGTGCACGGCGCAGGCGCGGTGTTCCGCGGCGGCCTGTGGGTCGGCCTGAGCAATCCCAAACTACTGCTGTTCGCCGCAGCGTTTCTGCCACAGTTCGTCGATCCGTCGCGCAGCCAGGCCGTGCAGTACAGCGTGCTGGTGGCGACCTTCGCGGCCTGCGAACTGTTCTGGTACGTGATGTATGCGGCCGGTGGCCACGGCCTGCGCCGTTGGCTTGCAAAGCCATTCGCACGGCGCTGGTTCGAGCGGCTGGTGGGAAGCGTGTTCCTGGCCTTCGCCGTGGCGCTGCTGCGCTTCCGGCCGCGTTGATTCACGCCGCACACGCGGCCCGTTCACGAGCGCCGCATCGGTGGCGGCCTAGCCTGATCGCACCGTTTGCATTCCCTGCGGGGAAAGGACTGACATGATCAAGTGGGCCATCATCTTCGCCATCATCGGCATCATCGCGGGCGTGCTGGGCTTCGGCGGCATCGCTGGCGCCGCCGTAGGCATCGCCAAGTTCCTGTTCTGGGCAGGCATCATCATCGCCGTAGTGCTGTTCCTGATCGGCATGAGCGTGGCGAAGAAGGTCAGCTAGCGCCGGTCGCGCAGCAGCGTCTTCAGTGCGCGCTGCTGCGCGAGAACAGATTGATCACCAGTACGCCGGCGCAGATCAGACCGATCCCGATCAATGCCGGTGCATCCAGCCGCTGCTTGAACACCACCAGGCCGATCAGCGAGATCAGCACGATGCCGACGCCGGACCAGATCGCATAGGCGATGCCGGTCGGCACCGACTTCATGGTGACCGACAGCAGGTAGAAGCACAGCCCATAGCCAACCAGCGCGCCCACTGTCGGCCATAGCCGGCTCATGCCGTTCGAGGCTTTCAGCAGTGACGTGGCAATCACTTCCAGCACGATGGCGGTGGCCAGGTAGATATAGGGGCTCATCGCGGGCTCCGGGTCACTGCGGGTCGCACAGCTTGAGGGCCTGCTCGGCCATCGCCAGCGCATTGAGGCGCTCTTCTTCGTCCAGCGGCCGGCCATAGGCGGTGGCCCAATAGCCGTCGGCCGCGCAGCGTGCCGCGTACAGGCGTGGATCGCCCGCTTCGCCGGGAAACTCGGCCAGCATCGCGCGCTTCCAGTCGCGCCAGTGCGCGAGCAGGGCCGGCTCCATCAGGTTGCCCAGGGTCAGGCCAATGTCGTTGTCCTGTTCCTGCTGCAGCAGGTGCTCGAAATTGGCCTGCACATAGGCACGGGTGAAGCAGCCGTGGCCGGGCGTGACGTCCTGCAGTAGCGCGCGCACGCGTGCCTCGAACTCGCCGATGAGCGCGTCGATGGCTTCATCGACCAGCGACTGCTTGCTGCTGAAATGATGGAACAACGCACCCTTGCTGACACCGGCGGCCTGCGCGACGTCCTGCACGGTCAGCGCGGCCAAGCCATTGCGGCCGATGACTTCGATGGTGGCCTGAAGCAATGACTGGCGCACGCTGTCGGGCGCCTTGCGGCGCGAGCGGGGAGGGGGTGAGGACATGATGGAAAGAAACCGACTGGACGGTATGATTGTAGCGCAGCCGGATCGCGTCACCGGCGCGACCATCGGGCACTGCCCCGGTGGGAGCCGGATCAATCGTCGATGCGTGCGAAACGCGCCTGCGGGCCGTGTTCGCCCGGAACCTGCTCGATGAACATCGGGTAGGGGCGTACCCACAGGCCGCCTTCGCCATAGAGTGCGCGATAAAGCACCATCGGTTCCAACGTCTCGCTGCTGCGGACGATGTCGATCACTTCGTATTCGCCGCCCTTGAAGTGGCGATACCGGCCACGGGCGAGGTCGGGCAGGGGACTCAGCTCAGCCATGACGGGTCGTGATCACTTGCGCGCCGGGCTGGCGGGCGTGGCGCAGTACGCGTCGATGGCTTCGGCCGTGTTGGCCAGGCCCTGCGCCTGTGCCAACTCCCAAGGGCGCTCGCAGCGCTGGCTGTGTTCGCACCACTGATAGCCGGCCGAGCCGATACAGCCGTGCGCATCACGGTCGCCCCCCACCACCGGTGTCGCTGGCGACGCCTCAGCCGCATCAGCGCGCGCGGTCGCCGTGTCCTGGCTGGCACAGCCGGCCAGAGCCAGCAGGGCCGGGATCAGAAGAAGCACCTTCATGTGCGAGCTCCGTGCGTAAAGCGATATTTTCTGCCGCAAATAGCTCGCCAGCAAGCGCTCAATGCACGGCGGCGCGGACCAACTCTTCGATCAGGATCAGATAGCTGGCCACGAAATAGAACTTCAGCAACGTCGAACGCTGGTGCGAGAAGAAGGTGCGCATGTGGACGGGGCCCCTGTTGATGACGGTAGTGTGAAGCCCAGCTGACTCCGTGACAAGGATCACGGAATGAACGAGCTAAACGGACTCAGGGATGTGATGAGGGTGGGGTTCTGACGCACTGGCGCGGACTTTTCGTACTTTTCTGATGGGACCACCCTGATGGCATGGCTAGGGTGACGGCATCAGCAGAGGGTCTAGTGCCCCTGCGCCTTTCCCAGAAGGAGCGTCCCATGGTCATTACCGTCAAGTGCAGTGCCGCGCAGTGGTCCCTGTTGGATCCGGCCGCAGGCGTCGCCGAAGCATTCAACTCCGGGGCCGCAGCGTTCGATGCCGCGGTTGGCCTGGCCAGCGCCCACCATCGCCGGACCGGCCAGGGCAGCACGGTGCGCGTGGAGGCGCTGGGTAGCAGCGTGGATGCCGTGCATTTCGAGGCGATGGCAACCGCCTCGGGGCCGGCTACCGGCCTGCGTCCTGCCCCGGTGGCGTAACGCCGGAGGATCCCCCGTGCAGTGCCTGGCTTACGACATGGCACAGCCACGATGGATTCACCGTTTTGGCATAGACATGACCGATCTGTGCCGGCAGGGCGCGATCCTGCAGTACGCGCAAGGGCTGTTGGGCCAGCACGAGGATGAGCAGATCCCTGCGCAGGCAGCAGATGCGGCGCAGCAGTGGCATGCCGTCAGCCTGGCCCACAGTCGGCATGCAGGGATCGATGATCAGTGCGTTGCAGCGCGGGCTGGCGATCTGGGTCAGAACCTCTGCGGGCGAGCGCGCTTCGCCGAGGGTTCTGCCGTCCAGATGGGGCTGGAGTCTGAGTATCAGTTCGCGTCGGATCCAGGGGTTTGCATCGGCGATGACGAGGGAGGGGAGGGGGGACGGCCGGCTTTCGCAGGCGCCCCTGCCTGACTGGAGCGGCAAAGCGCGAACAGCTTGAAGTATCTGCATAGCAGGCTATGGATTGTCGGGGCCACAGCCTTTGGGCAGGAGGTCGTAATAGGGGATGGCAGTCCAGCAGCGCCATTCATGGCTGTCCGAGTCCCTGATCAGCATCAGGTTGTTTCGCCATGTCCCCACGTTGTAGCCAGTATCGAATCGCAGCAGGCAATCGATTTCCAGGTCGCCATCTGCACGAATGCTTGTTGCGATGGTTTCACAGCGCTCGCTGCTCTCCGGCAGGCCCAGCTTGCGGTTGTCTGAACCATAGAGATCACCTCGTTCGGCCAACCACGCCTCCACGCCCGCCTTCCCGCCAGCCAGTTCGGCCAACGCCGCCGCCAGCTTGGCTTTGGTAGAGAACTTCTTGTATTGCGGAACTGCGATCAGGGAAAGAACTGCAATGATGGCGATGACCACCATGAGTTCGACCAGAGAGAATCCTCGTTGCCGGCGTGTACGCCTCCCCCCGTGGCCGGCCCTTGAGATTTTCTTTTTCATAGGTTCCTCCATGAGGAAATCAACTTTGAATCGTGGCTGGCGCACGCAATGGGAGAGACGCGCGCAACTGGATACAGGCCCGGCGATCTATGTAGGGGCATGCGCGTGCGATCAGTTCAGGCAGACCTGGGGAAGGAGGCTCCGGTCCGGAATGTCGCCCTTGCAGAACCAGGCTCCCTGCGAGTCGCGATCCAGGGTCAGGCTGCCACTGCCGATTGCAGCGTCGCTCTTGAGCTCGCAGTTGATGCTCGTAGCTCCATTCGTGACATCGCTTCTCACCGTAATCCAGGTACAGCGGGAGCTTGACTCGGGCAGGCCAATCGATGCCGGCGAGGTGATCTCGCTGCCTTCGGCGAGGAGTGATTCAACGCCGACCTTTCCACCAGCGACTTCTGCGAGGGCAGCGGCCAACTTTGCCTTGGCCGAGAACCGCTGATACTGCGGCAGGGCAATCATCCCCAGAATCCCGATGATCGCCACCACCACCATGAGTTCAATAAGGGAAAATCCCTTCTGCCGGGATGCGCTTTTGCCTGCGTGGCGTGTACGGCCGATTGCGGTGTTCATGATAATCCTCTGTGGCGTGGTGGTTTCGTTGGTCTGGCCCCGAAACAAGCATTCGTGGCGCAGTCATAGGAAATCACGTGCACGGCAGTGGTTATATTCAAGAACTGGTAAAGTCGAACGTGTTGAATGGCGGCGCGACTGTTTTGCGAATAATCAGAAAGTGCGCCGCAATTGCGTTGGGCATGGCACAGGCACTGCCTGCACATCGGCCATGCCCGCATTGCATCGCCATTCTCCGGCAGGGGTTCGCCACCATTGCAGGCGGCCGTCCTGGCGCAGGTCACAGGTCAGCACTGCGCGGCCGGTGTCGGGGAGCGAGGCGCGCAGGTGCGCGCAATGCGCGGCGCTGGCAGGCAGGCCCAGGTGCTGGTCGGTCACGGTGAGATCACCTTCGGCGTAACTGCTTTCCACGGCGGCGATGGCGCCGCCCAGCACGCTGGCCGCGTCGCGCGGCCGGGTGCGGCCGGTAGCGTCATCTGCCGAGGGCGCACACAACAGTAGCGCGTAGACGGCTGTCAGTCCGGCGACGATGCAGACCGACGCCCAGGGCCGGTAGTGGCGTCGGCGAGGTGCCGCCTGTGTGGTTGATCGAGGGCGCATGGAGGGCGGCTCCCGTTGTCGAGAAGGGCGCGCGGTGCAACCACAGGCCGGGGCCGCTCTCCCCAGAGCAGCCCCGGCACTCGCATCCCCTGGCTATCGTTGTCGTGCGCTACAGCGCCAGCGAGCTTTCCACGTCCAGCACCATGCGCCGGGCGAGAGCTAGATTGGCCTTCTGCCGATCCAGTACCACATAGAAGAACAGGCCCTTCTTGGCCGACACCGGGCGCAGCACGTGGTACGCGCGACCCAGAGTGATCAGCACGTCCTCGATGCTGTCGTTGAGCTTCAGCGCTTCAGCCGCTTTCATCTTGGCGCGCAGCACCTCGGTGTTTCCAGCGGCCGCCAGTTCCATGTCCACGCCTGAGCCGGCTTCACCCAGCAGCATGCCGCTTTCGTAGTCGACCAGGGCAACGGCTTGCGCGCCGTTGATCTGCATGAGCGTGTCCAGGCATTTGTTGATGGCGATGTTCATTTCAGTGGTCCGTTGCGGGTGTGAGGAGTTGAAGAGCCGTCTGATCAGTGAGAGGGCATGCATCAGTTCGGGTTGTCGGTCAGGGCCCGTACGCACTGCTTGGCATGCCACAGCACGTTGCCGATGACACAGCTGTGGTCGCATGCGGTCATCAATAGGCGGGGCTGTGTTCCGGGAATGGCAAGCATCAAAACCTTGCCGTTGGCGGCATCGAGGATGAGTGTGTCGAGTTCACCAAAGTGCAGTTCGCGACCCAGCGCACTGGCCAGGCCGAGCATCGAGCTGGTCATCGCGGCCAGGCGATCGGCGACATGGCCCTTCGGGCCGGCCTGGGCCAGTGCGAAACCATCAGTGCTGGCAACGACGAGCGCCTGGATGCCGGTGACATCGTGTACCAGCGCGTCGAGTGCCGATGTGCGGTCGATGTCATTCATGGGCGGCCGCCGTGGCATTGCATTCGATCTGACTCATCAGCAGGTCCATCGCCATGATGGCCTGCGCCATGTCGCGTGGGTCCAGCGGCAATGCCGGCAGGTGTGGCGCATGGTCCTGCAACCAGTCCTGCCAGTGCGGCTGTACCGGATCATCGGTGCTACCGCATCGGGTGAAGCCGATGACGACGGGCAGCCCCGGTGCGCTTTCGGCGATAGCTCGCAGATGCCGCCCGGCCAGCGTGGCGCCCACGCTGGCGCTGCCATCGATCAGAACGATGGCACCTTCTGCACCGGCCAGCAGGATCGGCCAGATGTAGGAGAAACGTTCCTGCCCCGGCGATCCGTACAGGCGCAGGCGGTCGCCGCCTGGCAGGTCGATGTCGCCATAGTCCATGGCCACGGTGGTGTATTGCTTGCCCACGGAAGGGTCGGTATTGCGGGCTTCCGTCACCACCGCCGTGCCCTGGGTCAATGTCTGCACGAGGGTGGACTTGCCCGCGCCGAGTGGGCCCATCACTACGATCTTGTGCTCACGCACGGTCATGCACTCCAGCGGATGCGAAGTTGTCGCCACAGATTGACGAGGCCGTCGGCGGGCGAGGGGCGCACAGGTGCGTCCTCGCCCACGACGGGAAAGGCATAGGCGGTGAGGAACGCTGCGTTGAAGAACGACTGCACGGTTTGGCGTGGCAGATCCAGGATGTCGCAGCATGCGCGCACGGACGCGCCCTGCTTGATCAGCAGCGCGCACAGTCGGAAGTGATCGGGACGATGGGCCAGGATGCGGAAGTCTGGCCAACGCCGCAGGCGCAACTTCGTGCAGTCGTGCAGGGGCGGGATCGGCACGCCGGGCCCGTCCGTGACCAGGGCAACGTTCCACAGCGTCAGGCGCAGCGGAACATTGCTGCACACCGTCGCACGCTGCACGAAGACCTCCTGTGTCACCGGTACTAGGCTCAGTCGAGGGTCTGCGTCGCCCAGTAGCCTCTGCAGCAGTGTCAGCGTGATCGGCGCGGGTGCGGTGGTCATCATCCGGTCGTTCCTGGCGTCCAGCCAGCACACGGTGGCCCCGTCGTGAATGATCGCGGCATGGGCCGGCCGCCGCGACGGCGTGCTGTCGCTCGCCAGATGCAGTCGCAACTGCTGTACGAACGGCAATGCGGCAGTTGGCAATGCGGCCGGCGCCAGTGGCTCTGCTTCAAAGGGCTCTTGCAGATCCTCAAACGATTGACGACGGAATCGGACCATGGGGTGTCCAGTGCGGCGAGTGATCGGAGGTGACTTTGTAAGCGGCCCCGCTGGCTTTCTGGAATGAAACTATTGGGAAAACTGCTGTGTCATTCGTATTTTTGATGCTCTCTGCAATTAATGGAATTGGCCGGAAGTTACTGCTGCAATGACATCAATTGCAGTGAGCGATTATTAAGTTGACGTAACCTGGAATGATTACTAGCGTCTCCACTGCGCACTGCGGCGTGACTATTGACGGGTAATCAGCATGCTCACTCGAATTGCCATTGCGGATGATCATCCACTGGTCTTGCTTGGCACGCGCATCGTGATCGAGGCCGGTGGGCAGCATCGCGTGGTGGCGGAGGCGCGATGTGCGGAAAGCCTGCTGGCCATCCTGGCTGAAGAGCCGGTGGATCTGGTGGTGACTGATTTTTCGATGCCGGATGTCGGCCGCTCGGACGGCCAGGCGATGCTGCAGGCGCTGAGTCGCAATTACCCCAAGGTGCCGGTGATCCTGGTCACGATGGTCACCAACGCCACCACCTTGAACATGGCAATGCGTACCGGTGTGCGCGGACTGGTGTGGAAGTGCAGTTGCGTGGATGGCACCCGCAAGGCGGTCGATACCGTGTTGAGCGGGGGGATCTACCTGGACCCCCAGTTGGCGCACTGCCTGCAGGAGGGTGGGCGTGAGCGATCGCTTTCGGTGTTGTCGCCCAAGGAGCTGGAGGTTCTGCGGCTGTATGTGTCGGGACCTTCGATCACAGAGATCGCCGGGAAGCTGCGGCGCACCGTCAGTACCATCAGCCGGCAACGCATTTCGGCGATGAGGAAACTGGGCATCAGCAATGATGCCGAGTTGTTCGCCTATGCGTTCGAGGAACGCCTGGGCAATGCCGGTGGCATGGCCAGTGGGGCAGCAAACGGGGGCCCATGAGTTCACGGCGGTCCAGTCAGGTCCGGTTGAGTTGTTTGAATGGGGGAACAACTGCCATCGCGCCTCCCTCTGTGCGCCGGGCCGTGAATCCCGGATGCTTGCGCCATCGTATTCATCTGGAGATCTCGATGGGCAAGGCACTCACTTGGCGCACCCTGGCCTGCACCCTGTTGCCGATGCTGGCGGCCGCCGGCGGCGCCCAGGCGCAGAGCTATGGCTACGGCTACGACGACGACCGCTATGGCGGCCGCGATGGCAGTGGCATCGTGCGCTGCGAGTCGGTCAAGAACCGCAGCAATGAGTGCCGCCTGGATGGCCGCGCGCGGTTGATCCGCCAATTGTCCGGTTCGCCTTGTGTGGAAGGCGAGACCTGGGGCCAGTCGCGCAACGGCGTCTGGGTCACACAGGGGTGCCGTGCCGAGTTCGTGGGCGAGTACCGGCGCGGCGGCGGCTGGGGCGGCAATGGCGGCGGCTGGGGCAACGGCAGTGGATGGGGTGGTGGCGATGTGGTCACCTGCCATTCCAATGGCCACCGGCAGGAGTACTGCGATGCCCGCATCCGCCGGGGCGTGCGCCTGATCCGCCAGGACTCGCGCAGTGCCTGCATCGAAGGCCAGAGCTGGGGCTGGGATCGCCGCGGCATCTGGGTGAGCGATGGCTGCAGGGCGCAGTTCCAGGTGAACTGAGCTTTACGGGTTCAACCCGTGAAAATCAGAATAATCTGATACAGCTCACATTTTGAACGCCGTATCGTCTGTGAGCAGGGCGCCTTGCGTGCCCTGATTCCCGGTGATGTCGATTGCCGTAGCCGGCATCAGCATCGCGCCGCCGTCGATACGCTGCCTCAAGGAGTGAGCTGCATGTTGATCCGCCTGCAATGCGAACAGCGCCAGTGGCGCGTGCTGCACCCGGATAGGCCGGAGCCGATCGAGTTCCGTGACGGCGCACGAGCCTATGACTTTGCCGAGACCCTGGCCCGCCTGCACTTCGTCGACACCGGGCAGCGCGCGGCCGTGCGCGTGGAGGCCAGCGGGGCGTTCGTGGAAGCGGTCAGTTACGGTTGAGCGTGGGGCGCCTGCCGGGGCAGGCCTGCGGGTTTCCGCCATCCACGCATGGCGTGGAACCACCTGCTTCCACCGTGGAAGGTGCGAGCCTTCGGCTGCACCTTCCCGTGATGCGTGGATTCCCGAACGGCCTCAGCCCGCTGCACTCAGCGGCGGGCTGCCTGCGGCCAGCTGGGGCCAACGCTTGAGTACGGCGGCGCGGATGCCGGCCGCATCGATACCGGCTTCGGCCAGCAGGTCCTCGCGGCTGGCGTGGTGCTGGTAGCTGTCGGGCAGGCCCAGGTGCAGGATCGGACGCAGCACGCCTTCGGCATTGAGCAGTTCACCGACACCGGAACCGGCACCACCGGCCACGACGTTGTCTTCGATCGTGACCAGGCCCTCGTGCTGGGCGGCCATGGTCAGCACCAGCTCGCGATCCAGTGGCTTGATGAAGCGCATGTTGACCACGCTCAGGCCCAGTTCGCGGCCGACCTGCTCGGCAGCGGGCACGGTGCTGCCGAAGGCAAGCAGGGCGATGCGGTTGCCCTGCAGGCGCAGCTCGCCCTTGCCGATCGGCAGGGTCGACAGGTCGGTGCCGGCCGCAACGCCGGTACCCGTACCGCGCGGGTAGCGCACGGCAGCCGGTCCCGGGTGCTGCAGGCCGGTGCTGAGCATCTGCCGGCACTCGGCTTCATTGGATGGTGCCATCACCACCATGTTCGGCACGCAGCGCAGGAAGCTGAGGTCGAGGTTGCCGGCGTGGGTCGCGCCGTCCGGACCGACCACGCCAGCGCGGTCGATCGCAAACAGCACGTCCAGATCCTGGATCGCCACGTCGTGCACCAGCTGGTCGTACGCACGCTGCAGGAAGGTGGAGTAGATCGCCACCACCGGCTTGCCACCCTGGGTGGCCATGCCAGCGGCGAGGGTGACCGCATGCTGTTCGGCAATCGCCACGTCGAAATAGCGCTGCGGGTATTCCTTGCTGAAGCGCACCAGGCCGGAGCCTTCGCGCATCGCCGGCGTGATGCCGTAGAGGCGCGGCTCGGCGGCGGCGGCATCGCACAGCCAGTCGCTGAATACATCGGTATAGGTCGGCTTCTTGGCCCCGGCCTTGGCCACCAGGCCCTTGTCCGGATCGAACGGGCCCACGGCGTGGTAACCGATCTGATCGCCTTCTGCCGGCTCGTAGCCCTTGCCCTTGGTGGTCATCACATGCAGCAGCTTCGGGCCCTTGGAGGCGCGCAGCGTCTTCAGCGTGGACAGCAGGGCCGGCATGTCGTGGCCGTCGATCGGGCCGGTGTAGTGGAAGCCCATTTCCTCGAACATCGTGGAGGGCACGAACATGCCCTTCCAGTGTTCTTCCCAGCGCTTCACGAAGCGTGCCGGATTGTTCTTCTTGTCACCGAGAATCTTCTTGCCGCCTTCGCGCAGCGCGTTGAGCGTGCGGCTGCCGGTGGCGCGGCCCAGCATCTTGGTCAGGCCGCCCACGGCCTCGGAGATCGACATGTTGTTGTCGTTGAGGATCACCAGCAGGTTCGGCTCCGGCTCCATGCCGCCAGCGTGCATCAGCGCTTCGAACGCCATGCCGGCGGTCATCGCGCCGTCACCGATCACCGCCACGATCTTGCGGTCGTCGCCTTCGGACTGGCGGGCGATGGCCATGCCGAGCGCGGCCGAGATCGAGGTCGAGGAGTGGCCGACACCAAAAGTGTCGTACTCGCTTTCCTCGCGCTTCGGGAACGGCGCGATGCCGTCCTTCTGCTTGACGGTGTGGATCTCGTCGCGGCGGCCGGTCAGGATCTTGTGCGGGTAAGTCTGATGGCCGACGTCCCAGACCAGCTGGTCGTGCGGTGTCTGGTACAGGTAGTGCAGGGCCACGGTGAGCTCGATAACGCCCAGGCCGGCGGCGAAGTGACCGCCACTCTTGCCCACCGATTCAATGAGGTAGGCGCGCAGTTCGTCGGCAACCGCCCTCAATTCGGATTCGTCGAACGTGCGCAGGTCATCCGGCGTCTGGATGCGCGCGAGGCGGGGATAGCGGGCAGAGTCGATCATCATGTTCGCACTTTTTCTGAACGCCCATTTTCGCCCTCAAACGGGGGTGGGGCAAGCAAACGCCGCCGTCCGTGACAGGACGGTGAGGGTTGCATTTTCAGGCGTTCAGGTGCTCAGTTTCGAGCGCTTGGGCAACTGCGCCTTCAGGAAGGCCATCTGGTCGGCCAGGATGTTGCGGTTGGACAGGATCAGGTGCTCGATCCAGCTGGGCCGGTAGGGCACTGCCAGCAGGGGCATGCCGGCCTGCTGCGGGGTGCGGTCGCTCTTGCGCGAATTGCAGTGGAAGCAGGCAGTGACCACGTTTTCCCAGCAGTCCAGGCCACCTTTGGACAGCGGCATGACATGGTCGCGGGTGAGCGTGGGACGGGTGAACTGCTGGCCGCAGTACATGCACAGATGGGCGTCGCGGGCGAACAGGGCCTGGTTGGTCAGGTTCGGCGTCGGGTCGATCGCGCGGGAGCGGGCGTGGCCGCGGGCGGCGATGATCGGGTGCAGGTCCATGCCGCTCTGCAGGCCGCTGAAGCGGTTGGTGCCACCGTGGATATGCAGGCAGGGATCGCCGAGCGTCCAGGCCACTGCCTCGCGGGCGTAGAGGCAGGCCGCATCCTGCCAGGTGATCCAGTCCAGTACGCGTCCGTGGGCATCAAGCGAGAGCAGCCGGACCGAACCGGGGCGATGCAGCGTCGTGGCGTTGGGCGATGCTTCGGCACCCGGAGCAGAAAACGGAGCTCCGGCTTCGATCAGACCCAAGCGTGTAGTGTCTGTCTCCATCGGGAGAACAGCTTATACCTGAATGTTGACGATTTGTGTATCGCCGACGGGCGATACACAAATCGTCAACATTCAGGTCCGCGCATTCCTCCTATCCCCCGCACCTGTCGGTGCGCCCTCCCTTTACAAAGGGGGGCTTTTCTCCAGATGGATTCCGGTGGTTCTCATCCACGCGTGGCGTGGATCTACGGCAGATCGCGGGGGACTGTCAGAGGCGGGGCGGTGTGGGTTGGCAGGACCGTTGGCGCCATGGGCCCGAGGCATGCCTCGGGCGGGTTGGGCAGGACGCCCCAACTCCGGTCTTGCCGTGTGCGCAGGACAGCGCACACGAGCAAGGCGCCATCGAGCCCCCAAGGGTGAGGGTGCTTTGCTTGCGAAGCACTGCTTCGCAAGCGCCCGAACGCACAGCCGCCAGGGGCTGGGCCGGACCGCGGAGCGGGGTTTACGGCGTGTCCTGCCAACCCACACCGCCCCGCCATCCACCGGGATGCAGCTGTCGCTTTTGCGGTTGCCGGCCAGCGGCCGGCACTACCGCGGGTGCCGGGCGGCAGCCCGGCTCAGGCGCCGAAGCGCTCGTCGTCCATCGCCATCAGCGGGGCGGCGCCGGACTGGATCGCGGCGGCGTGGCTGAGGGTGCGCGGCAGCACACGGGCGAAGTAGAACCGCGCGGTTTCGCGCTTGCCCTGGGCGAAAGCGGCGCCGTGTGCGCTGGCGTCGGCGGCGGCGACGCTGCGGGCCCACCAGTAGGCCAGCACCACGTAGCCCGAATAGAACAGGTAGTCGTAGCTGGCTGCGCCCAGTTCGTCCGAATTGCCGGCCGCGCGCTGCAGCACGTCCATCGTCAGCTTGCCCCATTCGGCGGCCTTGGCGCGCAGCGGGCCAATGAACTCGGCCAGCGCTTCGTTGCCCTCGTGTTCCTTGGCGAAGGCTTCGATCTCGGCCAGCATCAGCTTCAGGCCGGCGCCCTGGCTGGACGCGGTCTTGCGGCCGATCAGGTCCAGCGCCTGGATGCCGGTGGTGCCTTCATACAGCGTGGTGATGCGGGCATCGCGGGCCAGCTGCTCCATGCCGTGCTCGCGGATGTAGCCGTGGCCACCGAAGCACTGCAGGGCGTTGTAGGTGTTCTCGATGCCCCATTCGGTCTGGCAGGCCTTGGAGATCGGGGTCAGGAAGCTCACCAGGGTGTCGGCGCGCTCGCGCTCGGCCGCATCTTCGGCATGGTGGGCGACGTCGATCAGGGTTGCGGCGTGCAGCGCCAGCAGGCGGCTGCCTTCGACCAGCGACTTCACCGTCAGCAGCATGCGGCGCACATCCGGGTGGACCAGGATGGGGTCGGCCGGCTTGTCAGGGAACCTGGCGCCGCTGAGGGCGCGCGATTGCAGGCGCTCACGGCTGTACTTCAGCGCGTTCTGGTAGGCGCGCTCGGACAGGCCGATGCCCTGCAGGCCGACCCCCAGGCGCGCGGTGTTCATCATGGTGAACATCGCCTGCAGGCCCTTGTGCGGCTGGCCGACCAGGTAGCCCTGCGCGCCATCGAAGTTCATCACGCAGGTGACCGAACCCTTGATGCCCATCTTGTGCTCGATCGAGCCGCAGCGCAGTGCGTTGCGCTCGCCGACGTTGCCGTCGCGGTCGACCTTGAACTTCGGGGTGACGAACAGCGAGATGCCCTTGGCACCCGGGGGAGCGTCGGGCAGCTTGGCCAGCACCAGGTGCACGATGTTCTCGGTCAGGTCATGCTCGCCGGCGGTGATGAAGATCTTGGTGCCGGTGATCGAATAGCTCCCATCGGCGTTCGGCTCGGCCTTGGTCTTGAGCAGGCCGAGGTCGGTACCGCAGTGCGGTTCGGTCAGGCACATGGTGCCGGTCCAGCGGCCCTCGATCAGTGGCTTGAGGAAAGCCTCGTGCTGCCAGGCCTCGCCGTGCTGCTTCAGCGCTTCGATGGCGCCGTGCGACAGCAGCGGGAAGTTGCCCCACGCCAGGTTGGCGGCGTTGATCATTTCGTTCAGCGGCACGCCCAGGGTGTGCGGCAGGCCCTGGCCGCCCAGCTCCGGCGAGGCGGTCAGGCCGGTCCAGCCGCCATCGACGAACTGGTCGTAGGCTTGCTTGAAGCCGGGCGGGGTGGTCACTTCACCGGTGGCCTGGTCGAGCACGCAGCCGATCTCGTCGCCGACGCTGTTGAGCGGGGCCAGCACGGTGGCGCTGAAGCGGCCGGCTTCTTCCAGCACGGCATCGACCACGTCGGCGGTGGCGTCGGTGAAGCCCAGCCGGGCGAACAGGGGTTCGACCTTGAGCACGTCGTGCAGGGCGAAACGAAGGTCGGAAAGCGGGGCGGTGTAGCTGCTCATCGGTACGTCTCGATTTGATCAGGGCGGGGGAGAGCGGCGCCGGGCGCCGCCACGAAAGGCGGGTTCAGCGCAGCACGCCCGGCAGGCCCGGGGCCTGGTTGAGGGTGCTGCGGCTGCTGATGTCGAAGCTGCGCTGCTTCTTTTCCTGCGGGGTGGCCGCCACCGTTCCCTTCAGGCCATAGGCCAGGGTGCGGTTGCTGGCCAGCGCATCGGCCACCACCAGGCGCGCGGCCGAGCTGGGCACGAGGTCGACATTGATGACGTCGGCGGAGGTGCCGCCGATGGAGATGCCGGGCTTGGCCTGCAGGGTGCCGGCCTCGTTGTCGCCGACGGTCAGCGCCAGCGAGACGTCATCGAAAGTCATCGGCATCGAGCTGAAGTTCTGCAGGCGCAGGGCCACGGTCCAGTTGCCGTCGGCACGCACGGTCAGCTGCTGCAGGCTGGCCGCCGGTTCCGAAACACGCTTGACGATGCCGTTGTTGCAGGCAACAAGGGCGAGGGTGCACAGGACAATCAAGGCGATACGGAAACGGTGGAGCATGGGCGCAAGTCCTCTGGAGGGGTGCGTTTGGATAAGCATACTACGGCGTATGGTCGTTTGGATCGCCTGTGGCGACCCGTCGCAGAGGGTAGCGCGTGAAGATGGCGGTCGGGCGTGCGCGGCGCCGCGGATGCGACGCGGTTCAATCGGCGGGCGTATCGCGAAGCGGAGCCATCAGGCGCAGTGGGCGCAGGTCGTAGCCCATGGCCTCGGCTTTTTCTTTCAGCGCTTCGAAGCGTGCGCGATCCATTTCCGGCAGGCGCGAGAGGATCCACAGGTACTTCCGGTCCGGTTCACCGACCAGCGCCCACTGATAGTCCGGATCCAGGGCCAGCACCCAGTAGTCCGCCCAGACCAGCGGGACCCAGCTCAGCCAGTCCGGCGCGAAGCGCACCTGCAACTGGCCGGGATGACCGGCCACCGTGCGTGCCACGCCCTCGGCGACCACGCGCTCACCGTCGCCGTTGCGGCAGGCGTTGGTGACACTGATGCGGCCATCGCTGCGCAGTCCGTAGTTGGCGGTGATCTCGCTCACGCACTGCTTCTGGAACGAGACCGGAAGATGCGCAATCTCGTGCCACTGGCCGGCGTAGCGATCGATGTCCAGGCGCTCGACCGCGCGCACAGGTTCAGTGGCGATCACCGGGAAGGCGGCCAGCAGCAGGCAGGCGAGCAGGGCGGGGCGCAGAGGCATCGTTAGGCTCCAGGCAGGAGTCTGGAGCGTAGGTGCCGCCGCGCATGCCGGTGTAAATGTTTCGTCAACCGGGCGTGTGCGCAGGCGCCGCATCCGCAACTTGTGCAGTGCGCGAAGCACGGACAAAAAAAAGACCTGCATCTCTGCAGGTCTCGAAAGATGGTGGCCGAAGACGGAATCGAACCGCCGACACGGGGATTTTCAATCCCCTGCTCTACCAACTGAGCTACTCGGCCAAACTGTGTGGCAATCACGATCAACTGCGATTCCCGAAAAAAAGACCCGCATTTCTGCAGGCTGTCGAACGTGGTGGCCGAGGACGGAATCGAACCGCCGACACGGGGATTTTCAATCCCCTGCTCTACCAACTGAGCTACTCGGCCACGTAGTTCATTGCAGCGAGGTCGCTGCCAAGGACGCGCATATTACGGAGGTAAGCCGCCTACGGCAAGCATTTTGGCAAAAAACCTTCACATTGCCGTCTGCGCAGGCGCAAGTACTTGATCCGCCGTCGCGGGGCGGGGGCGCGCTGGATGCCGATTCATCCGGGCGCGGCGGCGCGGTGATCATCGCCTGCGGCGGAATTCAGCGGGCCACGGTGATCGACAAAAGCGGCGTGGCGGGGCCAGCGCGTGGACGGCACCGACACCTGACATGGAACGCTGTTTTCGTGACCGCCATGGGGGAACGCTGCGGCGTAGTGTCGGCGTTCCCTTCCTGACGCTGGCAACAGCAGAGATCGTCGTCATGTCCGACTCATCGACCACCACCCGCATCGTGCTGGCGTCGCGTCCGCAGGGGGCGCCTACTGCAGCCAATTTCCGCCTGGAGCATGCCGCGCTGCCGCCCTTGGGCGACGGCGAGGTGCTGCTGCGTAATCGCTACCTTTCACTGGATCCGTACATGCGTGGACGCATGGATGAGGGACCGTCCTATGCCGCGCCGGTGGCGGTGGGGGCTGTGATGGAAGGCCAGACCGTGGCCGAGGTGCTGCAATCCAGGGCTGAGGGTGTCGCAGTGGGCGAACTGGTGCTGGCGCCGGGCGGGTGGCAGACCCACGCGGTGCTGCCGGCCAAGGCGCTGGGCCGCCGCCTGGATCCCGCCGGGCTGCCGTTGAGTACGGCGCTGGGGGTGTATGGCATGCCAGGCTTCACCGCCTATTCCAGCCTTCATGAAATCGCCCGCCTGCAGCCGGGAGAGACGCTGGTGGTGGCCGCCGCAACGGGGCCGGTCGGTGCGACCGTGGCGCAGCTGGCCAAGCTGCAGGGCGCGCGCGTGGTGGCCATCGCCGGTGGCGAGGCCAAGCGTGCCTATCTGCAGACGCTGGGCGTGGACGTGGCGCTGGATCATCGCGCTGCTGGTTTTGCCGAGCAGCTGCGCGCGGCGGTGCCTGCGGGTATCGACGTGTACTTCGAGAACGTCGGGGGCCATGTACTGGATGCGGTGCTGCCATTGCTCAACGACTTCGCCCGCATTCCGGTGTGCGGCACCATCGCCACCTACAACAATCGTGGCGTCGCGCAGCCTGGCCCGGACCGCCTGCCGGCGCTGTTCAGCCAGATCCTGCGCCAGCGCCTGACCGTGCGCGGTTTCATCGTGCACGACTTCAAGCACCTGTGGCCGGACTTCGAGCGCGAGATGGCGCAGTGGCTGCGCGAGGGCCGCGTCCAGTACCGCGAGGACGTGGTGGAAGGGCTGGAGAAGGCGCCGGAAGCCTTCTTTGGCCTGCTGCAAGGGCGCAACTTCGGCAAGCTGGTGGTGAAGCTGGATTGAGGGCTTGGCGGGTGTGCCGGCCAAGGTTGCCGGGTACCGCGCCGCGTCAGCCGTTGGCGACCTTTTCCCGGCGCAGCAGTTCGCGCTTGCGTGCCACGCCCCAGGCATAGCCGGACAGGTCGCCGTCGCGGCGCACCACCCGGTGGCAGGGCACCGCCACGGCCAGCGGATTGCTTGCGCAGGCGCGTGCCACCGCGCGGCTCGATCGCGGCGCGCCGATACGCGCGGCGATATCGGCATACGAGGCCGTCTGTCCACGCGGAATCTGCTGCAGCGCCTGCCAGACCCGTTGCTGGAAAGCCGTGCCGCGGATATCCAGCGGCAGCGTGGCGCCTCGCGAGGGATCCTCGACCAGGCCCACCACCTGTGCCACCAGTTGTTCATAGCCGCTGTCGGCCCCGACCAGTTCGGCCTGGCGGAAGCGCTGCTGCAGTGACTGCAGCAGCGCTTCCGGATCGTCGCCGAGCAGGATCGCGACCACGCCGGTGGCGCTGCTGGCCACCAGCACGCTGCCCAACGAACTTTCGGCAAGCGCGAAGTGGATGACTTCACCGCGTCCACCGGCACGCCATTGCTTTGGCGTCATGCCCAGCAGCTTTGGCGCGTTCTCGTAGAAGCGACCACTGGAACCGAAGCCGGCATCGTGGAAGGCGTCGGTGATGCGTTCCTGCTGTTGCAGCCCGGTGCGCAGGCGATCGGCGCGCAGCGCGGCGGCGTACTGCTTCGGGGTCAACCCGGTGGCCTGCTTGAACAGGCGATGTAGCCGGGTCGGGCTGCAGCCGGCGATGTCGGCCAGCTCCTGCAGCGAGGGCTCGTCGAGGCTGGCCTGCAGATGGCGGCAGACCCGTTCGACGCGGGCATCGAGGGCGGTGGTGGCGGTGCTGTCCATGGGCGGATTCTGGCACGTGCCGGTTCTGCGGAAACTCCGTTTCCTGCACCTGGCCGCGAGGCCCGGAAACGGAGTGTTGGTGGGCCGGAGACGCGGCATCGTGGCGGCCACTCCACAACCGGAACCACTCTCATGCGCCTGAACAACAAGATCGCCCTCATCACCGGTGCCAGCGCTGGCATTGGTCGTGCCAGCGCCCTGCGCTTTGCTGCCGAAGGGGCAAAACTGGTGCTCAATGCGCGGCGGCCGGAGCCGCTGCAGGAACTGGCCGGGCAGATCCGTGCCGGCGGCGGCGAGGTCGTGGTGCATGCCGCCGACGTGGCCGAGCCGGGCACGGCGCAGGCGTTGGTCGATCTGGCCCAGCAGTCATTCGGAGGCCTGGACATCGCGCTCAACAATGCCGGCATGCTCGGCCCCGGCGTGCCGGCAGCAGAGTTCCCGGCGGATGCGTGGCGCGAGGTGATGGCCACCAATCTCGATGCCGCTTTCCACGCGGCACGCGCGCAGTTGCCGGCATTGCTGGCACGCGGGGGCGGCTCGCTGGTGTTTGTCGGCACGTTTGTCGGCCACACCGTAGGCTTCCCGGGCATGGCTGCCTATGCGTCGAGCAAGGCCGGGCTGATCGGCCTGAGCCAGGTGATTGCCGCCGAATACGGCGCGCGCGGCGTGCGCAGCAACGTGCTGCTGCCCGGGGGCACCGATACCGAGATGGGCCGGCAGGCGGCACCGACCGGTGATGCGCGTGATTTCGTGCGATCGCTGCACGCGCTCAAGCGCATCGCCGAGCCGGAGGAGATCGCCAATGCGGCGTTGTTCCTGGCCAGCGATGAAAGCAGCTTCGTTACCGGTACCGCAATGCGCGTTGAAGGCGGCGTGTCGATCACCCGAACCTGAGCGCCGTCACGTGCGAGGCGCGTAGCGGATGCCGCTGCTGGCCATGAATCCCTTCGGGTCGAACCGGGCCCAGGCCTCGCCCCAGCCGAAGCGGGCGTGGCCACCTGCCAGTTTGCGCCCCAGTGCCGTGGCCAGGGTGCGCCGCATGAAAGCGACTTCGGCATCGATCGCGGCCTGGGTCGGCCAGCCGTCTTCCAGTGTCGCATCAGGCAGATCGACGCCCATCGTCACCCTGTCGAGCTGTTGCCCGTGGAAGCCCAGGCTGATGCCAGCGGGCGCACCGCCCAGGCTGAGCCGGTGCAGGCTGAGCCAGTGATAGCCGGTGCCGACATCGCGCTCCCCTCGCACCAGCGCGGCAAAGGCGACGCGCGCTTCGTCCAGTGACAAGGTGGGGCCGATCAATGCTGGCAGGTTGCCGAGCTGGATGCTGCCGTCGGTCGCATTGAGGAGCATCGGCAACGCGTGGGCTGCGTGCTGGGCAGGGGGGGGCATGGCACACCGGTGAGCGTGGTGCCCCGGATTCTGGCCGCGCGGGGCGCTGGCGGCAAGCCGCTTCCTGCACACGATGTTGGCACGGGACTGACCTGCGGCTCACCCGGCAACCTCTAGCGTGGTGACAGCGCTGGCCTGCTGCCGGCGAGGGAGTTTTCAATGAACGAGCAAAACAGGGATCAGGACCCGAAGCAGGGTATCCAGGAAAGCCGCCAGGACAGGAAGCAGGACGATGTGGCCAAGCAGCGGCCGGGGCAGCGCGATCAACAGGTGCGTGATACGCACTCGCGCGGCCCGCAACGCAAGGATGGAGACCAGGAGCCGGCCTGAACCAGAGGCGCTGAAAAGAAAAAACCCGCAGATCATGGCGATCTGCGGGTTCTTCTGAAAAGTGGTGGAGCCAAGGAGGATCGAACTCCTGACCTCGTCATTGCGAACGACGCGCTCTCCCAGCTGAGCTATGGCCCCACGGCAGGCTTTCAGTGTAGCGCTGCCTGCCGCGCTTGCCAAGCGCCCGGCCGGGACGGGGCAGGGACGGGACCCACCGCCGCCCCGGGCCGTTTCAGGCCAGGGCTTGGCGAAGCAGATCGCCGGCGCGTTGTACCGCCACTGCAGTGGCGGTGCTCACCGCCTGCAGGTGCATGCAGGCGTGGATCATCCCCGGCAGCCGCTCCAGCGTGCAGCCGACACCCGCAGCCTGCAGGCGTCGCGCGTAGTATTCGGCCTCGTCGCGCAGCGGGTCGTGCTCACAGCTGAGCACGGAGGCGGGCGCCAGCCCCTTCAGGTCGGTTGCGTGGGCCGGCGAAGCCAGCGCCGGCGGCTCGGCCAGATCCCCCAGATAGGCCTGCCAGCAGCGCTGCATCAGTTCGGCGCTGAGGTAGTAGCCAGCGGCGTAGTCGCGGTAGGAATCGCTGTCCATGCCGGCATCCAGCGCCGGATACAGCAGCAGTTGGTGGCACGGTTGCGGCAGGCCCAGTTCGCGCAGCAGCAGGCAGCAGGCGGCCGCGAGGTTGCCACCGGCGCTGTCGCCCCCGATCGCCAGCCGCTGTGGGTCCAGGCCGAGGCGCTCGGCGTGGTCCTGCAGCCACTGCCAGGCGTCAGCGATGTCGTACAGCGGCACTGGGAACGGGTGCTCCGGCGCCAGCCGGTAGCCCACGGCGGCGACCACGCAGCCGCTGGCATCGGCCAGCGCACGGCAAGGACCGTCATAGACCGCCAGCGAACACTGGAACCAGCCACCCCCATGGGCGAACAGCAGGGCCGGCGCGGGCCCATGGGACAGTCCTTGCGGCGTGTAGAGGCGGAGCTCCAGCGCCTGCCCGTCGCGAGCGATCACGGTGTGTTCGACCACATGTGCTACCGGCTGCGGCGCGCCCTGCAGCTGTGGCAGCGCGTTCTCGCTGATCGCGCGCAGTTCGCGCAGGTCCTCCGGCAGCGGATGGGCCGCGACGGCGTCAACGAACTGCTGCAGTGCCGGCTCAAGCAGCATGGCGTGCCTCCTGCAGGAACGGCAACAACTGTGCGAGGAACGCCTGGGGCGCTTCTTCCATGATGAAGTGGCCGCAGCCCGGCACGATGCTGCCGCGCACATCATCGGCATGCGGTTGCAGGGTCAGCATCGGCGCATCGGCGGTGGCGTGTTCGGCGCCGATCGCGAGCACCGGCATCGGCAGCCGGCGCTGCGCGCGCAGCTTGTTCTGGCGGATGGTCTCCGGAATCGCGCGGTACCAGGCGAAGCCTGCCCGCAGTGCGCCGGGGCGGCTGTAGGCGGCGATGTAGGTATCGGCGGCCACCGCATCGCGCCGGTACGACCAGCGGTCGAACATGAATTCCAGGTAGGCGCGTTCGCGTCCGCTGATGAGCGCCTCGGGCAGGTCGGCCACCTGGTTGAACATGAAGTGCCAGAGGAAGATGTTGTCGGCCGGTGCGGCGAAAATGCCGGGTTCCGGCGCGAGGCCGGGAATCACCGCTTCGGTGACCGCCAGCTGGCGCACGGCCTGCGGCTGGTCGCTGGCCAGTGCATAGGCGATCCACATGCCGATGTCATGGCCGACCACCTGGTAACGGTCGTGGCCAAGCGCCAGCATGGTCTGGTGCAGTACTGCGGCAGCACTGCCGGTGTCGTAGCCGTGGGCGGGACGGTCGGATTCGCCGATGCCCGGCGGATCAACGGCGATTGCTTCGAAACCAGCCTCGGCCAGTGCTTGCAGCACGTGGCGCCACGCGTACCAGGTCTGTGGCCAGCCGGGAATCAGCAGCACGGGCGCACCGTGCCCGGCGGAGACGCAATGCACGCGCTGGCCATCGATGCGCAGGTAGTGGTGGCGCAGCGAAGCGTCGCCGGCAGCGCCGGCGGAAAGGAAGAAGGTGGTCATGGGAATGCTCCGTTGGGGCTCAGGCAATGCCGAGCATCTGCTGCATCTGTGCGGTGCTGATCGGTGCACCGGCGAAGTCGTCGAAGATCTTGTCGGTGACCGGAATGATGTGGTCGCGGATGAACGCGGCGCCTTCGCGCGCGCCAGCTTCCTGGTCCTTCAGGCAGCACTCCCATTCCAGCGTTGCCCAGCCCTGGTAGTCGTACTGCGCCAGCTTGGAGAAGATCGACTTGAAGTCGACCTGCCCATCGCCCAGCGAGCGGAAGCGACCTGCGCGCTCGGTCCAGTCGGCATAACCGCCATAGATGCCCTGGCGGCCGCTGGGGCGGAACTCCGCATCCTTGACGTGGAACATGCGGATCAGTGGGTGGTAGATGTCCAGATACTCCAGATAGTCCAGCTGCTGCAGCACGAAGTGGCTGGGATCGAACAGGATGCGGCAGCGCTCGTGCTGGCCGACGCGCTCGAAGAATCGCTCGAAGCTGGTGCCGTCATGCAGGTCTTCGCTGGGGTGGATCTCGTAGCAGAGATTGATGCCGTTGTCCTCGCAGGTGTCGAGGATCGGTCGCCAGCGTCGCGCCAGTTCATCGAACGCGGCGTCGACCAGGCCCGGCGGGCGCTGCGGGAACGGGAACAGGTAGGGCCACGCGAAGGAACCGGAGAAGGTGCCCATGTCCTGCAGGCCCAGCCGACGCGAGGCACGAGCGGCAAGGTGCAGCTGTTGCTGGGCCCATTCGCTGCGGGCCTTCGGATTGCCGCGCAGTGCTTGCGGGGCGAAGCCATCGCAGAGTTCGTCGTAGGCCGGATGCACGGCCACCAGCTGGCCGAGGATGTGGGTGGTGAGCTCGCTGACCTGCAGGCCGTGCTCGGCCAGGGTGCCGCTGATGTCGTCGCAGTAATCCTGGCTGTCGGCGGCGGTGGCCAGGTCGAACAGGCGTGCATCCCAGGCGGGAATCTGCAGCGCCTTGAAGCCGAGGCCAGCGGCCCATGCGGCGATGCCGGCAAGTGAGTTGAACGGGGCCTGGTCGTCGGCGAACTGCGCCAGGTGCAGGCTGGGGCCCTTGAGGGTCTGCATGTGTTGCTCCAATTGTTTGGCGATCGACAAAGAATAGGCGCGACCCTCGCGATGGTCAACAGCCGCGTTACACTGCGCGCCTCACTGGAGCAGGCAGGCAGATGGCAGGGCGACCGCGCGAATTCGACAGGGACCAGGCGTTGCGCAAGGCGATGCTGCTGTTCTGGCAGTGCGGCTATGAAGGCACGTCGATGTCGGCACTGGTCGAAGCACTGGGCATTGCCTCTGCACGCATCTACGCCGCGTTCGGCAGCAAAGAGCAGTTGTTCCGCGAAGCCGTGGCGCTGTACGAAGAGGGCGAGGGTGGTTTCGCGCCACGCGCGCTGGAGCAGGCCACGCTGCGTGAGGCGATCGGGTCCATGCTGCGCGAGGCGGTGCTGACCTACACCCGTCGTGGACGCCCGCATGGCTGCCTGGTAGTGTCCTCGGCCAGCAGCGTTTCGCCTGATGGCGAGGGCGTGCGCGACTGGTTGGCTGGCCATCGCCGCGACCGCACGGCGGCGATCATCGCGCGCCTGCAACAGGCACAGTCAGCAGGGGAGCTGGCCGGCGATGTGGCGGTGCAGGCGCTGGGGGATTACTTTGCGACGGTGCTGCACGGCATTTCCGTACAGGCCCGTGACGGCATCAGCCGCGAGCGCCTGCTGACGATGGTCGATGTGGCGCTGGGCCCGCTGAAAAAAGGGGACGGAGGGAATTAAGTCGCTTCTGGCATGCGTGGTGGACCGGCGCGCCTGCGGGGCGCCGAGGTCGGCCACTGTGCCGAATACGCCTTAATCCCCTCCGTCCCCTTTGGCGCAACGAAATCGTAACAATTTGGGGGATAATGGCCGCTTGCGCAGTTTCCCCCCTTCTTGCCGCCCGGCTCGCGCAGGCCGCACGGACGCCTCCTCAGAGCATTCCATGCCCTTCCATTCCGATTCCCGCCGCCTGTCGGGTCTGTCGTCTTCCTTCGTTTCCTTCCGCCGCCATCCGCTGGCCCTGGCCTGTGCCGGCCTGGCCCTGGTCGGCAGCTTCGGTGCCGCCGCGCAGGACAGCGCGCCGACCCCGACCGGCCTGGACACGATCACCGTGACCGCCGAGCACCGCGAGCAGAACCTGCAGGAAGTGCCGGTCTCGGTGGGCGTGGTGCAGGGCGAGCGCATGCGCGACTTCACCGCCGGCGGCGACGACACCCTGCTGGCACTGTCCGGCCGCGTGCCGAGCCTGTATGCGGAGACCACCACCGGCCGCATCTTCCCGCGCTTCTATATCCGTGGCCTCGGCAATATCGACTTCTACCTGGGTGCCTCGCAGCCGGTGTCGATCATCCAGGACGATGTGGTGCTGGAGCACGTGGTGCTGAAGTCCAACCCGGTCTATGACGTGGACCAGGTGGAAGTGCTGCGTGGCCCGCAGGGCTCGCTGTTCGGCCGCAACACCACCGCCGGCATCATCAAGTTCGACACCCTGAAGCCGACCCAGGACTACACCGGCCGGGTCAACGCCAGCTACGCGACCTACAACAGCGTGTCGATCGACGGCGGCTTCGGCGGCCCGATCAACGACATCGCTTCGTTCCGCGTGTCGGCGCTGTACCAGCACCGCGACGACTACGTCGACAACACCTACAAGGGCCCGAGCGCTGACGGCACGGTCAGCCCGAAGAAGAACGCGATGGGCGGCTTCGATGACCGCAACGTACGCGCGCAGCTGCTGCTGACCCCGAGCGACCAGTTCTCGATCCTCGCCTCGGCCCACGCCCGTGACTACGAAGGCACCTCGACCCTGTTCCTGCGCGGTGCGCTGACCAAGGGCTCGAACAAGACCGACGTGCCGCGCGACCAGGTCGCCTACGACGAAGCCGGCAACAACCCGCAGGCCTACAAGACCTACGGCGGCTCGTTGAAGGCGCGCTACGACTTCGGCGCGATCGACTTCACCTCGATCACCGCCTACGAGACCACCTCTGGTTACAGCCGTGGCGACACCGACGGCGGTGCTGCGGTGAACTTCCCGGTGAACGGCGTGCCGAACGGCTACGGCCAGTCGATGGGCCGCATCCGTGACCTGGACCAGTGGACCCAGGAATTCCGCCTGGCCAGCCATGACGACAGCGCGCTGCAGTGGCAGGCCGGTGCCTTCTACTTCAACGGCAGCGACACCACCGACTTCTACCAGCGCGCCTGGTTCCTGCAGGGTGCGGCGCGCAACCCGAACAACTGGGTGCGCCTGCGCAACAAGAACACCTCGTGGGCCGGTTTCGGCCAGCTGAGCTATGCCTTCACCGACAAGTTCACCGTCACCGCCGGCCTGCGCCAGACCCGGGACGAGAAGCACACCCGCCTGCTGAAGACGGCTGACACTGCCGCTGGCGTGGTCACCTACAAGGGCCGCACCGACGTCAAGATGTCCGACACCACCCCGAGCTGGGATCTGAGCGCGATGTATCAGATCACGCCGGACGTGAGCGTCTATGCCAAGGTCGCCCGCGGCTTCCGCGGCCCGACCATCCAGGGCCGCTCGGCCGTGTTCAATGCCGACTTCACCACCGCCGATTCCGAGACCATCCTGTCCTGGGAAGCGGGCGTGAAGAGCAGCCTGTGGGACAACCGCCTGCGCTTGAACGCCACCGCGTTCACCTACACCGTCAACGACATCCAGCTCAACGGCAACGATTCGGACGGCAACGGCGTGTTGTTCAACGCCGACAAGGCCAGGGCCTATGGTTTCGAAGCGGACATGGAGCTGCGCCCGATCCCGAACCTGACCCTGAGCGCCGGCCTGAGCCTGCTGCACAGCGAAATCAAGGACAAGCGCGTCTACGCGCAGGTCTGCGGCCTCAACGGCCAGGTGGTGTGCACGGTGAATGACCCGACCATCAAGGTCGGTGCCAACACCTTCGCGCAGATCGACGGCAACCCGCTGCCGAACGCGCCGAAGTACAACGTCAACTTGGCCGCCCGCTACGACTTCCCGGTCAGCGACGCCGGCACCATGTTCGTCTCCACCGACTGGAACAAGCAGGGCTACACCAGCTTCGTGCTGTACGACAGCAAGGAGTTCAACTCCAAGGGTGATTTCGAAGGCGGCCTGAAGATCGGCTACTCGGGCAACTACGGTGCCTACGAAGTGGCGCTGTTCGCGCGCAACATCACCAACGAGAAGAACCTCAAGGGTGTGATCGAGAACTACATGGCTGCGGTCTACAACGAACCGCGCACCGTCGGTGTCTCGCTGAACATGAACTGGTAAGGCGTTGCCACGGTGGCGGGTCTTCCCGCCATCGCACTGCTGGAATGCAAAGGGCGGCCCGGTGATCCGGGTCGCCCTTTTTCGTGGCCTTCGACGGTAGCCGGACCGCAATTCGGCGCCGTGCTTGGCGCTTCAGCGTGCCGGCAGCAGCGCCTGCAGCCGCGACTCCAGTTCCTGCTGGCGCCAGCCGGCCAGTGCGGCCGGCCATTGGCGGCGCTCCAGGTAGCTTTCCAGATGCTTGCGCGAGGCCAGCACGCCATCCGGCAGGCCCAGCTCGCGGCTGCGCTCGGCAACGGCGTCCTGCAGCCTCTTCAGTGCCTGCTTGTTGGTGTCGTTGGCGGGCAACGCCAGCGGTGCCTCGGCCTCATCGGCCAGCGGCGTGTCCAGCGCCTGCCACACCGCGCCGGCGAGCTTGCGCGGTGCCTTCGGGAACTGTTCAAACAGCGTGGCCAGCGCGGCGGCATCGGCCGGTGGCGTGCGTGCCAGCGTGGCGGCCAGTTCGTTGTCCAGGATCCAGCTGCGCGGGCGGTCGCTGCTGCGTGCCTGCACATCACGCCAGCGCAGCAGGCGCAGCAGGCGGCGCTGCGCGGGAGCATCGAGAAACTGCGCTGAGCGCATCGCCAGATGCGGCCAGCGGTCCTCGTCATTGGCGACGCTGGCCAGCAGGCGCTCGCCGTCGTCGTGCAGCCACTGCTGGCGGCCCAGCGCCTGCAACTTGGCATCAATGGCGTCATGCAGCGCGAACAGGTGCTCGACGTCGTCGGCGGCGTATTGCAGTTGCGACTCCGAGAGCGGACGGCGCATCCAGTCCGAGCGGGTTTCGCCCTTGGCCAGCGCCACGCCGGTGATTTCCGCGACCAGCTTCTGGTAGCCCATGCCGCCACCAATGCCGGCCAGCGAGGCGCCGATCTGTGTGTCGAACAGCGGTCGCGGCAACAAGCCGCAGGTCCACTTGAAGGCAACGAGGTCTTCGCTGGCGCTGTGCATCACCTTGGTGATCGATTCATCGGCCAGCCACGGCGCCAGTGCCTCGGTCATGCCGGGAATCAGCGGATCGATCAGCAGGATGTCCTGTCCGACCGCCATCTGCACCAGAGCCAACTGCGGCCAGAAGGTGCGTTCACGGATGAATTCGGTGTCCAGGCCGATGCGGGCCGGACGCTGCTGGAAGTACGCATCCAGCTCGGCGGGGGTGGTGATCCAGGTTGCCACGGGTCAGGGCCTACTACTCGGGTTTGCTCAGGCAGGGGAGAATAGCCTAACGTCGGTCCGCGTCCGTGCCGAAGGAGATCCTGCTTGCGTTTCCCGCTGTCGTCCGTGCTGTGCACCGTTCTGGCCGTGGCCCTGGCCGGTTGCACACCGTCGCCCTCGGCGACACCGGAGCCGGGGCCGGCTGCTGGCGAGGACGCGCGGCCGCAGGAAGGTTCACTGGCGGAGCCGACACCGGGGACCGGGCAGGGCAGCGTCACCATTGCCGGTGAGGATGCCACCGAGGATGTGCAGCGGTGGACACCGCCACGGGTCGACCGGCAGGGCCGCAGCGTGGCCCAGCTGCGCCGCGCGGCCGAAAAGGCGTTCAGCGAAGGGCACCTGTACGAGGACGCCGACGCGGCGGTTCCGCTGTGGCTGGCGGTGCAGGAGGAAGACCCGGATGACCGCCTGGCCCGCAGCGGCCTGCAGCGTGCTTGCCAGCGCCTGCAGCAGCAGGCCGATGCCCTGCTGGTCCGGCCACTGCGGCAGCGCGAGGCGCTGGCCGAGGCGAGTCGCCAGGCGCTGGTGCTGCTGACCCTGGCGCCGAAGGATGAGAAGGTGCGCGCGCTGCAGGGCCGAGTGGAGCTCGCCCAGCGCGTGGTGGCCTACAACCGTGCCGGCGAGGAAGACCTGCGGTCGGGGCGGATCGGCGAGGACGGTGACGGTGCGATCGGCAACTTCCGTGAAGCGCTGGCTCTGGATGAACACAACAGCCGGGCGCGGCAGGGCCTGGCGGCGGCCGAGAGTGGCCTGATCCGCCGGGCCGAGGACGCGGCGCGCGTGCGCGACTTTGCCAGCGCGGGCACCTGGCTGGCCGAAGCCAGCAAGGTCCGTGACTCGTCACCGACCATTGCCGATGCCTTCGAGCGCATCGAGCAGATCCGCGCCGCCGCGTTGCTGCAGCTGCGTGATGAGGGCCTGCGCGAGCTGGCTACGCCGCAGGGGCTGAAGCCGGCGCGCGAAAAGCTGGCCGAGGCCCTGCGCATCGCCTTGCCGGGGGATGCGGTGGTGGCCCAGTTGCGCGAACGCATCGATCTGGCTACCCATTACGGCAGCTTCCGCCCGGGTCAGGTGTTCAGCGACGCGATGCGTGATGGGGGGCGCGGTCCGCAGATGGTGGTGGTGCCGCATGGCGGCTTCCAGATGGGCGCGGGTGATACCGAGCCCGGCTCCACCGACGCCGAGCGCCCCTCCCATTACGTTCGCTTTGACCGCGGCTTCGCCATGGCGATCACCGAGATTACCGTCGGCGATTTCGAGCGCTATGTGAAGTCGACCAATGCACGACCACGTGCGACCCGACGCGGTCACTCGGTGGTCTATGACGAGCGCAGCGGCAATTTCATCCGCCGCAGCGGCGTCGACTGGCGTTCGGATTACGATGGCGCGCGCGCACTGGGCAACTCGCCGGTGATGCATGTCAGCGTGCGGGATGCCGAGAACTACGCGGCATGGCTGTCCGAGCAGACAGGACGCAGCTACCGGCTGCCGAGCGAGGCCGAATTCGAATATGCGCTGCGCGCCGGGAGCAGTGGCCGCTACCCCTGGGGAGACGCCGGTACGCCGCCGCCGGGCAGCGGCAATTTCACCGGCAGCAAGGACGTCTCGCCTTCGGGTCGGCACTGGCACAACGCTTTCATCGGCTATGGCGATGGCTGGTGGGGACCGGCGCCGGTGGCCAGTTTCCAGGCCAATGCCTTCGGCCTGCACGACATGGCCGGGAATCTGAGCGAATGGGTGGCCGACTGCTGGCACGCCAGCTACCGGCGTGCGCCGTCCGATGGTGTCGCCTGGTTCAACCCGGGCTGCCGGTCGCGGGTGATCCGGGGCGGCAACTGGGCCAATGCGCCCGAGCAGACCCGTGCGGCCTGGCGGCAATCGCAGGATTCGGACACCACCAATGCGCGCATCGGCTTCCGCCTGGTGCGCGGCATCTGAGCGGCATCGGGCTTCACCCGCCGCTGGCATCCGCGCACTAAGATTGCGTCGTGCCCGCCAGCCGGCGGGGTCTGCTGGAAGACCACCGATGCGCAACGATCCCTTCTCCCGCTCGCCCCAAGGTCCGCAGCGACGCGGCCTGTTCGGCAACATCCGCTGGTGGGTGCTGCTGCTGGCGGCGGGCTATGCGGTGTTCTACTGGTTCTCCAATCGCACCGTCGATCCCTACACCGGCGAGAAGGTGATGATCGACAGCAGCCTGGATGCGCGCCAGGAGACTGCGCTCGGTCTGCAGGCCTACCAGCAGATCCTCTCGCAGGAACGGCCGATGGATCCGAATGCGCCGATCGCGCGCGATGTGCGCGATATCGCACAGCGCCTGATCGCCAAGGTGGATGTGGTGGAGACCGCGCTGGCACAGGAGCACGGCGTGCAGCCGGCGCATTTCGCACGGGATTTCCAGTGGGAAGTGAACGTGATCCCGTCCGAGCAGGCCAATGCGTTCTGCCTGCCTGGCGGCAAGATGGCGGTCTACACCGGCCTGGTGCCGGTGGCGCGTACGCGTGATGCGATGGCGGTGGTGATGGGCCATGAGATCGCCCACGCGCTGCTGCGCCATGGTGCGCAGCGGATGGCGCAGCAGAAGCTGACCCAGATCGGGCAGATGGCCGGTGCCGCCAGCGGCATGGATGCGCAGCAGCAACAGATGATGATGTCGGCGATGGGCTACGGGTATCTGCTGCCCTATGCGCGCAGCCACGAGACGCAGGCCGATGAAGTGGGGCTGATGCTGGCCGCAGCGGCGTGCTTCGATCCCCGCGAGGCGGTGCCATTGTGGCAGCGCATGGGCCAGGCCAGTGGCGGCCAGGCGCCGCCGGAGTTCGCCTCCACGCACCCGAACCCGGGTACCCGCATCCAGAACCTGCAGGCACTGATGCCGAAGGCGCTCGAGTACCGGCAGAAGTTCTGCGAGCAGGCAAAGTAGGGGGTTGTTCGGCAGGGCTTGCAGCCCTGCACCTGCCGAAGCAACAGCAACAGCGTGCATTCCGTGGGATGGCGGGGTGGGTCCGGTTGCGTGGGCCGCTGCAAGTACGTCCATGTAAGCTCGGTCGCCGCATCCATGCGGCTCACGCCCCCGCAACCGGACCCACCCCGCCTTCGACAGATGTCCGCGATCTGCCGGAATGGCGCTTGGGGTCAGATCCGTTTTCCGCAGGAAAACGGATCTGACCCCGAATTGATTCGATGTCTGAAAGAGATTCATCCACGCATGGCGTGGATCTACCGACCGTCATCGGGACACTGTCGAGGGTGGGGCGGTGTGGCTGTGCAGGACCGTTGGCGCCATGGATGGCGCCATCGAGCCCCCAGGGATGGTTTACGGCGTGTCCTGCACAGCCACACCACCCCGCCAAGCTATCAGCAATCCAGAGCCGCTTTCGCTGTTGCTTCGGCTGTTGCATTTGCCTCTGCAGGTGCAGGGCGCAGCCCTGCCGAACCCCTTTACTTGACCTGCACGTCGATCACGCCGTCGCCGACGCGGGCCCGCAGGGCGTCACCGGGCTGTACCTGATCAACCTTCCGCACCAGGGTGCCATCATCGCTGCGGGTCAGGATGCTGTAGCCACGCGCCACGGTCGCCAGCGGGCTGACTGCTTCAAGTGAACGTGCCAGCCCGCGCAGTCGCAGTGCATCGCGCTCCAGCAGACGCTGCATCGCTGCCTGCGGTCGTCCGCGCAGGGCGGCCAGGCGGCGTTGCATCGTGTCGAGCTGGCGCTGTGGATGATGCCCGCGCAGGACCGCCGCTGCATGGCGAAGGCGCGCAGCACGGCGCTCCTGCTGCTGGTTGAACGCGGTATGCAGGCGCCGGCCCAGATCGAGCTGGCGTCGACGCAGCAGGTCCAGTCGTGCCTGCGGGCTCTGGGCGTTCAGGCGCAACAGGGCGCGGTCGGCGCGCTGCATCGCCTGCTGCATCGCATGCCGTTGCAGCTGCACCATGCGGGCGGCCGTGCGGCGCAGGCGCAGGGCCAGTTCGCGCTGGTCCGGTACCAGCAGCTCGGCCGCCACCGAGGGCGTTGGTGCACGCAGGTCGGCGGCGAAGTCGCTCAGGCTGAAGTCGGTTTCGTGGCCCACCGCCGAGACCACCGGCGTGCTGCTGGCGGCGATCGCCCGGGCCAGTGTTTCATCGTTGAAGGCCCACAGGTCTTCCAGCGAACCACCACCGCGCGTCAGCAGGATCACGTCGTAGCGGCCGCTGGCATCGGCGGCCTGCAGCAGTCGGGTGATCTGCGCGGCGGCACTGCTGCCCTGTACCAGGGTCGGCAGCAGGTCAACTTCCAGCAGCGGGAAGCGTCGGCCGAGCACGCTCAGCACGTCGCGCACGGCAGCGCCGGTGGGCGAGGTGATCACGGCCAGGCGTTGCACGTGCGCCGGCAGCGGCCGCTTGCGTGCCGGGTCGAACAGGCCTTCGGCCTCCAGCCGTGCCTTCAGTTCCTCGAAGGCGCGGCGCAGCGCGCCTTCGCCGGCTTCCTCCATGTGGTCCAGCACCATCTGGTACTCGCCACGGGCGTCGTACAGGGTCACCTTGCCGCGCACCAGCACGCGCATGCCTTCGCGCGGCACGAACTTCAGGTACTGCGCCTTCATCCGGAACATCGCCGCACGCAGCTGCGCACGCGCGTCCTTCAGGGTGAAATACAGATGCCCGGAGGCAGGACGCGCCACGCTGCCCAGTTCGGCCTCGACCCAGATCGCCGGGAAGCTGCCTTCCAGCAGGTCGCGGGCCAGGGTGTTGAGCTGGCTGGGGGTGAAAATGTCGTTGTTGCGTGGTTGCATGGAAACGGCGTGCTGCGGGCGGAACGGGGGCTTCAGGATCGCACGTCAGCGCGCCGTGTGCTGGCCCAGTGCCCACTGCACGTGTTCACGCACCAGCGGCGAGGGATCGTCGATGCGGGTCTGCAGGGCAGCCAGCGCTTCGGCCGAGGACGGGGCATTGCCCAGCGCCACGGCGATGTTGCGTAGCCAGCGCTCATGGCCGCTGCGCCTGATCGGGCTGCCTTCGGTGCGGCGCAGGAACTCGGCTTCGTCCCAGGCGAACAGCTGGTCCAGGCGCGCGGTATCGAGGTTGTTGCGCGCGCGGAAATCGGCTTCGTCGGTGCGCCTGGCGAACTTGTTCCAGGGGCAGACCAGCTGGCAGTCGTCGCAGCCATAGATGCGGTTGCCGATCAGCGGGCGCATCTGTTCGGGAATGGCGCCGTCGTGTTCGATGGTCAGGTAGGAAATGCAGCGCCGCGCGTCCAGCCGCTGCGGGCCGGTGATGGCCTGGGTCGGGCAGACATCGATGCAGCGCGTGCAGGTGCCGCAGTGCGCCGTGGCCGGCGTATCGATCGGCAACGGGATGTCGATGTAGATCTCGCCGATGAAGAACCAGGAACCGCCATGGCGGTCGATCAGGCAGGTGTGCTTGCCGATCCAGCCGAGCCCGGCGTTGCGGGCCAGTGCGCGCTCCAGGACGGGGGCGGAATCGACGAACACGCGGTAGCCCAGTGGCGCGACTTCGTCGTTGATCTGCGTCGCCAGCTTCTGCAGGCGGTTGCGCATCAGCTTGTGGTAGTCGCGGCCCAGCGCATAGCGCGCCACGTAGGCGCGGCCCGGGTCGGCCAGCGTCGCCCAGGCTTCGGTGTCATCCTTGTGGCTGTAGTCCATGCCCACCGAGATCACGCGCACAGTGCCGGGCAACAGCTCGGCCGGTCGTGCGCGCAGGGTGCCGTGGCGCGCCATCCAGTCCATCGTGCCGTACAGGCCCTGGCCCAGCCAGTCGGCCAGGTGCGCTTCATCCTCGCCCAGCTCGATGCCGGCGATGCCGCAGCGCTGGAAGCCATGCGCTCGGGCCAGTTCGCGGATGCGCTGCACGGCCTGGGCCGGATCGACAGGGGTGGGGGCAGGGAACATGTGCACCAGTATAAAATCCCTGCATGGCCAACCTTGCCGATCTGTTCGATTCCGCTGCCGCGCGTGCGCTGGATGCCCAGGCGTCCACCCTGGAGGGGGATGCTGGCTGGGGACTGATGGCGCAGGCGGGCCAGGCCGCCTGGCAGTGCCTGCTGCAGCATTGGCCGCAGGCGCAGCGCATCGGCGTGGTGGTCGGTGCGGGCAACAATGGCGGCGACGGCCTTGTGCTGGCTCGCCACGCGTTGCAGGCCGGGCGCGAGGTGAGGGTGATCGCCCTGCCGGGCAGGGCGCCATCGACCGCGCTGGCGCAGCGTGCAACATCGGAGTTCAGGTCCGACGGCGGCACCGTCACCGAGTTCGACGGCGCGCTGCCCGAGGCCGACATCTGGGTCGATGCCCTGTTCGGGCTGGGCTTCGATCGCGCGCCGGAGGGTGCGGCGCAGGCGCTGATCGTTGCGATCAATGCGCAGGCGGCACCTGTGCTGGCCCTGGATGTGCCCAGTGGCGTCGATGCCGACCGCGGTGCGGTACCCGGCGCGGCAGTACGCGCTGCGCTGACCCTGCAGTTCATCGTGGCCCATCGCGGGTTGTACACCGGCGACGCGCTGGATCATTGCGGGCACAAGGCCCTGGCACCCCTGCAGTTGCCCGCTGCCGCATGGCAAAGCGTGTCGCCTGCCGTGGAGTACTGGACGCAGACACGGTTGCCGGCCCTGTTGCCGCCGCGCCGCGCAAACACCCACAAGGGGGAATCCGGCCACGTGCTGTGCGTCGGCGGCAACCACGGCAGCGGCGGTGCCATCGCCATGGCAGCCGAGGCCGCCTTGCGCGCAGGGGCGGGGCTGTTCAGCCTGGGCACCCGCCGCGACCACGTCGGTCCACTGCTGGCTCGGCTGCCCGAGGCGATGACCCATGCACTGGAAGACGGCGATGTGCTGCCGGCGCTGCTGGACAAGGCGAAGGTGGTGGCGATCGGGCCCGGTCTGGGCCAGGACGAATGGGCACGCGCCTTGTTTGCGCGGGTGCTGGCCAGCGCCAAGCCATTGGTGGTCGATGCCGATGCGCTGAACCTGCTGGCGCAGGATCCGCGCGCGTTGCCCGATGCCATTCTCACACCGCACCCGGGCGAGGCCGCACGCCTGCTCGGCTGCAGCACGGCTGAAATCCAGGCCGACCGCTACACCTGTGCGCACATGCTGGCCGAGCGCTTCCACGCCGTGGTGGTGCTGAAGGGCGCTGGCAGCATCGTGGCGGCGCCTGGGCAAACGCCCCGGTTGATCGCTGCCGGTAACCCAGGGATGGCCGTGGGAGGCATGGGCGACCTGCTCACCGGCATCATCGCCAGCCTGCGCGCGCAGGGCCTTGCGGCCTTCGATGCCGCGGCCGCGGGCGCGCTGCTGCATGCGCTGGCGGGCGATGCGGCTGCCGCCGATGGCGCGCGCGGCCTGCTTCCTACTGATCTGCTGGCGCCGCTGCGGCGACTGGCCAACCCGGACCTCTCCCCATGACCGAATTCTTCCTTGCCGACAGCGACGCCACCGAACTGCTCGGGCAGTGGCTGGCGGCCACCCGGCCCCCGCAGGCGCTGATCGAACTGCGCGGCGACCTGGGCGCCGGCAAGTCGACCACGGCCCGCGCGCTGCTGCGCGCGCTGGGCGTGCAGGGGGCGATCCGCAGCCCCACCTACACCCTGGTCGAGCGCTATCCGCTGGCCAGTGGCGGTGAGGCGTGGCACCTGGACCTGTACCGCATCGGCCAGGCCGGTGAGCTGGATTTCCTCGGCCTGGACGAAGGCAGCGCGGTCCTGTGGCTGGTCGAATGGCCGGAACGGGGCGCCGGCGCGCTGCCGCCGACCGATCTGGTGGTAGCGCTGGAGATCGAAGGACAGGGGCGCCGTGTCCGTCTCACCGCGGCCAGCGACGCTGGACAGGAATGGCTGAAACGGCTGCCCCAAGGGGGCGACTTGCAGGCCATTTCTGTCCGCTGACGAGAACAAAGATCGGCAGGTTACGGATTATTAAGGAAAAAGGTGTTGCATTCCGTTCAGCGCGGTGATTGAATCCTGAGCCATGCGCCCGGGGAACCGTCTCATCGCCATCTGTGCCGCCGTCGGACTGGGTCTGGCGAGCGTCAGTGCGTGGGCGGGTGAAGTGCGCCAGGTCCTGTTGAACACCGGCGCGACTGGCACCCGTGCCGAGATCTCGCTGGTCGGCAGTGGCGGCTACAAGACCCTGTCGTTGGCCGGCCCGAACCGCCTGGTGGTCGATTTCCCCGACTCCAGCGCCGTCCGCAACCTGAAGATGCCGGCCGCGCAGGGCGTGGTGACGGCGGTGCGTACCGGACAGCCGGTCCCGGGCACTTTCCGTGTCGTGTTCGACCTTGCCGAATCGGTGGCGCCGTTCCGCCCGCAGATGCAGCGCGAGGGCAATGAATCCAAGCTGGTGATCGAATGGCCGGGTGATGGCCCTGCCGTGGCCACCAGCCGCCCGGCGACGCCACCGGCCGTGCAGCCGCAGGCGGCCGCTGTGGGGGGCTCAGTCGCGCCCACGCCGGCCGAGAACGCGCAGTCACGCACCGATGCTGCGCGGGCCACGGCCCTGTTGACCGCACAGGTGCAGCAACAGGCCAGCGCCAGCGCCGCCGCACCCGCCACGCCGACCCCCGCACCGACCAGCGCGCCGGCCCAGGTTGCTGCGGCGGGCGTCGCGGCCAGCAGCACGCCTTCATCCTCGCCGGCTGCAATCCTCGCCGGCCAGCGCACCGCTGCGGTGGTGACCACGCCGCCGGCAACGGCCCCCACACCGGCGCCGACGCCGGCCGAGCCGCCGCGTCCGGCCATGCCCAGCGATGCATCGCGCATCCGCATGCAGCCCGGCATGCGCCACCTCGTGGTGGCGATCGATCCCGGTCATGGTGGCCAGGACCCGGGTGCGATCGGCCCGACCGGCAAGCGCGAGAAGGATGTCACCCTGGCGGTGGCGCGTGAGCTGGCCCGCCAGGTCAATGCCACGCCGGGCCTCAAGGCCTACCTGACGCGCGACAGCGACGTGTTCATTCCGCTGCCGATGCGTGCGCAGAAGGCGCGTGCGAACAAGGCGGACATCTTCATTTCGATCCATGCCGATGCGGCTGAAAACCGTTCTGCCACGGGTTCGTCGGTGTACGTTCTGTCGACCAAGGGTGCCTCTTCGCAGCGCGCCCGCTGGCTGGCGGACAAGGAGAACGCGGCCGACCTGGTCGGTGGCGTGCGCCTGCAGCAGACTGAAGGCACCCTGGCCAACGTGCTGCTGGACCTGGCCCAGAGCGGCTACATGAAGGCGTCCGAAGATGCGGCCGGCCACGTGCTGGGCGGCCTGAAGCGGATCGGCAACAACCACAAGCCGAACATCGAGCGCGCCAACTTCGCGGTGCTGCGCACGTCGGACATGCCGGCGATGCTGGTGGAAACGGCGTTCATCTCCAATCCGGATGAAGAGCGCCGCCTGACGGACCCGGCTTACCAGCGCAAGGTCGCGGGCGCCGTGCTGGATGGGGTGCACACCTTCTTCAGCCGCCAACCGCCGCCGGGCACCTTGTATGCCGCCCGCGCGCAGGCCGAGATCGACGCCGCAGCCACCATGGCCGGCGGCAGCAAGTAACCCGCCGAAGGCGGGTTACTGCTTTCTGTAGAGTCGAGCCGCGCTCGACTGGGCCTTGTCGGTAGCCCGTCAGTCGAGCATGGCTCGACTCTACCCTCGGCCGCTCCGTTATCATCCCCGCATGACGTCTGCTACCCATCCGCGCCCGATCCGGCCGTTGCCGGAGATCCTGATCAACCAGATCGCCGCCGGCGAAGTGGTCGAACGACCCGCGTCGGTGGTCAAGGAGCTGGTCGAGAACGCGATCGACGCCGGCGCCAGCCGCGTTGATATCGATCTTGAAGAGGGCGGCGTGCGCCTGATCCGCATCCGCGACAACGGCAGTGGCATCGCGCCCGAGCAGTTGCCCCTGGCGGTGTCGCGCCATGCCACCAGCAAGATCGCCGATCTCGACGACCTCGAATCGGTGGCCACCCTTGGTTTCCGGGGAGAAGCGCTGCCGTCGATCGCATCGGTCAGCCGCTTCACCCTGTGCTCGCGCCGCGCGCACGACGAGCACGGTTCGGCACTGCAGATCGAAGGTGGCAAGATCGGCGAGGTGACCCCGCGCGCGCATGCGCCGGGCACCACGGTGGAAGTGCGCGAGCTCTTCTACAACGTCCCGGCGCGGCGCAAGTTCCTGCGCGCCGAGCGTACCGAACTCGGCCATATCGAAGAGTGGCTGCGTTCGCTGGCGCTGGCGCGACCGGATGTCGAGCTGCGCGTGTCGCACAACGGCAAGGCCTCGCGGCGCTACAAGCCGGGCGATCTGTATTCCGATGCGCGCCTTGCCGAAACGCTGGGCGAGGATTTCGCCAACCAGGCCGTGCGCGTGGACCACAGCGGCGCCGGCCTGCGCCTGCATGGCTGGATTGCGCAGCCGCATTATTCGCGCGCGAGCGCCGACCAGCAGTACCTGTACGTCAACGGTCGCTCAGTGCGTGACCGCAGCGTCGCCCACGCGGTGAAGATGGCCTACGGCGACGTGCTGTATCACGGCCGCCAGCCGGCCTATGTGCTGTTCCTTGAACTGGATCCGACCCGCGTCGACGTCAACGTGCATCCGGCCAAGCACGAGGTGCGCTTCCGCGATTCGCGGCTGGTCCACGATTTCGTCTATCGCACGTTGAAGGATGCGCTGGCCGATACCCGTGCCGGCATGTCGGCGCAGGAAATCGGTGCCGGCCCCGCACATCCGGTGGACGCCGCCGCCGTCCCGATGGCATCGAGCGCCGGCGCGTCGGGGTTCGGGCTGGTGCGTGGGGCTGCGCCCGGCTCGGGAGGTGGTGGTGGCGGATTTTCTGGCTGGCGTCCGCAGCAGCCGCTGGGCCTGCAGGTGGCCGATGCACCGGCGGCCTACGCCGCGTTGTATGCCACGCCGGCCGCTGCCGAACGCGCAGCGGCGTTGCCGCCGATGCCGAGCGAGAACGGGTTGCCGGTGACCAGTGCCGACGCAGGTGTACCGCCGCTGGGCTATGCGATCGCGCAGCTGCATGGCATCTACATCCTGGCCGAGAACGCTGAAGGCCTGATCGTGGTCGACATGCATGCGGCCCACGAACGCATCGGCTACGAGCGCCTGAAGAATGCGCACGATGGCATCGGCCTGCAGTCGCAGCCGTTGCTGGTGCCGATCACGCTGGCGGTGGGCGAGCGCGAGGCCGACACCGCCGAAAGCGAAGCCGACACACTGGCGGCACTCGGCTTCGAGGTGACCCGGGCCGGCCCCGGTTCGCTGCACGTGCGCAGCATTCCGGCACTGCTGGCGCATGCCGAACCGGAAGGACTGCTGCGCGACGTGCTGACCGACCTGCGCGAGCATGGCCAGAGCCGCCGCGTGGCCAGTGCACGCGACGAGCTGCTGTCGACCATGGCCTGCCATGGCGCGGTGCGTGCCAACCGGCGCCTGACCGTGCCGGAAATGAACGCGCTGCTGCGCGACATGGAAATCACCGAACGGTCCGGCCAGTGCAACCATGGCCGACCGACCTGGGCCCGTTTTTCGCTGGCGGAGATCGACCGCTGGTTCCTGCGCGGACGTTGAGGGGAGCATCGATGCGTTATCGGGGAATGGCGGGCCTGCTGGCCGCCGTGGTGTTGGCCGCCTGCAGCCCGGCGACACCGCCGGCGCCGACGGTTGCTGAAGATCCGGCCTACGCGGCCGCGCAGCAGCAGTGGCGGGTAGCGCGCTACCAGGACCTGACCCGGCCCGATGGCTGGACGGCCCTGGTCGGCCTGCACTGGCTGCAGAACAAATCGCACTTCGTCGGCAGCGGCGCGACCAACGGGATCCGCCTAGCGGTTGGACCGGACAAGCTGGGCCTGCTGCGTCGCGACGGGGCGCAGTGGTGGTTCACGCCTGAAGCCGGTGTCGATGTCAGCCACGACGGCCGGCCGGTGCGTGGTCGCATCCGCGTCGACACCGACAAGGACGCGCAGCCGACGCTGCTGGCCTTCGATGGCGGCAAGGGCCAGCTCAGCATCATCCGCCGGGGGCCACGGGACGCGCTGCGGGTCAAGCATGCCGATGCACCTGCGCGGCGTGATTTCGCCGGCCTGCAGTACTGGCCGGGCGGCGCGGACTGGCAGGTGCAGGCGCGCTTCATCGCGCATCCACCGGGCAAGACCTTGCCGATCGTCGACATCACTGGCCTGACCACCGAGATGCCCAATGCCGGTGCGGTGGAGTTCGAACGTGATGGCCGCAGCTGGCGCCTGGAGGCCATCGGTGCGCCCGGGCAGCCACTGTTCCTGATCTTTGCCGACCGCACCAGCGGCCGCGGCAGCTATCCGGCCGGGCGCTATCTGGATACCGATGCCCCCGCTGCAGACGGCACGGTGCGCATCGATTTCAACCATGCCTACAACCCACCGTGCGCGTTCACCGCCTATGCGACCTGCCCGCTGGCGCCGCCGGAAAACCGGTTGGACCTGCGCGTGGAAGCCGGCGAGAAGGCCTACCACCTGCCTGAAGGAGAAGGCTGACCATGCCGATCAAACACCTGTTCCGTACCGCGCTGTTGCTGGCGGCCTGCGCAGTGGCGCCACTGGCCACGGCCCGCGATGCCCAGGCCAGCCCTGCCGCGGCCGCAACCGCAACGGCAGCCAAGCCGCCGGTACCCCTGTTGTGGAAAGTCACCGGCCCAGGCGATGCACGCGTGTACCTGCTGGGATCGTTCCATCTGCTGAAGCCACAGGACTACCCGCTGTCGCCCGATGTCGAGCAGGCGTTCGAAGCCTCGCAGCGGGTGGTGTTCGAACTGTCGCCGGAAGACATGCAATCGCCCCAGCTGGCCAGCCGCATGGTGCAGGCTGCGACCCGCACCGATGGCAGCGAACTGAAGCGTGATCTGGATGCGGCCACCTGGCAGAAACTGCAGGCCTTTGCTGCCCAGAACCAGTTGCCGCTGGCGCAGATGCAGGGCATGAAGCCCTGGTTCGTCGGCCTGAGCATTTCGATCGGGCAGATGCAGAAGCTGGGCCTGGACCCGGCGCTGGGCCTGGACCGCCACTTCATGGAGCGCGCGCAGAAGACCGGCCGCAAGACCGCGGGACTGGAAGATATCGATACCCAGATCGGCATGCTGGACGGGATGACGGTGCAGGAACAGCGGCAGATGCTGGCCGAAGCACTGGACCAGGCCGGCAAGGCCGATGAGCAGGCGCGGCTGCTGCATGATGCATGGCGTCGCGGCGACGAGCGCCTGCTGTGGACCAAGATGGCGGCAGAGATGCGCCAGCAGTATCCGCAGCTGTACCAGCGCATCAACACCGGGCGCAACGATGCCTGGGTGCCGAAGCTGCAGCCGTACCTGCAGGCCGGGCAGGGCGGTACGCTGGTGGTGGTCGGCACGCTGCACCTGCTGGGCAGTGACGGCGTGGTCGAGAAGCTGAGGGCGAAGGGCTACAAGGTCGAGCGCGTGTGCACGGGGTGCAAGGCCAAACGCTGACGCACCGTTGGCGCGATTGCAAACAAGACGGCGCGCCAGGGGCGCGCCGTTTTCGTATCAGCCCTTGCTGCAGCTCAGCGGCGGGTCTTGCCGCTGGTGCCGGCACCGGTGCCGGGTTCGCCGGGCTTGTTGCCGGTTCCCGTTCCGGTGCCGCCCGGGCGCGGGCCACCGAAGCCGCTGCCCATGCTGCGCTGGAATTCCTGCCAAAGCTCCAGGTTGCGCTCGGTCAGCTGGTTCATCATCGCCCACGGGGTCTGGCCCAGCAGGTTGCCCATCTGCTGGCGGAACTGCTGCTGCTGGTCGAGGAAGACCTGCATGCTGCGCTCCAGGTAGTTGCCCATGAAGCCCTGCAGGGAATCGCCGTAGAAGCGGATCAGCTGGCTCAGCAGCTGGGTGGACAGCATCGGTTCGCCGTCCTGTTCCTGGTCGGCGATGATCTGCAGCAGGACCGAACGGGTGAGGTCGTCGCCGCTCTTGGCGTCGCGGACTTCGAAGTCTTCACCGTCCAGGATCAGCTGGCGCACGTCCTCGATGGTGATGTAGCTGGAGATCTCGGTGTCGTAGAGACGGCGGTTCGGATACTTCTTGATGATGCGGGTCGCAGCCATGAAGCGGTACTCGTCACAGTAGACGCGCAGCATGGCGCAGTGCAGCAGCGGTTGCAACCGCCCCAGGCCCCGCCAGGCTTGGCTTTCAGGAGCGATCATGTTGCGCAGCAAGGGTTTGCGTGCTGCGCAGCATGACCATCGGCAGGGGCCGTCAGCGCATGCCGCAGCGGCCCCTGCGCGACTTACCAGCCCATGTGGTGGCCGCCGTTGATGTCCAGGTTGCTGCCGGTGATCCATGAGGCTTCCTCGGCCACCAGGAAGGACACGCCATAGGCGATTTCCTCCGGCTTGCCGAGGCGCCCGGTGGGGATGTCGGCGATGATCTTGGCGCGCACGTCCTCCGGAACCGCCATCACCATGTCAGTGGCGACGTAGCCGGGCGAAATGGTGTTCACGGTGATGCCGAAGCCGGCGTTCTCGCGGGCCAGCGAAATGGTGAAGCCGTGCATGCCGGCCTTGGCCGCGGCGTAGTTGGCCTGGCCGTACTGGCCCTTCAGGCCGTTGATCGAGCTGATCTGGATCACCCGGCCCCAGCCGCGGCGGCGCATGCCTTCGATGACCGGGCGGGTGACGTTGAACACCGAATTGAGGTTGGTGTTGATCACATCGTGCCACTGGTCCGCGCGCATGCGGTGGAACGTCGTGTCGCGGGTGATGCCGGCGTTGTTGACCAGGATCTCCACCGGGCCCAGCTCGGCCTCGACCGCACGCACCAGCGCCTCGGCGCTGCCCGGATCGGAGACATCGCCCGGGAAGATCGACACGTTGTGGCCGCGCTCGGTCATCGCCTGCTGCCATGCGCGGGCCTTGTCCTCGTCGCGGTAATTGGTGGCGACCCGGTGGCCCTGGTCGGCCAGGCGTTGGCAGATGGCGGTACCGATGCCGCCGGTTCCGCCGGTGACCAGTGCGACGCGAGATGTCATGGAATGCTGTCCGGGAATCAGGTGGGGGAAGGGGGATTCTGCAACATCGGCGCGGAAAGTGCGCCGGCCGGCAACAGGATGTCGGTCCGCGGCATTCGAGCCGGGTCGAATGCCCGTTGCGCAGCGTGCAGCAGCGCATCCCGGTCATCGGCGCCGCCCAGTGCGGCAGGGGCCTGGCCCAGCAGCTGCCAGAGCGCGCGCAGTACCGGCACCGGCCGTGTACTGTCCACCGGCAGCGACGCCAGCGACTTGGACAGTTTGTGGCCGGGGGCGTCGAGCAGCAGCGGCAGGTGCCAGTAGCGCGGCACGGCCAGGCCCAGCGCCTGCTGCAGCAGGATCTGCCGCGCGGTGGAATCGAGCAGATCGGCGCCGCGCACCACTTCGGTCACCCTCTGCGCGGCGTCATCGACCACCACCGCCAGCTGGTAGGCCCAGCAGCCGTCGGCACGGCGCAGCACGAAGTCGCCGACTTCGGCATGCACGTCCTGCTGCTGCGGGCCACGCAGGCCATCGTCGAAGTGCACGACGCTGCCCGGTGGCACGCGAAAGCGGACGGCAGGGTCCGGTCGCGGTTGCCGCGCAACGCAGCGGTGATGGATGCCGCCGCTGGCAGCCAGTTCGCTGCGGCTGCAGTGGCAGATGAAGGCCTGGTCGCTGGCCAGCAACACATCCAGCGCGGCCTGGTAGGCCTCGCCTCGCGCGCTCTGCCACAGGACCGGGCCGTCGTGGACCAGGCCGAACGCAGCCAGTGCCTGCAGCTGTGACTGCGCGGCGCCGGGCACGGTACGCGGCGGGTCAACGTCTTCGATGCGCAGCCGCCACAGGCCGCCGTGGTGGCGGGCCAGCAGCCAGCTGCCGAAGGCGGCAAGCAGGGATCCGGGGTGGAGCAGGCCGGTCGGCGAGGGCGCGAAGCGGCCGCAGGGAACAATGGCGGTCATGCAGGCTGAATCGTCGGTCAGGTTGGCGCTTGAATTCAAGCTGAGCGCACCGCAAATTGACGGATATCGACCCCTTCCGAGCCGGATTTTCCCATGTTCACCCGTATTGCCCTGTTCCTGGCGACCAACCTCGCGGTCCTGATCCTGGCCGGCATCGTCATGTCGATCCTGGGCGTGGACGCGCGTTCGATGAGCGGCCTGCTGGTGATGGCCGGCATCTTCGGTTTCGGTGGCTCCTTCATCTCGCTGCTGCTGTCCAAGTGGATGGCCAAGCGCTCCACCGGTGCGGTGGTGATCACCGAGCCGCGCAACCAGACCGAGCGCTGGCTGCTGGCCACGGTCGAGCGCCAGGCCAAGGCCGCCGGCATCGGCATGCCGGAAGTGGCGGTCTATGACGGCCCGGAGATCAACGCCTTCGCCACCGGTGCCAACCGCAACAACGCGCTGGTGGCGGTGTCCACCGGCCTGCTGCACAACATGAGCGAAGACGAGGCTGAAGCGGTGCTGGGCCACGAGATCGCCCACGTCGCCAACGGTGACATGATCACCATGGCGCTGCTGCAGGGCGTGTTGAACACCTTCGTGATCGTGCTGGCCCGCGTGGTCGGCGGCATCATCGACAGCGCGCTGTCGGGCAACCGCGAAGGCGGCGGCCGTGGCTTCGCCTACTACATCATCGTGTTCGTGCTGGAGATGGTGTTCGGCCTGTTCGCCACGATGATCTCGATGTGGTTCTCGCGCCACCGCGAGTTCCGTGCCGATGCGGGGGGTGCCTCGCTGGCGGGCCGCCAGAAGATGATCGCCGCGCTGGAGCGCCTGCAGCTCAACCACGGCCAGAGCACGCTGCCGACCCAGATCGCCGCCTTCGGCATTTCCGGTTCGACGGCCAAGAAGCTGTTCATGAGCCACCCGCCGCTGGAAGAGCGCATCGCCGCGCTGCGGGCGTCGACGGTGGCGTAAGCCTCCGCGCTTCCACGGTAATGCAGGAACGCCTGGCCCCGCGCCGGGCGTTTTTGTATGCGCGCCGATGCATCGGTGGCGCCGGGTACGACCCGGCGAGAGTCATTTCCGCGACCGCGGAGGGGTGTCACTTTCTTTGCTCGTGCAAAGAAAGTAACCAAAGAAACACGCCGCCGGGGCGCGAGCCGATGCTGCGCATCGGTACCCTGTGCTCCTCGGCCCGCCGAGGGACGGTGCGGGAACTCGCTGCGCTCAGACACCCGCACCTCTTCGCCCTCGCCGGACCTGCGGTGCTCAGCTCGCTCAAGGCGGACCCAAGATCAAATGCCACAGCTGCACCCAGTAGACCCACGCCAGGCGTGGATGCTGTTGCCCTTGATCTTGACCTTCCAGTCCGCCTTGAGCGAGCCGAGCATCGCAGGGGAATCAGGGGCGAAGAGGCGCCGGTGTCTGAGCGCAGCGAGTTCGGCGCCGTCCCCTGATTCTCCGAGAAGCGCAGGGAACCGTCGCGTAGCGACGGCTCGCGGCTGGCGGGGCGTTTCTTTGGTTACTTTCTTTGCGCGCAAAGAAAGTGACACCCCTCCGCAGTCGCGGAAACGACTCTCCGTGCGCACAAACGAAAACGGCACCTTCGCAGGTGCCGTCCCCCTGAACCGCTTTACGCGAAACCTCAGAACTTCGCGTCGAACTCGGCGGCGTAGCCGGTGTTCACCAGCACCTTCTGCAGCGACTCGGCCACCTTCAGGTTGCCGGCCACGATCTGGTGGGTCTCCGGGCCACGGTTGTCCATGCGGCCCAGGGTCGCGCCCTTGAAGTCACAGACCTTGCCGCCCGCCTCGCGGACCAGCAGCAGGCCGGCAGCGATGTCCCACGCCTTCACGCCGGCTTCGAAGTAGGCATCGGCACGGCCGCAGGCCACGTAGGCCAGGTCCAGTGCCGCCGAACCGGTGCGGCGGATGTCCTCACCGTGCACCAGCAGGGCGTCGACCGCCTTCAGCTGGGCGCTGGCGCGGCTGCGCTCGCGCGGGGCGAAACCGGTGTGGATCATCGTGCCTTCCAGATCCTTGCGGTCGGCCACGCGGATGCGGCGGTCGTTCAGCACGGCGCCGGCACCACGGCTGGCGGTGAACAGTTCATTGCGCAGCGGGTCGAAGATGACCGCGTCGGTCGGCTCGCCGTTCTCGACCAGCGCGATCGACACGCAGTAGTGCGGCACGCCACGCAGGTAGTTGCTGGTGCCGTCCAGCGGGTCGATGACCCACATCTGGCGGCGCTCGCCCTGCACGCCACCTTCTTCACCGAAGATGCCGTAGTCCGGGTAAGCGCGCTTGAGTTCCTTGACGATGACCTTTTCCGCGTCCGCATCCACTTCACTGGCGTAGTCCATCCGGCCCTTCTGCACCACGTTCAGTGCCTCGAGCTTGTTGATGTTGCGCAACAGGACGTTGCCGGCGAGGCGGGCGGCCTTGACCATGACGGTGACGGCGGGTTTCTGCATGGCGTGGGCTCCCGGAAAGGCAGAAGAGATGGACTGGCGGGGGAAAAGAGCGGGTCCGGCGCAGTGGCCGGCCGCACAGTTTACCATTGGTCATCGTCCAGCTCGACCTTTTCCCTGTTCATGTCCCAGTTTCCCGCCGCCACCCGTCTCCGATTCGTCCTGGTCGGTACCCAGCACCCCGGCAACATGGGGGCCGCCGCCCGTGCCCTGAAGACCATGGGCCTGGCCCGCCTGGTGCTGGTCGCTCCCGAAAAGCCTCTGGACGAGGAGGCCTTCCGCCGCTCGGCCGGGGCCGAAGATGTGCTGGGGGACGCCCCGGTGGTCGCCACCCTGGCCGAGGCCGTGGCCGATTGCCGCCTGGTGCTGGGCTGCACCGCGCGTGCCCGCCGCGTCCAGCTGGAGGAGTACCTGCCGGCCGATGCCGCCGCTCGTGCGGTGGCCAAGGCGGGCGAGGGCGCCGAGGTGGCGCTGGTGTTCGGCCGTGAGCGCACTGGCCTGACCAACGAAGAACTGCAGCTCTGCCATGCAGCGGTGCACATCCCGTCCGATCCGGCGTTCAGCTCGCTCAATCTGGCTGCCGCCGTGCAGGTGCTGGCCTATGAAACACGCATGCAGCTGCTGGGCGCGCAGCCGGCCGTGGACGCCGAGCCCGGTTTCCGCGAACAGGCAGCAAGCCATGAGCAGATGGAGAGCTTTTTCGCCCAGCTTGGCGACACCCTGGACGAGATCGATTTCCACAAGGGCCGCGCGCCGGAATCGGCGATGCGCAAGCTGCGCCGGCTGTTCCTGCGCAGCGAGCCCAGCGAGCAGGAAGTACGCCTGTTGCGTGGCATCCTCGCCGACACCCAGCGGATGGCGCGGCTGGCACAGGCGGGCAACAAGAACAGCTGACGACGTTCTCATTTTTTCGGGTAGTCTGTCCGGATACCCAGGGGGGGATGAAGCCTGTGTCGGGTCTGCGGAGGGCAGTGCAGAGGGGACTGCTGAGCCTGGTCATGATCCTGCTGGCCGGGACGGTGCATGCAGCACCGGACCGGGTGCTGGTGCTGGGCCGGATCAGCGATGATCCCAAGGCCCATTACGAGCAGCTGCAACCGTTGCTGGACTATGTAGTGGCACGCATGCACGACGTCGGCATCAAGGAAGGGCGGATCCTGATGGCACGCGACCCGCAGCAGATGGCCAGCTATCTGCGGCGGGGGCGGGTCGACTGGGTCACGGAAACGTCGGGTACGGCGGTGGCACTGGGCCAGCGCAGTGGCGCGCGGCCGCTGCTGCTGACCGAGCGCAATGGCGTGCGTGAGTACCAGACCGTGTTCTTCGTGCGTCGCGACAGTCCAATCCAGCGGATCCAGGACCTGCGCGGGCATCGCCTGGCGCTGCAGAACACGGCGTCCACCAGTGCCTACCTGGTGCCGGTGATGACGCTGCTGCAGGAGGGGCTGGCGCCGCAGATCCTGGCCGGTGTGTGGGACGTGCCGGGCCGGGACAGCGTGGGGTACGTGTTCGCGCGTAGCGAGTTGAACATCGCCACGTTCGTGCACAAGGGCATGGTCGAAGTGGGGGCGGTGAGCAGCGTGGACTGGAATGACGAGCGACGGATGCCGACAGCATTCCGGCGCGACTTCCGCGAACTGCTGCGCACCGAACCCTACCCACGGGCGGTGGAAATGGTTCGCGCCGACCTTGACCCGCGGGTACGTGACCGGCTGCAGGACGTCCTGCTGCAGGCGGCCAGCGACCCGCAGGCACAGGGGGCGCTGCATCGGTTTTTCGGCACTTCCGGTTTCCACCGCGTCGATGCGCATGCGCAGCAGCGGCTGGATGAATTGAAACAAGGATTGACGCGCGTGCGGATGGAAGTGGAATGAAGTGGCTCGGCTCGGGAATGCAGGCCCGGTTCCTGCTCGCGATGGGCGGGGCGATGGTCGTGGTGGTGGCGATCCTGGCGGTGTTGCTGGGGCGGCAGGCGGCGATGCAGGGCGAGGTGCGCAACCTCAGTGGTGGCGTCATCCATGAACTGTTCGACCGCAGCGTGCGCAGCCGCGGCGAAGCGATGGCGCGCGAGCTGTCCGACGCGCTGGCCAACCCGCTGTACTACCGCGACCTGGACCAGGTCGGTGCGCTGGTGCGCAGCACCGCACGGCAACCGGTCGTGCGCTATGTGCTGGTGTTCGACGAACGCGGCCGGCTGGTGCATGACGGCTCGATCGAGGTGTCCGGCTTCGGCCAGCCGATGACCGACCCGCTGGCCCCCAAGGCCGCGGTGGCGCAGGCGCTGGTGGTGCAGGAATCGCCCAAGGTGCTCGACAACACCATGCCGATCATGGTCGGCAACCAGCGCATCGGCGGGGTCCGCGTCGGCATGGCGCTGGACGAGGTGCAGCAGCGCGAACAGGCCGCCAATGCCACGCTCGGCGAGCGCCTGCAGCAGGTCGGCAGCCGCCACCTGGGCTGGCTGCTGCTGATGCTGGGCCTGTTGGTGGTGATCGGCGTGGTGGTGATCCTGTACGTGCAGCGCACCCTGGTTGCGCCGATCCGGGACCTGGCCGCTGCGGCGCGCCGCATCGAGGCCGGCGACTACCAGGCGCCGCTGGCCGAGAACACCCGCGACGACGAGGTTGGCGAGCTGGTGCGCGGCTTCGCCCGCATGCGCGATGCCATCGCCCGGCATGACCGCGAGGTGCGGCGCATGGCCTATACCGATGCGCTGACCGGGCTGACCAACCGGCTGGCATTCCGGGAAGCACTGGACCATCGCCTGATGGCCGCGCGCGCATCCAATCATCGGCTGGGCCTGCTGTTTGCCGATATCGACGATTTCAAGCGCGTCAACGACACCCTGGGCCATGAGGCCGGTGACGAAGCGCTGTTGCAGTTCGCGCAGCGCATCGGCAGTGCAGTTACCGAGGCCGGTGGCGATGAAGCTCTGCTGGCCCGCTTCGGCGGCGACGAGTTCGTGATCCTGGTCGGTGATGGCGACGTGGCGGCCAACGCACGGCTGCTGGCCGAAGTGCTGGTGCGCGAGCTGGGCAAGCCGCTGGTGGTGCAGGGCCGGGAACTGTTCCTGGGTACTTCGATCGGCGTGACCCTGTTCCCGGACGATGCCGCTGATGCGACAACGCTGCTGAAGAACGGCGACATCGCCATGTACCAGGCCAAGATGGCCGGCAAGAACTGTTACCGCTATTACAGCCGTGCGATGGACCACGCGGTCGAGCGCCGGGTGCACATGGAGCAGGAGCTGCGCGGGGCCTGGGAGCGCGGCGAGCTGCGCCTGGCCTACCAGCCGATCTTCCGCATGCGCGACCGGCGCATGGTCGGCGTGGAAGTGCTGCTGCGCTGGCAGCATCCGACCCTGGGCACGATTCCGCCGTCGGTGTTCATCGAAGTGGCCGAGCAGAGCGGGCTGATCGAGCTCATCGGCCCGAAGGTGCTGCGTGCGGCCTGCATGGAAGCGTCACAGTGGCCACGCGGGGCGGGCGGCGATGATCTGTTCGTGTCGGTGAATGTGTCGCCGCGGCAGCTGCGCGGCGGTGAACTGCCGGCATTGGTCGCGCAGTGCCTGCATGAGTCCGGGCTTCCGGCGTCGCGCCTGCATCTGGAGCTGACCGAAACTGCGGTGATCGGTGACGAGATGGTCGCCGCGCAGCTGCTGGACAAGCTGCACCGCACCGGTGTGAAGGTCTGGCTGGACGATTTCGGCACCGGCTTCTCCGGGCTCAGTCACCTGCGCCAGGTTCCCGTTGATGGCGTGAAGATCGACAAGAGCTTCGTGGCCGACATGCAGCGCGATCCCGACGACCTGGCCCTGACCACGGCGATCATCGCCATGGCCCACGCACTGGGCATCACGGTGGTGGCCGAGGGCATCGAGCAGCAGGCGCAGTTCGAACTGCTGGTGCAGCGCGGCTGCGATCTTGGCCAGGGCTACTGGCTGAGCCACCCGGTGACCGCCACCGAAGTGGTGCGGATGATCGAATCGGGCCTCTGACCCACACAAAAAGGGGACGGAGGGAATTAAGTCGCCTATGCATTTGCGACTTAATCCCCTCCGTCCCCTTTTTGTTACAGCGGGCGCTTGCTCGGGTCGCCGGGCAGTTCGCGCACCAGCTTCGGAATCAGATAGCCGGACAGGCGTGCGGTCAGGCCGGCAATCAGCGCCTTGGCCTGGGCATCGTCCACTTCGAAGTGGGCCACGCCTTCGACCCGGTCCAGCTGGTGCAGGTAGTAGGGCAGCACGCCGGCGGCGAAGCTGCGCTCGCTCAGGTCCTGCAGGGCCTGCACGCTGTCGTTGACCCCGCGCAGCAGTACCGCCTGGTTCAGCAGCTGGGCGCCGACGCCGCGCAGGCGGGCCATCGCCGCGTCCACGCTGGCGTCGAATTCATTGGCGTGATTGGCGTGGACCACGACCGCCAGCGGCCATGGCAGGCTGCCCAGCCAGCACGCCAGTTCATCGTCCACGCGTTCCGGCAGCACGACCGGCAGCCGGGTATGGATGCGCAGGCGGCGGATATGCGGAATCGCGCGCAGGGCGTCGGTCAGCTCGACCAGCTTGTGCGTGGCCAGTGACAACGGGTCACCGCCGGACAGGATCACCTCGTCGATGTCCGGGTCGGCCGCGATGGCGGCTACGGCCTCCTGCCAGCCGCCCTTGGCAGCGTTTTCCGCGCCATAGTCGAAGTGGCGGCGGAAGCAGTAGCGGCAGTTGACCGCGCAGCTGCCGGTGGCGACCAGCAGGGCACGGCCACGATACTTCTGGATCACCCCGGTAGCCTTCTTGGCGGCACCATCGCCCACCGCGTCGAAGCTGAACCCGGGCGCCGGACGCATTTCCTCGTCGATCGGCAGCACCTGGCGCAGCAGCGGGTCGGCCGCATCGCCCACGCGCATGCGGGCTACGAAGCCCTCGGGCACGCGCAATGCGAACTGGGCCATGGCCGCCTCCGAGACACCCAGCGCCGCCGGGTCCAACTGCAGCCGGGCCAGCAGGGCGCGCGGGTCGCGCAGCGCCTGGCGCCAGAGCTGCTGCCAGCGCGCGGGCGCGCCTGGCGACTGGGGCCGGGGGAAGGCGGAAAGCTGCATGGAGAGGGGGCCTGCGGTTATCATGGGGGCAGAAAAACAGTCGCCCACCGGCATCCGGTGGGCTTTCCATTCTAACGGCTCGCCGCACCCGCGGCGTTTCTGCCACTCAGGAGTTTACGCATGGCCAGCTACGGCATGAACGACGTCAAGAACGGGATGAAGATCCTGGTCAACAACCAACCGGCCGTCATCATCGACACCGAATACGTCAAGCCGGGCAAGGGCCAGGCCTTCACCCGCGTTAAGTACCGCCTGATCAAGGACGGGCGTACCCAGGAAGTCACCATGAAGTCGACCGACTCGCTGGATGCAGCCGACGTCGTCGATACCGACATGAACTTCATGTACAGCGACGGCGAGTACTGGCACTTCATGGATCCGGAGTCCTTCGAGCAGGTCCAGGCCACCAAGGCTGGCATGGGCGGCGCCGAGAAGTGGCTGAAGGGCGAAGAGTCCTGCGTGGTCACCCTGTGGAATGGCGAGCCGATCTTCGTTCAGCCGCCGAACTTCGTCGAACTGAAGATCACCGAAACCGATCCGGGCGTCCGTGGCGACACCTCGGGTGGCGGCGGCAAGCCGGCGACCCTGGAAACCGGCGCCGTGGTCCGCGTGCCGCTGTTCGTCAATCAGGACGAAGTGATCCGCGTCGACACCCGTTCGGGCGAATACTCCGCACGCGTCAAATAAGGTTGCGGCCGCAGGCCGACCTTACTGTAGAGCCGAGCCATGCTCGGATACGCGCCAGCGCATTCGCGCTGGCGCTCCCATGATCTGCTTCGGCAGATCATGGGCCCCGCTTCACGGGTCTCCAGACCCCGCCGCTTCGCGGCAGCCCCTGACTCAGGGGCGTGTTCCCCAGAAGTATCTCGCCGCCCCACAGCCAGTGAGCCCGCATGAGCGATAGCCCGCACCTCCCCGAAGCCTGCGACCTGCTCATCGAAGCCGGTCATGTCGTTCCGATCGAGCCGCATGCGGTGGTGCTGGAAGACCATGCCGTCGCCGTGCGTGGCAGCGAGATCGTGGCCATCCTGCCGCGTGCCGAGGCGCGCGCACGCTTCCGTGCCGCGCAGGTGGTCAGCCGCCCCGAGTCGGCGCTGATGCCGGGCCTGGTCAACGCGCATACGCACAACCCGATGACCCTGCTGCGCGGCGTCGCCGACGACCTGCCGCTGATGACCTGGCTGCAGCAGCACATCTGGCCGGTGGAAGCGGCGGTGATCGGTCCTGAGTTCGTCGCCGACGGCACCACCCTGGCCATCGCCGAGATGCTGCGCGGCGGCACCACCTGTGCCAACGAGAACTACTTCTTCGGCGACGTGCAGGCCGCGGTCTACAAGAAGCACGGTTTCCGCGCGCTGGTTGGCGCGGTCATCATCGATTTCCCCACCGCCTGGGCCAGGACCGATGACGAATACTTCGCCAAGGCCGGTGAACTGCACGACCAGTGGCGCACCGATCCGCTGATCGGCACCGCGTTCGCGCCGCATGCGCCGTACACGGTCAACGATGCCAACTTCGAGCGGGTGCGGATGCTGTCCGACCAGCTCGACATGCAGGTGCACCTGCACACCCACGAGACCGCGCAGGAGATCAACGATTCGATCAAGCTGCACGGCCAGCGCCCGCTGGCGCGGCTGGATCGGCTCGGCCTGGTCAACGACCGCCTGATCGCGGTGCACATGACCCAGCTGACCGATGCGGAAATCCACCTGTGCGCCGAACGCGGCGTCAGCGTGGTGCACTGCCCGGAATCGAACCTGAAGCTGGCCTCCGGTTTCTGCCCCGCCTGCGCCCTGCAGCGTGCCGGAGTGAACCTGGCGATCGGCACCGACGGCTGCGCCAGCAACAACGACCTGGACATGTTCAGCGAGAACCGTACCGCAGCGATCCTGGCCAAGGCCGTGGCCGATGATGCCACCGCGCTCGACGCGGCGACCACGCTGCGCGCGTCCACGCTGGGCGGCGCACGCGCGCTGGGCTTCGGTGACCGCATCGGTTCGATCGAAGTCGGCAAGCAGGCCGACCTGGTCTGCGTCGACCTGTCGGCGCTGGAAACCCAGCCGCTGCACAACGTGCTGTCGCAGCTGGTGTATGCCACCGGCCGCCAGCAGGTCAGCGACGTCTGGATCGCCGGCAAGCCGAAGCTGGTGCAGCGCGAGCTGGTCGGCATGGACCTGCCGGGCATCATCGCCAACGCGCGCCAGTGGCGCGAGCGCATCCGTCATATCCGCGCCTGATCCCTGGCGCCGCAAGGACCCCTCATGACTGCCCCTCACGCTTCCTCCAATTTCGATCAGGCCGAGCTGGACAAGTTCGCCGCGCTGGCCAACCGCTGGTGGGACGCTGACGGCCCGCAGAAGCCGCTGCATGCGCTGAACCCGGTGCGCCTGAAGTACGTGGCCGACCGCGTGCCGTTGCGTGGCGCGCGCGTGCTCGACATCGGCTGCGGTGGCGGGCTGCTGAGCGAAGCGCTGGCGCAGGCCGGTGCCGACGTCACCGCCATCGACCTGGCCCCGGAGCTGGTCAAGGTCGCGCGCCTGCATGCGCTGGAAAGCGGCGCCAAGGTCGACTACCGCGTGCAGGCCGCCGAGGATCTGGCCGCCGAGCAGCCGGGCAGTTTCGATGTGGTCACCTGCATGGAAATGCTTGAGCACGTGCCGGACCCGGGCGCGATCATCGACGCCTGCAAGCGCCTGCTGAAGCCGGGCGGCCACCTGTTCCTGTCGACCATCAACCGCACCGCGGCCGCCTTCGCGGTGGCGATTGTCGGCGCCGAGTACGTGGCGCGGCTGCTGCCCAGGGGCACCCACCACTACCAGGAATTCATCAAGCCGGCCGAACTGGCGCGCTGGCTGCGCGAAGCCGACCTGCAGCTGGTGGATGTCAGCGGCATGGCCTACGAGCCGTGGCGCAACCATGCCCGCCTGAGCAGCCGCACCGACATCAACTACCTGGCCTACGCGGTCAAGCCGGCATGACCTCCGCCCGCTTCCCGCGTGCGGTGCTGTTCGACCTGGATGGCACGTTGCTGGACAGCGCGCCGGACTTCGTCGCCACCTGCAATGCGATGCTGGCCGAGCGGGGCCGGGCAGCGATCGATCCGGCGCAGCTGCGGCCGGTGGTCTCCAAGGGCTCGCGCGCGATGGTTGGCGCCGCTTTCCCGGACCTGGATGCCGTTGCGCGCGATGCACTGATCCCGGAATTCCTGCAGCGCTACGAAGCGCTGATCGGCCAGCACGCAGTGCTGTTCGACGGCGTGGCCGGCATGCTCGCCGCGCTGGATGAGGCCGGTACGGTGTGGGGCATCGTCACCAACAAGCCGGAGTACCTGGCGCGCCTGATCTTGCCGCAGCACGGCTGGCAGCAGCGCTGCGCGGTGCTGGTCGGCGGTGACAGCCTGGCCGAGCGCAAGCCGCATCCGCTGCCGCTGCTGCACGCCGCGCGAGCCGTCGGAATGGCCGCCGAAGACTGCGTGTACGTGGGCGATGACGAGCGCGACATCATCGCTGCACGTGCCGCCGCGATGCCGTCGGTCGCGGCGCTGTGGGGCTACCGCCTGCACAGCGACGATCCGCTGGCCTGGCAGGCCGACGTGCTGGTCGAGAACGCCGAACTTCTGCAACTGGCCAGTCTCTGGCCGACCCGGCCGGCAGCCCCGGCCCAGCCGTAAGGAATCCCGTAGTGAGCAGTACCGCGCTGGACAGTTTCCTCGACAAGTGGCGCAGCCGTTGGCCGGAATGGTCGGTGGCCGCCCCGTTCGTGGCCGAACCGCAACGCGAGCTCGCAGTGGCGTGGTTTGCGCTGCTGCAGGAGTTCGACGACATGCTCAATACCAGCGGCGATCCGCTGCCGGCCGATGCCAAGCTGGCGTGGTGGGGCGAGGAACTGCGCAGCTGGGCAGGGCATCGTTCGCGCCATCCACTGGGCCGTCTGCTGGAGCCGGTGCGTGCGCCGTGGGTGCAATTGGCCGAAGCGCTGCCGGACCTCGTTGAAGCGCGTACCGTTGCGCTGGATGCAGCCGGTGCCGAGCGTGCGCTGGCCAATTACGCCGAGGCCGTGGCCGCAGTGGAAGCGGCCTTGTTTGCCGACAAGCCGCGCACCGGCGCCGGTCGTGCGGTGCAGCTGCAGACCCTGGCCCAGCGCCTGCAGGACGCCGGCGTGGCCGGTGTGCCGCGCAGCCTGTTGGACGGTGATGCCAGCACTGCCGCGCAGCGCTGGGCGCAGCATCTGTTGAAAGGATGGGGCAGCCGCGTGCCGGGTCCGCGCCCGCGGCGCGTGTGGTCGAGCCTGGCGCGCGCCCGCGTTGCCGCGCAGGCCGCAGGCAAGCCGATCGAAGCCACCCCGGTGCGCACGTTGCTGCGCGTGTGGTGGGCGGCGCGCGGCTGATCCAACTGCCTGGTAGTGCCGGCCGCCGGCCGCTGGCCGGCAGCTCGGGCACTGCAGAATTCGTGCGGTTGCCGGCCAGCGGCCGGCACTACCGTTATTTGCGCTCCAGCACCAGCAACGGGTCGATGCGGGTGTCGAACCAGTTCATGCCCCAGTGCAGGTGCGGGCCGGTGGCACGGCCGGTGGCGCCGACGGCAGCGATCACCTGGCCCTGCTCCACACGGTCGCCAACTTTTACGTCGATGCGCGAAAGGTGCAGGAAATTGGAACTGACCCCGAAGCCGTGGTCGAGCAGCAGCGTGCCACCGGTCAGGTACAGGTCCGGGCCAGCGAAGGTCACGATGCCGGCCGCCGGCGCCTTCACCGGGGTGCCGGTCGGTACCGCGATGTCCATGCCGGAGTGACCGGCCCCCGGCTGCCCGTTGTAGACGCGCGCATTGCCGAAGCGGCCGCTGATGCGGCCCTGTACCGGCCAGATGAAGGTCTGGGTGAAGTCGGTGCGGTCGTCATCGCGGGCACGTGCGGCGGTCACCTGTGCCTGTTCGCGCTTGATCCGCTCGGCAATCGCCGCCGGCGGATTGACCGTCTTCGGTGGCACCCCGTTGACCCGCTCGGTGGGCCAGTCGCGCGGCGTTACCGCAATGGTCGCCGTCTCGCTGCCACCATCGGGGCGTTGCACCTGTACCCGCAGCGGACCCTTTTCGTCGCGGCCGATGCCGAACACCACGCTGCCGTAGCCGCTCACCCGCAGCTGGCGGCCGGCGTACTGCACGCGACTGCCGGCGGGCACCTTGCCGATCACCAGCGCGCCCTGCGACGCACTGGCCGGGAACACCACGCGGCTGTCGATCAGGCTGCCGATGCCGTCCTGCGCCTGCGCCGGGGAAGAGGAAAACAGGGGCGCGGCCAGCAGCAGCGCCCCGATCATCAGTGCCGAACGCATCAGCGGTCGTAGGTCATGCGCTGGCCGGCGGGTTCACCCACCAGCTTGCTGCCGTCCCACACCAGCTGGCCGTTGACCCAGGTGGACGCCACGCGGGAACGGAAGGTGGTGCCTTCAAACGGCGACCAGCCGCACTTGGACAGCACGTCCTCGCGCTTGACGGTGAACGGCACGTCCTCCACCAGCACCAGGTCGGCAAAATAGCCTTCGCGCAGGAAGCCGCGTTCTTCCACGTCGAACAGCTGCGCCGGCGCATGTGCGAATTTCTGCACCACCTGCTCGCGGGTCAGCTTGCCTTCGTGCACCCGCTCCAGCGCGGCCACCAGCGCGTACTGCACCAGCGGCAGGCCCGACGGCGCCTGCGCGTAGGGCTTCTGCTTCTCCTCCCAGGTGTGCGGCGCGTGGTCGGTGGCCAGCACGTCCAGCACGTCATCGGCCAGCGCAGCGGTGATTGCCTCGCGGTCGGACACTTCCTTGATCGCCGGATTGCACTTGATCAGGTTGCCCTTGGTCGCGTAGTCCGGGCGCGCGAAGTGCAGGAAGTGCACGCAGGTTTCGGCGGTGATCTGCTTGCGGCTGCCATCGGCGCGGATCAGCGGGCCCTTCTCGAACAGCGCCAGCTCGTCGGCGGTGGAGATGTGCAGTACGTGCAGGCGGGTGCCGTGCTTGCGTGCCAGCGACATCGCCAGGCGGGTCGACTTGATGCAGGCTTCGCGCGAACGGATGTCCGGGTGCATGTCCGGGGTCAGCGCATCGCCGTACTTTTCCTGGAAGGCCTTGAGGTTGGCATCGATCATCGGCGTGTCTTCGCAGTGCGTGATGATCGGGGTCGGGCATTCGCGGAAGATCGCGTCCAGCGTTTCCGGGTTGTCGACCAGCATGTTGCCGGTCGAAGCACCCATGAACACCTTCACGCCCGGGGCTTTCTTCGGGTCCAGCGCACGGATCGCGTCCAGGTTGTCATTGCTGGCGCCGTGGTAGAAGCCGTAGTTGGCCCAGGCGCGGCCGCGCGCGAGCTCGTACTTGGCTTCCAGGATGGTTGAATCCAGCGTCGGCGGGTTGGTGTTGGGCATGTCCATGAAGCTGGTCAGGCCACCGGCCACGGCGGCCGCCGATTCGCTGGCGATGTCGCCCTTGTGGGTCAGGCCCGGTTCGCGGAAGTGCACCTGGTCATCGATCATGCCGGGCAGCAGCCAGCGCCCGGCCGCGTCCACCACCTGCTCGCCGTTGCGCGGCGCCAGCCCGGCGCCGATCTGCGCAATGCGGCCGTTCTCGATGCGCAGGTCGCCGTCGAAGGTGCGGCCTTCGTTGACCATCCGGGCGTTGGTGATGAGGGTGGAGGACATGTCAGTGTTTTCCTGTGCAACGGCAAGAGGGGGCGTGGGTGGATTCGGGCACCGGATCGAAGCCGCCGGGGTGGAACGGATGGCAACGGCCCAGCCTGCGCGCAGCCAGCCAGCTGCCGCGCAGCGGCCCGTGCCGGGAGATGGCATCCATCGCGTATTCAGAACAGCTCGGCACGAAACGGCAGCGCGGCCCCAGCAGGGGGCTGATGAAGCGCTTGTAGAAGCGCAGCAGGGCAATGAGCAGGCGCGAGATCACCTAGTCATCTTATGCCAGTTGGCATGAAGGCCGCATTTGTGCAGGATGGGCCGTTGGTCGCATGTCGCCGATGGCCTGCGACCGGTACCAGCACCGTCGGGTGCTGGCCAGGTTCCGTACCGCGCAAGGCGGTCCGTGTTCGTCGGACCGCCCATTGGGCGCCTTGGCTCCAGGACTGAATGGAGCAGGGTGCCGAGGTTGCTGCTGCGGGTCGGGTAGGCTATAAAGGCCCGCTTTCCCGGGCCCCGGGGAATCCAAGGAAGAGCGTTTCGTGGCTGCTAAAAAAACTGCAAAGAAGGCCGCAACGGCCGCCAAGAAAACCGCCAAGCCTGTTGTGAAGAAGTTGGCGGCAAAGCCCGTTGCCAAGAAGCCGGCCAGCAAGCCGGCGACCAAGGCAGCGTCCTCGCAACCGGCGGCCAGGAAGGCCACCGCAAAGAAAACGCCGGTCAAGGCAACCAAGCCGGTGGCGAAGAAGGCCGCTGCGCCCGCCAAGGCCAAGCCAGCCGCTGCCAGCAAGAAGGCGCCGGTGAAGAAGACTGTCAGCAAGGCTGCGCCGGTGAAGAAAGCCGCCGCCAAGCCGGTGGCCAAGAAGGCCGCCGCCAAGCCAGCGCCGAAGGCGGTGGTGAAGAAGGCTGCAGCCAAGCCGGTCGCCAAGCCCGTAGCAAAGAAGGTCGCTGCGGCTAAACCGGCCGCCACGCCTGCCGCTGTAAAGAAGGTTGCCAAGAACGTTGCCGCGCCGGCCGCAAAGCCGACCCCGGCGCCAGTAGTGAAGTCCGCACCGAAGCCTGCTGCCAAGCCGGCTCCGGCCAAGCCTGTCCCGGCCAAGACCGTGGCAGTGGCGGCAGCCCAACCGGCCTCAACGCCGGCCCCGGCCGCCGCTCCTGTCGCTTCGAAGGCCCCGCAATCCAAGAATCCCGTGCCCGTTTCGAAATCGCCTGCCAAAACCGCCGTGAAATCCGATTCCGCCCCGAAGACCGTGTCGCGCCCTGTCGGCAAGGTTGCCGTGGCCGTCGCCGCCCGCTCGGCAGCACCGGCCCCGCGCAGCAAGTACAAGGTGGTCGAGTACAAGACCGACGAGGCCACTGGCCGCCCGATCCTGCCGGCTGGCTACAAGCCGTCCTCGGAAGAGGAATACATGAGCCCGCTGCAGCAGGAGTATTTCCGCCAGCGCCTGCAGAACTGGCGCGCGGACCTGGTGGAAGAGTCCAAGCAGACCATCGAGAACCTGCGCGAGGAAGTGCGTGACATCGGCGACGAAGCCGAGCGTGCGACCCGCGAGACCGAGAACTCGCTGGAACTGCGTACCCGCGACCGCTACCGCAAGCTGATCGGCAAGATCGACAGCACCCTGAAGCGCCTGGAAGCGGGCGACTACGGTTACTGCGTCGACACCGGCGAGGAAATCGGCCTGGAGCGCCTGGAGGCGCGCCTGACCGCCGAACGCACCATCGACGCCCAGGAGCGTTGGGAGCACCTGCAGAAGCAGCAGGGCGACTGATTCCAGTTCGTTGTCTGGTCATGCGAAAAACCCGGCCTCGGCCGGGTTTTTTGTTGGGGGATCGTTGGTGCGCGATCGTGGCTGGCACGGGCAGTTGTGGCCGTTGACTTGGGTCCGCCTTGTAGCGAGCCGAGCACCGCAGGGGAATCGGGGGCGAAGAGGCGCCGCTGTTTGAGCGCAGCGAGTTCGGCGCCGTCCCCTGATTCACCGAGGAGCGCAGGGCACCGGTGCGCAGCACCGGCTCGCGGATGGCGGCGCGTTTCTTTGGTTACTTTCTTTGCGCGCGCGAAGAAAGTGACAAACCCATTCATCGAGGGAAAGTGACGTGGCCAGTCAAACGCCCGGCGCCGCCGAACGCGCTCTCCGCGGGGTCACTGCAGATCACGCAAATTCAGTTTCCGCAGCGTCGGGTTCTTCCAGGCGGTGATCCCGGCCACGCTCAGCACCGCAAACCCACCCAGCACCACTGCAGGCACCAGCCCCAGCAGACGGGCCATCGTGCCGGCATAGAACGCGCCCAGCTCGTTGGACGAACTGATGAAGATGCCGTTGATCGACGACACCCGTCCGCGCATTTCTTCCGGCGTGGCCAACTGCAGGATGGTCGAGCGGATCACCACCGAGACGCCATCGAACGCGCCGTAGAACAGCAGGATCAGCGCCGACAGCCAGAAGTGCTGCGACAACCCGAAGCTGATCACGCACAGGCCGAAGCCGGCGACCGCAAACAGCAGCACGCGGCCGGCATTGCGGTGCAGCGGGTGGCGCGCCAGCCACAGGCCCACGCACACCGAGCCCAGCGCCGGCATCGCGCGCAGGATGCCGAGGCCTTCCGGGCCGTGGTGCAGGATCTCGTGCAGGAATGCCGGCAGCATCGCCACCACGCCGCCCAGCAGCACCGAGAACATGTCCAGCGCCATCGCGCCGACCATGATCCGGTTGCCGACCACGAAGCGCGCGCCTTCAGCGATGCTCTTGAAGATCGGGGCGGCCGGACCGGTATGCACCGGTTCTTCCACCTTCAGCGTGGCCAGGCAGGCCATGGCCACCAGCGCGAAAGCGGTGGCCACTGCGTAGGACAGGCCCTTGCCACCGACGCCGACCAGCACGCCACCCAGTGCCGGGCCGGCGATCATGCCGGCCTGGAACACCACCGCGCCCAGGCCGGCGCCACGGGCAAACTGGTCACGGGCCAGCACGCGGGCGAACAAGGCGTTGTAGATCGGCGACAGGAAGGCGCGGACCATGCCGGTCAGCGCGATGGCCGCATAGATCGGCCACACGCCGTCAATCGGCAGCCAGCCCATGGCAACGCTGGTCAATACCAGTGCAGTGGCGATCAGCCCGCAACAGGCGACCATGCCCAGCCGACGGCGCGGCAGATGATCCACCAGGTAACCGGCGAACGGAGCCACGCAGAAGAACGGCACGACCTCGGCCAGGCCGATCAGGCCCAGCGAGAACGGATTGCGGGTGACTTCGTAGATGTGCCAGCCGACGGTGACCGCGACCACCTGGTAGGACAGCATCGCGAAGATGCGGTAGGCCAGCAGCCTGGCGAAACCGGGGCGGGACAGCAGGCCCAGTGCACTGTCTTCGGCTGTGGCGGGTTCGCTCACGACGGGTCGCGCTGCAGCTGCGCCTGCGCCGTCTCACGGATGAAGGCCAGCATCGCCGCCACACCATTGCTGCGGGTGGGCGAGAGGTGGCGGGCCAGGCCGATGTCCTGGATGTAGCTCGGTTCGGTGGCCAGAATCTCCTGCGCCGAGCGCCCGGAGTACACGCGCAGGGCCAGGAAGATCAGGCCGGAGACAATCGCCGAATCGCTGATGGCATGGAAGCGCAGCGACTGCGCGTTGCCTTCGGGCACGATCCAGACCATCGACTGGCAGCCGAGCAGGCGATGCTCTTCGGTCTTCCATTCTTCCGGGAAGGGCGGCAGCTTGCGGCCGAGGTCGATCAGGTACTGGTAGCGCTCGGACCAGTCGCCGAAGAAGCCGAATTCCTCGGCGATGGCGGCCTGGGCCTCGGCGGCGGTGGGTTCAAGCGGGAACGGGGAGTCGGTCACAACAGTCTCTACGGTGGGGCGTGGCCGGCGGACCGGCCACGGGGCAAGGCAGGTCAGCTGCGCTTGCGCGACCAGCGAACGCCCTGCGGGGTGTCATCCAGCACGATACCTTCGGCGGCCAGCTGGTCGCGGATGGCGTCGGCACGGGCGAAGTCGCGTGCCTTCTTGGCCGCGGCGCGCTCGTCGATCAGGCCCTGGACGCGGGCATCGTCGTCCTCGTCGCCCGCTGCGGTGCCGAACCACTGCGCCGGGTCGGCCTGCAGCAGGCCCAGCACCAGGCCCGCACCGAGCAGCTCGCCCTTCAGGCGCGCCTGTTCGGCCGGGTCGGTGGCACGACGCGCGTCGGCGGCGATGCGGGCCACTTCGGCCAGCGCCTGGGGTGTGTTGAGATCGTCGTCCAGGGTCGCTTCGACGCTGGCGGGGATCACTGCCGTGGCCTCGATCGACGCCAGTTCGCGCAGGGTGCCGTACAGGCGGTCCAGGGTGCGCACCGATTGTTCGATCAGCGCATCAGACCAGTCCAGTGGCTGCCGGTAGTGGGCCGACAGCAGGGCCAGGCGCAGCGCTTCCGGCGGATGCTGGCGCACCAGGTCGTGCACGCGCTCGATGTTGCCCAGCGACTTGCTCATCTTGGCGCCGCCGAAGTTGAGCATGCCGTTGTGCAGCCAGAAGCGGGCGAAGATCTTGCCGCCGTGGGCGCATTCGCTCTGCGCAAGCTCGTTCTCGTGGTGCGGGAACTGCAGGTCGACGCCGCCGGCATGGATGTCGATGGTCTCACCCAGGTGAGCCGCCGCCATCGCCGAGCACTCGATGTGCCAGCCCGGGCGGCCACGGCCCCAGGGCGATTCCCAGCCGGGCAGGTCGTCGCTGGACGGCTTCCACAGCACGAAATCACCCGGGTCGCGCTTGTACGGGGCCACGTCGACGCGGGCGCCGGCCAGCATTTCGTCGGGGTCGCGGCGCGAGAGCTTGCCGTAGCCGTCGAAGCTGGCCACCGCGAACAGCACGTGACCCTCGGCGGCGTAGGCATGACCATTGCCGATCAGCTGCTCGATCATGGTGATGATCTGCGGAATGTGCGCGGTCACCTCCGGCTCGATGTCCGGCGGCACCACGCCCAGCGCGGCCATGTCTTCACGGTAGGCGGCGGCGAACTTGCCGGTGATGGTGCTGATCGGCACGCCCTGCTCGCGCGCGGCGGTGTTGATCTTGTCGTCCACGTCGGTGATGTTGCGGGCGTAGCGCAGCGCGCCGAAACGGCGCCGCAGCAGATCGGCCAGCACCCCGAACACCACCGGGCCACGGGCGTTGCCGATGTGCACGTAGTTGTAGACCGTGGGGCCGCACACATACAGGGTCGGACAGGCCGGGTCGAGCGGAGTGAACGGTTCGAGCTGGCGAGTCAGGTTGTTGTGCAGGCGCAGGGTCATGGGGCTGTGGCTGGGGGACAAGCCTGTGATTTTAGAACGTGTCGGCCCCCTTTGGGGGCACTGGCTGCCACCGGTGGACGCCGGGTCCGTCCAGGGTGGGGTGGGCAGGAGCGGCGTGGACGGGTAATGTTCAGCCCCTTGCGCTCGCCACTGCCTACACTATTGCCGTGTCCTTGCTCCCGTCGCCAATGAAATCCACCGCGTTGCTGACCCTGGCCTGCCTGTCGGCGCTGCCCGCCGTGGTGCTGGCCCAGGAGGCCGAGCCCCGCAACCGGGTGGTGATCGTGGAGAACGTGAAGTTCGACTACGCCCAGGTGCTGAACGTCGAGCCGGTGTTCCAGACCCTGCGCGCGACCCGTACCGAGGAGCACTGCGAGCCGGTGTCGACCCGGACCCTGGCCCCGGTGAACGTGACCGGCGAGGAGCCGGTCGAGGACAAGGGCCGGATCAGCCGCTTCTGGGATTCGGTGCGCTCGATGTTCAAGCGCAGCGACGAGGAGGCCGTTGAGGAGGTCGGAACCGAGTCGCCGGCCCCGGCGCCGGCCAACAACGGCCCCATGCTGACCCGCGACTGCCGCATCGTGCCGGTGGGGCGTGAATTCCGCCGGCCCATCGCCTACGACGTGGATTACGTCTACAAGGGCACCAAGTACCGCTCGCGGCTGCCGGAAGACCCCGGCAACCGGCTCAAGATCCGGGTGTCGATCACGCCCTGGGTCGGCCCCGAGCAGGGTTCGGCCGGCAATCCCTGATTCTGCGCCCCCAACCCCTTGCGCCGGCCCCGGCCGCATGCAAAGATGGTTGACCATGAAGCTCACCGACTTCCAGCACGACAGCAGCGCAGCCCGACAGGCGTCTGGCATGACCTCGCGTGCGCGTCGACCGGAACCCCACATTCTCGCTGGGTAACCGGAGCTTTTTGCTGTTCGTCCGAAAAAAACCCAGCCCGCCGGCTGGGTTTTTTCGTTTTCGCGCTTCAAGAATGCATGTCCTGAAAGCTGCAACTGCAACCTTTTCGTTTCACCTTTGCTTCCTGTTTCCCTTCCACCGCGTCGAACCCGGCGCCGCCTCGCAAGGAAAGATGATGTCCCCCAAGCACTTCCTGAACACCCAGGACTGGAGCCGCAGCGATCTCGACGCGCTGCTCACCCAGGCCGCGCTGTTCAAGCGCAACAAGCTCGGCGACCAGCTCAAGGGCAAGTCGATCGCGCTGGTGTTCTTCAACCCGTCCATGCGCACCCGCACCAGCTTCGAGCTCGGCGCATTCCAGCTCGGCGCCCACGCGGTGGTGCTGCAGCCGGGCAAGGACGCGTGGCCGATCGAGTTCAACCTCGGCACGGTGATGGACGGCGACACCGAAGAGCACATCGCTGAAGTGGCCAAGGTGCTGGGCCGCTACTGCGACATCATCGCCGTGCGCGCGTTTCCCAAGTTCATCGACTGGGCCTACGACCGCCAGGACATCGTCCTCAACAGCTTCGCCAGGTACTCGCCGGTGCCGGTCATCAACATGGAGACCATCACCCACCCGTGCCAGGAGCTGGCCCACATCATGGCCCTGCAGGAGCACTTCGGCACCCAGGACCTGCGTGGCAAGAAGTACGTGCTGACCTGGACCTACCACCCCAAGCCGCTGAACACCGCCGTGGCCAATTCGGCGCTGACCATCGCCACCCGCATGGGCATGGACGTGACCCTGCTGTGCCCGACCGCCGACTACATCCTCGACGACCGCTACATGGGCTGGGCCGAGCAGAACGTGGCCGAGAGCGGCGGTTCGCTGAAGATCAGCCATGACATCGACAGCGCCTATGCCGGCGCCGACGTGGTCTACGCCAAGAGCTGGGGCGCGCTGCCGTTCTTCGGCAACTGGGAACCGGAAAAGCCGATCCGCGATCAGTTCAAGCACTTCATCGTCGACGAACGCAAGATGGCGCTGACCAACAACGGTGTGTTCAGCCACTGCCTCCCGCTGCGCCGCAACGTGAAAGCCACCGATGCGGTGATGGATTCGCCGCAGTGCATCGCCATCAACGAAGCCGAGAACCGCCTGCACGTGCAGAAGGCGATCATGGCCGCGGTTGCCGGGCGCTGATTTTCTTGATCGAGCATCAGTCGAGCATGGCTCGACTCTACATAACCTGATTGGACCTGACCCCCATGAGCAACAAAGACGTCGTTCTCGCCTTCTCCGGCGGCCTGGATACCAGCTTCTGCGTGCCCTACCTGCAGGAGCGCGGCTACAACGTGCACACCGTGTTCGCCGACACCGGCGGCGTGGATGATGAGGAGCGCGATTTCATCGAGAAGCGTGCCGCCGAGCTGGGCGTGACCAGCCATGTCACCGTCAATGGTGGCCCGGCCATCTGGGAAGGCTTCGTCAAGCCGTTCGTGTGGGCCGGCGAAGGCTACCAGGGCCAGTACCCGCTGCTGGTCTCGGACCGCTACCTGATCGTCGATGCCGCGCTGAAGCGTGCTGCCGAGCTGGGTACCAACATCATCGCCCACGGCTGCACGGGCATGGGCAACGACCAGGTCCGCTTCGACCTGGCCGTGAAGGCACTGGGCGACTACCAGATCATCGCGCCGATCCGCGAGATCCAGAAGGAACACACCCAGACCCGCGCCTACGAGCAGAAGTACCTGGAAGCGCGTGGCTTCGGCGTGCGCGCCAAGCAGCAGGCCTACACCATCAACGAGAACCTGCTGGGCGTGACCATGTCCGGCGGCGAGATCGACCGTTGGGAAGCCCCGGGCGAGGGCGCCCGTGGCTGGTGCGCACCGCGTAGCGAGTGGCCGGAGCAGGCGCTGACCGTCACCCTGAAGTTCGTTGAAGGCGAAGCGGTTGAACTGAACGGCAAGGCGCTGCCGGGCGACCAGATCCTGGCCCAGCTCAACAAGCTGTTCGCCCCGTACGGCGTCGGTCGCGGCGTCTACACCGGCGACACCGTGATCGGCCTGAAGGGTCGCATCGTGTTCGAGGCCCCGGGCCTGGTCTCGCTGCTGGCCGCGCACCGCGCGCTGGAAGATGCGGTGCTGACCAAGCAGCAGAACCGCTTCAAGCCGGACGTGGCACGCAAGTGGGTGGAGCTGGTGTACGAAGGCTTCTACCACGACCCGCTGAAGACCGACATCGAAGCGTTCCTGAAGTCCTCGCAGGCCAAGGTCAACGGCGAAGTGGTGCTGGAAACCCGCGGTGGCCGCGTCGACGCGGTGGCGGTGAAGTCGCCGCACCTGCTCAACACCAAGGGTGCCACCTACGCGCAGTCGGCCGACTGGGGCGTGGAGGAGGCAGAAGGCTTCATCAAGCTGTTCGGCATGAGTTCGACGCTTTACGCGCAAGTCAACCGCGGTTGACCTGTGACGGGGGCGCCGGCCGCCGGCCGGCGCTTCGCAGCGTCAATGGAGGGTAGTGCCGGCCGCTGGCCGGCTCGTGGCACGGCTGGATCATTGCGCAGCCGGCCAGCGACCGGCACTACCGATTTCGAACCCTACGGATATTCAGACACATGCTTGAACAGACGCTCGATCACCTGCAGGCGCTGGTGTCCTTCGACACCCGCAACCCGCCGCGTGCGATCACCACCGGTGGCATCTTCGATTACCTGCGCGCGAACCTGCCCGGCTTCAACGTCGAGGTGATCGACCATGGCGCCGGTGCGGTCAGCCTGTACGCCGTGCGTGGGACGCCGAAGTACCTGTTCAACGTGCACCTGGATACCGTGCCGGACTCGCCGCACTGGAGTGCCGATCCGCATGTGATGCGCCGCCTGGACGACCGCGTGGTCGGCCTGGGCGTGTGTGACATCAAGGGCGCCGCCGCTGCGCTGGTGGCGGCGGCCAATGCCAGCGATGGCGATGCCGCGTTCCTGTTCTCCAGCGACGAGGAAGCCAACGACCCGCGCTGCATCGCTGCATTCCTGGCGCGTGGCCTGCCGTATGAAGCCGTACTCGTGGCCGAACCGACCATGAGCGAAGCGGTGCTGGCGCACCGTGGCATCAGTTCGGTGCTGATGCAGTTCGCCGGCCGTGCCGGCCATGCGTCGGGCAAGCAGGATGCGGCTGCCAGCGCATTGCACCAGGCCATGCGCTGGGGCAATCGCGCGCTGGATCATGTGGAATCGCTGGCCTCGGCCCGCTTCGGTGGGCTGACCGGTCTGCGCTTCAACATCGGTCGCGTCGAAGGCGGTATCAAGGCCAACATGATCGCACCGGCTGCTGAGGTGCGCTTCGGGTTCCGCCCGCTGCCGTCGATGGACATCGATGGCCTGCTGGCGACCTTCGCCGGTTTCGCCGAGCCGGAAGCCGCCGTGTTCACCGAGACGTTCCGTGGTCCCAGCCTGCCCGCCGGTGACATCGCCGAAGCTGAGAACCGCCGCCTGCTGGCGCGCGACGTGGCCGATGCGCTGGAGCTGCCGATCGGCAATGCCGTGGATTTCTGGACCGAGGCGTCGCTGTTCTCGGCCGCTGGCTACACCACACTGGTATTCGGCCCGGGTGACATCGCCCAGGCCCACACCGCCGATGAGTTCGTGACGCTGGACCAGTTGCAGCGCTATACCCACGCCGTGCACCGGATCATCGCCGCCGGCGCCTGATCGACCCCACAACGCCGCCATGCCCCGGGCGTGGCGGAACTGCAACGCGGCGACCGCCGCCTGTGACGAAACCGAAATGTCTCCTGCCCTCCAGCCCCACCGCCAGACCCGCCAGACCATCGTGCGCCTGCTTTCCAGCATGGCCAGCGCGAAGGAGATCAGCCAGTACCTCAAGCGCTTCTCGCAGCTGGACGCCAAGCGCTTCGCCGTGGTCAAGGTCGGCGGCGCGGTGCTGCGCGACGATCTCGACGCGCTGACCTCTTCGCTGTCGTTCCTGCAGGAAGTCGGGCTGACCCCGATCGTGCTGCACGGCGCCGGCCCGCAGCTGGATGCCGAGCTGTCGGCGGCCGGCATCGAGAAGCAGACCGTGAACGGCCTGCGCGTGACGTCGCCGGAAGCATTGGCGATCGTGCGCCGGGTGTTCCAGCAGTCCAACCTGCGCCTGGTCGAGGCGCTGCAGCAGAACGGCGCACGTGCCACCTCGATCACCGGTGGCGTGTTCGAGGCCGAGTACCTGGACGTGGACACCTACGGCCTGGTCGGCGAGGTGAAGAAGGTCAACCTGGCACCGATCGAGGCCAGCCTGCGTGCCGGCTCGATCCCGGTCATCACCAGCCTGGGTGAAACCGCCGGTGGCCAGATCCTCAACGTCAACGCCGACTTTGCCGCCAACGAGCTGGTGCAGGAACTGCAGCCGTACAAGATCATCTTCCTGACCGGCACCGGTGGCCTGCTGGACGAGGCGGGCAACGTGATCGATTCGATCAACCTGTCCACCGAATACGATCACCTGATCGCGCAGCCGTGGATCCATGGCGGCATGAAGGTGAAGATCGAACAGATCAAGGACCTGCTCGACCGCCTGCCGCTGGAGTCGTCGGTGTCGATCACGCGTCCGGCCGACCTGGCCAAGGAACTGTTCACCCACAAGGGCTCGGGCACGCTGGTGCGCAAGGGTGAGAAAGTGCTGCGCGCCACCGCCTGGAACGAGCTCGACCTGCCGCGGCTGAAGGGCCTGATCGAATCCAGCTTCGGCCGCACTCTGGTGCCGGACTACTTCGAAAAGACCAAGCTGCTGCGTGCCTATGTCAGCGAGAACTACCGCACTGCGGTGATCCTCACCGACGAGGCCGAAGGCGTGTACCTGGACAAGTTCGCTGTGCTCGACGACGCGCAGGGTGAAGGCCTGGGGCGTGCGGTCTGGAACGTGATGCTGGAGGAGACCCCGCAGCTGTTCTGGCGCTCGCGCCACGGCAACCCGATCAACCACTTCTACTACGCCGAGTCCGATGGCTGCTACAAGCAGGACCATTGGAAAGTGTTCTGGTTCGGCGCCGATGGCATCGACCGGATCAAGACCTACGTCGATCATTGCGCGCAGCGCGCACCGAGCCTGCAGGGCTGAGCGATGACCAATCTTGACGCTTGGAATACGGTGCCTACCCTGCGCGGCCAGCATGTGACGCTGCAGCCGCTTCAGCTTGAGCATGTCCCCGGCCTGCGCGCTGCCCTCGAAGGCAGCGGCCTGGACCAGCTCTGGTACACCCAGGTACCGTCACCGCAGCGGGCCGAGGCCTATGTGCAGGCCGCGCTGCAGGCACAGGCCGAAGGCAAGGTGCTGCCGTTCGTGATCTGCGATGCGGCGGGTGACATCATCGGCAGCACGCGCTTCTACGACATGGATGCCAGCGTGCCCAGGCTCAGCCTCGGCTACACCTGGTACACGCCGCGCGTACAGCGCACCGGCGCCAACACCGAAGCCAAGCTGTTGCTGCTGCAGCACGCCTTCGAGGCCATGGGCTGCATCAGCGTGGTGCTGGAAACCAGCTGGTTCAACGTCACCTCGCGCACCGCGATCGCGCGCCTGGGCGCCAAGCAGGATGGTGTGCTGCGTAACCACAAGCGGCATGCCGATGGCACGCCGCGGGACACCGTCATCTTCTCCATCATCGATGCGGAATGGCAGGGCGTGAAGCGCCACCTGCAGTACCGCCTGGACAGTCACGCATGAACGATTCGACTTTTACCCTGGGCATCGTCGGTGCCCGCGGCCATACCGGCGCCGAGCTGATCAAGCTGGTGGCCGCCCACCCGCGGCTGAAGCTGGCCTTCGTCTCTTCGCGCGAGCGCGCCGGGCAGCGCCTGTCCGACCACCACCCGGAATTCCAGGGCGAGCTGCAGTACGAAAACCTGGACGCCGATGCAGTGGCGGCCAAGGGGGTGGACGCGGTGATCCTGGCCCTGCCCAACGGCCTGGCCGCGCCGTTCGTGGCCGCGCTGGAGGCGGCGAAGGCGGACACCGTCATCGTCGACCTCTCGGCCGACTACCGCTTCGACAACAGCTGGTACTACGGCTTGCCGGAGCTGACCCGCGGCCGCTACAACGGACAGAAACACATCAGCAACCCGGGCTGCTATGCCACGGCGATGCAGCTGGCGGTGCATCCGCTGCTGGACCTGCTGGCGGGTCCGCCGCAGTGCTTCGGTGTGTCCGGATACTCCGGTGCCGGTACTACGCCGTCGGACAAGAACAACGTCGAACTGCTGGCCGACAATCTGATGCCGTATGCGCTGACCAATCACGTGCACGAGCGCGAGGTGTCGGTGCAGCTGGGCGTGGCCGTGGAATTCATGCCGCACGTCGCGCCGCACTTCCGTGGCATCACGCTGACCGCCAACCTGTGGCTGAACCGCGTGCAGACCCGCGAGCAGATCGTCGAACGCTTCCAGCAGGCCTATGCCGGCGAACCGCTGATCGAGGTGGTGGACGAGGCGCCGTGGGTCAGCCGCATCGCCGGCCGCCACGGTGCCCAGGTCGGTGGCTTCACGCTCGCGCCGGGCGGCAAGCGCGTGGTCGTGGTGGCAACCCTGGACAACCTGCTGAAGGGCGCAGCCACCCAGGCCATGCAGAACCTCAACCTCGCCCTGGGCATCGACGAACTGACGTCGATCCCGCACTGAACCCGCCTTCCGGAGCCCCCATGGCAGACCTTCTTTGGCAGAAGCCCGGCGTCGCCGTCGACGCCCAGATCCAGACCTTTCTCGCCGGCGACGATGTGATCCTCGACCGCGAGTTCTTCCTGCACGACATTGCCGCCAGCGCCGCGCATGCGCAGGGCCTGCAGCACATCGGCATCCTCAGCGCCGATGAGCTGGCCGGCCTGCTGCGCGAACTGGACGTGCTGGCGCAGGACTTCCGCGAAGGCCGCTTCGTGCTGGACACGCAGTACGAAGATGGCCACTCGGCCATCGAAGCACGCCTTACCGAACGCCTCGGCGATGCCGGCCGCAAGATCCACACAGGCCGCAGCCGCAACGACCAGATCCTGGTGGCCACCCGCCTGTGGCTGAAGGAGAAGCTGCAGCGCGTGACGCAGCTCAGCGCCGACGTAGCCAAGGTCGCGCTGGACCGCGCGCAGGCCGAGAAGGACCTGCCGATTCCCGGCTATACCCACATCCAGCGTGCGGTGGTGTCCTCGGCAGGCATGTGGTGGGCCGGATGGGCCGAGGCCTTCATCGACAACGCCATCCGCGCCCGTGACACCCATGCGCTGGTCGACGCCAATCCGCTCGGCACCGCCGCCGGCTACGGGGTGAACCTTCCGCTGGACCGCGAACACACCACGGCGGCGCTCGGTTTCGCGCGCATGCAGATCTCGCCGATCTACGCACAGCTGTCGCGCGGCAAGTTCGAGCTGGCCGCGCTGGAAGCACTCGGTGGCGCTACGCTGGACCTGCGCCGCATCGCCTGGGACCTGTCGCTGTTCACCAGCGCCGAGTTCGGCTTCGTCGCGCTGCCGGCGCAGTACACCACCGGCAGTTCGATCATGCCCAACAAGCGCAATCCGGATGTGATCGAGCTGATGCGCGCCACCCACGCCAGCGTCGCCGCCGCGCGCACCGAGATCGAGCAGCTGCTGTCGCTGCCTTCCGGCTACCATCGCGACCTGCAGTCGTCCAAGGGTGCCATCTTCCACGGCTTCGGCCGTGGCCTGGCCGCGCTGGAACTGCTGCCGGCGCTGCTGGCCAATCTGGAATGGCGTGACGACAGGCTGCGCGCGGCGATTGATTCGGGCATGTATGCCACCGACGTCGCCGTGGAGGCGGCCGTGGCTGGCGTACCGTTCCGCGAGGCCTACAAGGCCGCTGCGGCCGGTGCCGACAGTGCAGGGCAGGGACGCACGCCGGAGGGCAGCCTGGCCGCGCGTGTATCGCCGGGCGCGGCCGCTGACCTGCGCCTGGACGAACTGCGCGCGCGCTGGCAGGCGTTGTCCTGATGGCGGCCACGGTGTATCTGGTGCTGGCGATGCGCCGGCCGGGCTTCAACGATGCAGCGGTGCAGCCGCATCGCGATTTCCTCGATGCGTTGCAGGCGCAGGGCAAGCTGCAGCTGACCGGTGGCTTCGCCGATGGCAGCGGTGGCGCCTACGTGCTGTGCAACGTGGACAGCCTGGCGCAGGCACAGGCCATCGTCGCCACCGACCCGCTGGTGACGATGCAGGCCTCCGACCTGACCGTGCACGAATGGAACACCCGCTGAGAGCCTGACCGATGATCCAGCACGCTGCCCACGTCGCCTCGCCGTTCCCCGAACAAGCGCTGCCGCCGTGGCGGCGTGCGGTGCTCAAGGTTGGCAGCAGCCTGCTGGCAGCTGATGGCGGCGGCCTGTCGCCACGCCACGCGCTGGGCCTGGCCCAGTTCGTCTCGGCCAATCTCTTGGCTGGGCGCGAGGTGGTGATCGTCTCCTCCGGCGCGGTCGCTGCCGGGCGCGCGATCCTGCCGCGCGCCGATGAACCGGGCGCAGCGATGGCGGCGCGGCAGGCCCTGGCGGCACTTGGCCAGGCCCAGCTGATCGGGCTCTGGCAGCGCTTCTTCGAGCGCCCGGTGGCGCAGGTGCTGCTGACCCATGACGACCTGCGCAACCGCCGCCGCTACCTCAATGCACGCGCCACGTTGAGTGAACTGTTGCGCCTGGGCGCATTGCCGGTGGTCAACGAGAACGACACCGTGTCGGTGGATGAGCTCAAGCTCGGCGACAACGACAACCTGGCTGCTACCGTGGCGGCGCTGGTCGACGCCGATGCGCTGTTCATCGCCACCGACATCGATGGCCTGTACAGCGCCGACCCGCGCACCGTGGCCGATGCGCGGCCGTTGCACGACGTGCCGGAACTGAGTGACGAGGTGCTGGCGATGGCGGGCGGCGCCGGCTCGCGCGCCGGTACCGGCGGCATGCGTACCAAGCTGGAGGCGGCGGCGAAGGCCGGGCGCCTGGGCATCGAAACCTATCTGTTCAATGGCCGCAGCGGTGACGTGGTGCGCGCGTTGGCGCAGGACCGCCTGTTCGGCACCCGCATCCATGCCGCACGCAGCCGCGAGGCCGCCCGCAAGCACTGGCTGCGGCATGCACCGCTGGCCGAGGGCGTGATCGTCATCGATGCCGGTGCGGCACAGGCGATGCGCGAGAAGGGCGCCTCGCTGCTGCCCGGTGGCATCACCGGTGCAGAGGGCGTGTTCCGCCGCGGCGACATGGTACAGGTGTGCTGGAACGCGCCGCAGGGCCGTGTCTGCGTGGCCCGCGGCGTCAGCCAGTATGCTGCCGACGACGTACGCCGGATTGCCGGCCACCATTCGCGCGACATCCAGGCCGTGCTCGGCTACAACTACGGCGGCAGCGTCGTCCATCGCGACGACCTGGTGCTGCCATGACCGGATTGAAGGACACCCCGATGAGCGAGATCGAAGCGCAGGCGCGTGCCTGCCGTGATGCGGCGCAGATCGTTGCCGGCCTCGACGGCGCGGCGCGATGCACGCTGCTGCTGGCGATGGCACAGGCGCTGGAAGTGAATGCCGGGTTGATCCTGGCCGGCAATGCACGTGACCTCGCCGCCGCGCGCGCGAAGGGCGTGGGCAGCGCCATGCTCGATCGTCTGGCACTGGACCCGCCGCGCCTGTTCGCGATGGCCGAAGCCGTGCGCGAAGTGGCCGGATTGCCAGATCCTGTCGGCGAGGTCACCCGCGATGACGTGCGCCCGAACGGCATCCGCGTGCAGAAGGTGCGCGTGCCGCTGGGCGTGATCGCGATGATCTACGAGGCGCGCCCGAACGTGACCGCCGAAGCCGCGGCGCTGTGCCTGAAGGCGGGTAACGGCGTGATCCTGCGCGGTGGTTCCGAGGCAATTCACTCCAACACCGCGATCGCGCAGGCACTCGCCGGTGCGTTGAAGGCCAACGGCGTACCGCCGGCCGCCGTGACCGTGCTGACCGACCTGCGCCGTGAGGCGATGCTGGAACTGCTGCAGCTGCATGAGCTGATCGACCTGGCGATCCCGCGCGGTGGCGAAGGCCTGATCCGTTTCGTTGCCGAGCATGCGCGGGTACCGGTGATCAAGCACTACAAGGGTGTTTGCCATCTGTTCGTGGACGCCAGCGCCGACCTGGGCAAGGCCATCGACCTGCTGGTGGATGGCAAGTGCAGCCGGCCAGCCGCCTGCAATTCGCTGGAGACACTGCTGGTACACCGTGACGTAGCCGATTCGTTCCTGCCGCGCGTGGCGCAGGCGCTCGGCCAGCGTGGCGTGCAGTTGCGCGCCGATGCGCAGGCGCAGCCGCTGCTGCCGGGCAGCACGGCGGCGACCGAGGAGGACTACGCTGCCGAGTTCCTCGACCTTGTGCTGGCCGTGCGCGTGGTGGACGACCTCGATGCGGCCATCGCGCACATCCGCCGCTATACCTCCGACCACACCGAAGTGATCGCGACCGCAGACGCCGGCCATGCCGAGCGTTTCGTTACTGCGCTGCGTTCGGCGGTGGTGATGGTCAATGCCTCATCGCGCTTCTCCGATGGTGGCCAGCTGGGCCTGGGCAGCGAAATCGGCATTTCCACCACGCGCCTGCATGCCTATGGCCCGATGGGTCTGGAAGCGCTCACTGTCGAACGTTTCGTGGTGCGTGGCGAAGGACAGACGCGCACATAAGTGGATCCACGCCATGCGTGGATGTTCTTCGCAGCAGACCCCGGTGCCGACCAAGGTCAGCACCCACCAGGCTGTCGGGCTACACCACCTCGCGGCGGATGCCGACCGGGCGTGCGTGATCATCCATGTGCAGCGTGGCGGCCTTGCAGCCCATCAGGCGTTCGGCCAGCCCGGTGCTGGCCCCCAAAACGGCGGCCACTTCGTTGAGGCTGGCCAGTGGCCGCGGCAGGCGGCGCTCGCGGCCACGGAAGCGGGCACGGTTGTACTCGGCCCAGCCGATCAGCAGCACGCTGGCGCACAACAGCATCAGCGGCAATGCCACCAGCACGTAGGGATCGAACTGGCTTTGCCGTTCGTACAGCTGCTGCCAGGCCAGCTGGCCGCCGACCAACCACGAGAACAGGGTCACCAGGGGCGCCCACAGGTAGAAGTAGAAGCCCCAGAACGCCAGGGTGACGAATCCCCAGGCGGTGCGCTGGAAGCGCGGCTGGCGGTGTGGCTTGCGGATCATCCGTGAGTCGAAGCGGTTGGACGGGCGTTGCGCGTTCATCGGATCCCCCGGTCAGGGCTGGTCCAGGTGGCGCGCTTGCTGCGACGGCGCAGCAGTGTCTTCGGCAGCGCCACCAGGGTGGTGGAAAGGCTGATCAGCCAGTACGCCATCGGGTACCAGATGACCCAGAAATAGTTGCGTCCAATCTGTGTTTCGTAACGCCGGTCGATGATCAGGCTGCTGGCGAACTGCAGCAGGCAGACCAGCGCCAGGATCACGCCATGCCACTGCGGCAGCAGGCTGGCGATATGCAGCTGCGGCGGCAGCTCGATGAACTTGCCCAGTGCCCACAGCAGCACGATGAACAACATGGTGTAGGCCCAGATCACGCTCAGCACGTACTCCAGCAGCACGCCCCACATGCGCCGCTCTTTCCAGTGCAGCAGCGAGCGCGCGTGACGCAGCATCACCTCCACGCCGCCCTGGGCCCAGCGCAGGCGCTGCCGCCACAGGCCCTTGAGGGTCTCCGGCATCAGGATGAAGCACAGCGCATTGGGTTCGTAGCGGATGTCCCAGTGCGCGCGCTGCAGGCGCCAGCTGATGTCGATGTCCTCGGTCACCATGTCATCCGACCACCAGCCCACCTGGTGCAGGGCGGTACGGCGGAAGCCGGCGATCACCCCGGAGATGGTGAAGATGCGCCCGTATACGCGCTGCGCGCGCTTGATCATGCCGATGATCGAGGAAAACTCGGCCACCTGCAGGCGGCCGAGCAGGGTGGACCGGTTGCGGATGCGCGGGTTGCCGGTGACTGCACCGACCCGGTTGCCGCTGACCAGGTGCCAGACCATCCAGTGCAGCGCATGTTCCTCCAGCATTGCATCGCCGTCGATGCACACCAGGTACTCCGAGCGAGCGGCCAGTGCGCCCATGCGCAGCGCATTGGCCTTGCCCAGGTTACGGTCCAGGTGCAATACGCGCAGCCGCGGGTGCTTTGCCGCCAGTACGTCCAGCCGCGCGCCGGTGTCATCGCTGCTGCCATCATCGATGGCGATCACTTCGTAGTCGGCGGGGTAACGCTGGGCCAGCGCCGCAGTGAGTGTGTCATCCAGGTTGTCTGCTTCGTTGTGGCAGGGCACCAGCAGGCTCGCGAAGGGGGGATCGACCATCAATGGAGGGTCGTTGCGCGGCCGCGAGTGGCGTTCGCGCCGATAGTAGTAATAGAGGCCGCCCGACATCCAGAAGAACGCCATCACCATCGGGTAGTAGAAGGCGAACTGGAACAGGACCTGCAGCAGCGGATGCATGTCCATATCACTTCTCCGGGTACGGGAAGGTGCCGGCGGACATCGCCGCGCGGGCATCGCGGGTGGAGGGCTGGTCGGCGATGAAGTCGTCGGGGTACCAGGCGAAGTGGTGCACGCCCTGTGCCTGCAATTGGCGGATCTGTGCGCGCAGGCGCTCGGCAGGAATCGGTTGCCCGTTGCGCCAATCGACGGTCTGCAGCTCGAACAGGGTGTGCTGCAGCTGCGGGTCGTGTGCGCGTACTGCGGCCAGCAGCTGATCCAGCCAGCGCTCGGGGTGCTTGCTGCCTTCCATCCACGGCATCGCCATCAGCGCAGTCTGGTCATACGCCTTGTTGAACAGGTCCAGGCGCTGCGCGAACCAGGCTTCGCTCTGCGGCCGCAGCACCGGCTCGGCATACAGGTTGCGCACCGTTGCCAGCTTCGGCCGCCAGCGCTGCGCGCTGTTGCGCAGGGCCAGGGTGAAGTCGATCAGCGCCCGGGTACGCGCGCTGCCATCGCCGCCGGCTGCCAGTGCCGGCAGCTCGGTGTCGCGCAGGTAGCCGTCGTCATGGAACAGCAGGCCTTCAAAGTAGGAATTGACCGCCAGGTCCTCGTAGATGTCGAGCATGATCTGGCGGGCCTTCGGGGTGGTGAAGTCCAACCGGTACATGCCATCGGGATCGCCGTTGCGGATCGCCAGCGCCTTGCGCTGCGCCGGGTCGGGCAGCTCGAAGCCAAGCACCGGCAGCCATGCGTAGACCTTCACGCCGGCGCGGGATTTCAGCTGCCAGGCAACGCGGCTGAACAGGTCCGCACGCATCGGCATGTGCCGGTTTGGGAAGTACAGCGCATCGGCAGTGTTGTTGCCGTCGGGATCGGCGAAGGCCTGCAGGTAGACGTGCGTCGGCGCGATGCGCTTGACCCGTTCGACCAGCGCATCGAGGTTGCGTGCCTGCTGCGCCGGGTCTGCGTCGTAGACATCATCCAGGTCGATCTGCAGGGCACGGATGCCATCGAGCGCGACATCGCGGCGCAGCTCGTAGGCCAGTCCTTCCACGGTCGGGTTGTCGCTGACCAGGAAGCGCGCCAGGCCATGCAGGTCGCTGGCCACCGGCGTGCTGCGGCCCTCCAGATCGAAGGACACCGGCATGCCCAGCTGTTCGGCGATGTCGTTGCTCAACTGGTTGTAGGCGGCGTACGGCCAGACGATGGCGCGCGGGCGCACGCCCAGGTGCTGCTCGATGCGCTGCACGCTGCGCGAGAGATCGGCGCGCAGGCGCTGCTCATACTGCGTTTCAGTCTCGTACCTGTGCGTGGCCGGGCTGTAGATGCGGGTGACCACGGCGGGCGTTGAATTGCCCTGTGGATTGGCCAGCACGCCGTGGTGCAGGTCGTCGGTGTGGCTGGCCACTTCGATCAGGCCGCTGTCGTGCATCTGCTTCAGCTGCGCCCAGGTGACGAAGTCATCGCGGCCGAACGGGCGGTAGCCGTAGTCGATGGTGCGGCCCGGAGCCATGTCCACGTAATCGGTGATCACCGCCACCAGCGCCGGGTAGCGGTAGGCCTGCAGCAATGGGAAGGCCTTGTCGTAGACGCTGCGCAGGCCGTCATCGAAGGTCAGCAGCACAGGCTTGGGCGGCAGCGTGGCCCGCCCCTGCGAGGCATCGATCACCTGCGACAGCGAGACCGGGTGATAACCATGCGCGCCGAGCCAGTCCAGGTGTGCGGCGAAGTTCTGCGTGCTCACCGCATAGGTATCGGCATCGCCCTTGGCCGCGACCTGGTCGCGGATGTCGTGGTAACTGAGGATCAGCAGGCCATTGTCGATTGCATCGAGATGCGCGGCCTGCTGCGCCAAGGCCGGTGGCGTAATGGCCAGCAGCAGGAGCACGATCAGTCGCAGGAAGCAGGCCATGTCAGTCTCCCCAGCGCAGTGCGGCTTCGAAGCCGATATGACGTTCGCGATGCCCGTCGTAGACCGGTCGCGACCAGCGCACGCCGTATTCGAGCACGCGGCCCGGACCCAGCTGCCACTCGTGCATGTAGGACACCGTCGGCACCAGCGCACTGCCGAAACCGTCCTGCCAGTAGTCACCCAGCGAGACGGTCAGGCGATGCCGGAAGTGGCGCTCGTAGTGCCGCCACAGCTGCTGGTCGATGCGCAGCCCGATCTCGACCATGCGGTCGCGCTTCGGGTTGAAGTAGGGTGCATCGTCGCGGCTGCCGCGGCTGGTGTAGGCACTGCCCAGGCCATCGATCAGCCAGCGCGGGCGGGTCAGCAGGCGTTGTTCAATGCTGATGCTGAACAGTTCGCGGTGGTTGCCATCGTCGTAACGGAAGCGGCTGGCGCCGAACGCCCAGTGGGTGAGCTCGCTGCGCCGGTAGTCCACCTGTGCGCTCACGCTGTCGGCGGTGATGCCGGCCGCGCGCGCCTGCATCGAGGCTTCCGGATCATTGCGCGCGGCCACCAGCCCGGCGTGCCAGTAATCGTTGAACTGCCAGCCGACGCCGACCCGCAGGCCGGTATCGCCGATGTGGTCGTTGGCGCGCAGGACGGCCGCTTCCGCATCCAGCTGCCCGAAGCGGTAGCGCACGCCCGCACCCAGCCACAGGGGATCGATGCGCTGGTCCTGGAAATCGGTCGAGCGCCGGTCGGCCAGGGCGAACAACCGCCAGCGGTCATCAAGGATCGGTGTCTCCACTTCCACACCGTAGTGGCGATCGTTGTTGCCCAGTGGCGAGGTGCCACCGCCACCGGAGCTGCGGCCGATGTCGGTCCATGCCTTCAGCTGCCAGCCGCGATGCGCACGCCACGCCTGGCCCATGCGTTCGACTGCCGGTTGGGTGGGATAGCGTGCAACCAGGTCATCGTGCAGCGGACGCGCCAGGTCGTCGCGCTGCAGGGCGACGTAGGCCTCTTCCATGCCCAGCCGAGGTTCGATGTCACGCGGGTCCAGCGCGTGTGCCATCTGCTGTCGCTGCAGCGCCCTGCGTGGCCAGCCGCGCATCATGTAGACGCTGCCCAGCGCACTCTGCAGTCCTCCGTTGCCGGGTGCGATGTCCACCATCGACTCCAGATCGTGCTGCGCAGTGACCAGGTCGCCGCTGTAAGCGCGCACCATCGCCAGGTTGAGATCGGCCTCGTAGCGTGACCAGTTCGCGTACGGTGATTTGCCATTGCTCCAGCGCCACGCAGGCTCCTTGTCGCGCCATGCCTGCAGCAGGTCGATCGCCTTTTCCTGCTGCTCGCTTTCCAGGTAGGCGTAGGCCAGTTCCGAATGCGAGGCGTCGCGCGCCGGATCGCCGGCGACGGCCGCCTGCAGTACCGGAATGGCTTCTTCCGGGTGCAGGGTGCCCATCAACGAATCGCCCACGGCAGGCAGCACGTAGTCGGGCAGGGTGTGGCCTTCGGCCTGCAGGGCTCGTGCTTCCTCGCGGACCTGCGCATGGCGGCCCAGCCGGTTGAGCAGGATCAGCCGGTCCATGCGGATCCGCAGTGGGGCCTGCGAGGGCGGGGTGCCTTCGCCGCCGAGGTAGCGCTGCATGCGCGCCAGGGTCGATTCGGCTTCTTCCAGGCGGCTGTCCTCGCTGCTGCTGTAGGCCAGGCTCCAGACCACGAGTTTGGCCAGGTAGTCGCCTTCCAGGCGCTGCTTCTGGGCCTCGTCGAACAGCTGCGGCCGCTGCTGGTACAGCTCCCAGGCGCGCCAGGCATTGCCGATGTCGCCCAGGGTCAGCACGCGCAGCTTGAACAGCAGATCGTCGTTGGGCTGCTGCTGGCTGGCGCGCTCGATTGCGCCGAGCGCATCCAGCCAGCGGGCCTGGTCGCGATAGCGGCCGATCTCGGCCAGGGCCGCGTCGCGGTCGGACGGAGCCGCGCTGCTGGCCCAGGCCAGAGCGGTGCATGCGAGGCCGACGCAGAGCGCCAGCCGGCGGTGGACAACCATTGGGGACCCCCTTGGCTTCCTAACCAGACAACCCGTGAAAATGTGACGCAAATCACATGCCAGTGTTTGGCGTGGCCGTGGCCCGCGTCACTCCCTTCGTGCATTCCCGCCCAGCGAAGACGGATACAACCCGGACAGCGACCTGCAATGTCTTGTCTGAAACGAGAGTCCCCCGCACACCGAGTGGTGGCCTGGGCGGCGCTGCCGCCCCCATGCCCGATGCCGGCACGCGGCAGGAAAGGGCATTCGTGGGCACTATCCGCCCGGAATTGTCAGTTCGGCGTCAAGATCGCCCGGTGTCTGACGAGCGGTAGGCGGGGCCGTCTGGCGGCCCCGGCCGGGCTACCAGAGGTCTTCCAGCTTGCGGGGCTTGCAGGCGACCCACGAGGCGCAGAGCATCAGGGTGGCGCAGCCGAACAGGAAGCTGAACGGGAGCATCCAGCCATTGCTGACGGTATGCAGCCAGCCGACCAGGAACGGGCCCAGGCAGCTGAAGCTGTAGCCCACACCCTGCATGAAGCCCGACAGCGCGGCCGAGCCGGCCGGGGTGCGGGTGCGCAGGTTGATCAGGGTCAGCGCCAGCGGGAAGGTGGACGGGCCGACGCCGAGCAGGCAGGCCCACAGCAGGGGAGCCTTCATCGGCGCCAGCAGCAGCCCGGTGAAGGCGATCACGAACGAGAAGAAGCCGATCAGCACCAGCGGGAACGGGTTCTGCATGCGTACCGCCATCGACGGAATGACCAGTGACGGCAGCAGGCCCAGTGCCGAGAACACCGCTACCATCACGCCACCGAACGCAGGCGTGCCACCGGCCTCGACCACGATGCGCGGCAGCCAGGTGAACATCGAATAGGTCATCAGTGACGTCATGCCGAACATCAGCGTCATGCTCCAGCCCAGCGACGTACGCCAGACCTTTCCGTGCGGCTGCGCGGTGGGATCGGCGGCGTCGGCCAGCGGCTTCGGTGCGCGCCTGGCCAGCACCAGCCATGGCAGCGCGGCGGCCAGTGCAAGCAGCGCCCACATGCCCAGCGACACCCGCCAGCCTGCAGCGTTGGCCACCGGTACTGCCAGCAGCGCCGGCAGCATCGTGCCCAGCTGCAGCACGCTTATGTAGAGCGTGCTCATGGTGCCGACCTTGTTGGCGAAGTAACGCTTCACCAGCGGCGGCACCACCACGTTGCCGATGCCCATGCCGGCCAGCGCGATTACCGAGCCCAGCAGCAGGCTGCCGACGTTGCCGGCGCTGGAGCGCAGCAGCAGGCCGGCCATCGCCATCAGCATCGCCAGCAGCGTCGTGCGTTCCAGGCCCAGGCGCCGCGCCAGTGCCGGCGTGGCCACGCCGAACAGCGCGAACGAGGCGGTCGGCAGCATGCCCAGCACGCCGGTCATGGTGGTACCGAAGCCGAACTGCTCGCCGAGCACGTCCAGCAGGGGCGTGATCGACGTGACTGCGGTGCGCAGGTTGATCGCTGCCAGCAGGATGGCGGCGAAAGCCAGCACGCGCCCGTGCAGCAGCGACGGCGAATCGGAAGTGGAGGAACTCATCGGTGGTCCTTGCAGGTGTCGCACGCCGCGGCAATGGCATGCAGCGCCGGCATCGGTCTACGCCGAAGCGGCAGGTGGGGGAGGTGGGCCGGCAGCGCGGCCATTGTACGTGTGCGCTCCGGCAAGGTCCCGTCATGCGGGCGGCCTGGCGCGGGGTACAAAAAAACCCGGAGGACAGTGATGTCTTCCAGGCTTCTTGGTGACCACCGAAGTGGTCGGGGAGACAGGATTCGAACCTGCGACCTCTACGTCCCGAACGTAGCGCTCTACCAGACTGAGCTACACCCCGAAGGGAGCCGCCTATTCTAGCGATTCACCCCGATGGCGGCAAGGGGTAAATGCTGGTTTCTTCACACCGCCGAAGCAGTGCCACCTCAGGGAACAAAAAAGCCTGGATGACTTCACCAGGCTTCTATGCGACCACGTGAGTGGTCGGGGAGACAGGATTCGAACCTGCGACCTCTACGTCCCGAACGTAGCGCTCTACCAGACTGAGCTACACCCCGAAGGAGCCGCCTAAGATACCGTGTGAAGGCCAAGGCGGCAAGGTTTTTTTACAGCTCAGCGACGATTTTCTTTCTCGATACGGTTCTGCTCGCGGGCTTCGAACCACATGCCGTTGAGGATGGCCACTGTCGAGGCGAGGCCGGCACCGAGAATCCAGGCGAAATACCACATGATCAGTCTCCTTCATTCCGGGTAGGTGCCGACCGTTGGTCGGCACACGTGCAAGCAATCAATACGCGTTGGGGTTGTTGCCCATCTCTTCGGTGGTGGTCTTGCCCTTCAGTACGCGGTACACCCAGGTGGTGTAGGCGAGGATGATCGGCAGGAACACCGCCGTGGCCAGCAGCATGATCCACAGGGTCAGGTGGCTGGACGAGGCATCCCACACGGTCAGGCTGGAGGTGGGCTGGCTCGAGGACGGCAGCAGGAACGGGAAGATGGCGAAGCCGACGGTCAGGATGATGCCGGCGATGGCCGCACCGGAGGCGATGAAGGCCAGGCCACCACGACGGGCACGCAGCAGCACCGCACTGGCCAGCAGACCCGCCAGGCCGAGCAGCGGGGCCAGGATCGTGGCCGGCATCGCGCTGTAGTTGCGCATCCAGCCACCGGCGGCGCCGAGTTCGGCGGTCTTCAGCAACGGATTGGTGGCGCCATCGGTAACCACCTGCGAGGTGATCTGGTAACCCGGCAGGCCGAAGGCCACCCAGGCGCCACCCACTGCGAACAGCACGAAGGCGATGATTGCCGCGATGCTGCCGAAGCGGGCCGCACGCTCGGCCACCGGGCCGTCGGTCTTCAGCACCAGCATGGCGGCACCGTGGGCGACCAGCATCGACACGCTGAGCAGGCCGGCCAGCAGCGCGAAGGGCATCAGCAGGCCGAAGAACGAGCCGGTGTAGAAGATGCGCATGCTGTCATCGAAATGGAACGGCACGCCCAGCAGCACGTTGCCGACCGCCACGCCCATGATCAGCGCCGGGATGAAGCCACCGATGAACAGCGCCCAGTCCCAGGTGTTGCGCCAGCGTTCGCTGGGCATCTTGCTGCGGAACTTGAAGCCGACCGGACGCAGGATCAGGGCGAACAGGATCACGAACATCGCCAGGTAGAACCCGGAGAAGCTGACCGCATACAGTGGCGGCCAGGCGGCGAAGATCGCGCCGCCACCCAGGATCAGCCACACCTGGTTGCCTTCCCAGACCGGGCCGATGGTGTTGATCACCCGGCGGCGTTCGGCATCAGTGCGGGCGACGAAGGGCAGCAGGGTGCCCACGCCCAGGTCGAAACCATCCATCACGGCGAAACCGATCAGCAGGATGCCGAGCAGCAGCCACCAGATCACGCGCAGCGTGGTGTAGTCCAGAAGAATGAAATCCATCTTGGTTCTCCTGCCTCAGGCCTGGCCGGCGGCCGGCGCCGAGGCAATGTGGGAAGCATGCGGCTGGGGCGACTGCAGCGACGGCAGCAGTTCGTCCGGCCCCTTGCGGATCGCCTTGAGCATCAGCTTGATCTCGACCACGATCAGCGCGGTGTAGATCGCGGTGAAGCCGGCCAGGGTCAGCACGATTTCATGCAGCGCCAGACCCGATGCCGCATAGAAGGTCGGCAGCACGCCATCGACCGCCCACGGCTGGCGACCATACTCGGCCACGAACCAGCCGCACTCGATCGCGATCCACGGTGCCGGCAGCGTCCACAGGGCCAGCTTGAGGAACCAGCGCTTGTCCTGGAAGTTGTTGCGGCACGAGTAGTAGAAGGCCAGCGCGAAGAAGGCGATCAGGTAGAAGCCCAGGCCGGCCATCACGCGGAAGGTCCAGAACAGCGGCATCACGCGCGGCACCGTGTCCATCGCCGCCTGCGAGATTTCCTGCGGGGTGGCGTTGAGGATGTCATCGCGATAGCGCTTGAGCAGCAGGCCGTGGCCCAGGTCCTGCCAGTGGCGGTCGAACATCTCGCGCGCTTCCACGTCATTCTTGTTCGCACGCAGGCGTTCCAGCGCGCCGTAGGCGAGCTGGCCGCCGCGCACGCGGTGTTCGGCGCGCTCGACCAGTTCCAGGATGCCTGGAATCGGCTGGTTCAACGAACGGGTGGCGATCAGGCCCATCAGGTAGGGGATCTTCACCGCGTAGTCGTTCTGGTGGGTGTCCTGGTTCGGGATGCCGAAGGCGGTGAAGTCGGCCGGCGCACGTTCGGTCTCCCACATCGCTTCGATCGCGGCCAGCTTCATCTTCTGGTGTTCGCTGGCGGCGTAACCGCTCTCGTCACCCAGCACCACCACCGACAGCGAGGACAGCAGGCCGAACGCTGCGGCCACCGCGAACGAACGACGGGCCAGGTCCTTGTGCTTGTTGCGCAGCAGGAACAGGGCGCTGATCGCCATCACGAACACCGCACCGGTCACATAACCGGCGCTGACGGTGTGCACGAACTTGGCCTGCGCCACCGGGTTGAACACCACCGCCATGAAGTCGACCACTTCCATGCGCATGGTTTCCGGGTTGAACACCGCACCGGTCGGGTTCTGCATCCAGCCGTTGGCGACCAGGATCCAGATCGCCGACAGGTTGGTACCCAGTGCCATCAGCCAGGTCACCATCAGGTGCTTGACCTTGCTCAGGCGGCTCCAGCCGAAGAAGAACAGGCCGACGAAGGTGGCTTCCAGGAAGAAGGCCATCAGGCCTTCGATCGCCAGCGGCGCACCGAAGATGTCACCGACGTAGTGGCTGTAGTAGGACCAGTTCATGCCGAACTGGAATTCCATGACGATGCCGGTGGCGACGCCCATGGCGAAGTTGATGCCGAACAGGACGCCCCAGAACAGGGTCATCCTGCGCCAGATCTCCTTGCCGGTCATCACGTACACGCTCTCCATGATGGCCACCATGAAGGACAGGCCGAGGGTGAGCGGTACGAATAGGAAGTGGTACATCGCGGTCAGCGCGAATTGCAGCCGCGACAGTTCTACGACTGTCTGATCAATCATGGCCTGGCTACCTCGTTGGATAGTGCCGTTGCAGGTGGCGGGAAGGGTGGTCTACGACGTGAATGATGTGACCGACTACTTCAAACAGCCTTGATCCAGATCAATGTATGAACAGGTGCCCCGGTTGATCGTATGCCAACCCGATGAAGACTGCGACCGCTGGCCGCAGAGGCCGGCCATTGCCTGCGCCTACAATGCCGTGTCTCCCCCGTTGCCCGTGAAGACCCCTTGAGCGCTGCCGAAACAACCCCCGACGCCCTGTCCCGGGACGCCGAAACGACCCGCCAGCGGCGCGCCCGCAGCGCGTGGCTGGCCGATCTGGCGCGGCCTGCTCGAGGCCGCCAGCGGCTGGCGGCACTGTGCATCAGCCTGTCCGGTGCCCTGTTGATCGGCCAGGCGGCCGCCATCGCCTGGCTGGTACAGCAGGTGCTGGTGGAGCGCGCGCCGCTGGCCTCGGGGTTGCCGGTGCTGGGCGGTCTGGCGGCGATCCTGGTGGCGCGCACGCTGCTGGGCAGCGCCACCCAGGCCGCCGCCGGTGATGTGGCCGATGCCGCGCGGCTGGCTCTGCGTGAACGCGTGTTCGGGCGCCTGCTTGGCCATGGGCCGCTGTGGCTGCGCCAGCGCCGCACCGGCGAACTGGGCGAACTGATGCTGCATCACGCTGATGCGATCGAGAGCTATTACAGCGGTTTCCTGCCGGTACGCACCGAAGTGGTGGTGGTGCCGCTGCTGATCCTGGCCGCCGTAGCCTGGGTCGACTGGGTGGTGGCGCTGATCCTGCTGCTCACTGCGCCGTTGGTACCGTTCTTCATGATGCTGGTGGGCTGGGGGGCCGAAGCGGCCGGCCGCGCGCAGCTGGGTGAGCTGGCGCGGATGAGCGGCCATTTCGCCGACCGCATCAAGGGCCTGGGCCTGCTGCGCCTGTATGGCCGCGGCGAGGCTGAGCTGGAGGGGATCGAGGCGGCTGCCGAAGGCGTACGCGTGCGCACCCTGAAGGTTCTGCGCATCGCTTTCCTCTCGTCCACGGTGCTGGAGTTCTTTGCCTCGGTCAGCGTGGCGATGGTCGCCCTGTACCTCGGGCTGAGCTATCTGGGCATGATGTCGCTGCATGCAGCGGTACCGACGCTGGGGGCGGGCCTGTTCTGCCTGCTGCTGGCGCCGGAATTCTATGCGCCGCTGCGACGGCTGGCCGCGCACTACCACGACCGTGCCAATGCGCTGGCTGCCGCTGCCGAGGTGGAGCGCCTGCTGCAGTCGCTGCCCGATGAGCAGGGCCTGATCGAGAACGAAGCTGCGCCACTGGCGGTGGAACCGGCTGAGGCCGCGCTGCCGCCGCTGCGGGCACAGGGGCTGGTGCTGCGTCCGCTGGGCGCACCGCACGATGTGCTGCGGGATCTGGACGTGCTGCTGGAACCGGGCCAGCGCCTGGCCCTGGTCGGTCCCAGCGGGGCCGGCAAGAGTACGCTGCTGGAGGCGCTGGCCGGTTGGCTGCCGCCGCGTGCCGGCAAGCTGCAGGTGCGTCCCGGCGTGCAGGTGGCCTATGCCAGCCAGCGTCCGTACCTGTTCCACGGCAGCATCGCCGACAACCTGCGCCTGGCCGATCCCGGCGCCAGCGATGCGCGCCTGCGCGCGGTGGCCGAGGCTTCGCAGGTACTGCAGTTTGCGCAGCGCCTGCCGCAGGGGCTGGATACGGTGATCGGCGAACGTGGCTTCGGCCTGTCCGGTGGTGAGGCGCGTCGCATCGGCCTGGCCCGCCTCCTGCTGCGTGATCCGCAGGTGCTGCTGCTGGATGAACCCACCGCGTTCCTGGATGCCGATACCGAAGCGGCATTGCTGCGCAGCCTGGCCGCATATGCACGTGGCCGCAGCGTGGTGGTCGCCACCCACAGCCCGGCGGTGATCGCCTGGGCCGATCGTTGCCTGCTGTTGCCGGAAGGCCGCCTGGTGGAACCGGCACAGGCGGTGCGCGCATGAGCCGTTCGCCCGATTCGCTGCGCGCGGTGTTCCTGCGTCATCGTCCGCGCCTGTTGCTGACGATCCTGTTGTTGTGGACCACGATGCTGGCCGGCACTGCATTGCTGGGCCTGTCCGGTGGCTTCCTCACTGCGGCCGCGCTGGCCGGTGCCGCAGGCCTGGGGCAGGGATTCAATTTCTTCTCGCCGTCCGCGGGTATCCGTGGCTTGACCATGGCGCGCATCGTGTCGCGCTACTTCGAAAAGCTGGTGGGCCACGATGCCACCCTGCGCATCGCCCGCGATCTGCGCGTCTGGTTCTTCCGCCGCGCGCTGCCACTGGCGCCGGCACGGCTGGGTGCTACGCGCACTGGCGAGCTGCTGGCGCGCCTGCTGGGCGACATCGGCGAGGTGGATGGCCTGCTGGTACGGGCGATCGGGCCGCTGGTGGCGCTGGGTGCGCTGTCCGTGGTGGCGGTTGCATCGGCGGCACTGATCCTGCCGTCGGCGGCAGTGCTGCTGGCGGTGCTGGCGCTGCTGATCGCCTTCGGTGTGCCGTGGCTGGGCGTGCGTGGCCACGATGAGGAAGAAGCCGACCGCGCCGCGCATCGCGCCGCATTGCGCACCGCGGCCTTTGAAGGGTTGGAAGGGGCGGGAGATCTGACCGCGCTGCATGCCGATGCCGCGTGGCAGCTGAAGGTGCGCGTGGCAGCCAAGCAGCTCGCCTCGCGCGACCGCCGCCGCCGTTGGCGCCTGATCGCGGCCTCGACCCTGCACGGCCTGGTGGCCGGGCTGGGCCTGGTGGCGATGCTGGCGTTGGCCCTGCACGCCGCCGAACAGCAGCGCATCGCGCCGGAAATGGCGGCGGGCCTCGTGTTCCTGACCGTGGCGTTGATCGAGCTGTGGGCCGGCATGGGCCTGGCCTGGCAGTCGCTGCAGTCCGGGCGCATTGCCGCCGATCGCCTGCAGGCGATCATCGAGCAACCGCCGACGGTGGACGATCCGCAAGTGCCACAGCCGGTGCCGCAAGCCGCGCGCGTGCATTGGGACGATGTGCATTTCCAGTGGCCGGGCGCGGCGCGGCCGGTGCTGTCCGGCCTCCAGCTGACCCTGGCGCCAGGCGAACGCATCGCCATCCGCGGCGACAGCGGCAGTGGCAAGACCACGCTGTCCAGCCTGCTGCTGCGGCTGTGGGATCCGCAGCAGGGGCGAATCACCTATGGTGGCCGCGACCTGCGCGACTTCGCCCAGGCTGAGTGGCACCAGCAACTGGCGTGGCTGCCACAGAACGCACCGGTGTTTGCCGGCAGCGTGGCAGAAAACCTGCGGTTGGGTGATCCCGATGCCAGCGACGCAGCGTTGTGGGCGGTGCTGCGTCGGGTGCGCCTGGGCGACTGGGCCGGGAACAATGGTGGCCTGCAGACCTGGGTGGGCGAGAACGGCGCGACGATGTCGGCCGGCCAGGCGCGGCGGTTGGCACTGGCGCGCGCGCTGCTGCGCAATGCGCCGATCCTGCTGCTGGACGAACCGACCGAAGGCCTGGACGTGGATACCGCACGTGCGCTGCTGCAGGACCTTTCCGGGTTGCTGGACGGGCGCAGCCTGTTGATGATCACCCACGACGACCTGCCCGAAGGCGTGGTCGATGCGCAGTACCGGTTGCGTGATGGGGCTCTGGTCCGCGAAGCGTGAATGGTAGTGCCGGCCGCTGGCCGGCAATTGGAGCGTATGAGGTTGCCGGCCAGCGGCCGGCACTACCGATTGCGGGCGTTACCGCGAGAACTCGCGCAGCAGTACCGCGATCGAGGCCACGTTGGCCAGCACGCACAGCCAGAACACCCATTGGAACGCGGCCTTGCGGTGCTTGTGGCGGAACATCGCCTGGCCCAGCAGTGCGCCGGGCCAACCACCGGCAAAGGCCAGCAGCTGCAGGGTGCGCTCGGGAATACGCCACTGCTTTCGCTGCGCCGCGCGCTTGTCATGGCCATAGAGGCCGAACGACACCGCGCTGGCCAGCAGGCACCAGCCGCCCAGCCACAGCGGCAGCACGCCGCTGATCATCAGCGCGATCAACGCGCCGAACGCGGCCAGTGCGAGGTTACGCCGCCACGCCACTTACAATGCGTCGAGGAAGCCGCGCACGGCCGGGCCGAAACGCTCGAAATCGACGAGGAAGGCGTCATGGCCCTGCGGCGATTCCAGGCCGATGAAGTGCGCATCGGCGCCGCCGGCGCGCAGGCCATCGGCAACCTGTTGCTGCTGCTGCACGGGGAACAGGATATCGGTGTTCGCGCCGATCGCCAGCGCCTTCTCCACACGGATCTTCGCAAGCCCGGCCAGCACGTCGCCGTCGGCATACTCGGCCAGGTCGAACCAGTCCATCGAGCGGCTCAGGTACAGGTAGCAGTTCGGATCGAAGAAACGCACGAAGCGCCGTGCGTGGCCTTCCAGATAGCTTTCCACCTGGAATTCCAGGCCGAACGGATCGTCGTCGGTCTGGTCCGAATCCAGCCGCACGCGGCCGAAGCGGCCATCCCACTCCAGAGCCGAGCGGTAGGTGATCACGCCCAGCTTGCGCGCCATGCGCATGCCGGACTCGGGGTACTCGGCATCGTTGTAGTGGCCGCCATTCCAGCGCGGGTCAAGGCGGATCGCCTCGCGCTGCAGCGAGCGGATCGCGATCGAGAACGGCAACGCCTGCGCGCTGCCGGAAATGTTGACGTGGCTGCGCGCGATGCCCGGATGCAGCATCAGGATGGCAAGGGCCGTCATGCCGCCCATCGAGTTGCCGACCACGCAGGCCAGCTGCCCGATGCCCAGCGCACGCACGACTTCGATCGCGGCGCGAGCGCCGTCTTCGATCGACAGCTCGGGGAAGTCCAGGCGGTAGGGCTCACCGTTGGCCGGGTTGAGCGAAGCGGGGCCGGTCGAGCCCTTGCAGCTGCCCAGCGAATTCACGCACACCACGAACCAGCGGTTGGTATCGATGGGTTTGTCGGGGCCAACCATCGCTTCCCACCAGCCCGGTGCCGGATTGGCCTCGTTGGCCGCCGCATGCGCATCCGGCGACAGGCCGGTCACGATCAGGATCGCATTGCTGGCGTCAGTCGCCAGCGTTCCCCAGGTCTCGTAGGCCACCCGTGCACCATGCAGGGCGCCACCGCGCTTGAACGGGAAGGGCGAGGGCAGGGCGTGGAAGCGGGTGCCGGGTGGGATGAATTCGGTCATGCACGCATTCTAGCGGGGCCGCATGTGGAGCTGGCGACACGCTGGTTTCCATCGGCGATGCAGGTAGTGCCGGCCGCTGGCCGGCAACCTCATGAATCCTGATGCGCCTGCGTGGTTGCCGGCCAGCGGCCGGCACTACCGGGCGGCGCGTTATGGAAACCGCAGCTCCACCACGCCCTCATGCGGCAGGCTTACCTTCACCGGAACGCTCTGCAGGTCGTCCTCGCTGCGATTGGCACTGCCGGTGCGCGAGATGCGTGCCAGCACTTCCACTTCGCGATGGGCCGACAGCGGTGTGGTTGGCATCGGACTGTCACCGTCACCCAGCCCGACCGTGTCCGGGAATCCGCTCAGCGGCAGCTTGCGAGCGGCCACCGGCATCGGCGGGCCGCCGACGGCACGGGCCAGCACGAACACCTGGGTGCTGGCTGGCCACTCGGCGTTCTTCAGTGCCGGCAGCTGCACGCGCACCTGCAGCAGCGCCGGTGGCGCCGCAGCGCCAGCATCGGGCGCCTGGCCGGCGGCCTCGCGGGCAATCGCGATCTGCGCCTGCAGCGCCTGCGCGGCACCCGGTTCCAGTCGCGGCAGCAGGCCGCTCCACACGTCCGCAGCCTCGGCGTTCTTTCCGCGTTGCCGCAGGGCGATGCCCAGCAGCCAGCTGGCGCGCTCGGCGTCGGGGGCCTGTGTACGTGCCTGCTGCAACCAGGCCATCGCGGTGTCATCGAACTGCTTGCCGGCATCAGCCTGCGCGCGCGCCTGCGCGGCTTCCACCAGCACGCCCGGATCATCCGGTGCCAATTCGGCGGCCTTCGCGAAGGCGTCTGCCGCAGCTGAGGCATTGCCCAGTTCGGCCTGCGAACGCCCGAGCAATGCCCAGCCATCGGCACGCTGAGGGTCGCGCTTCAGTGCATCCTGCAGGGCCTGCACGCCATCGCGCAGGGTGGCTACCGACGGCGTCGGCTGTACCTGTGCTGCACGCGGATCACCGATCAGCAGGTACAGGCAGGCACCGGCCACGCCCAGTGCGAACACGCCGACCACGAAACCGCGGCGACCGTGGTGGCGCAACGGCCACAGCACCAGGGCTGCCATCAGCGCAGCAACCAGACCGGCCAGCACCGGCAGCCAATGGTTCACCATTCGTCTCCTTCATCGGCCTTGCCGGCCGGCGCCGCGCCGACGGCGCGTCCACGTCGGCGGACGATGCCCAGCACCACCAGTGCACCGGCGCCGAGGACCAGCAGGGGGCCACCCCACAGCAGCCAGGTGCCCGGCTGCAACGGTGGTTGATAGAGCACGAACTCACCGTAGCGCGCGACCAGGAACTGCTTGATCTGTGCGTCGTCGTGTCCCTGCTGCATCAGCTGCAGCACCTCGCGGCGCAGGTCCTGGGCGATCTGCGCGTTCGAATCGGCCAGCGACTGGTTCTGGCACTGCACGCAGCGCAGCTGCGCGGCCAGGTCATGGAAGCGGCGTTCCTCGGCGTCATCGCGGAACTGCAGCGGCTGCGGATCGTGCAGCGGCTGCTGGGCCAGCGCGGCCAGCGGCAGCGTCAGAAGCAGCAACGCCAGCAGCCAGCGCATGGGTTCAGGGCGCCGTATGCAGGGTGTTGCCGGCACTGCCCTGCGCTTTCTCGATCTTCTGCAGTGCCGGGATCAGCTTCTCGTCGACCACGCGCTGGGTCATCGCTCCACTGTACTTCCAGCGCACGATGCCACTGCCATCGACCAGGAACGTCTCCGGTGCGGCGGTCACGCCCCAGTCGATCGCGGTGCGGCCCTCGACGTCGCTGAGCACGACCATGAACGGGTTGCCCAGCTGTTCCAGCCAGTGCAGCGCGTCAGTCGGGTCATCCTTCCAGTTGTAGCCGATCACGCGCACGCGCTTGCTTTCTGCGAAACGGGTCAGCACCGGGTGTTCTTCACGGCAGGCCGCGCACCAGCTGCCCCAGACGTTCAGCAGATAGGGCGCGCCGCGCAGCTCATCGCTGCGCACGATCATCGCCGGGTCGTGCAGCACTGGCAGCGCGAACGCCGGCGCCGGCTTGTCGATCAGTGCCGACGGCAGTACGTCGCGCTGCGGGTCGCCCGACTTCATCACCCCATAGATCATCAGCCCGAGCAGGCCGAAGAAGAACAGCACGCCGATCACGATGGCTACCGGCGGCAGCGGGCGGGAGGGACGCGGGGCGGGGGACTCGGACATGGGAACTCCTACGGACGACGGAAACGGCGGTCGGCGGCGGTGATGAATCCGCCCAGGGCCATCAGCAGCGCGCCGAGCCAGATCCAGCGCACGAACGGCTTGATGTGCACCCGGACCGCCCATGCATTGTTGCCCAGCGGCTCGCCCAATGCCACGTAGACATCGCCGTCGAAGCGTGCATCGATGCCGGCCTCGGTCATCACCTGGCCGCCGCTGGCGTACTGGCGCTTCTCGGGATGCAGCAGGGCCTGCTCGCGGCCGTTGCGGAACACCCGCAGGTGGCCTCGATCAGCGATGAAATTCGGCCCTTCACGATGGTCCACGCCTTCGAAGCGGACTTCGTAGCGACCGACCACCAGCTGCTGGCCCGGTGCCAGCGCCACTTCACGCTGTACGTTCAGCGCTTCGACCAGCAGGGCGCCGGCCAGGAACACCGCGATGCCGGCGTGGGCGACGATCATGCCGAGCATCTCGGCGGTGAAGCGGCCATTTCCGCGCAGGCGCTGCCAGACGAAGCGTGCGGTGCCGAGTGCGACCCAGGCCGCAGCGGCGACGCCGATGCCGGCCTTCCAGCCGTTCTGCGGCGCCTGCCACCAGGCCAGCGCGCCCAGCAGCAGCGCCAGTCCCAGCCAAGGTGCCAGCAGCGCGAAGGCGCGCGAGGGCTGGTCACGCTGCCATTTCACCAGCGGGCCGAACGGCAGCAACAGGATCATCGGTGCCATCAGCAGCAGGAACAGGCTGCCGAAGTAGGGCGGGCCGACCGAGATCTTGCCCAGCGACAGCGCATCGGCCAGCAGCGGGTACAGCGTGCCCAGCAGCACCATTGCGCAGGCGGTGGCCAGCAGCAGGTTGTTGGCCAGCAGCAGGGTCTCGCGCGAGGTGGCGGTGAAGCCACGGCGCGGATCGTCGGCGTCCACGCTCAGCTGGCTGGCACGCAGCGCATACAGCAGCAGGCTGCCGCCCACCAGCACCGACAGGAACACCAGGATGAACAGGCCGCGCGAGGGATCGGCGGCGAACGAATGCACGCTGGTCAGCACGCCCGAGCGCACCAGGAAGGTGCCCAGCAGTGACAGCGCGAAGGCGGCGATCGCCAGCAGCAGGGTCCAGCTGCCGAAGGTGCCGCGCTTTTCAGTGACGGCCTGTGAATGGATCAGTGCCGCACCGACCAGCCACGGCATGAAGCTGGCATTTTCCACCGGGTCCCAGAACCACCAGCCGCCCCAGCCCAGCTCGTAGTAGGCCCACCAGCTGCCCAATGCGATGCCCAGGGTCAAAAAGCCCCAGGCAACGTTGGTCCACGGCCGCGTCCAGCGCAGCCAGCGCGCATCCACGCGACCTTCCAGCAATGCCGCCACCGCGAACGCGAACGGCACCGCAAAGCCCACGTAACCGATGTACAGCATCGGCGGGTGGATGATCAGGCCCGGATCCTGCAGCAGCGGATTGAGGTCGCGGCCTTCCAGCGGCGCCGGGTTCAGGCGCAGGAACGGATTGGAGGTGAAGATCAGGAAGGCGAGGAAGCCGACGCTGACGATGCCCATCAGCGCCAGTACGCGCGCCTGCACCGATGCCGGCAGGTGCCGCGAGAACAGCGCCACCGCGCCGGTCCACAATGCCAGCACCAGCGCCCACATCAGCAGCGAGCCCTCGTGCGCGCCCCACACCGCCGAATAGCGGTAGATCAGCGGCAGCAGCGAATTGGAGTTCTCGGCCACGTAGCGCACCGAGAAATCCTGCTGCACGAACGCGGCGGTCAGCACCGCGAAGGCGCCGGCCAACAGCAGCAGCTGCGCGAAGGCGGCAGGCCGCGCCACCGCCATCCATGCCGCGTTGTTGCGATGCGCACCGACCAGCGGCAGGCCGGCCTGCAGCAGCGAGGCCAGCAACGCACACAACAGCAGGATCTGACCCAGTTCGGGCAGCACTCAGCGCACCTCGGGGGCCGTCACCGGCACGTCGTGCTTGCGATGGGCATCGCCCATCTTGTCGGCCACTTCCTTCGGCACGTACTTCTCATCGTGCTTGGCCAGCACTTCGTCGGCGACGAAGACACCGTCCTGCAGGCGGCCACTGGCGACCACCGCGGTGCCTTCGGCGAACATGTCCGGCAGGATCCGCGAGGTGGTCACCGCCAGCTGTGCATCGCCGTCGGTCACTTCGAAGCGCGCCTCCAGCGAGCCGACCGGGCGGTTGAAGGAGCCCTTCACCACCATGCCGCCCAGGCGGAAACGCGACTGTGCATCGACATCGCCGCGCAGCACTTCCGAAGGGGTGTACAGGTAGGCGATGTTGCGCTCGAGCGCCATCGCCACCAGCGCGGTGGCCAGGCCGGAGGCGAGCAGGGCCAGCAGCACCCACACGAGGCGGCGACGCTGTACCGGGGTCATCGTTCGAGCTCCGTCGACAGCGGCGGCACCGCGTCCTGCCTGCCGGCGCGGGTCTGCTGGCGCTGCTGGCGGGCCAGTGCCAGCCGGCGCGCCACGCGCAGGCGCAGCCACGAACCGAGGGCATCGGCGCCGAGCACCAGCACGAATACGGCGTAGGCGCCGATCACATAGGGCAGGTGGGTCATGGCTGGGCCTCCCGGGAGGCGCGCGCGGTATCGACACGGCCGCCGACCCAGGCCTTGCCGGCCTCGCGGTCGAGATTGTCGGCGCGGGCCTTGGCCAGCACCGAACCGGCAAACCAGAACTTGGTGCCGATCACCATCCACCACAGCGGCGCGATCATCGCGCTGCTGATCGCCGATTCACCGAACACGTTGATCGACTGGCGCTGGTGCAGGCCGCCCCACCAGTCCACCGAATAGCGGATCACCGGCAGCAGGCTGACACCTACAATGGCCAGCAGGCCAGCGGCGCGCGCGGCGCTGCGGCGGTCCTCGATGGCGTGGTACAGGCCGATCACGCCCAGGTACAGGAACAGCAGTACCAGTTCGCTGGTCATGCGCGGGTCCCAGTCCCACCAGGTGCCCCAGGTGCCCTTGCCCCAGATGCTGCCGGTCAGCAGGGTGATCAGGGTGAAGCCGGCGCCCATCGGCGCGCAGGCCATGGCCAGGATCTCGCAGATCTTGATCCGCCAGATCAGCGCGATCGCGGCATACAGCGCCATCAGCGCGAACACGAACAGGCTCATCCAGGCACTGGGCACGTGGATGTAGAGGATGCGGAAGCTGTCCAGCTGCTTGGCTTCCGGCGGCACCACCAGCAGCGCCTGCCACATGCCGACCAGCAGCACCGGTACTGCAGCAAGGTAGAACACCCGCGACCAGCGGGCAGCGAAACGGTCGAACGTGGGAGGCGAACCGAGTTGGTGGAACCAGCGGACAATCGGATTCATGCGTGGCGGCTATCCAGCAGGGGTGGATTGGCTCTCAGCTCGGTCAACTCAGAGAAATACGTATTGCAGCGGCGGTGGCCAGCGGCGCCAGCACCAGCGCAAGCAGCAGGCCGGCGCCCAGCATCAGCAGCGCACCGACCGGATCCTGCCCGCGCCCGGCTGCCGCCAGGCTGCCTGCGCCGAACACCAGCACCGGCACGTACAGCGGCAACGACAGCAGCGCCACGAGAATACCAGAGCGCCGGATGCCAACGGTCAGTGCGGCGACCACGCCACCGATCAGGCTCAGCAAGGGCGTGCCCAGCAGCAACGATGCCAGCAACATCGGCAGTTGGTCATGCGGCAGATGCAGCATTTCGGCCAGCAGCGGGCTGACCACGATCAGCGGCAGCGCAGTGGTGGCCCAATGCAGCAGTACGCGCACCAGCACCAGCCAGGCCAGCGGCACCGGCGCCAGCAGCCATTGTTCCAGCGAGCCATCTTCGGCGTCGGAACGGAACAGCGAATCCAGCGCCAGCTGTCCCGCCAGCAGCACCGCCAGCCACAGCACCGCACCGGCGGTGGCGCTCAGCAGTTTCGGTTCGCGGCCCTGGGCCAGCGCGAACAGCACCACCACCAGTACCGCAAACAGCAGCGGCTGCAGCGCATCCCCACGGCGGCGCCAGAGCAGGCGCAGGTCGCGCTTGAGCAGGGCGCCTGCGGTCTGCCACAGGCCCGGTTCTGTGCCCGGCGCGATCATGCGGCACCGCCGAGGTCGAGCTGGCGGGTACGCACCGGCGGTGCGGCATAGGCGCCATGGGTGGTGACCAGCGCAGCGCCACCGGCGCGCAGGTGCGCCGAGATCATCCGGTTGACCAGGGTGATGCCCTCCAGGTCGAGGTTGGCGTAGGGTTCGTCGAGCAGCCACAGCGGCGCCGGCGACAGCCAGATGCGCGCCAGTGCCAGCCGCCGCTTCTGTCCGGCCGACAGGTGCCGTACCAGGGTGTCCTCGTAACCGGCCAGGCCGACGATGGCCAGTGCGTTGCCGGGCATCTGCCGCGCGCGGCGCCCATGCAGGCCACACAGAAAGTGCAGGTTCTCCAGCGTGCCGAGGTCCGGCTTCAGCGCCGGCAGGTGGCTGAGATAGGCGACATAGCGCGCACGCTCGGCGTTGCTGGCGGGCTTGCCGTCGATCCGCACCTGGCCGGTGCCGGGCCGGGCCAGGCCGGCCAGCACGCGCAGCAGGGTGGTCTTGCCGGCGCCGTTGCCACCCTGCACCAGCAGGGCTTCACCCGCGTCCACATGGAAGTCCAGCGGGCCGAACACCGGCTCGTCATTGCGGGAGAAGCTCAGGCCGCTGGCGGCCAGCAATGCAGGGGTGTCCAAGGGGCAGGGGTCTTCATGCCGGAGTGCGGTCGCAATTGTAGCGGTGAATGCCGACGGTAGTGCCGGCCGCTGGCCGGCAGATGCGACCCGACGTCGCAGATCGTCCCAGGGGTGCCGGCCAGCGGCCGGCACTACCGACGCGTGGATTGCGTAAACTCGGAGGCCTTGTTCCCCACAGTCCAGGCCGATGCAACCCACCACCAAGCTGCCCAAGGTCGGTACCACGATCTTCACCGTGATGTCCCAGCTCGCCGCCGAACACGGCGCGGTCAACCTGGGCCAGGGTTTCCCGGACTTTTCCGCGCCGCAGCGCCTGATCGACGAGACCGCCAGGGCGATGGCCGCCGGGCTGAACCAGTACCCGCCGATGACCGGCGTGGCGCCGCTGCGCCAGGCCATCGCGCAGAAGGCGCTGGACTGCTACGGCGTGCAGGTGGATGCGGACAGCGAGATCACCGTCACCAGCGGCGGCACCGAGGCCATCTTCAACGCCATCCACGCCGTGGTGCGTGCGGGCGAGGAAGTGATCGTGCTCGACCCGGCCTACGACTGCTACGAGCCGGCGATCGACCTGGCCGGCGCCAAGGCGGTGCATGTGTCGCTCGATCCGCAGACGTTCGCTGTCGATTGGGACCGCGTGCGTGCAGCGATCACCCCGCGCACCCGCATGTTGATCGTCAACACCCCGCACAATCCGTCCGGCGCGATGCTGTCGGCGCAGGACATGCAGGCGCTGGCCGAGCTGCTGCGTGGCACGCAGATCTACCTGATTTCCGATGAAGTGTATGAGCACATCATCTACGACGGCCGTCGCCATGAGTCGGCGCTGCGCTACCCGGAGCTGCGCGAGCGCGCGTTCGTGATCTCCAGCTTTGGCAAGACCTACCACTGCACCGGCTGGAAGATCGGTTATGCGATCGCCCCGCCGGCGCTGACCGCCGAGTTCCGCAAGGTGCACCAGTACAACACCTTCACCAGCTTCGGCCCGGCGCAATACGGCTTCGCCGCGATGATCCGCGATGAGCCGGAACACCACCTGGAACTGGGCGCGTTCTACCAGGCCAAGCGCGACCGCTTCCGCGAGCAGCTGGCCGGTACCCGCCTGAAGGCGCTGCCGGTGCCGGGCGGCTACTTCCAGCTGGTCGACTACTCGGCCATCAGCGACCTGCCGGACCATGAGTTCGTGAAGTGGCTGACCATCGAGAAGGGCGTGACCGCGATCCCGCTGTCGCCGTTCTACGAGACTCCTCCGGCCGGCCAGCGCCTGGTGCGCCTGTGCTTTGCCAAGAACGAAGCGACCATGGACGCGGCGATCGAACGCCTGCGCCTGCTGTGAGCGGAGGCGTAGACATGCAGGACCTGCGCATTTCCCTCGTACAGGGCGACACCCGCTGGCACGATCCGGCCGGCAACCGCGCCTACTACGGCGCGCTGCTCGCACCGCTGGCTGGCACCACCGACCTGGTGATCCTGCCGGAGACCTTCACCAGTGGTTTCTCCAACGAGGCCATCGCCCAGGCCGAAGGCATGGACGGCCCGACCGTGGCCTGGGTGCGCGAACAGGCGAAGGCGCTGGACGCGGCGGTGATCGGCAGCGTGCAGCTGCGCGACGGCGAGGGCGTCTACAACCGCCTACTGTTCGCCACGCCCGATGGCGGGCTGCAGCACTACGACAAGCGCCACCTGTTCCGTTACGGCGGTGAGCACGAGCGCTATGCCGCTGGCCGTGAGCGCCTGAGCGTGGAATGGAAGGGCTGGCGGATCAATCCGCAGGTCTGCTACGACCTGCGCTTCCCGGTGTTCTGCCGCAACCGCTACAACGTGGAGCGTCCTCAGCAGCTGGACTTCGACCTGCAGATCTTCGTCGCCAACTGGCCGTCGGCGCGCGCCTATGCGTGGAAGACCCTGCTGCGCGCGCGTGCGATCGAGAACCTGTGTTTCGTGGCAGCGGTGAACCGCGTTGGCGTGGACGGCAACCAGCTGCACTACGCCGGCGACAGCGCGGTGCTGGATTTCCTCGGCCAGCCGCAGGTGGAGATCCGCGAACGCGAACAGGTGGTGACCACCACCATTTCGGCCGAAGCACTGGCTGCACATCGTGCGCGTTTCCCTGCGATGCTCGATGCTGATGCCTTCCACCTGGACGAACAGGCCTGAGCGACGGCCTGAACACCACCGCACCAGCGCGCGCGCCTGCATCCAACGTGCACGCGCGCGCTGCTAGATTCGCCGGCAGTCCGACCGAACTGGAAGTCCCGCCATGAACAAGCCCTTCGCCCTGCTGCTGGCCCTGTCCGCTGCCACGCTGGCTCCAGCCGCGCACGCTGCCGGCAATCTCGACTGCCAGCTGCGCTACAACCTGTCCGGCTGGTCGCTGATCTACAAGACCGCGTCCGGCACCGGCACGGTCACCTGCAGCAATGGCGCCAGCATGCCGGTGCGTATCGAAGTGAAGGGCGGCGGCCTGACCGTGGGCAAGTCGAAGATCACCAATGGGCGTGGCAGCTTCACCGGCGCCGTGAGCGTCAATGAGCTGCTGGGCACCTACGCCTCGGTCGGTGCGCATGCCGGCGCGGTGAAATCCAGCAATGCGCAGGTGATGACCAAGGGCGACATCTCGTTGGCCCTGTCCGGCACCGGCAAGGGCTGGGACCTGGGCGTGGACGGCGCCGCCTTCACCATCAGCCGGCGCTGACAACAAAAAAGGGGACGGAGGGGATTAAGTCGTTTTTGCCTAGCCAATTCACAATGTGGCAAAAACGACTTAATCCCCTCCGTCCCCTGTTTTACATCAGGCGCCGTCGGTGTTCGTGCGTACATTGAGTTTCCAGCGGATGCTGCCCTGCTGGGTCGAGTGCTGATGGTGCGACTGCGGCGGGAAGGGGTCGTTCTGATTGCTCGTGATCTCGCGCCTGCAGCCAAGGCAGACGTAGATGCCTGAAACGGGAACAGTGTGGCCCGGGCCGTAGACTGTGTTCCACCAGATGTTGGTGGGATTTACCAGTGTCAGCACAGAGCCGCTGGTATGCCATGCCATCGTCGTTTCCTTATGCGGGGAGACGCTTCATGATAGGCGTTCATCGCGTTGCTCGCGTCGACCTGTGGCACTAATTGCACGTTTTCAAAGAATTCCTAGTACTCGCCTTGCGTCCGCCCATGGCGTGGATCCACCCGCGGGTCGATCTACCAGGCAAAGAAAAACCCCGGCCGGAGCCGGGGTTTTCATTTCAGTCGGGCCGCTGATCAGCCGCCGCGCGGGCCGCTGCGGCGCGGACCGCCGGGACCGCGGTTGCCACCGGGGCCACCCGGGCCACGGTTGCCACCCGGACCGCCGGGGCCGCGATTGCCACCCGGCCCACGGTTGCCGCCACCCGGACCACGACCGCCCGGACGGGCGCCGCGCGCCGGCTTCGGGCTGCCATACGGGTTGAAACCCGGGGTTGCATGGTCGGACGGGAAGCTCGGGGCGTTGCCCGGATGGCCGTACGGGTGCTTGTTGCCCTGGCCCTGCGAGCGGTTGCCCGCACCGGCCGGCCGGCCCTGGCCGCCTGCGCCACCACGGCCTTCGCCACCGAAACCGCCACGGCCCTGACCGCCACCGGCGCCAGCACCCGGGCCCTTCGGCTTGCCGTACGGGCGGCCCTGGCCGCCTGCGCCCGGACCACGGGCACCCGGGCCACGTGCGCCCGGACCGGCATTGCGATGGCCGCTCGGGCCGGTGCTCACGCCATCGGGCACGTACCAGGTGCGGAACGCCGCCGGATTGCCTTCCGGCAGCGAACGATCGTTCTTCTGGGCGCGCTGCTTGAACGGCTTCTGCGACTGCTTGGCTGCCGCTTCACCGCTGACCGTCAGGCCGCCCTTGAAGCCGCCGCCCTTGCCACCGCGGCCACGGCCGCGGTCTTCGCGGACGTTGTCGAAGCGGCGCAGCTCACGGCCTTCGTCGGCGGTGTTGTGGCCATTGACGTAGGCATTGCCGCGGCCACCTTCGCGCACGCGCACAGTGGTCTTTGCGGCGCGGCGCTGGCCGATCACCGGCTGCAGCGTCAATGCCGACGGTGCGCCTTCTTCCAGCTTCAGCTGCGCGCGCAGCGCTTCCACCTGGGCGGTGCCCAGTTCCACCGAATGGCCACGGGCCAGTTCGCGCGGCAGGCTCACCTTGCCATAGCGGGTGCGCTTCAGGCGGCTGACCTGGCAGCCCTGCGATTCCCACAGGCGGCGCACTTCGCGGTTGCGGCCTTCCTTCACCACGACGCGGAACCAGTCGTGGGAATCGGTGCCGCCGATGCGTTCGATCTCATCGAACTTGGCCGGACCGTCTTCCAGTGCGACGCCACGGCCGAGGCGGTCGACGATGGCGTCGGAGACCTTTTCCTCGCCTTCCGGTGCACGCACGCGCACCACGTACTCGCGCTCGACCTCGAACGACGGGTGCATCATGGCGTTGGCCAGCTCGCCGTCGGTGGTGGCCAGCAGCAGGCCGGTGGTATTGATGTCCAGGCGACCGATGGCGATCCAGCGCGCGCCCTTCAGCGGCGGCAGCGACTCGAACACGGTCGGGCGGCCTTCGGGATCTTCGCGGGTGGTCACCTGGCCTTCCGGCTTGTTGTAGACCAGCACGCGCGACGGTTCGGCCAGGGCAGTGGCGACGAAGCCACGGCCATCCAGTTCGATCCTGTCGCCGCTCTTGACCGACATGCCGGTCTGCGCGACTTCACCGTTGACCTTGACCAGGCCTTCGGCGATGCGCTGTTCCAGCGCGCGGCGCGAGCCGAGGCCGGCCTGGGCCAGCACCTTGTGCAGGCGCTCTTCCAGCTTGAACTGTTCGGAGGTGGCTTCGCGCTTCAGCGAGAGCTTGTTACGGGGGGTGTCACTCATCAGTTTTGCTCCGGCCGACGGTTTCGAGGTCGGCCTCTGGTTCGGAATCGGCTTGGTCAACAGCCACGGTCGTCATCGCGACGGCGTTGTCTTCGCGTTCGTTCACTGGCACCGCGCGCTCGCCCGGCGCGGAATCGGGGTGCCCATCATCGAGGGGCGAAGGTGCTTGCTCATCGGAGGCCGATGCAGGGGCTGCATTGGCGGAATCGGGGGTGTCACTGCCGGCCAGGCCGGCGTCATCGTTCGCGGCAACGCCATCGGCGCCGGCCGAGATGTCTGGACCCTCGGCACCGGCCACGGGCGGTGCATCACGGTCCAGGGCCAGCTGCGGTTCCAGCTCACCCAGGTCCTTCAGTTCCGACAGCGGCGGCAGTTCGTCCAGCCGCTTCAGCCCGAAGTAGTCCAGGAAGCCCTTGGTGGTGCCGAACAGCGCCGGCTTGCCGGGCACGTCGCGGTGGCCGACCACGCGGATCCATTCGCGTTCTTCCAGCGCCTGGATGATGTTGCTGCTGACCGCCACGCCGCGCACCTGCTCGATCTCGCCGCGGGTGATCGGCTGCCGGTAGGCGATCAGCGCCAGGGTTTCCAGGGTGGCGCGGGTGTATCGGGTCTTGCGTTCGGTCCACAGCCGGCTGATCCAGCCATGTACTTCGCCGGTGACCTGGTAGCGGAAGCCGGAGGCGACCTCGACCAGTTCCACGCCACGACCTTCGCAGGCCTCGCGCAGGCGCTCCAGCGCACGTTCGATGCTGCCCGGCGGTGCCGGTTCCTCTTCCGGAAACAGGTCCTTCAGCTGGGCCAGGGTGAGTGGCTGGCTGGAGGCCAGCAGGGCACCCTCGACAATGCGGTCGATCAGCGATTGATCCATCGGCAGTCAGCGCTCACTCGTTGGCATTGGCGGCGTCGTTGTCGTCGAACTCGCTGCTGAACTGCAGCGGGGCGTTGGTGTTGCCAGCGGCCAGCGACTTCACGTAGATCGGCGCCAGCGGTTCTTCCTGGACGATGTCCAGCAACTGTTCCTTGGCCAGTTCCAGCACTGCCAGGAACGTGACCAGCACGCCCAGCTTGCCTTCTTCGGCGGTGAACAGCCCTTCAAAACGATAGAACTTGCCGTCCTCCAGGCGCCCCAGCACTTCCCCCATGCGCTGCCGCACGCTCAGTGCTTCACGCTTGATGGCGTGGCCGCTGAACAGCTCGGCGCGCTTGAGCACGTCGTGCAGGGCCAGCAGCATTTCCTTCAGGTCCACCGGCGGCGGCAGCTTCACCGTGGCGCGCTCGGGCATGAAGGCATGCGCCACCGTGGTGTCGCGGTCCTGGCGGGGCAGCGCGTCGATGTCCTCGGCGGCCTGCTTGAAACGTTCGTACTCCTGCAGCCGGCGCACCAGCTCGGCGCGCGGGTCGGCCTCATCGCCTTCCTCGCTGACCGGGCGCGGCAGCAGCATCCGCGACTTCACCTCGGCCAGGATCGCGGCCATCACCAGGTACTCGGCCGCCAGCTCGAAGCGCAGCTCGCGCATCACGGTGATGTATTCCACGTACTGCCGGGTGATTTCGGCCACGGGAATGTCCAGCACATCCAGGTTCTGGCGGCGGATCAGGTACAGCAGCAGGTCCAGCGGGCCTTCGAAGGCGTCCAGGATGACTTCCAGCGCGTCCGGCGGGATGTACAGGTCCTGCGGGATCTGCAGGACCGGTTGCCCATGCACCACGGCCAGCGGCATTTCCTGCTGCTGGGGGGCGGGCGGCCGAGTTGGCGGGTTCGCGTCGAGCGCGAGTTCGGAAGTCATCTAATGGACATCAGGATTGCAACGGACCAGTCGCGGCACCGGGTTCGCCGGGCCAACGCCACGGAGCCCCAGGGCACCAGACACGCCGGGATCGGCGCGATTCCACACATATCAAACAGCAGGACGCGCCGCAGTAAACGGCAGCGACAGAACTACGGGGAGGTCGTCTACGTGGCCCGGCCAGGTGGTCCGGTTTGAAGCAGCGGATCTGTCGTCGGGGGCTGCGTGGCCGCAGAAACCGACGGGCTGCTGCATCCAGCCACGTGCAATGGAGTCTAGGGTAAACCTTTGCTGCGCCAGTGTCCAGCCGGAACGGGGCAGGGGCTGCATTGGCTAGAATCGGCGGACCCGACAACGCAAGCGAGGAAATGCCGGTGTGGTATGTGATCGAAGGGTATGACGGCCAGGATGTGCTGGCGCAGCGGCTGCAGGCGCGGCCGGAGCATCTGGCGCGGCTGCATGCGCTGCGCGACGCGGGGCGCCTGCTGCTGGCCGGGCCTTGCCCGGCGGTGGACAGTGAAGACCCGGGCCCGGCCGGTTTCAGCGGTTCGGTGGTGATCGCGCAGTTCGAGTCGCTGCCGCAGGCCCAGGCCTGGGCCGATGCCGACCCGTACGTGGCTGCAGGCGTCTACACCCGCGTGCAGGTCCGCCCGTTCCGCAAGGTGCTGCCGTGAACGCGGAACGGATCGAGCGGATCCGTGATGCGCTGCAGCAGGCGCTGGCGCCGAGCGTGCTGGAGATCGAGGACGACAGCCATCGTCACGCCGGCCATGCCGGTGCGCGCGACGGGCGCGGCCATTTCAACGTGCATGTGGTCAGTGAGCGCTTCGCAGGGCTGGCTCCATTGGCCCGGCATCGCGCGGTGTATGCCGCGCTGGGATCGATGATGGACACCGATATCCACGCGCTGTCCATCCGCGCACAGACCCCGTCAGAACAGGGCTGAGTCCTTGTCCCGCACTGTCCTGGCCGGTCCCTGCGGGCCTCGCCACGGACAGATTTTCATGTCCATTTCGGGACATTCGCCTAACGGACTGTTTACAAGCCTGGATGGAAACGCTTACATTCCGCGCCAATGCTGGTAGGTCCAAGCCGTGGAGGGCGGCTTCGTGAACAAGGCAGCTATCACAATCAAAGACGTCGCACGCGAAGCCCGGGTCTCCGTGGCCACGGTTTCCCGCGCGCTAAACGGGCATGAAAATGTCGCCGAACCGGTCCGCCAGCTTGTGCTGGAGGTGGCCGCACGGCTGCGTTACACCCCGCACGCCGCCGCCCGCAGCCTGAGCAGCCGCCGCACCAATACGGTGGGCGTGGTGCTGCCTGACCTGTACGGCGAATTCTTCTCCGAGCTGATGCGCGGCATTGACGGGGTGGCCCGCAACCGCCGCCAGCACCTGCTGGTGTCCAGCTACCACGGTGACCAGGAACAGCAGGGCGCCGCCCTGCGTGCCATGCGCGGCCGCGTCGACGGCCTGCTGGTGCTTTCGCCCTATGCCGAGAGTCCGGGCTTCCTGACCGACAACCTGCCGCAGTCGTTGCCGACGGTGTTGATCAACACCTATCTGCCCGGGCAGGACCACCCGGTGCTGAGCATCGACGACCACGCCGGCGCGATGGCGATGACCCGCCACCTGCTGGATGCCGGCCACCGCCGCATTGCCTTCATTTCTGGTCCGGACCTCAACTTCGACGCGCGCGAGCGCCTGCGCGGCTTCCGTGACGCGCTGGCGGCTTTTGGCGGTGGCGCCGAAGGCATCGAGCTGCCCGGTGATTTCGACGAAGCTTCCGGCCATCGTGCCGGTCAGGAGTTGCTGGCAGCCGGAGCGCTGCCCGATGCCGTATTCGCCGCCAACGACATGATGGCCCTGGGCTGCCTGTATGCGTTCACGCAGGCAGGGGTCCGTGTGCCGGCCGATGTGGCCCTGGCGGGTTTCGATGACATTCCACTGGCGCGTTTCGTCCACCCGTCGCTGACCACCATGCAGGTCAGCATCGCCGAGCTCGGCGACCGGGCCATGACGCGCCTGATGCAGTTGATGGACGGCACCTCCACGGATGGGGCAGGGGACAAGCAGACCCTGGTTCCCCGCTTGATTGTTCGCGATTCCACCACTCCGCCATCCGGCCGTTGAAGCCAGAGGCGTTTCTTCTTTTTTTGACTGATCGCAGGGACCGCGCAAGCGGTTACCGCCACCCGGAGATTGAGTTGATGATGCATACCACCTTCCGCATGCCGGCGCGCCGGCTGCTGAGCACCGCCCTGGTCAGCTGCCTGATGCTGGCTGCCGCCCCCAACGTCATGGCGCAGTCGGCCAACGCCAGCCTGCGCGGCCAGGTTGCCGGTGCCCAGGCCGGCACCGAAGTGACCGCCACCAATGTGGCCACCGGTACCGTCCGCCGTGGCACCATCCGCGCTGACGGCAGCTACTCGCTGATGGGCCTGGATCCGGGCACGTACAACGTGGTCGCCAACGGCCAGACCCAGAAGGTCACCGTCACCGTGGCGTCGACCGCGACGCTGAACTTCGCCGGTGCCGCCAGCAGCACCCCGGGTTCGACCGCGGCCACCAACCTGGACACCGTCAACGTTGTCGCGCCGACCCTGCTGCAGGAAGTGCGTACCTCCGAAGTCGGCAAGACCGTCAGCCTGCAGCAGATCCAGACCACCCCGCAGGTGTCGCGCAACTTCCTGGAGTTCGCCGACGCGGTGCCGGGCCTGATCTTCACCCGCGACGCCAAGGGCAACACCTCGCTGCGCGGCGGCGCCACCAATGCAGATGGTACCAACGTGTACATCGACGGCGTGGGCCAGAAGAGCTACGTCAAGGGTGGCGGCGTGGCCGGCCAGTCCGGCAGCGCCGGTAACCCGTTCCCGCAGCTGGCCATCGGCGAATACAAGGTCATCAGCGGCAACTACAAGGCCGAGTATGGCCAGGTGTCGAGCGCCGCAGTGACGGCTGCGACCAAGTCCGGTACCAATGAGTTCAAGGGTGAGGCGTTCTACCGCTACACCGATGAAGACATGCGTGCCAAGACCCCGGCCGAGCGCCAGGGCGGCAAGGAGAAGATGGTCTCGGCCGAGAAGGAATACGGCTTCGCCCTGGGCGGCCCGATCATCCAGGACAAGGCGCACTTCTTCGTGACCTACGAAGCCAAGCGCTTCGACCTGCCGGTCACCATCGCGCCGGATGGCGCGGTCACCGGCGCTGCCGGCTTGCTGCCGCCCGCTGGTGCCGCCGGCCTCGGCCCGGCCAGCCAGCCGTTCCAGCAGGATCTGATCTTCGGCAAGATCGACTTCGAGCCGACCGACAACGACCGCATCGAACTGACCTTCCAGGACCGCGACGAAACCCAGTCGCAGTTCAGTGGCCAGACCTCGCCGGAAGCCGGCCGTGAAGTGGTCAACACCGACCGTCGTTATGCCCTGCGCTGGAACCACAGTGGTGAGCGCTACTACAACGAGTTGATGGTCACCCACGAAGACTCGTTCAACAACCCGACCCCGCTGACGCTGGCCAACGGCATCACCTACACCGCACCGGACGGCCCCGAAGACCGCACCATCGTGAAGATCGGTGGCGCCTCGGCACTGGATTCGCAGGTGAAGGGCCAGAAGGGCTGGTCGATCGAAGACAACCTGACCCTGGATGGCATCCAGTGGGCCGGTGACCACACCATCAAGATGGGCGTGAAGTACAAGCAGATCGACCTGTACGCGTCCGACGCGGCGCAGATCAATCCGACCTTCACCTACTCGCTGGGCGATCCGGACTTCCCCGATTCCATTCCGTACAAGGCGCAGTTCGTCAAGCCGGTGACCGGCGTGACCGGTGTGTCCGGTGAAGTGCGTTCGAAGTCCAAGCAGTACGGCGTGTTCATCCAGGACGACTGGCAGGTCAATGACCACCTGCAGCTGAACATCGGCCTGCGCTGGGACTACGAAAAGACCCCGTCCTACCTCGACTTCGTGACCCCGCAGCAGGTGGTCGACGCCATCTATTCGCAGGATCCGCGCGCCGCCGCTGGCCAGACCTATGCCGATTCGCTGGCACTGGGCGGCCTGGACATCAGCGACTACATCAGCAACGGCCACAACCGCAAGGCGTTCAAGGACGCCTGGCAGCCGCGCCTGGGCTTCTCGTATGACATCAACGCCGACGAGCAGCACGTGATCCACGGTGGTGCCGGCCGTTCCTACGACCGTGACCTGTTCGACAACCTGCAGCTGGAAACCACCAAGCTGGCCCTGCCGCAGCCGACCATCTACTTCCGCAACCCGGCCACCGGCGCCTGCATCAACGGCCAGGCCGCCTGCTATGACTGGAACCCGAACCTGCTCAACGGGATCGGCAACCTGCAGGCACTGGTCGGCGCGACCAGCAATGCCGGCCTGGAAGTGGACCTGCTGAACAACAAGCTGAAGGCGCCGTACTCGGATCAGTTCAGCCTGGGCATGAGCAACCAGATCGGCGACTGGCTGACCGACGCCACCATCGCCCGTACCCTGAGCTACGACGGCTTCGCCTTCACCCTGGGCAACCGCTACCCGACCGGCCAGTTCTTCGATGATCCGCGCCTGTGTGGTGGCACCTCCCCGGGCCTGAGCCAGGCCTGGAGCTGCAACGTGCCGGGCTTCGGCAGCCTGATCATCGGCCAGCAGGGCATCAAGACCCGTGCCACCCAGGTCCTGTTGTCGGCACAGAAGCCGTTCACCAAGGAAAGCGGCTGGGGCACCTCGATCGCCTACACCTGGACCACCGCGCGCCACAACCGCGACATCAACGAGAAGTATGCGTTCGATCGCGGCCTGATCGGTGACTACCCGACCATCCGCTCCAACGGCGCACCGCGCCACCGCCTGGTGGTGACCGGTTCGTACGCGGGCTTCTGGGGCATCACCTTCGGCGGCAAGATCACCCTGGCCACCCCGACCGCCGTCAACGACTGGTACCCGGTGATGCAGGCCAGCGGCTACACCCTGCCGACCCCGCAGGCGGCCGTGCCCAACGCAACCGGCAAGTTCCTGGTGGGTGGCAAGATCTTCGGCTACCGTTCGGTCGACCTGCAGGCGACGAAGACGTTCAAGCTGGCGGGCAACACCGAGCTGTACGCCCGTCTGGACATCATCAACGTGTTCAACTTCGACAACTTCTCCACCTACAACTACGTCAAGACCAACGGCAAGCTGCAGGCCAGCTACAACGAGACCGGCGACATCATCGGCACTCCGCGCCAGGTCAAGGCCGAAGTGGGCTTCCGCTTCTAAGTGGCGCCGCCTGTTGCTGTATCCGATGCCGCCGGTCCGCCGGCGGCATCGATTGTGTGAGAACGGCAATGGCCGGCCCCGTGCCGGTCCATTGCCCACGCCGCTGCTGGGCAGGGGGCAGCGGCGTGGGCAATGATCGCGGTGTCAGACCACGTTTTTCGTGGTTTTTTAAGAGCGCATCTTGTAAACGATTTCAGATCATTGGACGGTATGCTTTCCCATCGATCAGACCACCGGAGGAACCGCGCCATGCAGGCACGCCATCTGTCGTCCGCCGCAATGCTGTGCTTGGCGGTGGCCGCCTGCCAGCCGGCCCAGCAGGAACCTGCCAAGCCGCGCCCGCCGGTGATCCTGATCGAGGCCGATGCACCGCCGCGGCCGATGAAGCCGGAGCTGCCGCCGCTGTTTGATGACATTGAGCGCCGCACCTTCCAGTTCTTCTGGGACACCACCAACGAAGTGAACGGGCTGACCCCGGACCGCTACCCGTCGCGGCCGTTCGCCAGCATCGCCTCGGTCGGCTTCGCGTTGACTGCCTATCCGATCGGCATCGAGAACGGCTGGGTCAGCCGCAACCAGGCCATCGACCGTACCCTGACCACCCTGAAATTCTTCCGCGACGTGCCGATGGGCCCGCAGCGCACCGGCAAGGCCGGCTACAAGGGCTTCTACTACCACTTCCTGGACATGCAGGAAGGGCGTCGCTACGACAGCTGGGTCGAACTGTCCTCGGTGGATACCGCACTGCTGATGATGGGCGTGCTGTTCGCGCAGTCGTACTACGACGGTGACGATCCGCGCGAAAAGGAAATCCGCCAGATTGCCGATACCTTGTACAAGAAGGTCGACTGGCCGTGGCTGCAGCAGCGTGCGCCGCTGATCTCGATGGGCTGGTTCCCGGAGAGCGGCTTCATCGACCACGACTGGATGGGCTACAACGAGGCGATGATGGTCTACATCCTCGCCCTGGGCTCGCCCACGCACCCGGTCAGCCCGGATGCGTGGACGGTGTGGACGCGCACCTATGACAACGACTGGGGTGTCTACCAGGGCCAGGAATACCTGTCCTTCGGCCCGCTGTTCGGCCACCAGTACAGCCACGTCTGGATCGACTTCCGCGATATCCAGGACGCGTACATGCGCGAGCGCGGCAGCACCTATTTCCTCAACAGCCGCTCGGCTGCGCTGGCCCAGCGCGAATACGCCATCGCCAACCCGATGCAGTGGAAGGAGTATGGCGAGAATGTGTGGGGCCTGACCGCCAGCGATGGCCCGCAGAACACCACGCAGGAATACCGCGGCGAGCAGCGCCAGTTCCGCCATTACTCCTCGCGCGGCGCTGGGCTGCGCGAGAATTTCGATGACGGCACCATCGCCCCGACTGCGGCGATCGCTTCGGTGGTGTTCGCGCCGGAGCAGGTGATCCCGGCCACGCTGGAAATGCACAAGCGCTACGGCGACTACATCTATTCCAGCTACGGCTTCCTGGATTCATTCAACCCCAGCTTCAACTACGACATCCCGATCAAGACCGGCCGCCTGGTGCCGGATCGCGGCTGGGTCGCCAGCGACTACATCGCCATCGACCAGGGACCGATCCTGACCATGATCGCCAACTACCGCAACGACTTCGTCTGGGAAGTGATGAAGAAGAATCCGTACATCCGCAAGGGCCTGGAGCGGGCCGGATTCAGCGGCGGCTGGCTGGCGCCGGAAGGGTCGTTCCAGCCGCTGGAACTGCAGAAGGACGAAAAGGCCGCGGCAGCACGCGCGGTGGGTATCGCCGAATCACGCGCGGCTGCCGCGCAGGAACAGAAGAACAATGCCAACCGCACCACAGGCCAGGGCAAGTAACCCGATGCCGAACTGGATCGACCGCCTGCGCCGCTGGGCGCTGCCTGCCCTGGCCACCCTGGCCGTGGCCGGCTGCGCCCGCACCGAACCGGGCACCACCACCGTGCGCTTCTGGGCGATGGGCCGCGAAGCCGAGGTGGTCAGCGAGCTGATCCACGAGTTCGAGGCCGAAAACCCCGGCATCAAGGTGGATGTGCAGAACATCCCGTGGACCGCCGCGCACGAGAAGCTGCTGACCGCGTTCGCCGCCGACGGACTGCCGGACGTGTGCCAGCTCGGCAATACCTGGGTGCCGGAGTTCGCCGAACTCGACGCGCTTACACCGCTGCAACCGTTCGTGCAGCGCTCCACTGTGGTCGACCCGAAAGATTACTTCCAGGGCATCTGGGATACCAACGTGATCCACGGCGAACTGGTCGGCGTGCCGTGGTATGTCGACACCCGCCTGATCTACTACCGCAAGGACCTGCTGGCCAAGGCCGGCTACGACCACCCGCCGCGCACGTGGCCGGAGTGGGAGGAGCAGATGGCGGCGATCAAGCGCATGCAGGGCCCGAACCGCTACGCGGTACTGATGCCGATCAACGAATTCGAGCAGCAGCTGTCGCTGGCCCTGCAGCAGCCCGATCCGCTGCTGCGCGACGACGATACCCGCGGCAATTTCGCCAGCCCGGGGTTCCGCCGCACGCTGGCCTTCTACGCCAACATGTTCGAGCAGGGCTGGGCGCCGAAGATGTCCGAGACGCAGATCTCCAACGTCTGGGATGAATTCTTCCGCGGCTTCAACGTGTTCTACATCTCCGGCCCCTGGAACATCCGCGAGTTCAAGAAACTGCAGCCGAAGGAACTGGAAGGACAGTGGGGTACCGCCGCGCTGCCGGGGCCGGACGGTCCGGGCGCGGGCATCGCCGGTGGCACCAGCCTGGTGATCTTCCGCAAGTCGCAGCAGAAGGAGGCGTCCTGGAAGCTGATCGAATTCCTGTCGCGCCCGCAGATCCAGGCACGCTTCCATTCGATCATCGGCGACCTGCCGCCGCGCCGCAGCGCCTGGAACGCGCCGTCGCTGGCCAACGATCCGCTGGCCGCCGCGTTCCGCGATCAGCTGGAGCGGGTCAAGCCGACGCCGAAGGTGCTCGAATGGGAGCGCATCGTGCAGGAAATGCGCATTGTCACCGAGAAGGTGGTGCGCGGAGGCCTGCCGCAGGACAAGGCCGTGGCCGAACTGGACCAGCGCGTGGACAAGGTGCTGGCCAAGCGCCGCTGGATGCATGAACAACAACGCCTGCAGGAGCGCGCGCCGTCGCCGCAATCGAGCAGCGCAGTGGCCGCCGGGAGCGCGCAATGAAACGTACTTCGCTGGCCGGCTGGATCTTCGCCGGCCCCTCGCTGATCGTGCTGGGCGTGTTCTTCGGCCTGCCGGTCGCCTCGGCGCTGGCGCTGAGCGTGACCGACTTCGACCTCTATGCACTGGCCGACAGCAGCAACCTGCGCTTCGTCGGCCTGGGCAACTACATCGACCTGCTGCAGACGCCGATGTTCTGGAAGTCGCTGTGGAACACCACCTACTTCGTGCTGATCGGCGTGCCGTTGTCGATCGGCGTGTCGCTGGGCGCGGCGATGCTGCTCAACGCACCGGCCGCGCGCTTCAAGGCGCTGTTCCGCACGGCACTGTTCGCACCGGTGGTGACCACGCTGGTGGCGGTGGCAGTGATCTGGCGCTACCTGTTCCATACCAGCTATGGCCTGGTGAACTACGGCCTGGGCCATCTGGGCATCAGTCCGATCGACTGGCTGGGTGATCCCAACTGGGCGATGCCGACCATCATGCTGTTCGCGGTGTGGAAGAACTTCGGCTACAACATGGTGATCTTCCTCGCCGGCCTGCAGGCGATCCCGCATGACCTGTACGAAGCCGCGCGCATCGACGGTGCTTCGCGCTGGAAGCAGTTCCTGCACATCACCCTGCCGATGCTCGGCCCGGTGCTGCTGGTGGTCGGGGTGATCACCGTGTCCGGCTACTTCCAGCTGTTCGCCGAGCCGTATGTCATGACCCGCGGCGATCCGCTGCAGAGCACCGTCAGCGTGCTGTATTTCATGTTCGAGGAAGGCTTCAAGTGGTGGAACCTGGGGCGCGCCTCCGCGGTGGCGTTCCTGCTGTTCCTGATCATCCTGGCGGTGACCACCGTGATGCTGCGTTTCGGCCGCAAGAGGCAGTTGGTATGAGTCGTGAAATCGGCCAGTCGCGCTGGTATCCGTGGATGATCAATGGTGCGTTGCTGGTGCTGGCCCTGGTCAGCCTTGCACCGCTGCTGTGGATGCTCTCGGTCTCGTTCATGCCGCAGGGCGAGGCCAGTCATTTCCCGCCGCCACTGCTGCCTTCGAGCATCACCACGCACAACTACCACGAGCTGTTCGCGCGCACCGGCATGGGCGGCAACTTCGCCAACAGCCTGCTGGTGTCGCTGGCTATCACGCTGGGTTCGCTGCTGCTCAACACCATGGCCGGCTACGCCTTCGCCAAGCTCAACTTCGTTGGCCGCGAACGCCTGTTCCAAGTGCTGATGGCAGCGCTGGTGATTCCGGCGCAGGTGGCGATGCTGCCGCTGTTCCTGCTGATGAAGCAGCTGGGCCTGGTCAACAGCTTTGGCGGGGTGATCGTGCCGGCGCTGGCCAGCGTGTTCGGCATCTTCCTGGTGCGCCAGTACGCGCGTTCGATCCCGGACGAGCTGCTTGAAGCGGCGCGCATCGACGGCGCGGGGGAGCTGCGCATCTTCTTCCAGATCGTGCTGCCGATGCTCAAGCCGGTACTGGTGACCCTGGCGATCTTCACCTTCATGGGTGCATGGAACGATTTCATGTGGCCGCTGATCGTGTTGACCGACCAGGAGCACTACACTTTGCCGGTGGCGCTGGCCACCCTCTCGCGCGAGCACATCATGGACGTGGAAATGATGATGGCTGGCGCGGTGGTCACCGTGGTTCCGGTGCTGGCACTGTTCCTGGTGCTGCAGCGGTACTACATCCAAGGTCTGTTGCTGGGGAGCGTCAAGGGATGAAGCGAGCGATCGCCGTTGGACTGGGCCTGTTGTGGACTTCCCTGGCGATCGCCGCACCACCGGCACTGCCGGCGCCGAAGGTACTGGACGATTTCGACGACATCGGCGCCTGGAAGCTGGTGCTGTCCGATCAGGTCAGCGGTTCGCTGCGGCCGGTGAGCGGTGCCGGTGGCGGCCGCGCGCTGTGCCTGGACTACGATTTCCACGAGGTGTCGGGCTACGTCGGCATCCGCCGCGCGCTGGGCATCGAGTACCCGGCCAACTACCGCTTCGGCTTCCAGCTGCGGGGAGATTCGCCGGGCAACGACCTGCAGTTCAAGCTGATCGATGCCAGCGGCGATAATGTCTGGTGGGTCAATCGTCCGGGCTACAGCTTCCCCAAGGCGTGGACGCCGGTCGAATACCGCCGTCGCCAGATCGACAAGGCGTGGGGGCCATCGCCGGATAAGGAGATGGCGCGCAGCGCTGCGGTCGAGTTCACGATCTACAGCAAGGTCGGCGGCCGCGGCACGGTGTGCTTCGACAAGCTGACCCTGCAGGGCCTGCCGCCGCAGGATGATTCGGCGCTGGTGCCGTCGGTGATCGCCGATACCGCCACCGCGCTGCAGGACCGGATGATCGACGGAAAGAGCGATACGTTCTGGATCAGTGGCGGGGTCAAGCAGCAGACCATCAGCCTGGACCTGCACAAGAGCCGCGAGATCGGCGGTGCGGTGATTGACTGGCTGCCGAACCTTGAAGCCAATCGCTACACCGTGCGGACGTCCGAGGATGGCCGGGACTGGCGCACCGTGCGCGAGGTGACCGGCGGTGCGGGTGGCCGCGACTGGCTGGCGCTGCCGGATACCGACGCGCGCTACGTGCGCTTCGATCTGCACGATGGCCCGAACTGGCGCTATGGCATCCGTGACATCACGCTCAAGCCGCTGGCGTTCGCGGCCACGCCGAACGCATTCCTGTCCTCGGTGGCGGCCGACCTGCCGCGCGGCTCGCTGCCGCGTGCATACGTGGGCGAACAGCCGTACTGGACCCTGCTCGGCCTCGATGGCGGCCAGGAGCAGGCACTGATCAGCGAGGACGGTGCGCTGGAACCGGCCAAGGGCAGTTTCAGCATCGAGCCGTTCATCCGCGTGGACGGCAAGTTGCTGGACTGGTCGAAGGTGGCCACCACCCAGTCGCTGCAGGATCGCTACCTGCCCATCGCCAATGTCGACTGGGTGCATGAGAAGGCCGGCCTGGCGGTAACCAGCTTCGTGCAGGGCACGCCGGAGCGTGCGCAGCTGATCGGCCGCTACCGGTTGAGCAATCCGGACAAGGTGGCGCACGAGTACACCCTGGCGCTGGCGATCCGGCCGTGGCAGGTGAACCCGCCGACCCAGTTCCTCAATACCGTCGGCGGCTTCAGTCGCATCGATGCGCTGGATGTGGGCGAACAGCTGGTGCGCATCAACGGTGAGCCGCGCATCTATCCGTTGCAGGTGCCGGATGCGCGCTTTGCCAGTACGTTCGATGGCAAGCTCGACGCGATGCATCTGGCCTCCGGGAAATACCCGGCCAGCACGGCAGTGAAGGACAGCACCGGCATGGCGTCCGGCGCGCTGCTGTATACGATCAAGCTGGAGCCTGGCCAGAGCCGAGAAGTGGCGGTGGTGTTGCCGCAGACCGGAGGCTGGGCGCCGCAGGCGCTGGATGTGGCCAAGGCGCAGGCACAGGTCGCAGAGCAGTGGCGGCAGAAGCTGGGGGTGGTCTCGTTGCAGGTACCGGCTGCGGGCCAGGCACTGGTCGATACCCTGCGCACCGCCGTGGCGCACATGCTGATCTCGCGGGTCGGCCCGCGCCTGCAGCCGGGCACGCGCTCGTACGCGCGCAGCTGGATCCGCGATGGCGCGATGATTTCCGAGGGCCTGCTGCGCATGGGGCGCAGTGATGCGGTGCGTGATTACATCAACTGGTATGCGCCCTATCAGTTCGAGAATGGCAAGGTGCCGTGCTGTGTCGATGCACGTGGCAGCGATCCGGTGCCGGAGAACGACAGTCATGGCGAGCTGATCTACAGCATTGCCGAGTATGGGCGCTATACCGGTGACAGCACCTTCGCCGAACTGATGTGGCCGCATGTGCAGGGCGCCTACAACTACATGGAGCAGCTGCGCGCCAGCGAGCGCACGGACGAGAATCGGGCGCGCAATCCGGCGTTCTACGGCATGATGCCGGCCTCGATCAGCCACGAAGGCTATTCGGCCAAGCCGATGCATTCGTACTGGGACAATTTCTGGGCGTTGCGCGGCTACAAGGACGCGGCGTCGCTGGCGGCCCAGCTGGGCAAGGTCGAAGCCATGCAGATCGCCGAATCGCGTGACCAGTTCCGTGATGACCTGCAGGCCTCGCTGCTGTCGGCGATGCAGCAGCACAACATCGATTACCTGCCGGGCTCGGCCGAGCTGGGCGATTTCGACGCGACCTCGACCACCATCGCGCTGGCACCGGGCGGCGAGCAGGGCCGCCTGCCGCAGCAGGCGTTGGAGGCGACCTTCGAGCGTTACTGGAAGGAATTCGTGGCCCGTCGGGACGGCAAGCGCGAGTGGAAGGACTACACGCCCTACGAGTGGCGCAACGTGGCCGCCTTCGTCCGCCTCGGCTGGCGCGATCGCGCCTGGCAGGCGACCGAGTTCTTCTTCAAGGACCGTGCGCCGCAGGCCTGGAACCAGTGGGCCGAAGTGGTCTCGCGCACGCCACGCAAGCCGTTCTTTGTCGGTGACCTGCCGCATGCCTGGGTCGCCTCGGACTTCGTGCGCTCGGCCCTGGACATGTTCGCCTACAGCCGTGACATGGACGATGCGCTGGTATTGGCCGCCGGCATTCCGACCGCCTGGCTGCAGGGCGAGGGCATCGCTGTGCAGGGCCTGCGCACGCCGCAGGGCCAGCTCAACTACCGCCTGCAGCGCAGCGACAAGCAGCTGGTGCTGGAGGTGCAGCCGGGCCTGGTGCCACCGGTCGGTGGCGTGGTCTTGCCGTGGCCGTACGCCGGTGATCCGGGCGAGGCGACCATCAACGGCGAAGCGGCCGAATGGACCAACAGGGAACTGCACGTGCACCAGCTGCCGGCGCGGGTCGAGATCGATGTACCGGGCGCGGTGCGCCGCGCCGAGCGCAAGGGGCAGTAACGATGAAGCAGCAGGGGGCAAGGGCGCGCACGGCCGTGCGTGCCCTGGGACTGGCCATTGCATTCGCATTGCCGGGTGCCGTGATGGCAGCCGTGCCAACCGCCGCGACAGCGGCTGACGTCGCCAGCGCACCAGGCATGAGCATGGTGACCTTCAACCTGCATCACGACCGCGAGGACTGGCCGAGCCGCCGCCGCACCATCCTGGCCGAGCTCAAGCGCCTGCAGCCGGATGCGGTTGCCCTGCAGGAGGTGATCCAGCGGCGCAACGTGCGCAACCAGGCGCAGTGGCTGGCCAGCCAACTCGGCTACAAGTACGTGTTCGTGTCCACCGATCCGGTGGGTGCGCCGAAACGTTACGGCAATGCGCTGCTGACCCGGCGACCGATCCTCGCGCAGGGTGAGCACCTGCTACAGCCGCTGGACGATTATCGGACGGTCGCCCATCTGCGCATCGATGTGGACGGCAAGGCGGTCAACGTCTATGCCACCCACTTCAACGAGCGCAGCGACGAGAATGGCCAGCGCATCCGTCGCACCCAGGTCGAGGACCTGCTGCGCTTCATCGCCGGCACCTCGGCCGGCGCACCGGTGGTGATCGCGGGCGACTTCAACGCACTGGTCGATGCCAGCGACCTGAGCGAGCTGCGCAGCCATTACGGTGACAGCTACGGCAGCGTGCACGTCAACACCGACCTGGCCGGGGTCAGTACGCTGAACAGGCACTACTACCCGGTGGCCTCGCGGATCGACCACATCTTCTTCCAGCAGGACGCGATGGTCGCACGTGAGGCCAAGCTCCTGTTCGACCAGCCCGATGACAGCGGTCGCTGGGCCTCGGACCATTATGGCGTGTGGACCCGCCTGCAATTCGCTCCGACGCGATGATGTCCTGGTAGGTGCCAACCTTGGTTGGCACGGACGTGTCCGCGTTCGCTCCAACAACGATGCCAACCAAGGTTGGCCTCTACCAGAGCGTTGCACGCACCCGGCGCACAAACAGAAACGGCGGGGATCATCGATCCCCGCCGTTTTTTCACGCGATCAAAGAGCGATCAGTTCGCCGGCGGAGTGCGCTTGGCGCCTTCTTCGCCTTCTTCGTCGGCCTTGGCTTCGGCCGCCTGGGCTGCCGCATCGGCGTGGCCATCGGCGACCGGATCGATCGACGGTGTCACCACTGCATCGGCGACCGGGGCCGCAGCTTCCACCGGTGCAGCTTCAACCGCCACCGGAGCGACCGGCTGTTCGGCGACCGGCGCGGTCTCCACGACCGGTTCGGCTTCAACCGCAGGAGCGGCTTCCGCCACCGGGGCAGCCTCAACGGCCAGCGGCTTGGCTTCGACCGCCGGAGCGGCTTCAGCGAGCTCCGGCTCCGATTCCACGACCGGAGCAGCCTCGGCCACGGCCGACTTCACTTCGACCACCGCAGTGGCTTCAGCGACCGGGGCAGCCTCAACCACCACCGGCTTCGCTTCGACCGCCGGGGCTGCCGCTGCCACTGGCTGGGCCGGGGTCGCAGCGTCGATGGCATCGAGCATGCTGGTCTGCACCGGCGACGCCGCCGGTTCGGCCTTGGCGACGGCTTCGACCGGAGCCTGTACCTTCGCCACGACCGGTGCAGCAGCATCGACCACGGCGCTGCTCACCACCGCGGCCGGCGCGGCGACAACAGCGGCGGCGGCGCGGACCGGCTTCTCGGCTTCGGCAGCGGTCGGTTCGGCTTCGTCATCGAATTCGAACTCCGGCTGCGAACGCGCCGGCTGTGCCGCGGCCACCGGAGTGGTCCCGGCAACGCTGTCGTTGCTCTGTCCGGCGACATCAGCGGCATCGGTGTCATCACCGTCGTCCGCGTCGTCCTGTTCATCGCCCAGGCCATCGCTGCCGGCAGCGTTCTCGGCGCCACCACGACGGCGGCGACGGCCACCACGACGGCCACGGCGGCGGCGGGTTGCGCCTTCACCGGCCTGCTCGCCGTTGGCGTCGAGGGCAGCCTCTTCACCGGTCACGGCAATCGCCTCGGCCTCGTTGCCGGCGTTGGCAGTGGTGTCGGCCGGTGCAGTGACTTCCGCCGGAGCGGAGGCAGCCGGTGCAACCGGCGCCACCGGCGCAGTGGCTTCCTGCGCGGTCACGACGTTGGCAGCGACGGCCGTAGCGGCTACGGCTGCAGCCCCGGTCACGGCCTCGGCCGGCAGCTCGGCGACGCTGCGCTGCGGCTTCTCGGCCGGCTTGTCACCGTCCTGCTGCTGGCGTGGCTGCTTGGGCTGCTTCAGCTTCGGCTGGTTCTGGTTCTGGTTCTGGCCCTGCTGCTCGTTGCGCGGCTTGTTCTGCTGCTGCGGCTGCGTCTGGCCATCCTTCTGCTGCGGCTCTTTCTGCCTGCCCTGCTGCGGCTGCTGCTGGGCATTGCCGTTGTTGCCGTTGCGGCCGTCCTTGTTGCGCTGCTCACCACGGTCCTTGCGGTTGCCGCCATCCTTCTGCTGCTGCGCGTTGCCGTTGCCACCGTTGCCACGGTTTTCGTCGCGACGGTCCTTGCGATCCTTGTTGCGATCCTTGTTGCGGTCCTTGCGACCACCGTCCTGCTGCTGGCGCGGAGCCGGGGCGGCCGGAGCCGGCGCCGGTGCCGGCTCGCCACCGAACACGCGCTTGAGCCAACCGATCACGCCGCCGCTCGGAGCCGGCGCCACTGGCGCTGCCACGACCGGAGCCGGAGCGGCTGCAGCCGGAGCCGCTTCCTCGCGCACCGGGGCGGGAGAGGTGTGCTTGACCTGGGTCACTGCCGGCGGCGGGATGTTCAGCTGGCCCTTGGTCAGGGCGTGCACCGGCAGCTTGCGCGGGGTACCACGCTGGTAGCTGGGCTTGCTGCTCTCTTCACCCAGCTCGTTCTCACGCAGGCGGGTGACCGCGTAGTGCGGGGTGTGCAGCTGCTCGTCGGCGACGATCACGATCGGCGCTTCGTGGCGTTGCTCGATCTCGCGCAGGGCGCTGCGCTTCTCGTTCAACAGGTAGTTGGCGATCTCCACCGGCGCCTGGACCAGCACCTGCCCGGTGTTTTCCTTCATCGCATGCTCTTCGGCAACGCGGATGATCGACAGCGACAGCGACTCGACGCTGCGCATGCGGCCGTGGCCGTCGCAACGCGGGCAGACGATCTGGCTGGATTCGCCCAGGCTCGGGCGCAGGCGCTGGCGGCTCATTTCCAGCAGGCCGAAGCGCGAGATGCGGCCGACCTGCACGCGGGCACGGTCGTACTTCAGCGCGTTGGCCAGGCGGTTCTCGACCTCGCGCTGGTGCTTGTTGGAGGCCATGTCGATGAAGTCGATCACCACCAGGCCGCCCAGGTCGCGCAGGCGCAGCTGGCGAGCCACTTCCTCGGCCGCTTCCAGGTTGGTCTGGAAGGCGGTGTCCTCGATGTCGCTGCCCTTGGTGGCGCGCGAGGAGTTCACGTCGACTGCGGTCAGTGCTTCGGTCTGGTCGACCACGATCGAGCCGCCCGACGGCAGGCGCACGTTGCGCTCGTAGGCGCCTTCAATCTGCGACTCGATCTGGAAGCGGTTGAACAGCGGGATGTCGTCCTTGTAGTGCTTGAGCTTGCGCAGGGTCTGCGGCATCACCTGCTGCATGAACTCGCGGGCGTGCTCGTACATCTCCTCGGTGTCCACCAGGATCTCGCCGATGTCGGCGCGCAGGTAGTCCCGCAGGGCGCGCACGATCAGGCGCGATTCCTGGTAGATCAGGAACGGGGCCGGCTTGCTCAGCGCGGCTTCGGCGATGGCGCGCCAGACGTTGAGCAGATAGTCCAGGTCCCACTGCAGCTCTTCCGCATCGCGACCGACGCCGGCGGTACGGATGATCACCCCCATGTCGTCGGGAATGTTCAGCTTGTCCAGGGCCTCCTTCAGCGCGGCACGGTCTTCGCCCTCGATGCGGCGGGACACGCCGCCGGCGCTGGGCGAGTTCGGCATCAGCACCATGTAGCGGCCGGCCAGCGAGATGAACGTGGTCAGGGCGGCGCCCTTGTTGCCACGCTCTTCCTTGTCGACCTGGACAACGATCTCCTGGCCTTCCTTCAGCAGCTCGCGGATGCCGGCCTTGTTGTGGTCGACACCGGCCTGGAAGTAGTCGCGGGAGATTTCCTTCAGCGGCAGGAAGCCATGGCGGCCACCGCCGTACTCGACGAAGGCGGCTTCCAGCGAGGGCTCGATGCGGAAGATCCGGCCCTTGTAGATGTTGGACTTCTTCTGTTCCTTCGACGGCTGTTCGATGTCGATGTCATACAACGACTGGCCATCCACGATGGCAACACGCAGCTCTTCAGCCTGCGTGGCGTTGATCAGCATTCGCTTCATTGTTGCGTTCCTCGCAAGCGGCTACCGCGCGGAACGCCATGGGGTTTCGCCTCTGGACACGGCTCGCCGCCCATTCGCGCAAGCGCGGGGAGGGCGGCTTGGGTTTCCAGCGCTACGACACCACGGCAGGCCGCGGGAGCGCTTCACTCTTATGGGTTTTGGGTGTTGCAGGGCCGCAGGCAGCTGTCAGCCAGGCTGGAGCGCCACGCGGGACATGTTCAGCACGGTTGCGTGTCAGGCATCCGGCGATGGCCGGGAAGGCCGGTGAGCCGCTAACATGGCCGCCCCGCGGGCGGTGGTCGCGCACTGTGCCGGATTCGTCGGAAGCTGGGCTTCTGGCCCTGAGTAACTTCCAACGAAATCAATCCCTTATCTCGCCCCCCGAGTGTAACAGAATAAACAGCCTGATGACCGCCCAAGACCCGACCAAACCCGCTGGCGACAAGCCTTCCGTGCGCATGATCACCGTTCCCGCCGACCGCGCCGGCCAGCGCCTGGACAACTTCCTGCTCGGCCAGCTGAAGGGAGCCCCGCGCAGCCTGGTGTACAAGCTGGTGCGCAGCGGGCAGGTTCGGGTGAACGGCGGCCGCGCCAAGGCCGAGCGCAAGCTGGAGGCGGGCGATGAGGTGCGTGTGCCGCCGGTCCGTCTCAGTGAGGAAGGAGACAAGGCCGGCCCGCCAGAGGCGTTCATGCGCCGGCTGGAGCAGGCCATCGTCTTCGAGGACGCCCGGCTGCTGGCCCTGAACAAGCCCTCCGGCGTGGCCAGCCACGGCGGCAGCGGCATCAGCTTCGGTGCCATCGAGACCCTGCGCGCCTTGCGCCCGGGACAGACACTGGAGTTGGTCCATCGGCTGGATCGCGACACCTCGGGCCTGCTGATCGTGGCCAAGAAGCGTTCGGCGCTGAGCGAACTGCAGGCGCTGTTGCGTGAAGACCACGGCGCCGGCATCCGCAAGCGCTACCTGACCCTGTTGGCCGGCCGCATGCCGGACGGTGTGATGACCGTCGACGCGCCGCTGCACGTGGGCCTGCGCCAGGGCGGCGAGCGCCATGTACAGGTCAATGCGATCGGCAAGGAATCGATCAGTCACTTCCGGGTGCTGGAGCGCCGCGGCGGCCATTCGTACTGCGAGGTGCGCATCGAAACCGGCCGCACCCATCAGATCCGCGTGCATGCCCAGCATCTGGGCCATCCGGTGGCCGGTGACGACAAGTACGGTGATCCGGCAGTCAACAAGCGGCTTCGTGAGCAGATCGGGCTGAAGCGCCTGTTCCTGCACGCGGCCTCGCTGGAGTTCGCACTGGACGACGGCAAGAGCCCGTATGTGCTGAACGCGCCGCTGGCCGATGAACTGGCCGAGGCGCTGGATCGCCTGCGCTGACGGCGGTTCGGCCGTGCTGCGCGAAAGCCGGTCGAGCATGGCTTGACTCTACAGGGCGAACCGGGAACCCCTCACCATTTGAACAGCACCAGGCTGATCGCCAGCGTGCCCATGCCCGCCACCAGCCCATAGACGGTTTCGTGGCCCTTCGCATAGCGCTTGGCGGCCGGCAGCAGCTCATCCAGCGCCAGGAACACCATCACGCCGGCAATCAGCCCGAACACCCAGCCGAAGGTGGCGTGCGACAGCGACCCGGACAGCAACCAGTAGCCGAGCGCGGCGCCCACCGGCTCGGCCAGGCCCGACAGCAGGCTGGCGCTGAATGCATAGGCCTTGTTCTGGGTGGCGAAGTACACCGGCACCGCGATCGCGATGCCCTCGGGGATGTTGTGGATGGCAATCGCAAAGGCCAGTGGCATGCCCACCGACGGGCTTTCCAGCGTGGCGAAGAAGGTCGCCAGCCCTTCCGGGAAATTGTGCGCGGTGATCGCCACCGAGGTCAGCAGCGCGACCCGCTTCAGGTACTCGCGGCTGTTTTCGCGGAACGCGGGATCCTGCTTGTCCAGGCTGTCATGCGGGTTGGGAATGAAGTGGTCGATCAGCACGATCACGATCACGCCCAGCAGGAACGCCAGAGTGCCGTAGGTGAAGCCGGTGCGCTCGCCATGGGCCAGTGCGAACGAAGCAATGGATTTGTTGAGGATTTCCGACAGCGACACATAGACCATCGCGCCGCCGGCGAAGGCCAGGCCGAAGGCCAGCAGGCGCGGGCTGGGGCGGCGCGAGAACAGCACCAGCAGGCTGCCGATCGCAGTGGCGAGGCCGGCCGCGAGGGTGACCGCCAGCGCAATCCAGATGTTTTCGGGGGGAATCTGCAGCATCTACCGACGCAGTCCTGGTCAACAGACAACCGCCCCGGACAGGGCCGGGGCGGCGAGGGCGAGGCGGGCGCCGGCTGGCCTCGTCGGGTGCGTGCGATCAGCCGCCGCGGCGCAGGCGCTCTTCAATGGCGAAGCACTGGTCCGGCTTCGGCTGCGGCGGGTTGAAACTGACCGGCACCTGGATGGTGGCCGGCACCGGCTGGCCATTGCGGGTCGCGGCCTTGAACTGCCAACCCTGCACGGCGGTTTTGGCCAGTTCGTCCAGCTGCGGGTTGCCCGCGCCAGTCAGCAGGGCGACCTCGCTCGGCTTGCCGTCGGTGCCGATGGTCACCTTGAACGTGCTGGTGCCGCCCACGCCCATGCAGGCCAGTTCAAGCGGGTACTGCGGCGGCGGCGTCTTCACTGCTGCGACTTCGGTCGGCGGCGGCGGCGGTGGTGCCGGCGGTTCGGATGAGCCGCAGCCGGGCAGGCCGGCCGCAGCGATCAGGGACAGGCTCAGCAAGCGTACGTTCATGGCAGTTGCTCCGTCAGGGCCGAAGTCTTTGCCGCGCAGATGAAGTCGTTCTCGCTCAGACCGCCCACGTCGTGGGTGGAAAAGCGCACGACCGCGCGGTCGTAGTGCACGCCCAGGTCCGGATGGTGGTCCTCGCGGTGTGCAATCCAGGCCAGCGCGTTCACGAAGGCCATGGTGGCGTAGTAATCCTTGAAGCGGAAGGTGCGCGTCAGGGCCTGCCCGCCCTCGCTCAGCTCCCAGCCGGGAACCTGCGGCAGCAATTCGGCCAGGCGGGCTTCGCCGAGCTTGTGGTCGCTGCCTTTGCGTGGCACGCAACGGGCCTGGGCCAGTGGAATCAGGTCGGCCATGGGAATCTCCACCTCGTGTTGACTGAACAATGCGCCGGACGGTGTATAAACCGAATGAGCGGCTGACGCTTACTTGGCTAGAATAGCCTGATGATCCAGATCTCCGACACTGCCCAGACCCATTTCCGCAAGCTGATCGAACGCGAGGGCGTGCCTGGCATGGGCGTGCGCCTGAGCGCGGTCGACCCCGGTACCCCGCGCGCCGACGCCCGGCTGGAGTTCGCCGAACCCACCGACCTGCTGGGCGACGAGTGGGCGGTGGACTGCGATGGCTTCACCCTCTATGTCGATGCCGGCAGCGTTGGCTGGCTCGACGGTGCCGAGATCGACATCGTCGCCGGCACCGCCGGTGCCCAGCAGCTGACCATCAAGGCGCCGCGCATCAAGGGTGAAGCGCCCGGTGATGCGGCCTCGCTGGTCGAGCGCGTGCACTGGGTGGTGGAGAACGAAGTCAATCCGCAGCTGGCCTCGCATGGCGGCAAGGTGGCCGTGCAGGAAGTCTCGGCCGACGGCGTGGTGCTGCTGCGTTTCGGTGGTGGCTGCCAGGGCTGCGGCATGGCCGACGTGACGCTCAAGCAGGGCATCGAAAAGACCCTGATGGGCCGCGTGCCGGGCGTGACCGCCGTGCGCGACGCGACCGACCACGACAGCGGCCACGCGCCGTACATCCCGCGCGACAACGTCGCCTGATCGCTGACGCGTGCCTCTGACCCGGGCCGAGCAACTCATCGATCTGCTGCTGGCCCGCCAGCAGCCCCGCGCCGTCCTTGAGAAGACCACGCGCCTGCCTTATGGCTGGGCGTTGTGGCTGCGCTCGCTGGGGCCGCTGCCGCGGCCGTTGCATGCCCGCGAAGTGATTGCGGTATTGCTGCCGCGTCCGCTGCCCGCCCGGCCAGGCCAATCGCCGCAGTTGTCACCGTGGCAGGCGTTGCGCCGTCTGTTCTGGCAGGACTGGGACGCTGCGCCGCGCGACCAGCGCTGGATGCGCTGGACCTCGGCGCTGATCAGCGCACTGCTGCACCTGCTGTTCTTCATGCTGCTGCTGTGGGTGGCGGTGATCCGCACCACTGCGCCAGACGAAGAGGGCACCGAGGGCGAGCGCGTGCAGGTGGAGTTCGTCGGCCGCGCGACCCAGGAAGGTGGGGGCGATCAGCCAGGCGCCGAAGTCGCTGCGGCCGCTGCGGCAGGTCGGGTTGCGACGGGGCAGCAGGCGGGCGCCGCCACGGCTCCTGCTCCGCGCCCGGCGACTGCCGAAGCCGCCGCATCTTCCCCTGCATCCGCGCCGACCGCCAGTGTTCCTCCGCCGCCAGCCGAAGCCGAGCCGGCGCCGGTTGCCGCGCCGCCGCCTTCACCGGTCCAGGCCACCGAAGTGGCACAGGCCAGCACGGATTTCGTGGTGCCGCCGGTCAGCGTGCCGCGAACCGAAGTCAGCGTCGTGCCGCGGGACAGCACGCCCAGCGTACGCGAGCGCAGCGTGCAGCCGGTGCACGCGCCGCCGGCGCCTGCCCAGGTGCGCACCCCGGAGCTGGCCGTGCGCACACCACAGGTGCGTGACATCCAGGTGCGCGAACGCGAAGTCAGCACCGTCGAAGCGCCGGTCGCGCCCAAACCGCTGCGCAGCCCTGAAATGCAGGTGCGCGTGCCACAGCAGGACGTGCAGGTGCGTGAACGTGAAGTGCAGGTGGTGGCCGATCCGCAGGTGCGGATGGCGGCGGTGGCCGGGCGTGAGCCCGCCGTACGCGCGCCCACCGGCCGTGATGTACAGGTGCGGGAGCGTGAAGTGGCACCGGCGGCGGCACCGGCATCCTCCAGTGGCAGTGCCACCGTGACGCCTGCGGCTGCGGCCCAGGGCAGCGCGGCGCAGACGAGCAGCAGCAACCGTCCGTCGGCCTCCAGCAGCACACCGGCAAACGCGGGAGCGCGCCCGGCCCCCGATCCCGGCAACTGGGCGACACCGGCCAAGGGCGATGACTGGGGATCTTCCAGCCGCAGCCGCGACGGCAGCAATGGCGGTGCCCGCCAGGCCAGCGCCGCCGGCAGGGGCAATGGCCTGTTCAATGCCGATGGCAGCGTGCGCGTGCCGGGCCAGGACGGCGATGGCCACGCCGAGCGCGGTGCGCCCGGGGGCGCCAACGACGGCTGGAGCAAGGAGCGCATCGCGCAATCGGGCACATGGCTGAAACGTCCGCCGTACGACTACACGCCGACGTCGTTCGACAAGTACTGGGTGCCGCAGGAATCGCTGCTGGCCGAATGGGTGCGCAAGGGCGTCAAGGCGATGGAGATTCCACTGCCGGGCACCAACACGAGGATTTCCTGCGTCATTTCGATCCTGCAGGCCGGCGGTGGCTGTGGCCTGACCAACCCCAACATGCAGGACCAGCCGGCCGTGGCACGGCCGCCGCCGGACATTCCGTTCAAGAAAGAGCTGCAGGAAGATAACGGGAGCCGGTAGGCAAGGGGCGCCACGCCTGGCAGGCTCGTGCTTTGGTGGATGCCAACCCTGGTTGGCACAGAAGCGCCGACCAAGGTCGGCCTCTACCCAGGCACTGACCTTACGTGCTCTGTGACAGGAACACCCAGAACGGCACATCGCGACCGACCCAATCGCGGCTGGCTTCATCCATCACGTCCAGCAGGGTGTCGAAGTCCTTCTGCGCGGCGGCGCGCAGCGCGTCCACGTCGCACAGGAACAGCGCGTAGCCGTTGGCCGGCAGCCATTGCAGATCACGCAGGTTGTCCGACAGTGCATCCCAGTTGCCGCCGAAACCGGCCGGGAAATCCAGTTGCGCGGCGAGCCGGGCGAGCAGGGTGCGCTTGTCCGTCACGCCTTCCAGGTCGATGCGGATCACCTTGAGGCTGGCATCGCGCATTGCTGCGGCCAGTGCGCCGATGTCATCGCTGTCGATGGCATAGACACCGGCATTATTGATGTCATGCAGGCCGAGGCCGAAATCATCGTGGCTCATCATTGCGCTCCCTGGGCCGATACGGTGAAGCTGCGGAACGATTCGTAGTGGTCGTCGGTGTAGTACCACGCCTCCGGCGGATCGCCGCCGGTGACAATGCGGCGCGTGCCACGCGTGCGTGCACCGGGGGTGTCGACGGTGTACTCGCGGTAGTAGCCACGCGGACGTTGCGGCAGCTGCTGCTCGCGGTTGCCGAAGGTGGTGCCATCCTGACGGTGCGGGAACGGGCCGCCACGCTGGATCAGGGCGATGGTCGCGCGTGCTTCGGTGGGCAGGAACGCGGGCAGGCCGTTGTCCCCTCCGGGCGTGGCCGTGGCAGGCGCCCGTGTGGTCGGTGTTCCCTGCAGGTCCGGTGCGAACTGTCGCGTCGGCGGCCGCTGCAGGAAATGGTTGGCGACCAGGCCGAGCAGCAGCAGGGCGATGGCGGTGATCAGCAGCCGGGGGTTGCGCATGGGCAGGGGCGGGCGAGGGTGGTGCACGCACTGTAGCGCCTGCGCGCTGCATGGTGCATGAGGGCGGCGCCGCGTCACTGCTGCGTAACAATTGCCGTCGTGCTCACTGGCAGGACGCAATTTCCTTTACATCCCCCTTGGTAATCTGATGGTCTGTCCCCATCATTCACCGCGCACCGCCCGACATCGTCGGGTGCCCTCGCAATCAGGAGATGCATCATGGCCTACACCCTGCCCAAGCTGTCCTACGCCTACGACGCGCTGGAGCCGCATATCGATGCGGCGACGATGGAAATCCATCACACCAAGCATCACCAGACCTACATCAACAACGTCAACGCGGCGCTGGAAGGCACCGAGTACGCTGACCTGCCGGTCGAAGAGCTGGTGAAGAAGCTCAAGTCGCTGCCGGAGAACCTGCAGGGCCCGGTGCGCAACAACGGTGGTGGCCATGCCAACCACTCGCTGTTCTGGACCGTGATGGCTCCGAATGCTGGCGGCAACCCGGTGGGCGACGTGGCCAAGGCCATCGACAAGGACCTGGGCGGTTTCGACAAGTTCAAGGACGCCTTCACCAAGGCGGCGCTGACCCGTTTCGGCAGCGGCTGGGCGTGGCTGAGCGTGACCCCGGACAAGAAGGTCGTGGTCGAGAGCACCGGCAACCAGGACAGCCCGCTGATGGAAGGCAACACCCCCATCCTCGGCCTGGACGTGTGGGAGCACGCGTACTACCTGAAGTACCAGAACCGCCGCCCGGAATACATCGGCGCGTTCTTCAACGTCATCGACTGGAATGAAGTCGAGCGTCGTTACCAGGAAGCGATCGCCTGATCGCGGTGACGGGATGAGTGGAAAGGCCGGGGGAGACCCCGGCCTTTTCTGTTGCAGGACTCATACGGTAGTGCCGGCCGCTGGCCGGCAATCGTGTGGTCCCGAGGGAGCCGGCCAGCGACCGGCACGACCTATTCGGCGGTGGCCGTATCGTCCTGCAGGCGCAGGGTTGCCAGCACGCCCAGGCGCAGCTCGGGCAGGTCGCCGTCGGCGGGCAGCAGGATCGGCTGCTGGCGGATGCCGCCGAAGTGCTTGACCTGGAACAGCACGTCCAAGCCGTGGCCACTGGCGCCGCCGCCACTGGCCGCAGGCGGCTCGGGGCGGCCGCCGGGATTGCGCCGTGCCGGCTGGAAGCCGGGCGTGCTCCGCACCAGCTCCACCGTGCTGGCCGAAAAGTCGCCCGCGATCAGGCTGGGCATGCCTTCGGCGGTGGCGTCGATCCAGGTCATCAGGTCGCTGGTCTGATGTTGGCGGGCGGGGGCCTCGTCCGGGTCCGGGCGCAGCCGCGCCACATAGATGTTGACCAGCGCCTCGCCCAGCTTCAGCCGCATCATGCCGGCCGCACTGAAGGTGCCGGGAGGATGCAGCAGGGTCACGCCGTCCTCGCTTACCGGCAGCCGGGTCAGCATGGCGTTGCCATGGCGCAGTGGCTGGCTGGGTGGGTCGGCGGTGACGAAGTCGCAGCTGTAGCGCAGCCGGCTGGCCAGCCAGCAGGCCGGGTTGCGGCCTTGCTGCTGCAGCACCTGCTGCACCGAGATCACGTCCGGCTGCAGGTCGGTCAGCAGTTGAGCGACCTGCTCGCGACGCTGCTTCCATTGCGCGTCATCGCGGCTGGGCAGCTCCAGCGCGGCTACCGTCAGCTGCCGAGGTTCGCTCTCACTGGCAACGGCGGCCGGCGCCTGTGGTCGTGCCTGCGCCTGCAATGCCAGCAACAGCGCAAGGCAGCTGAGCAGGAGGCGGGCGGGGGCGAGGGGGCGCATAACGATAAGTTTACGCTTTTGTCGTGCAGGTGCCGTGACTTCCGGCAGGGCCTGCACTGCCTGCCATGGATTGGCACCGTTGTCATGCAGCCCTGCAGCGTGCTTCGCAAGCCCTGGTTCCGGTAACCTTGCGCCTTTCGCTTTGCAGGAATGCCTTACAGGATGAGCCACGACGCAGTCGCCCCCATCGCCGGCCAAGGAAAGATGCCGCGCCAGATTCCGTACATCATCGGCAATGAGGCCTGCGAACGGTTCAGTTTCTACGGGATGCGCAACATCCTGGTGCAGTTCCTGATCACCTCGCTGCTGCTGCAGGAAATCACTGCGGAAGGCCGTGCTGGTGAAGCCAAGGACATCATGCACAGCTTCATGATCGGCGTGTACTTCTTCCCGCTGCTCGGTGGCTGGCTGGCCGACAGGTTCTTCGGCAAGTACCACACCATCCTCTGGTTCAGTCTGGTCTACTGCGCCGGCCACCTGTGCCTGGCGCTGTTCGAGAACAGCCGCGAGGGCTTCTTCCTCGGCCTGGGCCTGATCGCGCTGGGTGCCGGTGGCATCAAGCCGCTGGTGGCCTCGTTCATGGGCGACCAGTTCGACCAGAGCAACAAGCACCTGGCCAAGATCGTCTTCGACGCCTTCTACTGGATCATCAACTTCGGCTCGCTGTTCGCCTCGCTGCTGATCCCGCTGGTACTGAAGAACTGGGGTCCGCAGTGGGCGTTCGGTATCCCGGGCATCCTGATGTTCATTGCCACCTTCGTGTTCTGGCTGGGCCGCAAGCGCTACGTTCTGGTGCCGCTGCCGCCGAAGGATCCGCATTCGTTCGCCAACGTGGTGCGCACCGCGCTGACCACGCGCGTGGCCGGCCAGGGCCGTCCGGGCCTGGTGATCGCCGTGCTCGGCCTGGCGCTGGCTGCGGCCTCGTTCGGCCTGGTCGGCTCGCTGGGCATCGTGATCTGCCTGTGCCTGGCGCTGGTGTCGATCCTGGCGGGCATCGGCGGTGGCACCTGGCTGCAGCTCGATCGCGCCCGTGGCCAGCATCCGGTCGAAGCCGTGGAAGGCGTGCGCTCGGTGCTGCGCGTGCTGGTGATCTTCGCGCTGACCACGCCGTTCTTCTCGCTGTTCGACCAGAAGGCCTCGACCTGGGTCCTGCAGGGCCAGCAGATGCAGATGCCGAACTGGTTCACCGCCTCGCAGATGCAGGCACTGAATCCGCTGCTGGTGATGATCCTGATTCCGTTCAACAACCTGGTGCTGTACCCGGCCCTGCGCCGCTTCGGCTTCGAGCCGACCGCGCTGCGCCGCATGACCGCCGGCATCGCCTTCAGCGGCCTGGCCTGGATCGTGGTCGGCGGCATCCAGGTGGTGATGGACGGCGGCAACGCCATGTCGATCTTCTGGCAGATGCTGCCGTATGCGCTGCTGACCTTCGGTGAGGTGCTGGTCTCGGCCACTGGCCTGGAGTTCGCCTACAGCCAGGCGCCGCAGGCGATGAAGGGCGTGGTGATGAGCTTCTGGAACCTGACCACCACCATCGGCAACCTGTGGGTGCTGCTGTCGAACGCTGCCGTGCGCAACGATGCCGTGACCCACAGGATCGCCAGTACGGGCCTGAGCGAAGCGGCGTTCCTGATGTTCTTCTTCGCCGGTTTCGCCTTCGTCGCGGCGTTGGCCTTCGGTTGGTACGCGAAACGCTATCGTATGGTCGACAACTACCGTAGCGCCTGAGCCTGACATGACCCCCGTCAATCTGCTGCTGATCGCCATCACCGCCATCCTGTCGTGGATGGCGTTCAACAACCGCAAGCTGGCCGATCGCCTGATCCTGTGGCCGCCGGCCGTCGACCGCCATCGCCAGTACGACCGGCTGGTGACCTATGGCTTCATCCATGCCGACTGGTCGCACCTGATCTTCAACATGATCACCCTGTTCTTCTTCGGGGGATTCATCGAGAGCGTGATGGTGCAGCTGACCGGCAGCTACCTGACCTACCCGGCGTTCTACATCGGCGCGCTGCTGGTCTCGATCCTGCCCAGCTACCTGAAGAACCAGAAGAACCCGAACTACCTCAGCCTCGGGGCATCCGGTGCGGTGTCGGCGGTGCTGTTCGCCTTCATCCTGATCAAGCCGTGGTCGATCATCCTGGTGTTCTTCATCCCGGCACCGGCGATCATCTACGCCGCGTTCTACGTCGGCTACAGCATCTGGATGGACAAGCGCGGCGGCGATCGCATCAACCACAGCGCGCACCTGGCAGGTGCGGCGTTCGGCGTGATCTTCATGCTGGCCATGCAGCCGAGCATCTTCAACCACTTCCTGCGCGAACTCTCCAACCCGACCTTCCGCCTGGGCGGCGGTTGATGCGGGTGGGGGGGCGGATCGGGTCCGATCCGCCCCGGCCGGGTCAGGCCGCGGTCTGCTGGCCGTAGGTATCCAGCAGGCGGGCGAACACTTCCTCGCCGATGCGCTGGAAATCCTGATCCTCGGTCTGCCCTTCCACCGCCAGTTGAAGCAGGCCCTCCAGCAGGGCGCGGTCGGTATCGGAATGGGAATTGCTGGCGTGCATGGGAGCCTCCACGGTGGTGCGCATGGTCAACGGTCGCAAGGGTCGTGCCAGCCTGGCCGTACCCCTCCATAGGCGATAGCGGCCGTCCCGCCTCCAGCTTGAGGGCGAAAACTGACGTGAATGGACTGGACTTGCCCCTGTTCAGGCTTCACGCGATCATGGCGCCCGGCTGCGCACCATCCACGCAGTCGCCGCAGGAGACAGTTCCATGGCTTCGGTCACGCCCCCCGGTCTGGCCTACGAGGTCGAACACGACCTGGCCAACCACCGCTTCACCGCCCGTGTGCGAGGACAGCTGGCGGTGCTGGACTACCAGATCAAGCGCAAGCGCATGGTGATCACCCACACCGAGGTGCCCGAGCCGATCGCCGGCCGTGGCATCGCCGGTGAGCTGACCCGCGTGGCACTGCGTTTCGCCCGCGAGCAGAAGTACAAGGTGGTGCCGGCATGTTCCTACGCCGAGGCTTTCCTGCAGCGCCACGAGGAGTACCACGACCTGCTCGTTGGCTGAATGCCAGCGGGCCACGCTTCAGCCATGGCAGGCGATGATGTACAAACATGAACAGGGGATCCCGATGAAGATTGGAAACAACCGGCCACTGCACGGCAGCGTGCTGGCCGGCGTGGTGGGCGTGCTGTTGCTGGCCGGTTGCCAGCGTGAAAGCGAGCCGGCGCCGGCGACCGACGCGGCGCCCGCCGCCGAAGCCACCGCCGCCGGCGAGACGCCGGCCACGGAAGCGCCGCTGGACCTGCGCGACGTGATCGAGAACAACGAGCGTGAGGTGGTGGGCATCAGCTACCCGGCGGGTATCGACCGCTACCCCGGCCTGGCGCGCGCGCTGCAGGACTATGCCACCAGCGCACGCAGCGACCTGCAGCAGGCGCTGGACGGGCTTGGCAACGACAAGCCGACCATGCCCTACGAGCTGTCGCTGAGCTTCGAGAAGCTGCTGGAAACGCCGCAGCTGGTGGTGGTCAGTGCCGATGGCAGCCGCTATACCGGTGGCGCCCATGGCGAACCGCTGGTGGCGCGCTTCGTGTGGCTGCCGGCGCAGCAGCAGATGCTCAGCGCCGACAAGCTGGTGGCCGATGCCAAGGGCTGGAAGGTGATCAGTGAGTTCGTCGCCGACCAGCTGCGCGAGCGCGTGGCCACCCGCCTCAGCGGCGAGGACATGGACCCGGCCCAGCTGCAGGAATCGCTGCGCAACGCATCGCGCATGATCGCCGACGGGACCGGCCCGCAGGCCGACAATTTCAGCCAGTTCCAGCCAGTGACCGACGACAAGGGGCAGATCACCGCGCTGCGCTTTGTTTTCCCGCCGTACCAGGTGGGTCCATACTCGGACGGCACCCAGACCGCCGATGTGCCGGCGGCGGTGCTGTTGCCGCACGTGGCCAAGGACTACGTGGAGCTGTTCGCACGCGGTTGACCGCAGTCGAGGAGGTGGCGTGGATACAGGGTTGCAGGAGCGGGTCGCCGGCCTGCTCCACGAAGCCGGGGTCCGCATCGGCGGCACCCAGCCACAGGACATCCAGGTGCATGACCCGCGCTTCTTCGCGCGGGTCATGGGCCAGGGCTCGCTCGGCCTGGGCGAGAGCTACATGGAAGGGTGGTGGGATGCGAACGTCCTGGATGAATTCCTCGTCCACCTGATGCAGGCGCACCTGGATGAACGGGTGCACGGCTGGCGCGAAGTGGCCGATGCGCTGAAGGCGCGTCTGTTCAACCTGCAGGCGGGGCAGGGCAGCTACGAGGTCGGACGCCGTCATTACGACCTGGGCAACGATCTCTACCAGGCCATGCTCGGCCAGCGCCTGGTCTACAGCTGCGGCTATTGGCGCAACGCCGATGATCTCGACGCCGCACAGGAAGCCAAGCTCGACCTGGTCTGCCGCAAGCTGGGCCTGCGCCCGGGCCAGCGCGTGCTGGACATTGGCTGCGGTTGGGGCGAAGCCCTGAAGTTCGCCGCTGAGCGCTACGGTGTCAGTGGCGTCGGCGTGACGATTTCGCAGGAGCAGGCCGAGTTCGCGCGGAACCTGTGCGCGGGCCTGCCGATCGAGATCCGACTGCAGGACTACCGCGAGCTGGACGAACCGTTCGATGCGATTTTCTCGATCGGCATGTTCGAGCACGTCGGTGACAAGAACTACGCGGGCTTCTTCGAGGTGGCCAAGCGCTGCCTGTCGCCGCGCGGCCTGCTGCTGTTGCACAGCATCGGCACCAACATCTCCCGGCATCGCACCGATCCGTGGATCGCGCGCTACATCTTCCCCAACTCGATGCTGCCGTCGGCAGTGCAGATCACCAAGGCGTTCGAAGGCCGTTTCGTGCTGGAGGACTGGCACAACTTCGGCACCGACTACGACCTGACCCTGCAGGCCTGGCGGCGCAACGTAGAGGCGGCGTGGCCACGGCTGGACGCGCGCTACGACGAGCACTTCCGCCGCATGTGGCGCTTCTACCTGGCCGGATCGATGGCCACCTTCCGCTGCCGGCACGCGCAGCTGTGGCAGCTGGTGCTGTCGCCGGAAGGCGTGCCGGGTGGATACGTGGCGCCACGCTAAAGGGTGCGCGGGGGGGGGGGGGAGAGCGGGCCGGATGCGACACTCACTGACGCCAAATCCGTGTGTTGCACGGTCTGCTCCGCGCGTGGGCGTCGTCGACGCTAAGCTGTTGGGTCGGCGGGATTACCGCATTCCTGAAGGCGTTGCAGCATGGGTTGGGACATCACCTACCATCCAGTCGCGGATTCGGAGATCCGTGACATCTATTTCCGTGCGCTGGAGGACGTGACGCTGGTCGAGGCGCTGCAACAGCGGTTCCGGATCGAGCCGTTCTACATGGAGCAGTTGCAGGAACGCATCGACGAGGCCCGCGCGATCAGCGCCGAAGTGCCTTTCGAGAAGGGGCACGCGTTGTACCTGGCGATCGTGGCCGGTCACCTGCGCCGGTATCATTACCTTCGCGGGAGCGCCCTTTCGTTCTTCATCGACGACCCAGTGATTGCCCGTTATTTCGCGGACTGGCGGCAACTGGTGCCGCCGCAGTGGGCGGACGCCGCTGCCGGAAACCACCTGCGCGAGAACTACGGTGGTGGTGTGTTCATCACGCATGACCGGCTGAAGCAGATGCGCGCGGACTACGGCGGGGACAATGAACTGCGTGCGCGTCTGGACGAGCTGTTTTCCGATGGTCGACTGGCCGTGTTCTGGAGCGTTGTCGATGATGCCATCGGCAAGGAATGCGGATTGCTGGAAGCAAGCGAGGTGGTCGAGCCGAACCCGATGGACCTCAATGCATCGACCAGCATGAGCAATCTACTCAACTGCGCCCCCGATGGCGCGTTGCTGTACGCGGAGGCCGCCGCGGCCCAACTGCAGGAGTTCCTGGGCGCCCATACCTCTCCTGCAGTTGCTCCAAAAAGCCGATGGTGGGAGCGGCTGTTCCGGCGGTGACCGGAGATCATCCACGGATGGATGGGATCTACCGGGACTGCAGTAGATCCACGCCATGGGTGGATGCCACAAAAAAACCGCCCGGTCTCCCGGGCGGTTTTCGTTTCACGCTACCGCGCAGGTGATCAGTTGCCGGCGCCGGTCAGGCCACGCTTTTCCAGCAGGGGTTCGATCTGCGGCTCGTGGCCGGCGAAATCGCGGAACAGCTGCATCGCGTCGACGCTGCCGCCCTTGGACAGCAGCGTGGCGCGGAAGTGGTCGCCGTTCTTGCGGCTCAGGCCGCCATTGTCCTTGAACCACTTCTGGGTGTTGGCGTCGAGCACTTCCGACCAGATGTAGGCGTAGTAGCCGGCCGAATAGCCGCCCATGATGTGGCTGAAGTACGGGGTCTTGTAACGCGGCGGAACCGGCGCGTAGTAGATGCCGTCCTTCTCCAGCGCGGCGCGCTCGAAGGCCATCACGTCCTTGGCCGCCGGCACCTGGTCGGCGCCGATCTGGTGCCAGCGCTGATCCAGCATGGCCGCACCCAGGTACTCGGTGGTGGCGAAGCCCTGGTTGAACTTGGCCGCCGCCAGCACCTTGTCCAGCAGCGCCTGCGGCATCGCCGAACCGTTCTGGTAGTGCTTGGCGTAGTTCTTCAGGATGACCGGGTTGTCAGCCCACATCTCGTTGACCTGCGAGGGGAACTCGACGAAGTCACGCGGCACCGAGGTGCCCGAGAAGTACGGGTACTTCACGTTGGAGAACATGCCGTGCAGGGCGTGGCCGAACTCGTGGAAGGTGGTGTTCACCTCATCCCAGGTCAGCAGGGTCGGCTGGCCGGCCGGCGGCTTCGGGATGTTCAGGTGGTTGGCAACCACCGGCTTGAAGCCGGTCAGCTTCGACTGCGAGACGTAGGAGTTCATCCACGCGCCACCGCGCTTGGAGGCGCGTGCATACGGGTCGAAGATGAAGATCGCCAGCTGGCTGCCGTCGGCATCGAACACGTCGTAGACGGTGACGTCATCGTGATAGACCGGCAGGTCGGTGCGCTGCTTGAAGGTCAGGCCGAATTCCAGGTTGGCGGCATGGAACACGCCGTTCTCCAGCACGTTCTTCATTTCGAAGTACGGCTTCAGCTGCGACTCGTCGAAGTTGTACTTGGCCTGGCGCACCTTCTCGCTGTAGAAGGCCCAGTCCCACGGTTCCAGCTTGAAGGTCGGCTTGCCTGCGGCCTTCTGTTCCTGGTCGATCATCGCCTGCAGGTCGGCAGCTTCGCGCTTGGCGTTGGCCACCGCGGCCGGGGCCAGCTTGCCCAGCATCGCGTTGACCGCTTCGGGGGTTTTGGCGGTCTGGTTGGTCAGGTTGTAGGCCGCGAAGTTCGGGAAACCCATCAGCTTGGCCTTGTCGGCACGCAGCTGCATGATGCGCGAGACCAGCGCGGTGTTGTCGAACTCACCGCCACGGCTGCCACGGCTGACCGATGCTTCGTAGATCTTCTGGCGCAGGGCGCGGTTGGCCAGGTTGGTCAGCGGCGGCTGGCCGGTGGTGTTGAGCAGGGTGATCACGTACTTGCCGTCCTTGCCGCGGGCCTTGGCGGCTTCGGCGGCGGCGGCGATCTGCTCCTTGGACAGGCCGTCCAGCGCCTTGATGTCGTCGACGGTGATTGCCGAAGCGTTCACTTCCGACTGCACGTTCTGGCTGAACCTGGTGCCCAGGTTGGCCAGCTCGGCGTTCATCTCCTTCAACTTGGCCTTGTCGGCCTCGGACAGCTTGGCACCGGCGCGCACGTAGTTGTCGTAGTACTTCTCGACCAGCCGCACACCTTCGGCGTCCAGGCCCAGCTGGCTGCGGGTGTCATACAGCGCCTGGATGCGGGCGAACAGCTTGCCGTTCAGCGCGATCGCATCGCTGTGCGCGGCAAACTTCGCCGAGTAGTCGGCCTGCAGCTTCTTGCGGGTGTCATTGGTATCGGCGCCGACCAGGCTGAAGAACACGGTGGTCGCGCGGTCGAGGATGTCACCGCTCTTTTCCAGGGCGATGATGGTGTTGTCGAAGGTCGGCTTGGCCTTGTTGTTGGCGATCGCTTCCACTTCCTTCAGCTGCTGCGCCATGCCGGCGTCGAAGGCCGGGGCGAAGTCGCTGTCCTTGATCCGGTCGAACTGCGGATAATGCAGGGGCAACGGGCTTTCGGCGAAGAACGGATTGGCCTGCTGGGCATTGGTGCTGGCAGCCGGGGTGGCGGCGCCGGCCGAGAAGGCGGGCAGGGCAAGGCCGAGGGACATGGCCACGGCAAGGGCAAGGCGGGTGGTCAAGGCAGGAACTCCGGTAAGGCAAACAAGGGCCCGAGGGTAACCCGGCCGGCGGCGCCCGCACTTGTGTCAAAAGGCATGCTGGCGGGTCCGGGCGCGGGTACCATGCATTTACCGCCCACGGCCCGCCACCATGACCACCGCCTACGATTTCAGCTTCCGTGACCTCGACGGCCATCCGCAGGCGCTGGCCCGTTATCAGGGCCACCCGTTGCTGCTGGTGAACGTCGCCAGCCGCTGTGGCTTCACCCCGCAGTACACGGGGCTGGAACAGTTGTGGCAGGACTACCGCGAACGCGGCCTGGTGGTGATCGGCTTCCCGTGCCACCAGTTCGGCGCGCAGGAGCCCGGTGATGCCGCGCAGATCCGCCAGTTCTGTTCGCTGGACTATCCGGTCAGCTTCCCGCTGTCGGAGAAGATCGAGGTCAACGGCGAGGGCGCTGATCCGTTGTGGGCCTGGATGACGCACGAAAAGCGTGGCCTGCTCGGCAGTGCCCGCATCAAGTGGAATTTCAGCAAGTTCCTGGTCGATCGCCAGGGGCAGGTGGCGTCGCGGCATGCGCCCACCACCAGGCCGGAGCAGTTGCGCAGCGCGATCGAAGCGCTGCTGTGAGGTAGTGCCGGCCGCTGGCCGGCAACCCCGTGGGCCAGGAAGCGCCGGCCAGCGGCCGGCACTACCATTGCAGCATCACTTCTCGACGAACGCGCGCTCGAACACGTAGTGGCCCGGTTGGCCGATGCGCGGCGAAACCTGGAAACCCCGGGCATCGAGCACGGTGCGAAGGTCGGCCAGCATCTGCGGGCTGCCGCAGATCATCGCGCGGTCGTTTTCCGGGCTCAGTTCCGGCAGGCCGAGGGTGCGCTGCATCTCGCCGCTCTCCATCAGCTGGGTCAGGCGGCCCTGGTTGGCGAACGGCTCGCGGGTGACGGCAGGGTAGTACAGCAGCTTGTCGCCGATCATCTCGCCGAGGAACTCGTGCTCACGCAGTTCCCTCTCGAAGTAATCGCGGTAGGCCAGGTCCTTTTCATAGCGCACGCCGTGGCACAGGATCACCTTCTCGAAGCGCTCGTAGGTTTCCGGGTCCTTGATGACCGACAGCCACGGCGCCAGGCCGGTGCCGGTGCCCAGCAGGTACAGGTTCCTGCCGGGATGCAGGTCGCTGATCAGCAGGGTGCCGGTGGGCTTCTTGCCGACCAGTACCTTGTCGCCCGGCTTGATGTGCTGCAGGCGCGAGGTCAGCGGGCCGTCCTGCACCTTGATGCTGAAGAACTCCAGCTGTTCTTCCCAGTTGGCACTGGCAATGGAATAGGCGCGCAGCAGCGGTCGCGCCTCGGTTTCCAGGCCGATCATCACGAACTGGCCGTTCTCGAAGCGGAAACCGCTGTCGCGGGTGGTGGTGAAGCTGAAGTAGGCATCGGTCCAGTGACGGACCTCAAGCACCGTTTCGGCGCCGAAAGCGGAGGACATGGGCGTATCTATCGAAAGTCGTCGGGGGTGATTCTATCTCAAATGAGACAAGTTCTCATTGGGCGGAACGAGAGGCGTTCTCAGCGGTAACCCGCCGCCTGCAGCTCGAACAGCTCGGCATAGCGGCCGCCCTGCGCCATCAGCTGCGCATGGGTACCGCTGGCCTCGATCCGGCCATCGGCCAGCACCAGGATGCGGTCGGCCATGCGTACCGAGGAAAAGCGGTGGGAAATCAGTACGGCGGTGCGATTATCCGCCAGTTCCCTGAACCGCTGGAACACCTCGAACTCACTGCGGGCATCCAGCGCTGCCGTTGGCTCATCCAGGATCATCACCTGCGCATTGCGCATCCATGCGCGGGCAATGGCGATCTTCTGCCATTGGCCACCGGACAGGTCCACGCCCTGCTTGAAGCGGCGGCCGATCTGCTGGTCGTAGCCGCCGGGCAGGTCGTCGATCACTTCCTCGGCCATGCCGCGTCGCGCCGCGTCAGCGATGCGTGCCTGGTCGTCCATCGCCTCGACCTGGCCGACGCCGATGTTCTCGCCGGCGCTGAGGTTGTAGCGCACGAAATCCTGGAAGATCACCCCGAGATTGGCGCGCAGGTCATCCAGGTCGTAATCGCGCAGGTCGCGGCCATCGAGCAGGATGCGGCCTTCGTCCGGTTCGTACAGCCGCGCCAGCAGCTTCACCAGGGTGGTCTTGCCGGCGCCGTTCTCGCCGACCAGGGCCAGCACTTCGCCGGCGTGCAGCTGGAAATCCAGATGGCGCACCGCCCACTGTTCGGCATCGGGGTAGCGGAAGCCGACGTTCTCGAACACGAAGCCCTGGCGGATCGGCTGCGGCACGCGCACGGCCCCATCGCGCGAGTGGATTTCCGGCTGGATCTGGAAGAACGAGAACAGGTCATCCAGGTACAGCGCCTGGCTGGCCACCTGCGAGAAGCCGATCAGCAGGCCTTCCAGCAGCTGGCGCAGGCGCAGGAAGCTGCCGGCGAGGAAGGTCAGGTCGCCGATCGAGAAGTCCCCGCGCACCGTGCGCCATGCGATGTAGGCGTAGGCGGTGTAATACCCCAGCGTGCCCAGCGCAGCCAGCAGCGTGCCCCAGAACGCGCGGCGCCGTGCCAGGGCGCGGTTGGCCTGGAACAATGCCACCGACAGGCGCCGGTAGCGCTCCACCAGGAAGCGGTGCAGGTTGTAGATCTTCACTTCCTTGGCCGTTTCCACGCTGGCGCCCAGCTGGCGCAGGTAGTCGAGCTGGCGGCGCTCGGGCGTCCACTGGAAGTTGAGGCTGTAGCCGGCCGCGTTGAAGTGCGATTCGCCGATGAAGGCCGGCACCAGTGCCAGCGCCAGCAGCAGGATCAGCCACGGCGCGTAGACCAGCAGGCCAACGGCGAGGCTGGCCACGGTGATCGCGTCCTGCACCTGGCCGAACAGCTGGCTCATCAGGTTCATCCGGCCCATGGTCTGGCGCCGTGCACGGTCCAGCTTGTCCTGCAGGTCCGGGTCCTCGAAGTCCTCCAGATCCAGCGTCGCGGCGTGTTCCATCAGGCGGATGCTGGTGGCGTTGGCGAACAGTTCGGAGAGCAGGGCATCGGCATAGCTGACCAGCCGGCCGAGCAGGTCCGAGGCGATGGCCAGGCCGAATTCCAGTGCCAGCAGGCCCAGCAGTGGATTGAGCAGGCCGCTGGACAGCGCCTCGCCCAGCGGCGGGAAGCCGGCATCGTGCTGGCTCAGCTGCAGGGCGCTGTCGATGATCAGCTTGCCGACGTAGAGCATCGCCACCGGCAGCAGCGCACGGATCAGGCGCAGCCCCAGGCTGGCCAGGGTCAGCGCCGGACTGGTCTTCCAGACCATGCGCAGGAAGGGGGGCAGATTGCGCATCGCCCTGAAGCGCTGGCGCAGGCTGGGTTTCTTCGCGGCGGCAGCGCCAGCGGTGGGGGAAGCAGGCATGCGCGTATTGTGCGCGCCTGATACGTGCAGATGGGGTCAGTGCAGCCGTGTGGCCGGCACCGGGGTCAGAGCCCTTCGCGAAGCGAAGGGATCCGACCCTCCCGCATCCACGCATGGCGTGGATCCACCCTGCCAACCCGCAGAAGAGCCAGCTTTTGCCGTTGCTCCAGCTGTTGCTCTGGCCTCTGCGGGTGCCGGGCGGCAGCCCGGCCAACAGGACCCTTTTACGGCAGCGGCGGCAGCAGCCCCGCACCCAGCCGGTTCCAGGCATTGATCACCGCAATGCCCATGCTCAGGTCACTGATGCCCTTCGCATCGAAGTGCGGTGCCAGCGCATCGAACGCTGCCTGCGACGGCGCACCGTCGGTCAGCCGGGTCAGCGCCTCGGCCCAGTCCAGTGCCGCGCGTTCGCGCGCGTCGAAGAAGCGGCTTTCGTGCCAGGCGGGCAGGGTGTCCAGCTTGCGCGGCTCGATGCCGCCCTTGCGCAGCGCGGTGCCATGCATGTCCATGCAGTAGCCACAGCCGTTGAGCTGCGACACGCGCAGGAACACCAGTTCCATCAGGGTCGGGTCGATCGAGCTGTCATGCACCGCCTGGCTGGTGGCCAGCAGGCCCTTGAAGGCCTCGGCGGCCAGGCGGGTGTAGGGGACGCGGGGGGAGGTGTGATCGGACATCTTGGGCTCCACGGCGGCCACGATGGCCGCCCTTCATCACAAGGACGCCGCAGCGTTGTGGTGCGTGACAACCTTCGGCAATTTTTCCGGATTCAGCACGCTGTACACGTTGGCGATGCGGCCATCGGCCACTTCGATGGTGGTGATCGAGTGCAGGCAATCGCCCTGGAAGCGCAGGATCGCAGGCTCGCCGTTGACGTAGCCCAGCTGCGCCGGATGCGCGGCGCCGCGGCGGGCGATGGCCCAGAACAGGCGGCCGATGCGCTCGGCACCCCGCAGTGGGCGGATCGCGGCGGTAACCACGCCGCCACCGTCGGAGACCAGTTGCGCGTTGGCGTGCAGCAGGGCCTGGATCGCCTCGCTGTCGCCGCGCTGCGAGGCATCCATGAAGCGCGTCAGCAACCGCCGGTGCTGGATGGCATCGGCGTTGAAGCGCGGCCGTCCGGCCTGCAGACGCTGCCGGGCGCGGTGCACCAGCTGCCGGCAGTTGGCTTCGCTGTGGCCGATCAGGTCGGCGATCTCACGGTAGTCGTGGTCGAAGGCCTCCTTCAGCAGGAAGGCGGCGCGTTCTTCGGGGCCGAGCTGTTCGAGCAGGGTCAGGAAGGCGACCGAGACCTCGTCGGCCAGCGCATGCAGCTGGGCCGGGCCGGGCGCGGGGTCAGGCTCCAGGGTGACCGCCAGCGGTTCGGCCAGCCATGGGCCGACATAGTGGACACGCTCGCGCTTGGCCGCTCGCAGGCGGTCCAGGCCGAGCCGGGTGGTGGTGGTGACCAGCCAGGCCTCTGCATCGCGGACGCTGGCAGGATCGGCGCCGGACCAGCGCAGCCAGGCGTCCTGCACCACGTCTTCGGCGTCGGCGCGGCTGCCGAGCAGGCGGTAGGCCAGCGCCATCAGGCGCGGGCGGTGGGTCTGGAAAACGGTTTCGGCGTTCATGTGGGCAAGGACGCCGCAGTGGCGCGTGGCGTGACAGAGCGTCGGGGGAATCTTGCCGGCCAGCGGCCGGCACTACCACCCCGGGGCCGGGGGAGGGGGTAAAATGGGCGGATTACCCCCGCCAGCCTCGAGCAAGCGAGCAAGCCGTGACATCGATCAAGCAGGAAGACCTCATCCAGTCCATCGCCGACGCGCTGCAGTACATCTCGTACTACCACCCGGTCGACTACATCAAGAACCTCGCCGCCGCGTACGAGCGTGAGGAGTCGCCGGCCGCGAAGGAAGCGATGGCCCAGATCCTGATCAATTCGCGGATGTGCGCCGAAGGCCACCGTCCGATCTGCCAGGACACCGGCATCGTCACCGTGTTCCTGGAAATCGGCATGGACGTGCGTTGGGATGACGCCACCATGGGCGTGGAAGACATGGCCAATGAAGGCGTTCGCCGCGCCTACATGCATCCGGACAACAAGCTGCGCGCCTCGGTGCTGGCCGATCCGGCCGGCAAGCGGATCAACACCAGGGACAACACCCCGGGCGTGGTCAACGTCAAGGTGGTGCCGGGCAACAAGGTCGACGTCATCGTTGCGGCCAAGGGCGGTGGTTCGGAAGCGAAGACCAAGTTCGCCATGCTCAACCCGTCCGACTCCATCGTCGACTGGGTGCTGAAGACCGTGCCGACCATGGGCGCCGGCTGGTGCCCGCCGGGCATGCTCGGCATCGGCATTGGTGGCACCGCCGAGAAGGCGATGCTGCTGGCCAAGGAGGCGCTGATGGAACCGATCGACATCACCGAGCTGCAGGCCCGTGGTGCCTCCAACCGCATCGAGGAGCTGCGCCTGGAGCTGTATGAGAAGGTCAATGCGCTGGGCATCGGCGCGCAGGGCCTGGGCGGCCTGACCACTGTGCTGGACATCAAGATCAACGACTATCCGACCCATGCGGCCAACCTGCCGGTGGCGATGATCCCGAACTGCGCCGCCACCCGCCATGCGCACTTCACCCTGGATGGCAGTGGCCCGGTAATGCTGGACCCGCCGTCGCTGGAAGACTGGCCGAAGCTGACCTATGACGCGTCCAAGGGCACCCGCGTGGACCTGGACACGATCACCCCGGAAGATGTGGCCAGCTGGAAGCCGGGCCAGACCCTGCTGCTCAATGGCAAGCTACTGACCGGCCGCGATGCCGCGCACAAGCGCATGGTCGACATGCTCAACAAGGGCGAGGAACTGCCGGTCGATCTGAAGGGCCGCTTCATCTATTACGTCGGCCCGGTCGATCCGGTGCGCGACGAAGTGGTGGGCCCGGCCGGTCCGACCACGGCGACCCGCATGGACAAGTTCACCGAGCAGGTGCTGGCGCAGACCGGCCTGCTGGGCATGGTCGGCAAGGCCGAGCGTGGCCCGGCCGCGATCGAGGCGATCAGGAAGCACAAGTCGGCCTACCTGATGGCCGTCGGTGGATCGGCCTACCTGGTGTCCAAGGCGATCAAGGCCGCCAAGGTGGTCGGTTTCGCCGACCTGGGCATGGAGGCGATCTACGAGTTCACCGTGCAGGACATGCCCGTGACCGTGGCGGTGGATTCCACCGGCGAATCGGTGCACAAGACCGGCCCGCGCGAATGGCAGGCCCGCATCGGCAAGATTCCGGTGGTTGTGGAGTAAGCCCTCCATCCCGGACCGGACAACGGCGCCCCTGTGGCGCCGTTGTTGTATGGGCAAAAATATTGATGTTCCGGTAGCGGTTGTTCTGCTACGGTCGGAACACTCTCGCACAGGACGTGTCCATGGCCCTGCATCGGTTCATCGTGGTAGGCGTGCTGCTGGCCCTGGCCGGTTGCAGCACCCCGGCGTCGTACGAAGGCGCGGATTTCCCCGCATCGGCGCAATGCCGCGTGCAGTGCCAGGCCGGCTATCGCAGCTGCATGGCGCAGAATGACTCCCTCGGCAGCCGCCAGAACAACTGCGAGCAGCAGGTGGTGCCGGCGCCGGACAAACGCTGCAAGGACGTGGACAATCCGGAGCTGCGCCGTGCCTGCGAACTGAAGACGCACGACTGCGCGATGCGCGCGCCGATGATGTCCTGTGGCGAGCGCCGGGATTCCTGCATGAGCGGCTGCGGCTGAGCAACGATCGCGCGCGTGGGCGCATAATCGGCTGATCCACCTGCACAGGATCTTCCGCATGAGCACCACGCTGTATGGTTCGACCAGTACCGCCGCGCTGGTCGTGCACTGGCTGCTGATCGAGCTCGGCATCGAGCATGAACTGGTGCTGCTGGATTTCGACGCGCGCGAGCACAAGTCGGCGCAGTACCTGGCGCTCAATCCGGCCGGTGTGGTGCCGACACTGTTGATCGATGGCCTGGTACTGACCGAAGCGGCGGCCATCGCCCTGTACCTGGCCGATCGCCACCCGGAGGCCGGCCTGCTCCCGGTGCCGGGCACGCCGCAGCGTGGCGATGCCTACCGCTGGATGTTCTGGTGTGCCAGTACGCTGCAGCCGGCCTATCGGGCCTGGTTCTATCCGCATGAAATGGCCGGCCAGGCGAATGTTGAGGCCAGCCGCGAGATGGCGCGTCAGCGGCTCGAAGCGGCCTGGCAGCACGTTGCCGCTCACCTGCAGGCGCACGGCCCGTACCTGCTGGGCGCCACGCCCTGCGTGGTCGACTACATGCTGGTGATGCTGATGCGCTGGTCGCGCAACATGCCCAAGCCCAGTGACACCTGGCCGGTGCTCAAGGCGCATGCCACCTCGATGAAGGCGCGCCCGGCGTTCGCCGAGGTCTACCGCCGCGAAGGCATCACCGACTGGCGGTAACCCGAAAAAGGGGACGGAGGGAATTAAGTCGTTTGTGCACAAACGACTTAATTCCCTCCGTCCCCTTTTTCGGGTTACAGGATCTCCAGCACTGTTTCCGGTGGGCGGCACAGCCGCGTACCCTTGGTCGTGCGCACCACGGGGCGATTGATCAAGCGGGGGTGTTCGCTCATCGCCGCCAGCAACGTGGCGTCGTCTGCGCCGTCCAGGCCCAGTTCGGCGAACAGCGCCTCCTTGCTGCGTACCAGTTCCTGTGCGTGCAGCCGGGATTCGGCCAGTACCTGGCGCAGCGTGGCTGTGTCCGGCGGGTTGCCCAGGTAGTCGATCACCACCGGATCGAAGCCCGCATCGCGGATCAGCTTCAGTGCGCCGCGCGAGTTGCTGCAGGCCGGGTTGTGCCAGATCGTCACGTCCATCAGAACCACTCCAGCAGAGACACGCCCACACCCACATAGGTGGCCTTGTGGTTGTAGTCGATCAGGCTTTCGCCGTAGCCGTCGAAGACCTGCACATGGCCACGCAGCAGGTTGCTGATCGGGAAGCCGTAGTCCAGCTGCAGCGCACCGTGCGAACGGCTTCCGGTGCGCAGTGAATGGCGCGCCATCAGCGAGACCTCATGCCCATTGCGGTTCCAGGTCAGGGTGGCGTCGCCGCGACCCATGTAATCCTCGATGTCCGGATTGTTGTCTTCGCTGCGGCTTTCGGGAATGCGGTACCAGGGACGCAGCACCAGCGCCCAGTTCTCGCGGTCCAGGCCGATGTTGAGCATGACCCGGTTCCAGCTGCGTGACAGCGGGTCGGCGCGGCCATTGGACTGGTGGTTCAGCGCGATACCGGTCATGCGCCCGCGCCAGCCACCGATCGAGTAGCCGTTGCGGAACACCATCATCACTTCCGGCTCGTAATTGGTTTCGCGGAACGGGCGTGAATCCTCGCTGTTGTAGGCCTGCCAGCGCGAACTCTGGGTGTAGCCGGCCCAGATGTCGCCGTTGTCGCCGAACAGGTTCTCGGCGATCTTGGTCTTGAAGCTGATCTGGAACTTCAGCTCGGCACTGTCGAGTACCTGCGGGGTGGTCACGCTGTTGGCCGGGTTCGGCGAGTGCGGCATGGTGTTGCGATCGCTGGTCCAGAAGGCGGGCAGCAGGTACACCGGCTTGTAGGCGCGCAGTTGGAACGGCCCCAGCTTGGAGTCCTCGGCCAGTTCCCAGCGGCTGTCCAGCAGCGAACCGCGGCCGGCGTTGGCCAGCGCGCTGTCCGGCGTCGCCGGGCGGAACAGGTCGCTCACCCGCTCGCGCAGCTTTTCCTCGCCCTGGCTCACGCGCGCGGTCTGCCGTTCTTCGCGGCGGGCCTGCGCAGCCGCTTCGGCGGCAGCATCAGCGGCGGCGGTAGCCTCCGGGGTATGCCCGAACAGGCGGTCATAGCAGGCCAGCCGGGCCGCGTCGGTGGTAATTGCCGCGCAGGCGGCCGGTGAGGCGTCGGCGGTAGGCGCGAACTCCTGCGCAGCCAGCGGTGCACTGGCCAGGGCAAGCGCCAGCGGCGCCAGACGGGGAAACAGCGTGGGGAGGGTCATTGCAGCAGGCCCTTCGATGAATTCGGGAATCACACAGTGTGGCGGCTGTGCCGGATTGCGGCCAGCCCCACGGTTTATGCACGGCCACAGCGTGCGCGTGGCGTGAAGGCCAGGTGGCTCAGAAGAACCAGGCGAACGCGAACAGGCCCAGCATCGCGATCACAACCGCCAGTTTCAGTGCCAGGCCAAGCAGGATGCCGAGCCAGGTGGCCAGGCCGACCTTGGTCGAGCGGCCGAGTTCGCGGGTGTGCCAGTACTCGCCGAGCAGGGCACCGACCAGCGGTCCCGCAAACAGGCCGATGGGCATGAAGAACAGGCCGACGATGCTGCCGACGAAGGTTCCCCACAGCGCCTTGCGGCTGGCGCCGACACGCTGCGCACCGACCACCGTGGCCAGCACGTCCACCAGCAGCGAAAGCAGGGTCAGTACCCCAAGCGCGACCAGGGTGGGCCAGCCGACGTGGGCGAAGCCGTCGGCCCAGGCGGCCAGCAGCAGTCCGATGAACACCAGCGGGATGCCCGGGAGGGCCGGCAGGATGATGCCGGCGATGCCTATGAGGACAAAAATGACCGCTAGCAGATACAAGATGAATGAGAGTCCCATGCTGTCCCGTATGGAGTCCGTTTTGGGGTTGACAGTGAAAGATTTTGCCAGTTGCTTTTTCGTTTTGGCCGGGTTAAGTTGCAGTCGCTGAGCTTGGCAAGGTCACCGTGGATCGTGGCCTGATGAAGCAAGATCTTCCCGATCCGCTGCATCGATGCACCTCGCTTCCCCCTTGCTTGTCAGCCGCCCACCAGGCGTTTCCAACAACAAGAGAGAGTCAAAGGGAGTTAGTGAGATGGCTGATCGCGAGACCGGTACCGTAAAGTGGTTCAATGATGCGAAGGGCTTCGGCTTCATCAGCCGGCAGAATGGCGAGGACGTGTTCGTGCACTTCCGCGCCATCGAGACCCAGGGCTTCAAGAGCCTCAAGGAAGGCCAGACTGTGAGCTTTGAAGTCGTGCAGGGCCAGAAGGGCCTGCAGGCTGACAAGGTCCAGCCGGTGTAACAGCTGCCGTCCGTCGGCATGAAAAAGGCCCGCGCAAGCGGGCCTTTTTCTTTGCCTCAGGCCCGCTGCAGGTCAGCGCAGGATGACCTTGCCGTTGACCACGCGCACATAGGTGTTCTCACGGATGCCACCCAGGTCGCGCTGGTTGACCACGATGGTGCGGCCATCATCCATGCGCACGCTGATGTCGTAGGTATCGCTGGTGACATTCTTCTGGATCTGGTTGCCGGCCAGGGCGCCACCGACCGCGCCTGCAGCGGCGGCAATGTTCTTGTTGCCACGGCTGCCACCGGTGTGGTCGGAGATTTCATGGCCGGCCACGGCGCCGACGATGCCGCCGAGAATCGCACCGGTCGCACTGGGCGCGGTGCGGCCCGAGGGCACGGTGTTGATGCGGGTGACGATGCCACAGTCGGCGCAGCGGCCCTGGTTGTAGCCGCCGTTGTTGCCGTAACCGCCGTTGTTGTAGCCGTTGTTGTAACCACCGCTACTGTAACCGGGCGAGGTGGCACAACCGGCCAGCGCGAGGGTAGCGATGGCGCTGGCGGCGATGAGCTGGATCTTCATGGGGCGTCTCCTGGCCGTGAAGGCGGGTGTGTTGGGTGGTACTGCGTCATGCAGCAGGGTGGACGAATCCTCTCCCTTCGAACGTGAACAACGCGCCAACCACGCACCCGATGCCCGGCTGCAGGATGAACGCGCCTCAGCGGAAATCCTGGTGGCAGGCCCGGCAATCGGCCTGCAGCGTTTCCACGAGCTGGGCCAAGGCCCTGCAGTCGCCTGGCGGTGCAGCCAGCGCCGTGTTGAGGTTGCCGCGCAGTCGGCTGGCGTGCTGCTGGAACTGCGTGCTGTCCTTCAGCCCGGGAAACGCCAGGTCCAGGTCATTGGACAACAGGCGTAGCGCCTGCAGCCGCGGCACGCTGTCGGCCAGGCTGCAGCGGTTCTGCTGCTGGGCCTGCTGCAGCAGCTGCGATTGCCGCTGCATCACCTGCATCAGGCTGTCCGGGAACGGGTCGCGACGCGCCTGCAGGGCGCGGCCCACCATAACCGTGGCGACCAGGCCGATCAGCAGGCCCAGGCACAGTACGAACAGGTAGCGATGGGCAGTGGACAGGCGGCGGGGCGGGCTGGCGTTCATGCAGGCTCTCCGGGCGTGCAACGGTGGGTTCGACGCCGGCGTACTTTGGGCGCTGGCACCTGCACGTTAAAATAGCCCGATGAACGAACAGGTCAAACAACGCTTCGCCGGCATCGAACGGCTGTATGGCGTGGGTGCGCTCGAGCGCCTGCAGGGCAGTCGCGTGGCGGTGGTCGGCATGGGCGGCGTCGGCTCGTGGGTGGTGGAGGCGCTGGCCCGTTCGGCGGTCGGCCATCTGACCCTGATCGATGCCGACGACATCTGCGTGTCCAACACCAACCGGCAGCTGCCGGCGATGGAAGGCAATTACGGGCGCAACAAGGCCGAGGCGATGGCCGAGCGCTGCCGTGCGATCAATCCGGGGATCGACGTCGATGCCGTGCAGGCATTCCTGACGATGTCCAACATGGCTGAGCTGCTGGACCGCGGGTTCGATCTGGTGATCGATGCCTGCGACAGCTTCCGGGTCAAGGTCGAGACGATCGCCTGGTGCCGCCGCCGCAAGCTGCCGCTGCTGACCGTCGGCGCTGCCGGTGGCCGCACCGACCCGACCCTGGTACGTATCCGCGATGTCTCTCGCACCGAGCATGACGCCATGCTGGCGCTGATCCGCAAGAAGCTGCGCAGCGAATTCAACTTCCCGAAGAACGCCAAGCGCTATTTCGGCGTGCCGGCGGTGTATTCGCTGGAGAATGTGAAGTATCCGCAGGCCGATGGCAGCGTCTGCGGCATTCGTCCGAACCTGGGTGCCGATGCGGCGTTGAAGCTGGACTGCGGCGCCGGCCTGGGCGCGGCGACCCACATCACCGGCGCGTTCGCCTTTGCGGCGGTGGGCAAGGCGCTGGAGATGCTGCTGGAGCCGAAGAAGGCGAAAACCGAGGTGACCGAGGCCTACGCCGACGCATGACGGTGGTGCCGGCCGCCCGGGGTTGCCGGCCAGCGGCCGGCACTACCTTCCAAACGTCGGCGACTCAGTCGTTCCGTGGCGGCGCCGGTAGTGCCGGACGCTGCCCGGCGTCGGGTTCGCCGCGGTCGTTGCAGCGTGCCGACCAAGGTCGGCACCCGCCGTTACATTGACGGCAGCGCGAACAGCCGCCGCGCATTCTCGGTCGTGGCCTGCGCCAGGGCCTCCAGCTCCATTCCGCGCAGCGCAGCTACGTGCCGGGCAATGGTTTCCAGCCGCGCCGGTTCGTTGCGCTGGCCGCGGACCCCTGCGTCGGGCTGGTCGGGCGCGTCGGTTTCCAGCAGCAGCTGCTCCAGCGGCATCCCGCGTACCAGCCGTTGCAGGCGCTGGGCACGTTCATAGGTCAGCGGACCGCCAAGACCCAGCAGGAAGCCGTGCCTGTGCAATTGCGCGGCCTGTTCGGGGCTGCCGGAAAAACTGTGCACCACGCCGCGCAGGCCGCCGATGCGGCGGATGGCGGCGATTACCGCATCCACCGCGCGTCGCGCGTGCACGATCACCGGCAGCTCGAACTCACGGGCCAGTTCCAGCTGGCCGATGAAATACGCCTGTTGAGCCTCGGCATCCAGTCCTTCGACGAAGAAGTCCAGCCCGCATTCGCCGATCGCACACGGGCGTTCGCGCTCGATCCAGCCGCGCAGCAGTGGCAGGTGCCCAGGCTGGTGCTCGGCCAGGAACATCGGATGCAGGCCGTAGGCCGGGTACAGCCCCGGCGCCTGCTGGCAGACCTCGCGCAGTTTCGGCCAGCTGGCAGCGGTGACCGCGGGCACCACCTGTTGGCGTACACCCACGGCCTGCGCCCGCTCGATCACTGCGGCACGGTCAGGGTCGAACGCGCTCGCGTCGAGATGACAGTGGCTGTCGACCAGCACGCTCAACGCTGTTCCAGCGGCGGTGGCGTGGTGGCGTTGCGGCTCTTCCAGTTGGCCAGCAGCAGCGTGCCGAAGCCCAGCACCAGCTCATCGATGAACGGGATCGGGTCCGGGATGAACAGCGTCAGCACGAACAGGCCGGCGGTGAGCTTGAACAGGGTGGGGTAGCGCAGCCGGCGCGCCCATTGCAGTACAGGCAGCAGCATCGGGTTGGCCATGGCGGGGATCCTCGTGGGGAATATGCAAACGCTACCACGGGCCCTGCATTTCCCGATGCTGAATGGGTTACAGGAATGAGCAGGAAATGTGGAGATTCCGTTCAGGCAGCGCATGCTGCAATCTGTCCCGAGAACGTTGCGGATGGTCCGCAAGGAGCAGGTCATGAAAAGCACAACTACAACTGTCCTGGTCGCAGCGGGCGCGCTGCTGGTTGGTGGCATCGCCACCGCCGCCTTCATGAAGAGTGGCGACAAATCGCCCGACTCCATCAGCGCCGCAACCCCCAATGGCGAGTCGCGCCTGGTTGATGGCAACGCCACCGACGATGGCGTGCGTGGTGACCAGCTCGACCCGTCCGCGCCGCGCGGGCTGGAATATGCCGATGTGCTGAAGGTCGACCCGATCACCGAGAAGCAGAAGGCCTATGCCACCGTGATCGGCACCGATCCGGTGCGTGAGACCTCCACCACCCAGACCCCGCACGAGGTCTGCCAGGACGTGACGGTGCAGGAACGCCTGCCGGAGCGTGATGGCAACGTTGGCGGTACCGTGGTTGGCGCGGTGGTGGGTGGCCTGCTCGGCAACCAGGTCGGTGGCGGCAACGGCAAGAAGGCCGCGACCGCAGCCGGTGCGGTGGCCGGTGGCTTCATCGGCAACCAGATCGACAAGCGCCACGTGGGTGGCCGCGTGGTCAACCGCACCGAGCGCCAGTGCCACACCGAAACCGCAACGTCCGAGTCGAGCCGCGTCACCGGTTACAACGTGACCTATCGCAACGAAGACGGCACCACCGGCACCATGCGCATGGCCAGCAAGCCGGGCAGCCGCATCGCCATGGGTACCAATGATGTGGTGAAGGGCTACAACGTGACCTATCGCTATGATGGCGCCGAGAAGACCGTGCGCATGGACAACAAGCCGGCCAGCGATCGCCTGCCGGTGGTCGATGGCCAGCTGGTCACGCAGACCGCTGCTGCCGGCGCCACGGCGGCCACGCGCCAGTAATCCAGAACACCCCTGCTGCACCCGACGGGCCGGCTCATGCCGGCCCGTTTCGTTGTGCGCACGGGCATTCATCCGTGGGCAAAGGGAATCGACCATGATGGACGCCCCCTTCGACAAGGAGTCGGCATGAGCATCTTCGACCTGCGCCTGGAAACCGAGCGGCTGATCCTGCGCCCGCTGCTGCGCGAGGACTACGAACCGTACCTGGCATTCTGTGCCGACGAGGAAACGATGCGTACCCTGGGGGGTGTTCAACCGCCCTCGGTGGCATGGCGCGGCTTCTGCAGCCTGGCCGGCGCCTGGCAGCTGTTCGGCTTCTCGATGTTCAGCGTGATCGAGAAATCCAGCGGTGACTGGATCGGCCGGATGGGACCGTGGCAGCCGCAGGACTGGCCTGGAACCGAGGTCGGCTGGGGTATTCGGCATGCCAGCTGGGGCCGGGGCTATGCACCGGAAGCGGCGGTTGCCGCCATCGACTGGGCGTTCGACACGCTGGGCTGGGACGAGGTGATCCACACCATCGCCGAGAACAACGACAACTCGAGGGCGGTCGCGCGCAAGCTCGGCAGCACGCTGCTGCGCATGGGTGAATTGCCACCGCCGTACAACGACAAGCCGATGCAGATCTGGGGCCAGTCGCGAGAACAGTGGCGGCAGCGCGCGCGCTGAGCGTTGCCGGTAGTGCCGGCCGCTGGCCGGCAATCGCTTGGATCCAGCTGCATTGAGGATGCCGGCCAGCGGCCGGCACTACCAGCTGCATCGAGGATGCGGGCCAGCGGCCGGCACTACCAGCTGCATCGAGGTTGCCGGCCAGCGGCCGGCACTACCAGCTGCATCGAGGATGCCGGCCAGCGGCTGGCACTACCAGCTGCATCGAGGATGCGGGCCAGCGGCCGGCACTACCAGCTGCCTCGAGGTCGCCGGCCAGCGGCCGGCACGACCGTGTTGCCATGCTGCACCCGCGCTTGGCATTCACCGGCGGGCTTGCCAGACTGCGTGCAGCTGGCCGCCGGCCGGATCCGAGGAAGCAGGCAATGGTGGAAGAGCGCGTCCCGTTGACGGTGCACGGCATGTCGGTGTCCGGCAATTGCCACAAGGTCCGCCTGCTGCTGGAGCAGCTCGGCAGCCGCTACCGCTGGGTGGAAGTGGACAGTGCCCATGGCCAGACCCACACCGCCGAGTTCCTCGCGCTCAACCCCAATGCCAAGGTGCCGTTGATCGTCCGCGACGATGGCCGCGTGTTGACTGAATCCAATGCGATCCTGTTCTGGTTGGCCGAAGGGACGCCCTACCTGCCCACCGACGGTTGGGAACGCGCGCAGGCATTGAGCTGGATGTTCTTCGAGCAGTACACGCACGAGCCATGCGTGGCGGTAGCGCGCTTCATCCGCGGCTGGACACCTGCCGATTCACCGCGCCGTGCTGAACTGCCACGCCTGCACGAGCGCGCCGCCACCGCGCTGGCGGTGATGGAGCAGCACCTGCGCGAAGCGCAGTGGTTCACCGGCAGCGCATACGGCATCGCCGACATTGCGCTGTTCGCCTATACCGACGTCGCAGGCGAGGGCGGCATCAGCCTGGCGCCCTTCCCGGAAGTGCGCGCCTGGCTGCAGCGCGTGCGCGCGCAACCGCGCTTCGTGGCGATGCCAGCGGTGACCGCCGAGGTGCGCGCGCGCTTCGAGGCTGCCTGATCCCACAGGGTAGCGCCCGGCGTTGCCGGGTGGAACGCAACAACGACACGGAGGGTGTTCGATGTTTGCTGTGGTTCCAGATCCGATTCCTGCGCGCATGCGCGTGCTCAACCGCGCCGAAGTGTGCGACGCCAATTTCCTCGACGCGGTGCGTGGCTGGCGAGGCACACCGCGCGCACGTCCTGCGCCGGACGCGCCGATCCTGCCGGGCAGCACGCTCAGCGCGGCCGCCTTCGGTGAGCTGTTCGATTCGCAGCTGGCCAGCCGCCAGCTGGACCTGATGGCGCGCGTATTGCGCGTGCAGAACAAGGTCTTCTATACCATCGGGTCGTCCGGCCATGAAGGCAACGCGCTGCTGGCGCGGGCCTGCCGGCATACCGACCCCGCATTCCTGCACTATCGCTCCGGCGCCTTCATGGTCGAACGCTCGCGCCAGGTGCCGGGCATCGACCCGCTGCGCGATGCCGCGCTTTCCTTCGCTGCCAGCGCCGATGACCCGGCCAGTGGTGGTCGGCACAAGGTGTGGGGCAGCAAGCCATTGTGGGTATTGCCGCAGACCTCGACCATCGCCTCGCACCTGCCCAAAGCGCTGGGCACGGCACTGGCCATCGAGAGTGGCAAGCGACTGGCGCAGGCGCTGCCGATTCCCGCCGACAGTATCGTGCTGTGCTCGTTCGGCGACGCCTCGGCCAATCACGCTACCGCGCAGACGGCGTTCAACACCGCGATGTGGGCGGCCTACCAGAAACTGCCGGCGCCAATCCTGTTCGTCTGCGAGGACAACGGGCTGGGCATCTCGGTGAAGACGCCGGACGGCTGGATTGCCGAGCGCTTCAGCCACCAGCCGGGGCTGGACTATTTCTACGCCGATGGCCTCGACCTGGCCACCGGGCACGCCCAGGTGCAGGCCGCAGTGGACCACTGCCGGCGGACGCGGCGACCGACCTTCCTGCATCTGCGCACCACGCGCCTGATGGGCCACGCCGGCACCGACTTCGAGGTGGAATGGCGTGCATTGCCGGAATTGTGCGCGGCCGAGGCGCAGGATCCGCTGTTGCGCTCGGCGCAGATCGCGCTGGAATCGGGCTGGATGGATGCAGCCGCCATCGAAGTGGCCTACGAGACGATGCGCGCGCGCTGCATGGCCGCCGCTGCCGATGCCGAAGGCCGTGCGAAGCTGCAGTCGCTGCAGGAGGTCATGGCGCCGTTGGCACCCTATACGCCCGCGGCGGTGCAGGCCGAAGCCCGGCGCGAGGTCGCCGACGAGGCGCGCGAGGCACTCTATGGCGGTGCCGAGTCCTTGCCGGAACGACAGGCGCCACGGCATCTCGCGATCCAGATCAACCACGGCCTGCTGGAACTGCTTGCGAAGTATCCGCAGAGCCTGCTGTTCGGCGAGGACGTGGCTCAGAAGGGCGGTGTGTACACCGTCACCAAGGATCTGCTGCGCCGCTTCGGCCCACGCCGGGTGTTCAACACGCTGCTGGACGAGACCATGATCCTGGGGATGGCGCAGGGTCTGGCCAACCTGGGCATGCTGCCGATTCCGGAGATCCAGTACCTGGCCTACCTGCACAACGCCATCGACCAGCTGCGTGGTGAAGCCTGTTCGCTGCAGTTCTTCTCCAACGACCAGTATCGCAACCCGATGCTGGTGCGGGTGGCCGGGCTGGGCTACCAGAAGGGTTTCGGCGGGCACTTCCACAACGACAACTCGATCACCGCGTTGCGCGACATCCCCGGGCTTGTGGTCGGCTGCCCCTCGCGCGGCGACGATGCGGTGATGATGCTGCGCACGCTGGCCGCACTGGCGCGGGTGGATGGGCGCGTGGCGGTGTTCCTGGAGCCGATCGCGTTGTACATGAACAAGGACCTGCACGAAGCGGGGGATGGCCAGTGGCTGTTCGACTACCCGGCACAGGGCCAGGCGCTGGTGCCGGGCGAGGGACGGGTCTATGCACCGGAGGCCGAAGACCTGGTGATCTACACCTATGGCAATGGCGTGCCGATGGCGTTGCGCGCGGCGCGGGCGATCGAGCAGCAGCTGGGCTGGCAGGTACGGGTGGTCGACCTGCGCTGGCTGGTACCGTTGGATGCCGGCTTCATCGCGGCCCAGGCCGCAGGCGCGCGGCGGGTGCTGGTGCTGGACGAAGGCCGCCACAGCGGCGGAGTGGGTGAGGGCGTGGTCACCGCGCTGGTCGAAGCCGGGTTCGGCCATCTGCCGTTGCGCCGGATCTGCGGTGCCGATACCTACACACCACTGGCGGGGGCAGCAATGTTCGGCCTTCCAAGCGACAATGCGGTGATTGGCGCCGCCCTCGACCTGGCGCAGGAACCCTGATGCATGTGTGGATTGGCGGGAATGTTGTTGCCGGCGCCGCTGGCGTCGGCCGAGTCGCTGCAGGCGCAGGCGCTGGCCATGGGCCAGGCGCTGCACCATCGCGGGCCGGATGATGGCGGCAGCTGGGTCGATGCCGAGGCGGGCATCGCGCTGGCGCATCGGCGCCTGAGCATCCTCGACCTGTCCCCGCTGGGCCACCAGCCGATGGCCTCGGCGGACGGCCGCTACGTGATGGCCTACAACGGCGAGGTCTACAATTTCGCGGCCCTGCGTGAACAGCTGGAGCCGCTGGGGCACACCTTCCGCGGCCATTCCGACACCGAAGTACTGCTGGCGGCGATCCTGCAGTGGGGCGTGGAAGATACCCTGCAGCGCTGCAACGGCATGTTCGCCATCGCGCTGTGGGACCGCCAGGAGCGTTGCCTGTGGCTGGCCCGCGACCGCGTCGGCAAGAAGCCGCTGTACTACGGCTGGGCCGGCGACACGCTGGTGTTCGGTTCGGAACTGAAGGCGCTCTGGCAACACCCGGCGTTCGACAACGACATCGACCGCGATGCGCTCACCTTGCTGCTGCGGCTGGATTACATCCCGGCGCCGCACAGCATCCACCAGCGCTGCTACAAGCTGATGCCGGGCCGGGTGCTGCGGCTGGATGCAGCGGCTGTGGCCGCAGGCGCCGCGGCACACCGCCCGGAGCAGGCGCAGCGCCCGTACTGGGATGCGCGCGCACGCATGCAGGCGGCGTTGGCCGCCCCGTTCCAGGGCCGCATCGAGGAGGCCGAGGAACAGCTGGACACGCTGCTGCGCGATGCGGTGGCGCTGCGCATGGTGGCCGACGTGCCGGTCGGCGTGTTCCTGTCCGGTGGCACCGACTCATCGCTGGTGGCGGCGCTGATGCAGGCGCAGAGCGGGCAGCCGGTGCATAGTTTCAGCATCGGCTTCACCGGTTCGGGACATGACGAAGCACCGCTGGCCAGGGAGCTGGCGGCTCACCTGGGCTGTGATCACACCGAGTTGTATGTCAGCGGCGCCGACGCGCTGGCGGTGGTGCCGCAGTTGCCGGCGATGTTCGATGAGCCTTTTGCCGATGCGTCGCAGGTGCCGACCGCGCTGGTCGCACGGCTGGCACGGCAGGGCGTGACCGTCGCGCTGTCCGGCGACGGTGGCGATGAGCTGTTCTTCGGCTACACCCGGTATGTACGCGCGCTGCGCAACTGGCAGATGCTCGGACGCGTACCGGGGCCGCTGCGGCGCTGGATGGGCGCACGCTCGCAGCAGCAGGGCGAGGCCTCGCGGACCGGTGGCCTGGCGGCGCTGCTGGCCGAGACAGGCGCACGTGGCATCGGCGACGTCTACCGCAACCGCATCTCGCGCTGGCGCGACCCCGCCGCGGCGGTGCCCGGTGCGCAGGCGGCCGGCAGCTTCTACGACCTGGCCGATCCGCTGCATGGCGCGGGGACACCGGCCGACGCGATGATGCTGGCCGATTTCGTGACCTACCTGCCCGATGACCTGTTGTGCAAGGTCGACCGGACCTCGATGGCGGTCAGCCTGGAGGCGCGCGCGCCATTGCTGGACTGGCGCGTGGCCGAGTTCGCCTGGTCACTGCCGCTGGGCTTCAAGCGCAGTGAGACGACCAGCAAGGTGCTGCTCAAGCGCGTGCTGGGCCGTTACGTGCCGCATTCAATGGTGCACCGCCCCAAGCGCGGTTTTGGCGCACCGGTCAGTGACTGGTTGAAGGGCGATCTGCGGCCCTGGGCCGAGGACCTGCTGCAGCCGGCGCGGCTGGAGCGTGAGGGCGTGCTGTCGGCGGCGGCGGTGCAGCCGCTGTGGCAGCAGTTCCTGGGCGGGCAGCGCAAGTGGCATACCCACCTGTGGAACGTGCTGATGTTCCAGGCCTGGCAGGCGCATTGGCGGCAGGCGCGGACCGGCGTGACCGGCGGCTGATCTTCACCGGATGGCACGGGCCTGGCGACTAGGCTGGGCCTCCCGCACCGTGAGGAGTATGTCCCGATGTCCGTCCCCACCATCGCCGTGTTCGTTGGCAGCCTGCGCAAGGATTCCTGCAACCGCAAGCTGGCCCATGCGCTGGAGAAGCTCGCCGGTGATCGCGCGCGCTTCCAGTACGTGCAGATCGGCGATCTGCCGTTGTACGACCAGGATTTCGACGCCGATTATCCGCCGGAGGGCACCCGGCTGAAGGACCAGGTGCGCGCCGCCGACGCGGTGCTGTTCGTGACACCCGAGTACAACCGGTCGGTGCCCGGCGTGCTCAAGAACGCCATTGATATCGGATCGCGCCCGTACGGTGACAGTGCGTTTGCCGGCAAGCCGGCGGCGGTGATCGGCGCCTCCATCGGCCAGATCGGTACTGCCGTGGCCCAGCAGCACCTGCGCAACAGCCTGGCCTTCCTGGACATGCATGTGCTGGGCCAGCCCGAGGCATTCATCCACTTCAAGGACGGCCTGATCGATGCCGATGGCACGATCCACAACGAAGGCACGCAGAAGTTCCTGCAGGGCTACGTGGACCGGTTCCTGGCGTTGATCGCAGTGCACGTCAAGGGCGATTGACGCCTGCGGGGTCAGAGCCCCTGCGTCGCAGGGGATCCGACCCAAATCGTGCCCAGGGTCGGATCCCGGCGCGCAGTGACGGGCTCCGACCCCGGGGCGTTGATCTGCGATAATGTCCCGCTCGGGCGCCGCAATGGCGCCCGTCGCAGGCAGTGCGACGCTCTCACGCCAGTCTGGCCAGGTACCGGCGGATATCCCCCGTTTTCCCACGGCTTATCCACAGGCTTGTCCATGGCTGCCGGGGTCGGCACATGCCTACACTCGTCTGGCCCACTTTTGCAGGAAACACCGCAGCATGTCCGCTCGTCCCGGCTTCCGTTCCAACCGCAGAGAGCGCGGTGATGGCTTCGATCGCGATCGCGACGAGTCGCGCATCGACCAGTTGCGGGTACCGCCCCATTCGGTGGAAGCCGAGCAGGCGGTACTGGGTGGCCTGATGCTGGCGCCCGAGGCGTATGACCGTGTCAACGACCAGCTGACCGAAAGCGACTTCTATCGTCGCGATCACCAGATGATCTATCGTGCGATCCGCGAGCTGTCCGAGCGCGAACGACCGTTCGATGCGGTGACGCTGGGCGAGTGGTTCGAATCGCAGGGCAAGATGGAACTGGTGGGTGACGGCGCCTACCTGATCGAACTGGCCAGTACCACGCCGTCAGCTGCCAACATCGTGGCCTATGCCGAGATCGTGCGTGACAAGGCGGTGCTGCGGCAGCTGATCCAGGTCGGCACCGACATCGTCAACGATGGCTTCCAGCCCGAAGGCCGCGACAGCAGCGAGCTGCTGGCCTCGGCGGAAAAGAGCGTGTTTGCGATCGCCGAACAGGGTGCGCGTGGCCGTACCGATTTCGTGGCCATGCCCGGTGCACTGAAGGATGCCTTCGAGGAGCTGCGCAACCGCTTCGAGAACGGCGGCAACATCACCGGCCTGCCGACCGGTTACAACGAGTTCGACGCGATGACCGCCGGCCTGCAGCCGACCGACCTGATCATCCTCGCGGCGCGCCCGGCAATGGGCAAGACCACCTTCGCGCTGAACATCGCCGAGTACGCGGCGATCAAGTCGAAGAAGGGTGTGGCCGTGTTCTCGATGGAAATGTCGGCATCGCAGCTGGCGATGCGCCTGATTTCCTCCAATGGACGCATCAACGCGCAGCGCCTGCGTACCGGCCAGCTGGAAGACGAGGACTGGAGCCGCGTCACCAGCGCGATCAAGATGCTGAAGGAGACCAAGATCTTCATCGACGACACGCCGGGCGTGTCGCCTGAAGTGCTGCGTTCCAAGTGCCGCCGCCTCAAGCGCGAGCATGACCTGGGCCTGGTGGTGATCGACTACCTGCAGCTGATGAGCGTGCCGGGCAACAGCGAGAACCGCGCGACCGAAATCTCGGAAATCTCGCGTTCGCTGAAGGGACTGGCCAAGGAACTGAACGTGCCGGTGATCGCGCTGTCGCAGCTCAACCGCTCGCTGGAAACGCGTACCGACAAGCGCCCGGTGATGGCCGACCTTCGCGAATCGGGCGCAATCGAGCAGGACGCGGACATGATCGTGTTCATCTACCGCGACGACTACTACAACAAGGAAAACTCGCCGGACAAGGGCCTGGCCGAAATCATCATCGGCAAGCACCGTGGTGGCCCGACCGGCTCGTGCAAACTGAAGTTCTTCGGTGAGTACACCCGCTTCGACAACCTGGCCCACGATTCGGTCGGTTCGTTCGAATAATGGTCATGCCGGCCTGGCCGGCAACCACGCTCCGGCGCTGTAGAGCCCAAGGCACCGGCAGGAGCCGCTGTCAGCGCGGGTTCCATGCGGTCGCCACGAAGCGCAGCCGGGCGCGGGCTTGGCGTTGCACTGCGCTGGATCGGTTTCATCGCCCCCAGCCCGGTTTCGTCGCAAACCGTTTGCCGGCGCCAGGGCAGGGCGCCAAGGTGTCCGCAGGCGGCAGGGTGCCGCCCCAAGGAGACCGTGATGAAGACCCTGTTCGCGCTCGGTGTGTGGTGCCTGCTGTTCGTACTGTGCTGGCCGCTGGCGATCCTCGCCCTGATCGCCTGGCCGTTCGTGTGGCTGCTGAGCCTGCCGTTCCGACTGGTCGGCATCACCTTCTCGGCGTTGTTCGCGTTCCTGCGCGCGCTGTTCATGCTGCCCGCGCGCCTGCTTGGTGGCCGGGCGGTGCCCGCATGAGGGCGGTGGTGCTGGTCGGTCTGGCCCTGTTGGCGGGTCCGGTGCTGGCCGCACCTCCGGCACCCCCTTCGGTGTGGCTGGAGCGCCAGCAGGCAGCCGGTGCCGACGAAGCGAATGCAGCTGGGGCGAAGCCTCTGGCGGTACCCGAGGCCAGGGAGCGCTGCCGGGTCACGAAGGAATGGAAGGTCGGCGATACGGTGGTGCAGCACAGGGTCTGTGAGGATCCACCGAAGAAGCCTGCTGGAAAGGTGTAGCGCCGAGGCCATGCTCGGCGGCCTTTGCAGGGCAGCCGAGCGTGGCCTCGGCGCTACAGGGAAATGAGCGACAAAAAACCCCGCCGAGGCGGGGTTTTTCATATCCGGGTGATGCCGGCCAGCGGCCGGCACTACCGAACGATCAGTTTGCCTTGTGGATGGCGCGCTTGCTGACCGCCATCGCTGCGTCGTGGATCACTTCCGACAGCGACGGGTGGGCGTGGCAGATGCGGGCCAGGTCATCGGCCGAGCCGCTGAACTCCATGGTCAGCACGCCTTCGTGCACCAGTTCGGAGACGTTGGCGCCAACCAGGTGCATGCCGAGGATGCGATCGGTTTCGGCATGGGCCAGGATCTTCACGAAGCCGGCCGGCTCGATCATCGCCACGGCACGGCCGTTGGCGGCGAACGGGAAGCTGCCGGCCTTGTACGGAATGCCTTCGGCCTTCAGCTGGGCTTCGGTCTTGCCGACCCACGCCAGTTCCGGCTCGGTGTAGATGACCCACGGGATGGTGTCGAAGTTGACGTGGCCCGGCAGGCCGGCGATCAGCTCAGCCACCGCGATGCCTTCCTCGAAGCCCTTGTGCGCCAGCATCGGGCCGCGCACGCAGTCGCCGACCGCCCACACGCCGTTGACGCCGGTGTGGCAGTGCGCATCGACTTCGATCTGACCACGCTCGTTGACCTTGACGCCGGTGCCTTCGGCCAGCAGGCCCTTGGTGGCGGCGCGACGGCCGACGGCCACCAGCAGCTTGTCCACGGTCAGGGTCTTTTCGCCTTCCGCGTCGGTGTAGGTGACGATGACTTCCTTCTTCTTGCCCTTGCCGTTGATCTCGGTCTTGGAGACCTTGGCATTGAGCTTGATGTCCAGGCCCTGCTTCTTGAATTCCTTGGCAGCGGCCTTGGCCACTTCGGCGTCGGCAGCCGCCAGGAACTCCGGCATGGCCTCAAGGATGGTGACTTCAGCGCCCAGGCGCTTCCACACGCTGCCCAGTTCCAGGCCGATCACGCCGGCACCGATCACCGCCAGGCGGTTCGGCACTTCGGTGAAGTCCAGGCCGCCGACGTTGTCGACGATGGTCTCGCCGTCGAACTTGGCGAACGGCAGTTCGATCGAATCCGAACCGGCCGCGATGATGACGTTGGTGCCCTTCAGCTCGACTTCCGAACCGTCGTGCTGCTTCACCTTGACCACGTTGCCCGGCTGCAGCTGGCCAAAGCCGTAGTAGGCGGCGACCTTGTTGGCCTTGAACAGCATGCCGATGCCGCCGGTGAACTGCTTGACGATCTTGTCCTTGCGGCCAATCATCGCCTCGACGTCGATCTTGGCATCCTTGAAGCTGATGCCGTGGTCGCCAAAGATGTGGCCCATGTTCCAGAACTGGCGCGAGGAATCCAGCAGCGCCTTGGACGGGATGCAGCCCACGCGCAGGCAGGTGCCGCCGAGGGCCGGCTTGCCGTCCTTGCCCAGTGCTGCGTCGATGCAGGCAGTCTTCAGGCCCAGCTGGGCCGCGCGGATGGCAGCGTGGTAACCGGCCGGGCCGGCACCGATGACGACGACGTCGAATTGTTCAGCCATTGAATTATTCCTTGATGCATTACCAGAACCCCTCCGCGCAGGCGCGGAGGGGCGGGAGGTTTCTTACAGGCCGAACAGCATGCGGCCCGGGTTTTCCAGCTGGTTCTTGATGTCCACCAGGAACTGCACCGAGTCCTTGCCGTCGATGATGCGGTGGTCGTAGGACAGCGCCAGGTACATCATCGGCGCGATCACGACCTGGCCGTTCTGGGCGATCGGACGCTCCTTGATGGCGTGCATGCCCAGGATGGCGCTCTGCGGCGGGTTGATGATCGGTGTCGACAGCAGCGAACCGAAGGTGCCGCCGTTGGTCACGGTGAAGGTGCCGCCCTGCAGTTCTTCCAGGCCCAGCTTGCCGTCACGTGCCTTCTTGGCGTAGTCGGCGATGGTCTTCTCGATGTCGGCGAACGACATGCGCTCGACGTTGCGCAGGACCGGCGTGACCAGGCCCTTCTCGGTCGACACGGCGATCGAGATGTCCGAGTAGCCGTGGTAGATGATGTCGTCGCCGTCGATCGAGGCGTTGACCAGCGGGAAGCGCTGCAGTGCGTTGGCAGCGGCCTTCACGAAGAAGCTCATGAAGCCCAGCTTGATGCCGTGTGCCTTGACGAACTCGTCCTGCAGCTCCTTGCGCGCCGCCGACACCTTGGACAGGTCGACTTCGTTGAAGGTGGTCAGCATGGCGGTGGAGTTCTTCGACTCCATCAGGCGCTCGGCGATGCGCTTGCGGATGCGCGTCATCGGCACGCGTTCTTCCGGACGCGCGCCACCGGCCTTGCCGGCGCCGCCGTTGCGGGCGAAGTTGACGATGTCTTCCTTGGTCACCGCGCCACGACGGCCGGTGCCGTCGACGTCGGCCGGGTTCACGCCTTCGGTGATGGCGGTGAAGCGGGCGCCCGGCGGCAGCGCGTCGGCGGCCGACTTGGCAGCCGGGGCCGGCGCAGCGGCAGCGGCCGGAGCAGCGGCGGCCGGTGCGGCTTCAGCCTTCTTCTCTTCAGCGGCCGGGGCCGGAGCCGCAGCCACGGCGCCTTCTTCGATGATCGCCACGACCTGGCTGGAGGTCACGGTATCGCCTTCCTTGAACTTGATTTCCTTCAGCACGCCGTCAACCGGCGACGGCACTTCCAGCACGACCTTGTCGGTTTCCAGGTCAAGCAGGTTTTCGTCGCGCTTGACGGCGTCGCCCACCTTCTTGTGCCAGGTGGCGATGGTGCCGTCGGCGACGGATTCGGGCAGTACCGGGGCTTTGACTTCGGTGGCCATTGCGGGAGCTTCCTGGTTTGTCTTCTAAATAGGGGGAGGATTATTCAGCGAACGTGTCGTTGAACGGGTTGACCAGTGCGTCGGCAATCAGCTGCTGCTGCTCGCGGACGTGGTCAGCCATGTGACCGGCAGCCGGCGACGCCGAACGTGCGCGACCGGCGTAGTGCAGGTTCTGGCCATCGGCCAGGCAGAACTGCAGGTGGTGGCGGATCTGGTACCACGCGCCCTGGTTCTGCGGTTCTTCCTGCGTCCACACCACGTCGGTGGCCTTGCCGTACTTCTTCAGTTCGGCCGCCAGCAGCGCACGCGGGAACGGATACAGCTGCTCCACGCGGATGATCGCCACGTCGTCCTGGCCACGCTTGGCCTGGTCTTCCAGCAGGTCGTAGTAGACCTTGCCCGAGCACAGCACCACGCGCTTGACCTTCTTGGCATCGGCATTGGCGTCGCCGATCAGGTGCTGGAACTCGCCGTTGGCCAGCTCGTCCAGGGTCGACACGGCCAGCTTGTGGCGCAGCAGCGACTTCGGCGACATCACCACCAGCGGCTTGCGGGTGGTCATGTGCAGCTGGCGACGCAGCATGTGGAAGGCCTGCGCCGGGGTCGACGGCACGACAACCAGCATGTTCTCCAGGGCGCACAGCTGCAGGAAGCGCTCCAGGCGCGCCGAGCTGTGTTCCGGGCCTTGTCCTTCGTAGCCGTGCGGCAGCAGCAGGGTCAGGCCGGAAATGCGGCCCCACTTGGCTTCACCGGCGGCGATGAACTGGTCGATCACCACCTGGGCACCGTTGGCGAAGTCGCCGAACTGGCCTTCCCAGATGCACAGCGTGTTCGGATCGGTGGTGGAGAAGCCGTACTCGTAGGCCATCACCGCTTCTTCGCTCAGCAGCGAATCGATGACGGTGGCCTTCTCCGGCGAATCCACCAGCTGCCGCAGCGGCATGTAGTAGTTGTCGGTCTTCTGGTCGTGCAGGATCGCGTGGCGGTGCGTGAACGTACCGCGGCCGACGTCCTGGCCGACCAGGCGCAGCGCATGGCCTTCGTCGAGCAGGGTGGCGTAGGCCAGGTTCTCGGCAAAGCCCCAGTCGCCCGGAATCTCGCCGGCGGCCATCTTGCGGCGGTCGTCATAGACCTTGGCCACGCGCGAGTGCAGCTGCACTTCGTCCGGGATGGTGTTGATCAGCCTGGCCAGCTCGACCAGCTTGTTCTTCTCGACCTTGGTCGAGACCGGGTCGGACAGCTTGCCTTCCAGCAGCTTCGGCCAATCGACGAACAGCGGGCTGCTCGGCGGAGTCTTCTCGACCTTGGCCAGCTCGGTGGTCACTTCACCGGCATCGAGCTTCTCGCGGTAGGCATCGACCATCGCCTTGCCGGCACCGGCGGCGATCACGCCCGCCTTTTCCAGCTGCTCGGCGTACATCTCGCGGGTGGTCGGGTGCTTGCGGATCACCTGGTACATCAGCGGCTGGGTGATCGCCGGCTCGTCGGCCTCGTTGTGGCCCCAACGGCGGTAGCACATCAGGTCGATGACCACGTCCTTGGCGAACTTCTGGCGGAACTCGAAGGCCAGCTGCGCGGCGAACACGACGGCTTCCGGATCATCGCCGTTCACGTGCAGCACCGGGGCGGCGATCATCTTCGCCACGTCGGTGGCATAGCGCGTGGAGCGCGTATCCAGCGGGTTGGAGGTGGTGAAGCCGACCTGGTTGTTGACCACGATGTGCACGGTGCCGCCGACGGCGAAGCCGCGGGCCTGCGACATCTGGAACAGCTCCATGACCACGCCCTGGCCGGAGAAGGCCGCGTCGCCGTGGATCAGGATCGGCATGACCTGCTTGCGTGCGGTGTCCTTGCGGCGCTCCTGGCGCGAACGCACGGAACCGGCCACGACCGGGTCGGCGATTTCCAGGTGCGACGGGTTGAACGCCAGTGCCAGGTGCACCGGGCCACCGTCGGTAGCCACGTCGGCGGAGAAGCCCATGTGGTACTTCACGTCGCCGGCCGAAGCGTGCTCGTCGTGTTCGAACTTGCCTTCGAACTCGTCGAACAGCTTGCGGGGGTTCTTGCCCAGGGTGTTGACCAGCACGTTCAGGCGGCCGCGGTGGGCCATGCCGATCACCACGTCCTTGACGCCATCCTTGCCGGCACTGCGGATGATGGTGTCCATCATCGGGATCAGCGAGTCGCCGCCTTCCAGCGAGAAGCGCTTCTGGCCGACGTACTTGGTGTGCAGGTAGCGCTCCAGGCCTTCGGCCGCGGTCAGGCGCTCCAGGGTGCGGCGCTGGGTGTCAGCGTCCAGCTGGTAGTTGCCACCAGCCGCTTCCAGCTTCTTGTAGATCCACTGGCGTTGCTCGACCTCGGAGATGTGCATGAACTCCGCACCGATCGAGCCGGTGTAGGTCGCCTTCAGGCGTGCGAGCAGGTCGCGCAGCTTCATGCGCGGCTGGCCGCCGACGCCACCGGTGCTGAACTCGCTGTTGAGATCGGCATCGGACAGGCTGTGGAACGGCAGGCCCAGGTCGGGCGTGTTGACCGGCGCGGCCAGGCCCAGCGGATCGAGGCGGGCGTCCAGGTGGCCGCGCGAGCGGTAGGCGGTGATCAGACGACCGACATTGCGCTCGCGCTCGTCGCCCGCACCGGTGCCGGTGCCAGCTTTCAGCGCATCCTTGGCCGCGTCCGCGATGTGGGAGATGACGGCCGAGTGCGGAATGTCACCTGCTTCGCGGCCCTTGAAGCCGTCGAAGTAGGTTTTCCATTTGGGATCGACACTATCCGGGGAGACCAGGTACTGCTCGTACAGGTCCTCGACATAGGAGGCGTTGCCGCCGGCGAGTTGCGAAGATTGCGCAAACTGCTTCAGTTGATTGTCCACGATGGAGGGTGTTGATTCGCTTTGTGGGGTATGGCTTCAGAAGGACCCGGCAGGAAGATGAATAGCCCTGCGCGGGCGCGTTCAAACAGCCAAATTGTACCCCCAACGGGACACGAAGGGGCACCACCACAGGTATCCCGCGTCCGCTGGTGCCGGTTCCAGACAGGTTGGGTCAGCGGTGCCGGCTCAGATGCCGAGGGCGCGCAGTTCGCTGCAATCGCGCGAACGGTCCCAGACGCGCTGCAATTGCTGCTCGAACGGCTGCGAACGTGCCGGCAGCGCGATGCCGGCCTCGCCGTCGAGGCGATGGCCGATCAGACGAAAGTAGAAGTCGCCCGCATCGTTGAGCAGGCAGGCCGAGGCCAGCGCGCGGTCGACCGGATCGCTGACCTCGCGGAACTGGATCACGCTTGGCAGGCGCTGGGCCAGCGCCAGCAGCGGTGCCCCGGCAGAGGCGATCGCAGCGGCATCGTGCACGATCACCCGCAGCTGCTTGTCATGGCGGGCGGTGACGAAGCGGCGCAGGGCGGCCTGCACCGGCGGCGCGTCGAGCAGCCCCGGGTCCAGCTGGCGGCTGTGCAGCCACAACTGGCGGCGGGCGCGGTGGACGATGGCCGTGGTGATGGCCACCGCTTCGGCGCGGCTGTCGATCGCGCTGGCCGCGCCCAGCCGGCGGCGCATCTGCTGGTGGCCGATGCCGGCCTCCTCGAACACCTCGCCTTCCGGCAGGAAGCCCTGGCGGGCATAGAAATCGCGGGCGGGCAGCTGGGCGTGCAGGTGCAGCTCGGCCAGGCCAAGCCTGCGCCCGGCCTCGACCAGTGCCTCCAGCAAGGCCTCACCGACCCCGTGGCTGCGATGGCTGGCCAGCACGGCCATACGGCCGATGCGGCCGTCCGGGGCCAGGCGGCCGGTGCCGACCGGCTGGTTGTCACTGTCCAGCGCCAGCACATGGGCGCTGACCGGGTCCAGCGCATCGCGTTCCAGTTCCGCAGCGATGCCCTGTTCCTGCACGAACACGCGTTGGCGCACGTCGTGGATGGCAACGTGGGCGTCGGCGTGGCTGACCTGCTGGACCCGGATCATGGTTAGGCTCAGGCGCGACCGTCGTCGCTGTCGTCTTCGTCGTGATCCTCGAAGTTGACGATGACCTCGATGCCGTCGTCGTGCACGGTCACGGTGTGGACATCGTCGGACACCGCGTCGGCGTCGATCGCATCCACCCGGTCACGGCCTTCAACGACCTCGCCGAGCACCACGGCATCCTCGCCGTCGTCCTCGTCTTCGGCCTCGTACACCTCATCCGGGTCGATCAGCTGGAACACGCCGCCGACCAGCAGCTGCTGGAGCACGGCGCGGCCCTTGTCGGACAGGCCACGGTAGGCGGTGACATCGAGCTGTTCGGCAGCGGCCAGGCGCTGGGCGTCCTTCACCGGCAACGCGAAGTCCTGGCCGCTGACGTACAGGCTGGCACCGCGCTTGGCCCGGCGCCAGGCCAGGCGTGCCCACGGGTGGCGCTGCAGCAGCAGGCCGGAGGCCAGCGCCTGGACCACTTCCTCTGGTGCCGGTGCGGCCTGGTGGGCCATCACCTCGCCGGCGGCGCGGTAGGTGGTGATGAAGCGGCCGAACCAGTCACCCAGCTTGTCCGGGTCGTTCATGCGGATGGCGTTGAGCGCGGTGATCACCCGCGCCATCGCCACCGTGTCGATTTCGTTCGGGTCGGCCGGCACCTTGAGGTCGGCATCCTGGTAGCGGATGTTCTCGTCGGCATCGGCGATCAGGGTGTCCAGGTAATCGCTGATCAGTTCGGCCGAGGACGGCGCGCGCATGCCGAAGGAGAACGTCAGGCAGGGATCCTCGGCGACGCCGTGGTGCGGCACGTTCGGCGGCAGGTACAGCATGTCGCCCGGCGCCAGCACCCAGTCGTGGGTCGGCTTGAACACCTTCAGCAGCTTCAGCTCCACGTCCGGGCGGAAGCCCAGCGGTGGCTGCCTGCCCTTGATCGATTCGCTGGCGTCGATCTGCCAGCGGCGGTGGCCATGGGCCTGCAGCAGGAACACGTCGTACTGGTCGACATGGGCGCCGACCGAGCCGCCGGTGGCGGCAAAGCTGATCATCACGTCATCCATGCGCCAGCGCGGCAGGAAGCTGAAGTGCTCGATCAGGGCGCGCACGTCCGGGTCCCACTTGTCCACGTCCTGCACCAGCAGGGTCCAGTCGTGGTCGGGCAGGGCGGGGAACACGTCTTCCTGGAACGGACCGGTGCGCACGCGCCAGCCGTCCTGGGCCTTGTCGTGCTCGATCAGGCGCGCCAGCACGCCTTCCTCGCAGGCCAGCCCGGCCAGGTCTTCCGGCTGCACCGGGGTCTGGAAATTGGGGAAGGCGTTGCGGATCAGCAGCGGGCGTTTCTGCCAGAAGTCGCGCAGGAAGGTGGCCGGCGCCATGCCCAGGGGCTGGCCGGGGCGGGCGGTGACTTCGATCAGGGGGGCAGGGGACTTGCGGGCGGCCATGGGGAATCCTTGCAGCGGAAAGCGGGAGGGGCGGCGTGGCGGGCCGCCAAGGCTTCCATTGTCCGCCGTTCGTCGGGATTGCGCACGTGCGGTGGTTTGTCGCGGGGTGTCCGGCCAACGGCGGAGACCCTCGTGGCGGGGTGGTTGGTCGCGCAAAGCGCTGGCTTCATGGGCTGGGCCGGGCGGGGTGGGTTCGCGGGACACGCCGTAAACCCATCCATGGGGGCTCGATGGCGCCATCCATGGCGCCAACGGTCCCGCGAACCCACCCCGCCCGGCCCCTGGCAGTTTCCTGCGTGGCCCGCCACGGAATGGAAGAAGAAGATCAAAGGCAACAGCGGGTCGCGCGCTGCGCTTGCTCATGCCAAAGCAAAAGAGGGACGCGGCGAAGCCGCGTCCCTCTTTCAAATTCCGTCCCGACAACCCCACGCTCTTCGATCCGTCACCGGGAATCTGTCAGAGGTGGGGCGGGAGGGGCCAGCGGGACCGTTGGCGCCATGGATGGCGCCATCGAGCCCCCATGGATGGGTTCACGGCGTGTCCCGCTGGCCCCTCCCGCCCCACCCAGCTAGCAGCAATCCAGAGCCGCTCTTGACGTTGCTGTTGCCGTTGCTGTTGCTGTTGCTGTTGCCGTTGCCGTAGCCTGCCGCAGGCAGCGCCCGCGGCCGCCGCCGCAAAGGAAACCCCTTAAATCTTCTTCGCCAGCGACTCGGCCAGACCGGTGTAGCTGCCCGGGGTCATCTCCAGCAGGCGCTGCTTCGCATCCGCCGGCAGCTCCAGCTCCTGCACGAACGCACGCATCGACTCGGCCGTGATGCCCTGACCACGGGTCAGCGCCTTCAGCTGCTCGTACGGGTTCGGCAGGCCATGGCGGCGCATCACCGTCTGCACGGCCTCGGCCAGCACTTCCCAGGCCGCGTCCAGATCCGCATCCAGGCGCTGCGGGTTCACCTCCAACTTGCCCAGGCCCTTGGCCAGCGAATCCAGCGCCACCTGGCTGTGGCCGAACGCGGTACCCAGCGCACGCAGCACGGTGGAATCGGTCAGGTCACGCTGCCAGCGGCTGATCGGCAGCTTGGCGCTGAAGTGCTCGAACAAGGCGTTGGCGATGCCGAAATTGCCTTCCGCATTCTCGAAGTCGATCGGGTTGACCTTGTGCGGCATCGTCGACGAGCCGACTTCACCTTCCTTCAGGCGCTGCTTGAAGTAGCCCAGCGAGATGTAGCCCCAGATGTCGCGGGCCAGATCGATCAGGATGATGTTGGCGCGGCGTGCGGCATCGCCGATCTCGGCCACGTTGTCGTGCGGCTCGATCTGCGTGGTGTACGGGTTGAATACCAGGCCCAGGCCGGTCACGAAGCGCTCGGCGAAGGCCGGCCAGTCCACGTCCGGGTAGCTGGCCACGTGGGCGTTGTAGTTGCCGACGGCACCGTTGATCTTGCCGGTCAGTTCGACCGCGGCGATCTGCCGGCGCTGGCGTTCCAGGCGAGCGACCACGTTGGCCAGTTCCTTGCCCAGAGTGGTCGGCGAGGCGGTCTGGCCGTGGGTGCGCGACAGCATCGGCTGGCCGGCCTGGGCGTGGGCCAGGCTGCGCAGGGTGCTGGCGATGCCGTCCAGGGTCGGCAGCAGCACTTCACGGCGGGCCTGTTCCAGCATCAGTCCGTAGCTGAGGTTGTTGATGTCTTCGCTGGTGCAGGCGAAATGCACGAATTCCAGTGCCGGGGCCAGTTCGGCGTCGTCCTTCAGCTGTTCCTTGATGAAGTACTCCACCGCCTTGACGTCATGGTTGGTGGTGCGCTCGATCTCCTTCACGCGCGCGGCCTGGGCCGGGCTGAAGCGGGCGGCCAGGTCGCGCAGGCGGGCGACGGCGGCGTCGGAGAACGGCGCCAGTTCGACGATGCCCGGTTCGGCGGCCAGCGCCAGCAGCCATTCCACCTCGACCGTGATGCGGGCCTTGATCAGGCCGTATTCGGAGAAGATCGGGCGCAGCGCGTCGACCTTGCCGGCGTAGCGGCCATCGAGCGGGGACAGGGCGAGCAGGGCGGAATCGGACATGTCGGCAGGGCTGGGACGAGCGGCGGGGCCGATATTCTACGACGTGCCGGTCAGCTAGTGCCGCCCGCTGGCCGGCAACCACGCCCGGCCCACTCCGCCATGGCTTGCCGGCCGGCGGCCGGCACTACCTTGCGCGCGCACAACGGCCGTGCGGACGGAACGTTCTGGCCCGTCCTCGTCATCCCACGCTGCGGGCAAGGGAGTATCGTTGGCGCAGCCGCCAGCCCGGGAAGCGACACCCTGCCAGCCGCCGCTTCCCTTTCCCCAACTGAAGTAGTGCGGAGTTGATGCAATGAGCAAAGCTGCAAGCAAGGGTTTCAGAATCGAACACGACAGCATGGGCGAGCTGCAGGTGCCTGCGGACGCCCTGTGGGGCGCCCAGACCCAGCGAGCCGTACAGAACTTCCCGGTGTCGGGCCAGCACATGCCGCGCGGTTTCATCCGCGCGCTGGGCCTGGTCAAGGGCGCGGCCGCGGGCGTCAACGCGGAGCTGGGACACCTGCCGAAGACCGTGGCCAAGGCCATCCAGACCGCTGCCGCCGAAGTGGCTGCCGGCAACTGGGACGCGCACTTCCCGATCGATGTCTACCAGACGGGTTCGGGCACGTCGTCGAACATGAATGCCAATGAGGTCATCGCCACCCTGGCCAACCGTGCCGGCAAGGCGGGCAAGACCACCGTGCATCCCAATGACCACGTCAACCAGGGGCAGAGCTCCAACGACGTGATTCCGACCGCATTGCGCGTGTCGGCGGTGCTGGCCACGCACGAACAGCTGCTGCCGGCGCTGGTGCACCTGCGCAAGACCCTCGACAAGAAGGGCCGCAGCCTGCGCAAGGTGGTCAAGACCGGCCGTACCCACCTGATGGACGCGATGCCACTGACCTTCGAGCAGGAGTTCGGCGCATGGTCGGCACAGCTGGCTTCGGCGCAGGAGCGCATCGAAGACAGCCTCAAGCGCGTGCGCCGCCTGCCGCTGGGTGGCACCGCCATCGGCACCGGCATCAACGCCGACCCGCGTTTTGGCGCGCAGGTAGCCAAGGCACTGAAGCAACAGACCGGTTTCAAGTTCGACAGCGCCGAGAACAAGTTCGAAGGCCTGGCCGCGCAGGATGATGCGGTGGAGCTGTCCGGCCAGCTCAATGCACTGGCCGTGGCGCTGATCAAGATCGCCAATGATCTTCGCTGGATGAACGCCGGTCCGCTGGCCGGGCTGGGCGAGATCGAACTGCCGGCACTGCAGCCGGGCAGCTCGATCATGCCGGGCAAGGTCAACCCGGTGATTCCGGAAGCGACCGTGATGGCCTGCGCGCAGGTGATCGGCCACCACACGGCAATCACCGTGGCCGGGCAGACCGGCAACTTCCAGCTCAACGTCACCCTGCCGCTGATTGCGGTGAACCTGCTCGATGGCATCGGCCTGCTGGCCAATGTGTCGCGGCTGCTGGCCGACAGCGCGATCGCCGGGCTGAAGGTGCGCGAGGACCGTGTGGCCGAAGCGCTGGCGCGCAATCCGATCCTGGTCACGGCATTGAATCCGATCATCGGCTACGAGAAGGCCGCGGCCATTGCCAAGCGTGCCTACAAGGAACAGCGCCCGGTGCTGGACGTGGCGCTGGAAGACAGCGGGCTGGAGGAGGCCGAATTGCGGCGCCTGCTGGATCCGACCGCACTGACTGCCGGTGGCATCCACGCTGGGGGCGGTGGGGGCGGCGGTTGATGCGCCGGTCGTAGGGCCGAGCCCGTGCTCGGCTGCTTCCTGGACCTGAGCCGAGCATGGGGTCGGCTCTACAAGAGGAAACGCCGCCCAGGGGCGGCGTTTCTGCTTCAGCGACGGTCGGCGACGATGTTGCCGAACGTGTCGGTGTAATCCTTGAACTCGGGGATGCGCTGGACCAGGTCCGCCGGGATCACTTCCATGCCCTCCGGCGGCTGGATCTTCACCGGTTGCATGTTGGGATCGGCCGGGGCGGCGACCAGGGTGTTCTGGCGCAGCACCTGCAGCCTGCCGAACATCGTCTGCAGCATCTGCTTCTGCCCTTCGTCCAGCGGGATCTGGATCTCGTCCACCTTCATCGTGCCATCGCCGAGGATGATGATGTTCGGTGCCGGCGGGCGACGCACGGTCACCATGCCTTCGCTGACGGAAATCTTGGGCTTGCCGCGCTCGGCGCGGTGGTTGCGGTAATCCTTGTCACAGCCGACCAGGCCCAGGCAGAGCAGGGCGGCCAGCAGCAGGAACAACTTCTTCATGGCATTCGGTTCGGGGGGCGTCCGGGGCCGACATTGTAAGCCGGTCGGCACGTGACGGCCGGCAGCGGGGCGCCGCTGCCGGCCGGGTGCGCTGATCTGTCACAGGCCTAGCGCTGGACCACGGTGTCCTTGCCGCAGTCGTCGACGTCACTCTGGTCCATCGTGGCGTAGGGCTTGAAGGCGGGCAGCGATGCGGCCAGCGCCTGCTGGCTGGCCAGCATCGCCGGCATGCGGTTGCAGATGCGCTTGGCCTGGGCTTCGATCTTCTCCGCCTCGGCATTGATCCGCTTCTCGATGCCCTCGCTGTCGCCGCTGAAGATGCCCTTCAGGGCCTCTCCGGCAGCACTGGCGCCGAGCTTGGCACCGGCCAGGCCGACATCCATGCCGTCCATTGCAATGGCGACCACGTGGCCGCGGTACTCCTGCAGTTGGCGGCGCTGGGTTTCGTTGGCGGCCACTTCCTTGCCGGCGATCAGCAGGCGGCCATCCGGGGTGATCTCGGCACGCGGCTGCTTGTCGGCCGAGATCTTGATGTTGCCCTGGGTGATGTCCTTGCGGGCATCGTCCATGGCCTCCTTGACCGTCTGGCCGACCCCGCTGGTCGCGTCGGCCACGCTTTTGCCGACGGTGGTATCCGGCGTGGAGGACGTGCCGCCGCAGGCGATCAGCGGCAGGCACAGCAGGGTGGCAGGCAGCACGCGCAGCAGATTCATGGCAGTTCCCTCGATCGGTCAGGTAGTGGTTACTTCTTACGGGGCAGGGTGACGGTGCCGCTGACGTTGCGGTGGCCGACATCGCCGCTGCCGCTGTGGTCGACGGTCAGGCTGCCGCGCACGCCATCGACCTGGATGTCCCCCGAGCCGTGGCTGCGTACATGCACATTGCCGCCGATGTCGGACAGATCAACATCGCCCGAGCCGACCACACCGACCTCGACGTTGCCTTGCACGCGCTTGAACCCGATGTCGCCGGAACCGACCGTGTCCAGTCGTGCGTTGCCGCGGACATCGCTGATCTTCAGGTCACCCGAACCGACAGTGCCGGTGACCGCATCGCCACCGATGTTGCGCACCTTGACGTCGCCGGAACCCAGCGAAAGCAGGTTCAGCGAACTGCCGCCATCAATGTCCAGGTCGCCCGAACCCACCGCTGCGTGGATGCTGCCGCGGGTACCACGCACGATGGCATCACCAGATCCGACGTCCACGCTCAGCGATTGTGCATTGTCCACGCTGGCATCGCCGGAGCCGACCTTGAACTGCAGCGGCAGGTTGTCCGGCACACTGCCACGGATGTCCAGCCAGGCGTAGCTGTTGCCCAGGCTGATGCCGCTCTGGCGGCCGTCGCGGCGCAGGCTCACCACCAGCTTGTCGCCCACCTTGCGCTGGTCCAGTACCAGCTGCTCCAGCCATTCCTGGCTGGACGCGCAGGCGCGGCCGTCCAACTGGCCGCCGCCGGCGCTGGCGACCACCTTCAGGTCATGCTGGTTGACCTCGAATACCACCGCTTTGGCACCGGCCACGTCCAGCTTCAGCGCGCGGGCAGCGGTGAACTTGCAGTTCGGAGCATCGGCGGCCAGCGCCGACAGCGGCAACAGCAACAACGCAGAACAGGCGAGCAGGGAACGCATGGGTGGTGCCTCCGGGTGGATGGAATCAGATCTCGCCGGCGCGCTTGCGCAGGCGGATGGCAAGGACGATGAACACGGCGCCGACGGCAGCACCGATCCACAGTTCCGGCATCGCCAGTGACTTCAGCTGCGAGGCCGGCGACATCAGGCTGACCACCGATTCGAGGTCGCGACGCGTGCCTTCCTCGGCGCTGAGGCGATACACCAGGTCCGTGCCCGGTACGCCGCCCAGCAGCAGCCGGCCAACGATGTTCTGCCAGAACCAGCCCGTGGTCAGGCCGATCAGCGGCATCACTTTGGTGGTGCTGACGATGACGCCGGCGAACAGCGGCAGCATCACCGCCCACAGGAACGGCTTGCTGCGGGCCCAGGCCGAGCACAGCAGCAGCCAGCCGGCGGTGGGCAGGGCCCACAGGGCGTAGACCGGGATCCAGGCAAGGTGGCCGGCGGCCAGGGTCAGCGGGCTGGCCGGGCCCCAGATCAGGGTCATCGGGCTGCCGCCGTGCATCAGCGCTACGATGCTGATCACCAGCATGAAGCCGAACATGGTGATGATGCCGGCAATCACCGCGATCAGTGGGGCCACGATCAGTGCGCTGATCACCTTGGACAGCACGGTCTGGGTATCCGACAGCGGCAGTGACTTCCAGAACAGGATGCTGCGGTCGCGGCGGTCGTCGTACAGGGCACCCAGACAGTAGAAAAACACCACGAAGGCCAGTACCAGGAACGGCCAGGCCGAGCTGAGCACCAGGGTCAGGTCGAGGCCGTTACCGAGGTCAGCCAGGTCCTTGGCACTGATGTCGCGGGTCAGCAGGGCCAGGTCCAGGCCGTTGACGTTCACGTCTTCGCCGTCGATGTGCAGGCCACCATCACGCGCGGCCCGGTGCAGGGCGAACAGGCCGAAGGCGATGCCGACGGTGCTCATCACCAGCGAGATCAGGCCGGCGATCAGCGGTGCATACAGGAAACCGCCACGGTTCTCCCAGTACTCGCGCTTGAGCAGCCAGCGCAGGGTGCCCATCGGGCTGACGGGGTGGTTGACGGCATTCATGCGTAGGTCCCCTTCATGATGGCGACGAACAGATCGGCCAGGCCCGGGCTGCGGGTCTCGCCAAGGGTAGAGAGCTGGGTACGCGGCACGCCGTCGAACAGCATCACGGTCTTGCCGAACGCCAGGCTGCGCTCGTCGATCGGCTTCAGCGCACGCGCGGTCTCCAGCTGGTCGGCATTGACCAGCAGCTCGGTGTAGCGCTGGCCGACGTCGTCCATGTCCGCGTCGAGCACGATGCGGCCATCACGGATGAACATGACGTCGCTGAGGATGTGCTCGATCTCTTCCACCTGATGGGTGGTGACGATGATGGTCTTCTGTTCGTCGAAATAGTCCTCCAGCAGGCGCTGGTAGAACTCCTTGCGATAGAGGATGTCCAGGCCGAGAGTGGGCTCGTCCAGCACCAGGATGCGGGCGTCGATGGCCATCACCAGCGCCAGGTGCAGCTGCACGATCATGCCCTTGGACAGTTCGCGCACGCGCTGCTTCGGTTGCAGCTTGGTATTGGCCAGGAAGCGCTCGCAGCGGGCGCGGTCGAAGCGCGGGTGGACGCCGGCGACGAAGTCGATCGCCTCGCGCACCTTCAGCCAGCGCGGCAGCACGGCGACGTCGGCGATGAAGCAGATGTCATTCATCAGCGCGTCGCGATGCAGTCGCGGATCCCGGCCGAGCACGCTCAGGTCGCCTTCCACCGAGGTGAGGCCGAGGATGGCCTTCAGTGCGGTGGTCTTGCCGGCGCCGTTGGGGCCGATCAGGCCGACGATGCGCCCGCTCGGAATGCTGAAGCTGGCGTTGTCGAGGGCTACCGTGGTCTTGTAGGCCTTGCGCAGGCCTCGCGCGGTGATGACTGGTTCGCTTGCAGTGCTGTTCATCAGACGTTCCCCTGGGGCAGCAATTCGTCAAGGCTCAGGCCCAGGCGCTGGATGCGCTCCAGCACCGCGGGCCATTCTTCGTTGAGGAAGCGCTCGCGCTCGCTGCTGCGCAGCTGCGTGGCCGCCTGCTCGGTCATGAACATGCCCAGGCCGCGGCGCTTCTCGACCAGACCTTCATCGGCCAGTTCCTGGTAGGCGCGCGAAACGGTGATGGGGTTGAGTTGATAGTCGGCGGCCACCTGGCGCACCGAAGGCAGGGCATCGCCCGGCTTCAGGATTCCGTCGAGCATCATGGCGATCACGCGCTCCTTCAATTGACGGTAGATGGGAGCGCCGTCGCTCCACTGGATGTCGCTCATATTCAGCTCCGTGGGGTCAGCGGCTGGGCGAACGAGAAATACGGCATGGACAGGGAGCTGTGCAGCCGACGCGGGGGAGGGGGGGAGGAATCGGCGTTCCCGGCCGGTGCAGCGGTCGCATCCTGCGCACCGTCGGGAGAGGCGGGGGCGCTGGGGGTGGCCAGCCAGGCCAGCACGATCAGGGTCGAAACGGCAGCGGCCGCGGGTGCGGTGAGGTTGCGACGGATGCGGGCGTTCATGGCTTCCCCCTGTCTCAGGTGACTGGTGTTGTATGCAACTATAACACCGGCACGCCTGGGTGCAACCCCCTGCCGTCCCCAACTGATGGCAGGGGTGGTCAAAATGCTGAAATATCCACTTATCCAATTGATTGGCAAGGGAAATAAGATTGATGTGCGGGCTGACCCAGTTCCGCCTGCCATTCAGTGTTGTCCATGCTATGTCATCACTGCCCCGTCGCTGGTGGGTCCAGCGGGAAGACGCCACGCCGCGCAAAGCCGCTGGCGCTTGCCGCAACAAGGGGGGGGCGAGGGGCGGTGCTATAGTTCGGCCGATTCCCGGCCGCTACCGGCCGGCCCTGTGAATGGCTACCGCGGACCGCTCTCGATGCCCCTGCCGACCGTTATCCCGCGCCGCCTGCGCGGCCTATCCCTGCTGACCCTGCTGGTGGCCGGCCTGGCCGGTTCCGCCCATGTGCTGGCGGCCGATCTGCTGGACCTGGAGTACCGCCCACTGGCCAGCAAGCAGCAGGTCAACCTGCAGCAGCGCTACCACGGGCAGGTACTGCTGGTGGTCAATACCGCCAGCAAGTGCGGCTATACCCCTCAGTACGAGGGCCTGGAGGCGCTGCAGAAGCGTTATGCCGGCCGCGGCTTTGCCGTGCTCGGTTTCCCGTCCAACGATTTCAAGGGCCAGGAGCCCGGTGACGAGAAGCAGATCCAGGATTTCTGCACGCTCACCTACGGCGTCAGGTTCCCGATGTTCGAGAAGGTGCATGTCGTCGGTGCACAGGCCACGCCGCTGTACCAGAGGCTGACCGCGGCCACCGGCGTGGCGCCGGGCTGGAACTTCCACAAGTACCTGGTCGGCCGCGATGGCAAGGTCATCGCCCAGTTCGCCAGCAAGGTGACGCCGGACGATCCGCAGCTGACCGCCGCCATCGACAAGGCGCTGGCCGCAGCCGCCACGCATTGATATCCGGCACGGATGCCTCGACATCGACGGCATGCGTGCGACAATGTTTCTTTTCGCGCCGACGTCGGCGCCCAGACACTTCCAGGAATGCAGCGAATGAAGATGGGAATGCGCGGCGCCGCGGCGTCGGTTCTGATTCTGGCGATGGGCACTTCGGGTGTCGCTCTGTCGCAACAACCGGCTGCCCCCGCAGCCGCCAAGGAGACCGCAACCTTGAATTCCCCCAAGCAGAAGCTCGGCTACGCCATCGGCCTCGATGTCGCCAAGTCGTTCACCCCGATCGCCGATGAGATCGATGTGGCCGCGCTGCGCACCGCCGTGGAGCGTTCGTTCGAAGGCCTGCAGCCGCAGATCACCCAGGAACAGGCCAAGGCCACCGATGCCGCGTTGCGCCAGGTCGTGATGGCCCGCAGTGGCCAGCAGGTGCCGGGCATGGCGCCGGGTTCGCAGCCGCCGAAGGTCGATCGCGTCAAAGTGTCGCAGATGATCGGTTCGTACTCGGTCGGCCCGTCGCTGGCACAGCTGAAGGACGACATCGATGTCGCCTCGTTGTTTGACGCGATCAGCACCGGCCTGAGCAAGGGCCAGCCGAAGATGACGGAAGCTGACGCGACCGCCACCATCCAGGCCTTCATGGGCAGCAAGCAGGCCGAAATGCAGGCCAAGGCCGCCGCTGCCGCGCAGACCAACCGCGAGGAAGGCAACGCGTTCCTGGCCAAGAACAAGACCCAGCCGGGCGTGGTGACCACCCCGTCTGGCCTGCAGTACCAGATCATCCGCCCAGGTAGCGGCGAGCGCCCGCTGCCGAGCAGCAAGGTGCGCGTGAACTACGAAGGCAAGCTGCTCAACGGCACCGTGTTTGACAGCTCCTATGGCCGCCAGCCGGCCGAGTTCGGCCTGGACCAGGTGATCAAGGGCTGGACCGAAGGCGTCGCGCTGATGCCGGTCGGGTCGAAGTATCGCTTCTGGATCCCGGGTGAGCTGGCTTACGGTGAGAACGGGACCCCGGGTGGCCCGATCGGCCCGAATGCGACTCTGACCTTCGACGTCGAGCTGCTGGGCGTCCTGCCGTAAGCGACCACGGAGCCTGCACGGACATGCGCGTTGCGATTTTCGGTACCGGTTATGTAGGGCTGGTGACCGGTACCTGCCTGGCCGACGTCGGCCACCAGGTGGTCTGCGTCGATATCGACCAGGCCAAGGTCGATGGCCTCAACCAGGGCATCATCCCGATCTATGAGCCGGGCCTGGAGCCGATGGTGAAGGCCAACCACGCCGCGTCGCGGCTGGTGTTCACCACCGATGCCGCGGCCGCGATCGGCCACGGCCAGGTCGTGTTCATCGCCGTCGGCACGCCGCCGGACGAGGATGGCAGTGCCGATCTGCAGTACGTGCTGGCTGTGGCCCGCACCATCGGCCGGCACATGAGCGTGCCGACCGTGGTGGTCAACAAGTCGACGGTGCCGGTGGGCACCGCCGACAAGGTGCGTGCCGCCATTGCCGCAGAGTTGGCGGCACGTGGCGCGGACATCGCCTTCGATGTGGTGTCCAACCCGGAATTCCTGAAGGAAGGCGACGCTGTCGCCGACTGCATGCGCCCGGATCGCATCATCATCGGCGCGACCAGCGCCGAGTCGGTGGCGGTGATGCGGCGCCTGTACGCGCCGTTCAACCGCAACCACGACCGCGTGGTGGAAATGGACGTGCGTTCGGCCGAGTTGACCAAGTACGCCGCCAACGCGATGCTGGCGACCAAGATCTCGTTCATGAACGAGATCGCCAACATCGCCGAGCGTGTCGGTGCCGACGTAGAGCAGGTCCGCCAGGGCATCGGCTCGGATCCGCGCATCGGCTGGCATTTCATCTACCCGGGCGCCGGTTATGGCGGCTCGTGTTTTCCCAAGGATGTGCAGGCACTGGCCCGCACCGCGCAGCAGGCCGGGCTGGAGCCGAAGCTGCTGAACGCCGTGGAAGCGGTCAACGATGCGCAGAAGGGCCATCTGTTCACCCTCATCCAGCGTCATTACGACAAGGGTGAAGACGAAGGTGTGCGTGGCAAGACCTTTGCCGTGTGGGGCCTGGCGTTCAAGCCGAACACCGATGACATGCGCGAAGCCTCCAGCCGTCGCCTGCTGGCGCAGCTGTGGGAAGGCGGCGCGATGGTACGTGCCTACGATCCGGAAGCGATGCACGAGTCGCAGCGCATCTTCGGCGAACGCGATGACCTGGTGTTCTGCAGCAGTGCCGACGAGGCGCTGCAGGGGGCCGATGCACTGGTCGTGGTGACCGAGTGGAAGCAGTTCCGCAGCCCCGATTTCCAGATGCTGCGCGAGCAGTTGAAGGACGCGGTGGTGTTCGACGGCCGCAACCTGTATGAGCCGGCGGATGTGGAAGCGGCGGGCCTGGCGTACTACGGCATTGGCCGGGGGCGCTCGCTGCATGTCTGATCTGCTGCCAACCGAACGCGAGCAGGCGCTGGAAGCGCGCCTGGTCGAACTGGAAATGCGCGTGTCCTTCCAGGAACAGGCGCTGGCCGAACTGAGCGATGCGCTGGCCGATGCCCGCATGCAGGGCATGCGCAACGCCGACGTGCTGCGCGTGCTGCTGGAAGATCTGGGCAAGGTCCGCAACGCGCTGAATTCTTCCGATCCGGCGAGCGAACCGCCGCCGCCGCACTACTGATCCGAATCCTATGAGCGATACCCTCCGCGACCAGCTGATGGGCCTGGGCTTCAAGCCTGCGCCCAAGCCCGAGCGCAAGAATGATGGCCCCCGCCGTGACGGTCGCCCGCAGGGCAAGGGTGGCAACAGCAATGGAAAGCCGCAGGGCGCTGGCAAGGGCGAGCACAAGCCCGGCGAGCGTCGTGGGCATGGCCATGGCGGCCCGGGCAAGCCCGGCCAGTCACGTGGCCCGGGCCAGCAGGGCCCGCGCAAGCCGCGCAGCGCCGAAGAGATGGACCTGGCCAAGGCCTACGCCATCCGCGCGCAGAAGGAAAAGGAAGAGCGCATCGAGACCGAGCGCCTGAAGCAGGAAGAGGCGCGTGTGCGCCGCGAGGCCAAGGCCAAGCTGGAAGAACTGCTGAAGGACAAGAGCCTGAACTCGGAAGCGGCCGATATCGCCCGCCACTTCCCGTATGGCGGCAAGATCAAGCGCATCTATGTGACCGCCGAACAGCTGACCGCGCTCAATGCCGGCGAGCTTGGGGTGGTCCAGCTCAATGGCCGCTACCTGCTGGTGACCGCCGAAGTGCTGGCGCAGTCCGAGGCGGTGTTCGCTGCTTCGGTGGCGCTGAAGGTCGATCCGAATGCGCCGGCCGAGGAAGATCCGTACGCGGACCCGCAGTACCAGGTGCCGGACGACCTGGTCTGGTAGACCGACCTTATGGACGATCACGACGCCGGGCATTGCCCGGGGTTCTTCATTTGGGACGGACGGAATAGCGGCGCGCGCGTATCAGCGGCAGGCTCAGCGCGAAGAAACAGAGCAGGGCGCCCATCAGGGCGAAGCCGCTGCCGGCCAGGAACGCGGTGCGGCCGTCGTCGATCTTCCACAGTTGGCCGGCAATGAGCGCGCCCAGCACACCGCCGACACCGGACGAAAAGCCGTACAGCAATCCTTGGCCGTGGCCGTTGAGACGACCGGGGAAATAGGTCGCCAGCATCTGCATCGCTGCAGCGAAGAACGCCGCAAAGCCCAGCGCGTGCGCGGTCTGAGCCAGCAGCATCACCGGCAGGTTCTCCGGGAACAGCGCGGTCACGGCCCAGCGCAGGCAGGAACTGACCAGCGCGATCAGCAGCATCCAGCTGGCGTCGTAGCGGCGGAAGAAGCGGCCGATGGTGAAGAACACGCCCACTTCGAAGACCACGCCGATGGTCCACAGCAGGCCGAGGGTGGAGGTGCGGTAACCGTGATGGTCCATGTAGACCGAAAAGAACGTGTAGTACGGGCCGAACGACAGCTGTTCCATGAAGGCGGCCAGGAAGAAGGCCAGCACCGGCGGTCGGCGCACGATCTGCCAGAAGCCGCTGGCGTCACCCGCCGTTTTGCCGATGTCGCGCGCGTAGTGGTTGCTGAAGGCCGAGGCAACCAGCAGCACGAACAGGGGCAGCATCATCCACGGCAACAATCCGGCGTGGTTGCCGGCGTCATCGCCTTCGATCAGCCAGCCGAACAGGGTGGCCACGGCGATGAAGCCGAGCGAGCCCCAGACCCGGATCAATCCGTAACGATGGCTGTCGTTGCCCAGGTGGGTGAGGGTGATCGACTCGAACTGCGGCATCACCGCGTTGTAGAAGAAGCAGAACACGATCATCGCCGGGTACATCCACGGCTGCGGCAGTGGCAGCAGGAAGGCAGCGAAGCTGAGCAGGGTCAGCACGCAGCCGACGCGCAGCAGGCGGATCGGTCGCGGTGAGGCGGCCGCCAGCGAGGTCCAGGTACTGGGTGCGATCACGCGGGTGGCGTACCACAGGCCCATCATCACGCTGATCGCGGTCACGCTCATGCCGCGCGCGGTCAGGAACAGGCTCCAGTACGGCGTGAACGCGCCGAGCGCCGCGTAGTAGAACAGGTAGAAACTTGAGAGGCGGGCAACGGGAACGGTCATCGTGGAATGATGAGGCAAAAAGGGGACGGAGGGGATTAAGTCGCGAATGCATAAGCGACTTAATCCCCTCAGTCCCCTTTTTTGTGTCATTCGGGGTCGTAGTCGAGATTGGAGGCCAGCCAGCGTTCGGCCTGGGCGCGGTCCACGCCCTTGCGCCGGGCATAGTCGGTGACCTGTTCGCGGCTGAGCCGCCCGACAACGAAGTACTGGCTCTGCGGATGGCTGAAGTAGTAGCCCGAGACAGCGGCCGTGGGCAGCATCGCGAAGCTCTCGGTCAGTTCCATGCCAGCGTTCTTCTCAGCCTGCAGCAGGTCGAACAGGCGGCGCTTCTCGCTGTGCTCGGGGCAGGCGGGGTAGCCCGGTGCCGGACGGATGCCGCGGTACTGCTCGTCGATCAGGGCTTCGTTGTCCAGCGTCTCGGCGCGGTCGTAGCCCCAGAATTCGGTACGCACGCGCTGGTGCAGGCGCTCGGCCAGCGCCTCGGCGAAGCGGTCGGCGAGGGCCTTCAGCAGGATCGCGTTGTAGTCGTCATGCTCGGCCTCGAAGCGCGCGACGTGGGCGTCGATGCCGATGCCTGCGGTGACCGCGAACGCGCCGATCCAGTCCTGCTTTCCGCTGTCGGCCGGTGCAATGAAATCGGCCAGGCAGAAATCCGGGCGTTCGGCTGGCTTGTCCACCTGCTGGCGCAGGAAGTGCAGGGTGGTTTCGCCCTGTGCGTGCTGCACGCGGACATCGTCGCCGATGCTGTTGGCCGGCCACAGGCCGAACACGGCCTTGGCCGTCAGCCATTTCTCGCCGACGATGCGCTCGAGCATCGCACGGGCATCCTTGTACAGCTCGCTGGCCTGGGTGCCGACGATCTCGTCGGTGAGGATGGCCGGGAACTTGCCGGCCAGCTCCCAGGCCTGGAAGAACGGCGTCCAGTCGATGTAGTCGACCAGTTCGGCCAGGGGATAGTCGTCGAATACGTGCAGGCCGGGCTGATTCGGTGCCGGTGGAGTGTAGTTGTCCCAGCCGCCCTGGAATTTCTGCCCGCGCGCATGTTCCAGCGTGACCAGCCGCTTGGCGTCGCCCCGGTTGCGGTGGCGTGCGCGGATTTCGGCATAGTCGGCTTCGTTGGCGGCAACGAAGGCCTCGCGCAGATCACGCGAGATCAGCGACTGCGCCACGCCAACCGCGCGCGATGCATCCTTCACCCACACCGTCGGCGCCTTGTAGTGCGGGTCGATCTTCAGCGCGGTGTGCGCACGCGAAGTGGTCGCACCCCCGATCAGCAGCGGCAGGTCGAAGCCCTGGCGCTCCATCTCGCGGGCGACGTGGCTCATCTCCTCCAGGGACGGGGTGATCAGCCCGGACAGGCCGATCAGGTCGGCGTTGTGCTCGCGGGCGGCATCGAGGATCTTCTGCGCCGGCACCATCACGCCGAGGTCGACCACGTCGAAGTTGTTGCAGGCCAGGACCACGCCGACGATGTTCTTGCCGATGTCATGCACATCGCCCTTCACCGTGGCCATGATGATCTTGCCGTTGCTCCTGGCGGTGTCACCGCTGCGCGACTTCTCGGCCTCGATGTAGGGCAGCAGGTAGGCCACCGCCTTCTTCATCACGCGCGCGGATTTCACCACCTGTGGCAGGAACATCTTGCCGGCGCCGAACAGGTCGCCGACGATGTTCATGCCGTCCATGAGCGGTCCTTCGATCACGTCCAACGGGCGACTGGAGGCCTGCCGGGCCAGTTCGGTGTCTTCCTCGACGAAGGCATCCAGGCCGTGTACCAGGGCATGCGCCAGGCGTTGGGCCACCGGCTTTTCGCGCCAGGCCAGGTCTTCGGTCTTCGCCGCGCCCTTCTTGCCCTTGTAGCGCTCGGCGATCTCCAGCAGGCGCTCGGTCGCATCGCTTCGGCGGTTGAGGATCACGTCCTCGACGCGCTCGCGCAGGTCAGGCTCCAGTTCGTCGTAGATCGGCATCGCGCCGGCGTTGACGATGCCCATGTCCATGCCGGCGGCAATGGCGTGGTAGAGGAACACCGAGTGGATGGCCTGGCGCACCGTTTCGTTGCCGCGGAACGAGAACGAGACGTTGGAGACGCCACCGGAGACATGGCAGTAGGGCAGGGTCTGCTTGATGATGCGGGTGGCTTCGATGAAGTCCACCGCGTAGTTGTCGTGCTCTTCGATGCCCGTAGCGACGGCGAAGATGTTCGGGTCGAAGATGATGTCCTGCGGCGGGAAGCCGATCTCGTCGACCAGGATGCGGTAGGCGCGGGTGCAGATCTCGACCTTGCGCGCACAGGTGTCGGCCTGCCCGGCCTCGTCGAACGCCATCACCACTGCCGCGGCGCCATAGCGCAGCACCTTGCGCGCGTGCTCGCGGAACAGCGCTTCGCCTTCCTTCAGCGAGATCGAGTTGACCACGCTCTTGCCCTGCAGGCATTTCAGGCCGGCCTCGATCACGCTCCACTTGGAGGAGTCGACCATCACCGGGATGCGCGCGATGTCCGGCTCGGACATGATCAGGTTGAGGTAGCGCGTCATCGCCGCTTCCGAATCGATCAGGCCCTCGTCCATGTTGACGTCGAGGATCTGCGCGCCGCTGGCCACCTGCTGGCGGGCCACGTCCACCGCCTCCTCGTAGCGGCCCTCCTTGATCAGCTTGCGGAACTGCGCGCTGCCGGTGACGTTGGTGCGTTCGCCGACATTGATGAACAGCAGGTCCGGGGTGATGACCAGCGGTTCCAGGCCGGACAGGCGGGTAGGGCGGACAGGCGTCATGGCAGGCGTCGGCTCAACAGCAGTAGGGCGGGAAGTGCGGGACGGTGGCGGCAACGTTCATGCGGCCTGCTCCCGGGTGCCGGGCAGTGCGCGCGGCGGCAGTCCGGCCACGGCATTGGCAATCGCACGGATATGCTCGGGGGTGGAGCCACAGCAGCCGCCGACCAGGTTCAACAGGCCATCCTCGGCGAAGCCGCGCAGGGTGGTGGCCATCTCTTCAGGGGTTTCGTCGTACTCGCCGAACGCGTTGGGCAGGCCGGCGTTGGGGTGGGCGCTGACATGACAGTCGGCGACCTGCGAGAGGGTTTCCACATGTGGGCGCATCGCATCGGCGCCCAGCGCGCAGTTCAATCCGATCGACAACGGTCGGGCGTGGGCGAGCGATGCATGGAAGGCCTCGGCGGTCTGCCCGGACAGGGTGCGACCGGAAGCGTCGGTGATGGTGCCGGAGATCATCACCGGCAGCCGCGCGCCGCGCGCATCGAACGCTTCCTCCAGCGCATACAGCGCGGCCTTGGCGTTGAGCGTGTCGAAGATGGTCTCGACCATGAGGGTATCGGCGCCGCCGTCGATCAGGCCCTCGATGGCTTCGCGGTAGGTGTCGCGCAGCTCGTCGAAGCTGGTGTTGCGGAAGCCCGGATCGTTGACGTCAGGGCTGATCGAAGCGGTGCGGCTGGTCGGGCCGATCACCCCGATCACGAAGCGCGGTTTGTCCGGCGTGGTGGCCTCGACCGCATCGCAGCAGGCGCGCGCGACGGCTGCGCCGGCCTTGTTCAGCTCATACACCAGGTGTTCCAGGTGGTAATCGGCCTGGCTCACCGAGGTGGCGTTGAACGTGTTGGTTTCCACCAGGTCGGCGCCGGCCAGCAGATAGGCGGTATGGATGTCGGCAACGATCTGCGGGCGGGTCAGCAGCAGCAGATCGTTGTTGCCCTTCAGGTCGTGACCCTCGGGCGCGGCGTGGTCGCAGCCGGGTCCATGGGCATGGTCGTAACCACCGGCGAAGCGCTCGCCGCGATAGTCCTGCTCCTGCAGCCCGTGGCGCTGGATCATCGTGCCCATCGCACCATCGATGATCAGGATCCGCTCGCGCAGGGCATCGAGCAGGGCGTTGGCACGATCAGGATGCAACCAGGGCAGGGCGGGCATGGCGGTCTCTGGCTCAGGGCTTGTTGGCGATCAGCGAAATCACTTCGAAGTGCGGCGGACGCTTCTCGCGCGTGACCGTCTCCAGGCTGGACACCTGCAGGCCGGCCTTGTCGACGAACCTGCGCAGCTCCTTGTCGCTGAAGCCGAGGTTGACGTGGCCGTAGGCTTCCACCGCGGCCTTGTGTTCGTGGCGGGCCAGGCTGCACAGCAGCAGGCGGCCGCCGGGGCGCAGTACGCGTGCAGCTTCGGTCACCGCCTGCGCCGGTTTGCTGGCGTAGGTCAGCGCATGCATCAGCACCACCAGGTCGAAGCTGGCATCCTTGAACGGCAGGGCATGCATGTCGCCCTCGCGCACTTCCACATTGGGCAGCCGCCGCAGGCGCTCGCTGGCGGCGGCGACCACGCGCGCGCTGGTATCGATGCAGATGTAGCGCTTGGAATGCGGGGCAACCAGTTCGGCCAGCACGCCATCACCAGAGGCGATATCCAGCACGTCGCCGGTCTCAAGCAGCGGCAGCGCGGTGCGTGCCAGCGCCTCCCAGGTACGGCCCGGAGAGTAGTGGCGTTCCATGTCGCCGGCCACGCTGTCGGCCCAGTTCTGGTCGGAGGCGCGGTGGGCCAGCACGGCGGCCACGCGTTCAGCGTCTTGGCGCAGCAGCGGGTCATCGCTTCCGTTGCTCAAGGCATGCCACAATGCACGCTGCGCCGGGTCCAACTGGGCCTCGTCGAAGCGGTAATAGGCCGACACGCCGGCGCGGCGGTCGCGGACCAGCCCGGCTTCCTTCAGGCGTGCCAGGTGGGTGGACACGCGCGGCTGCGCCAGCCGGGTGATCGCCGACAGTTCGGCCACGGTCAGTTCCTCCTGCTCCAGCAGCGCCAGCAGGCGCACGCGAGTGGCATCGGCGAACACCTTCAGGCGGGTCGACCAGTCTTCCAGATCCATAAACATCTACCTATCGCGATATAGAGATATATTCGCTGAAGGGGCCTGTCGCGGTCAAGTCGCCAGCGTACGGAAACTGCCGGGCCCCGGTACAATCGCAGCACCTGGGCGCGCCGTATGCGGCCCATAACTTCATGTACCCGGGAGGGTGTTGTGGATTTCAGCTTTACCGAAGAGCAGTTGATGCTGCAGGACGTTGCGCGGCGCATCGCGCAGGAAAAGATCGCCCCCAGTGCGGAGCACCATGACCGCACCGGCGAGTTCCCGCTGGACAACATCCGCCTGCTGGGCGAGAACGGCCTGATGGGCATTGAAGTGCCGACCGAATACGGCGGTGCGGGCATGGACCCGGTTGCGTACGTGCTGGCGATGGTGGAGGTCGCCGCCGCCGACGCAGCCCATTCGACCATCATGTCGGTCAACAATTCGCTGTTCTGCAACGGCATCCTGACCCACGGTACCGAGCATCAGAAGCAGACCTACGTACGTGCCATCGCCGAAGGTACGTCCATCGGCGCGTTCGCGCTGACCGAGCCGCAGTCCGGTTCCGATGCCACCGCCATGCGCTGCCGCGCGGTGAAGCAGGCCGACGGCACCTTCGTCATCAATGGCAAGAAGAGCTGGATCACCTCCGGTCCGGTGGCCAAGTACATCGTGCTATTCGCGATGAGCGAGCCGGACAAGGGCGCGCGCGGCATCACCGCCTTCATCGTCGATACCGACAAGGCCGGTTTCGGTCGTGGCAAGACCGAGCCCAAGCTGGGCATCCGCGCCTCGGCCACCTGCGAGATCGAGTTCAACGATTACGTGGCGCAGGCCGAGGACGTGCTGGGCCAGGAAGGCGAGGGCTTCAAGATCGCCATGAGCGTGCTCGATGCCGGTCGCATCGGCATCGCTTCGCAGGCCATCGGCATCGCCCGTGCCGCCTATGAAGCGACGATCGAATACGTCAAGGAGCGCAAGGCATTCGGCGCGGCCATCGGTACCTTCCAGATGACCCAGGCCAAGATTGCCGACATGAAGTGCAAGCTGGATGCAGCGCTGCTGCTGACGTTGCGCGCGGCTTGGGTGAAGGGCCAGGGCAAGCGCTTCAGCAATGAGGCTGCCATTGCCAAGCTGACCGCCTCCGAGGCGGCAATGTGGATTACCCACCAGGCCGTGCAGATCCATGGCGGCATGGGGTATTCCAAGGAAATGCCGCTGGAGCGCTACTTCCGTGATGCCAAGATCACCGAGATCTACGAAGGTACTTCGGAGATCCAGCGCCTGGTGATCGCCCGCAACGAAACCGGGCTGCGCTGAGTCGCCTGGCCGCGCCGCCGCAATGGCGGCGCGGCGGTGGGTCCACGCCATCCGTGGATGATGGTCATCCGGATGACGTCATTGCCGTTGGCCTGCGGAGACGCATGCTGCTCTAATGCAGTCCGTTTCTTCGAGGATGACGACGTGATCTATCGCGGTTGGGGAATCATGACGCTGGTGACGCCGATTGCAGCGATCCTGCTGCTGGCGTACTTCTTTCCGCATGACGGCCCCAGGGGCAATACCCCGCTGTCACAGGTTCTGTTGGGCGCGGGCCTCGGCGCAGCGGTGAACGTGGTGCTGGGCCTGTGGCTCAACCGTGCGCCGCGGCAGAAGGGGGAGGCCGCGCCCCACCATTTCTTCTTCGTGCCCATGCAGTGGGCCTCGCTGATTCTGGTGGCGGTGTGCGCCGTGGTCGCGGTGATGCGCTGAGGCGGTGCCCGAACAGCGCCAACCCAGGTTGACGGATATCGGCCACGCCGTTGTTCCGGTAGATGCCAACCTTGGTTGGCATGAATTTGACTGTGGCAAGAAAAAGGCCCCGGATCGCTCCGGGGCCTTTTCGTTCTCAGCGCACAGCCGGATCAACGATCCGGACGGTGTGCGGCATCCGCGTCGCGCTGGCGTTCCATGAACTCCTTGGACGGTTCGTCCAGCTTGTCGCCGAGCATGCGGCGCACGACGACGAAGAACACCGGGATCATCAGCAGGCCGAGCAGGGTGGCGAACAGCATGCCGCCGATCACGCCGGTACCGATGGCGTGGCGGGAGTTGGCGCCGGCACCGGTGGAGATCGCCATCGGGATCACGCCCATGATGAACGCGAACGACGTCATCAGGATCGGGCGGAAACGCAGGCGCGCCGCTTCGATGGTGGCATCACGCAGGCTCTTGCCTGCTGCGCGCTGCTCCACCGCGAATTCCACGATCAGGATCGCGTTCTTCGCCGCCAGGCCGATCACGGTGATCAGGCCGATCTTGAAGAACAGATCGTTGGGCAGGCCGCGCAGCATCGACAGGCCGAGGGCACCCAGCACGCCCAGCGGCACCACCAGCAGCACCGCCACCGGGATCGACCAGCTTTCATACAGGGCGGCCAGGCACAGGAACACCACCACGATGGACAGCACCAGCAGCAGGGTCGCAGCGTTGCCGGCCAGGATTTCCTGGTAGGACATGCCCGACCAGTCGTAGCCGAAGCCGGCCGGCAGGTCGTCGTTGACGATGCCTTCCATGGTCTGCATCGCCTCACCCGAGCTGGTGCCCGGTGCCTGCGAACCGACGATGTTGATCGCCGAGTAGCCGTTGTAGCGGCTCAGTGACGGCGGCGCCGACACCCATTCGGACTTGACCACCGTGTTGAGCGGGATCATCGCGTTGGTGCCATCGGCGTTCTGGGTCAGGGTGGAGGGGCTGTAGAAGCTCTTCAGCGATTCCTGGCCGGTGCGGTACGGGCCATCGGCCTGCATGGTCACGCGCTTGATGCGGCCCTCGTAGAAGAAGTCGTTGACGTACACCGGGGCCAGCATCAGCTGGATGGTGCTGTACACGTCCGACACCGACATGCCCATCGACTGCGCCTGCACGCGGTCCACGTGCAGCTGCAGCTGCGGCGCGTTCTCCAGACCGTTGGGGCGCACGCCAACCAGGTGGTCCGGCTTCTGCGCGGCCTGGCCGAGCAGGATGTTGCGGGCCTGGGTCAACTGTTCGTAGCCGGCACCGCTACGGTCCTGCAGCCACATGTCAAAGCCACCGAACTGGCCGAGGCCCTGCACGGTGGGCAGGTTGACCACGAAGATCTGCGCTTCCTTGATGCCGTAGAACGCGCCGTTCATGTTCTGGATGAACTCGGGCGCGGTGAACTTGCGTTCCTCCCACGGCTTCAGGCGGATGAAGCCCATGCCCACGTTCTCGCCGGAACCGACGAAGCTGAAGCCGGCCACCTGCAGCATGCCTTCATAGCCATCCTGCTTTTCCAGGATGCCACGCATCTGCGCGAACACTTCGTTGGTCTGGCCCTTGGTCGAGCCCGGCGGCAGCTGCACGATCGCCAGCGCATAGCCCTGGTCTTCTTCCGGCAGGAAGCTGCCCGGCATGCGGGTGAACAGGAATCCACACAGCGCGGTCAGCACCACGAACAGGATCATCCAGCGCGGCGCATGGCGCACCGCAGAGGTGATGTGGCCCACATAGGTGTGGCTGATCTTGTCGTAGTACTTGTTGAAGGTGCGGTAGACGATGTTCGGGTTGTCGTTGTGCGTCGGCTTGAGGAAGGTCGCGCACAGCGCCGGGGTGAAGCCCAGGGCCAGGAACGCCGAGAATGCCATCGAGATGGCGATGGTCAGCGCGAACTGCTTGTAGATCTCGCCGGCGGCACCGCCCTGCAGGGCGGAGGGGATGAACACCGCGGCCAGCACGACGGTGATCGCCACCACCGCACCGGTGATCTGGGTCATCGCCTTCTGCGTGGCCGGCTTGGGCGCCAGGCCCTCCTCGGTCATGATGCGTTCGACGTTCTCGATCACCACGATCGCGTCGTCGACCACGATGCCGATGGCCAGCACCATCGCGAACAGGGTCAGCTGGTTGATCGTGAAGCCGATCATCCACATGCCCAGGAAGGTACCAAGCAGGGCGACGGGGATGACCAGGGTCGGGATCAGGGTCGCGCGGAAGTTCTGCAGGAAGATCAGCATCACCAGGAACACCAGCAAGACCGCTTCAAACAGGGTCTTGACCACTTCCTGGATAGAGATCTTGACGAAGGTGGTGCTGTCGTACGGCGAGAACCAGGTGACCCCGGCCGGGAAGCTGGGCTGCAGCTCGTCCATCTTGGCGCGCACCGCTTCGGCCACGTTCAGGGCGTTGGCGCCCGGCAGCAGCTGGATGGCGAAGGCGCCGGTCGGCTTGCCGTTGTACTGGGTGTCGAAACCGTAGTTGTTGGCACCGAAGGCAACGCGGGCGATGTCCTTCAGCAGCACGCGCGAACCGTCAGCATTGGCGCGCAGGATGATGTTCTCGAACTCCTGCGGGGAGCTGAAGCGGCCTTCGGCCGAGACCGTGGCGGTGAAGTGCTGGCCTTCCGGCGACGGGTCCGAACCCAGTGCGCCGGCGGCGAACTGCACGTTCTGTGCACGCACCGCGGCCAGCACCTGGCTGGCCGACAGGCCGTAGCCCTGCATCTTCTCCGGGTTCAGCCAGATGTTCATGGCGTACTCGGAACCGAACTGCTGCGTGCTGCCGACGCCGGGGATGCGCGAGACCTGGTCGAGCACGCGCGAACCGACGATGTCGTTCAGGGCGTCACGGTTGATGGTCGGGGTGTCGGACTGCAGCGCCACCACCATCAGGAAGCCGGCGTTGGCCTTGGCCACCACCACGCCCTGCTGGGTCACTTCCGATGGCAGGCGTGGCGTGGCCAGCGAGACCTTGTTCTGCACCTGCACCTGGGCGATGTCCGGATCGGTACCGGTCTCGAAGGTCAGGGTGATCTGTGCACGGCCGTTGGAGGCGGACGAGGAGCTGAAGTACAGCAGGTGATCGATGCCGGTCAGCTGCTGCTCGATCACCTGGGTGACCGACTTTTCCGTGGTATCGGCGCTGGCGCCCGGGTAGGTCGCCGAGACGGTGACCTGCGGCGGGGCGATGTTGGGATAGGACTCCACGCCCAGGTTGAGGATCGCGATCACGCCGCTGAGCGAGATCAGGATCGCAACCACCCAGGCGAAGACTGGATGCTCGATGAAAAATTTAGGCATGACGGAAGGTTCCCGTTACTGCTTGTTCGAATCGGTGGCGGCCGGCTTGGCCGCATCGGCCTGCTCGGGCTTGGCCGCGTCGGCCGGTGCCTTGCCCGCAGCCGGTGCAGCGCCCGCCGGGGCGGCGCCGCCTGCGGCCGGCTTGCCGTTGGCGTCCTGGCCCGGGGTCCACGGCTTGGCCACCGCCGGTGCACCTTCCTTGACCTTCTGCACGCCGGCCACGATCACCTTGTCGCCAGCGGCGAGGCCGTCGCTGACCAGCCAGTTGCCGTTCTGCGCGCCATCGGTCTTCACGTTCTTGCGCACGACCTTGCCGTCGGTGCCGACCACCATCACGTAGCCGCCGGTGGTATCGCGCAGCAGGGCCTGCTGCGGCACCAGGAACGCGTTGTTGCGCTCGCCCAGGTTGGCCTGGAAGCTGACGAAGGCGCCCGGCAGCAGGATCTGCTGCGGGTTCGGCAGCAGCGCGCGCAGCGACACGGCGCCGGTGGCCGGGTCGACCGTGGTCGAGGAGAAGTCCAGCGTGCCCGGCTCGCTGTAGGTGCTGCCATCGGCCAGCTTCACGGCCACCGTGGCCTTGCCGTCGCCGGACAGCGCCAGCGCGCCCTTGGCCTGCTGCGCACGCAGCTGGGTCAGCTCGTCCACGCTCAACGAGAAGTTGACGTACAGCGGGTCGAGCTGGTCGACGGTGGTCAGCAGGGTCACATCGCCCTGGCCCACCAGCGCGCCCTCGGTGACCTGCTGCTTGTTGGCCACGCCACTGATCGGCGCGGTCACTTCGGCATAGCCGAGGTTGATCCGCGAGGAGGTCACTGCCGCTTCGGCCTGCTTGACCGCGGCCAGCGCGGTGCGCTCGGCCGATTCGGCGTTGTCCAGGTCGGACTTGGAGACGAACTGCTGCGGGGCCAGCGAGCGTGCGCGGTCGGCGGCGACCTTGGCGTTGGCGTAGGTCGCGCGGGCCGAGGCCAGCTGGGCCTCGGAGGCGTTGAGCGAGGCACGCAGCGGCGCCGGGTCGATCAGGAACAGGGTCTGGCCCTGCTTGACCTGCGAGCCTTCCTGGTAGACGCGCTTGAGCAGCACGCCGGGCACGCGTGCGCGGACGTCGGCGCTGCGGAACGGCGACAGGCGGCCGACCAGCTCGCGCTGCAGCGGCAGGGTCTGCGGCTTGGCGTCGATCACGCCCACCTCCGGCGGCGGGGGCGTTTGCTGTTCCGGCTTCTTGCAGGCAGCCAGCGCGACAGCAACGGCGCACGTCAAGGCAAGGGTGCGGAGTGGGGCGGTCATCAGGAGGAACTCCGGGGTTGGTTTGTAGACGGGGCCGGCGACGGCTGAGGCGCGAACGCGCGCAGGAAGCTGTCGACGGAGAACTCTGCCCAGCGCCGACGCAAGACCGCGTCATCACGATGGGGGGTATGGAAGCGCTGTTTGTCGAAATCCTGACCGGCGATCATGCTCAGCAGCAGTTCGGCCATGAAGTGCGGGTCGTCATGCCGGAGCTGGCCCTGCATGCAAACGGTTTCAATCCATTCAGCAAGATGAAGCGTCAGTGCGCCGGCGCCATGCCGGTACAGCGTACGCGCCTCTTCGGGAAACTGGGCCGCGTCGGCGGCGATCAGCCGGCAGGCCTGGCCCACGTGCGGTTGGTTGAAGTGCTCCAGGAAGTCGGTGGCGAACTGGAGCAGGCTGGCACGCAGGTCGTCACTGCGGAGTGCACGAACCATGGCCCCGGTGGCGTGGCCGACGTGGCGCTGCATTACCCGGCGCAGCAGTTGCTGCTTGCTGCCATAGCGCGAGTAGAGGGTCTGCTTGGAACAGCCGGCATGCTGGGCCACCGCGTCCATGCTCATCTGCATGCCCTGCTGGGCCAGCAGTTCGCGTACGGCGTCGAACACACGCTCATCGCGTGCATCGAGGGCAACGGGGAGGTAGGCCGGGTTCACGCGGTGGACTATACCGTCCAGTTCAGGATTGTGGAATCGCATCGGCGTCGCCGCGTGTGTCTTCCGGTAACACGTTTTGCCGATCCTGTCGGCAGTGCTGAAACAGGCGCCAGCGCCATACCGGTGCGAACTGAATAGGCGTTTAAACCGCAGCAAACCCGAATCTGCTTATTCCGTCCTGCAGCAAGGCCTTTTCGTGCGGTAGGGCTACAATTTCATTTTCCCAACTGAGCAAGCGCATCGCTCTGCCATGAAACCGCAAAAAACCGCAGCCAAGACCGTGAAAAACAAGACGAAACCAGCAGAGTCGGAGGTCGCAGTGACCGCTGGTTTCTCCCTGGAGCCGGTGTACACGGCCTTGCGCAAGCGCTACCCCGCGGCCGCACAGGCCGAAGCAGTGGCTTTCGCCACTGACTTCTACAAGCGCATGGAGTCGGACGAGTTCCCGCACCACAGCGCTGAAGAGTGGGCCGCTCTCGCGGCTGAGACGCTGGAATTCGCCCGGGCCCGCAAGGCTGGCAAGGCCAACGTCCGCGTGTTCAATCCGACCGCGAAGGCCAACGGTTGGGAATCGCCGCATACCGTGCTGCAGATCGTCAACGACGACATGCCGTTCCTGGTCGATACCGTCACCATGTCGCTGGCCGAGCAGGGCGTGGGCGTCCACGTGCTGGGCCACCCGGTACTGCGTTTCACCCGCGACAAGGCCGGCAAGCTGGTCAAGGTCGGCGAAGGTGATGCCGAGTCGGTGATGCTGCTGGAAATCGACCGCCAGACGGCCGATGCGATGGCCGCCATCGAGCAGGCCATCAACAAGGCGCTGGATGAAGTGCGTGCGATCGTGCGCGACTGGCAGCCGATGAAGGACAAGGCGCTGGCACTGGCCGACGACCTGGGCAGCCGCCAGCTGCCGGTCGACGACGCGTCGCGCAAGGAAGCACAGGAGTTCCTGCGCTGGGCCGCTGACAACCACTTCACCTTCTTCGGCTACCGCGAGTACCGCGTCGAGAAGCAGGGCAAGGAAGAGGTGCTGGCGCCGCTGAACGACACCGGCCTGGGCCTGATGCGCGGCAAGGACAAGTCCGCCGCCCGTCCGGTCAAGACCCTGGCCGCGCAGGGCCTCAACACCACGTCCGGGCTGAAGGACGCGCTGATCCTGACCAAGACCAATGCCCGTTCGCGCGTGCACCGCGCCGGTTACATGGACTACATCGGCGTGCTGGAGTTCGACGCCAAGGGCAAGATCATCGGCGAGCAGCGCTTCCTCGGCCTGTTCACCTCCAGCGCCTACAACCGCCGCCCGTGGGAAATCCCGCTGGTGCGCCAGCGCCACGAGCACGTGATGAAGCAGTCGGGCCTGGCCCCGGCCAGCCACAGCGGCAAGGCCCTGCGCCACATCCTGGAAACCCTGCCGCGCGAAGAGCTGTTCCAGTCCAGCGAGGACGAACTGTTCCGCACCGCGATGGGCGTGCTGGGCCTGCAGGAGCGCGTGCGCAGCCGCCTGTTCCTGCGCCGCGACAAGTACAGCCGTTTCATCTCCGCGCTGGTCTACCTGCCGCGCGAGCGCTTCAACACCGACGTGCGCCTGCGCATCGAAGCGATGCTCAAGGACGCCCTGCACGGCGAGTACGTCGACAGCTCGGTGGTGCTGGGTGAATCGCCGCTGGCGCAGGTGCACCTGATCGTGCGCCCGAAGCCGGGTGAGATGCTCGACGTCGACACCGCCGAACTGGAGCAGAAGCTGGCCCAGGTGCTGCGCAACTGGCAGGACGACCTGCGCGAGGCGCTGGTGGCCCGCCATGGCGAGACCGAAGGCCTGCGCATTGCCGCCCGCATCGGCAAGGCGCTACCGGCCGGTTACATCGAAGACAACAGCACCGCCGTTGCCGCCAATGATGTCAGCCAGCTCGACGCGCTGACCGGCCCGGACGACCTGCGCCTGAGCCTGCAGGCCGTGCCGCGCGAGGGCGGCGATGGCCTGCGCCTGAAGCTGTATCGCCAGCTGGATGACATCCCGCTGTCGGACGCGCTGCCGATGATGGAAAACATGGGCCTGCGCGTGATCGCCGAGCGTCCGTACCGGCTGTCGGTCGACAACGCGCCGGTGTACGTGCAGGACTTCGAGGTCGAGTCGACCGCTGGCGCGATCGATGCCGCCAGTGTCGATGAAGCCTTCGGCGAGACCTTCGCCCGCGTTTGGCACGGCGACGCCGAGAACGACGGCTTCAATCGCCTGGTGCTGGCTGCCGGCCTGCACTGGCGCCAGGTCGCCATGCTGCGTGGCTACTGCAAGTACCTGCTGCAGACCGGCGTGCCGTTCTCGCAGGCCTACGTGGAAGGTACTTTCGCGCGTTACCCGCTGCTGGCCCGCCTGCTGGTCGAACTGTTCGAGGCCCGCTTCGATCCGGCCACCGGCCATGAGAGCAAGGACGACATCGCGGCCGGGCAGGCCCAGCTGAAGGCCCACTTCGATGTGCTGGCCGCTGGCGACGATGCCACCCTGAAGGTGCTCAAGAGCGTGGTCGATGCCCGCAAGGGCGACCGCGACGCGCAGATGCAGGCCGCGCGCGATGCGCTGCTGAAGCTGATGGATCGCGTGTCCAGCCTGGACGAGGACCGCATCCTGCGCTCGTTCATGGGCGTGATCGACGCGACCCTGCGTACCAGCTACTACCAGACCGATGCCAACGGCCAGCACGGCCATGTCATCAGCTTCAAGTTCGATTCGGCGCTGGTGCCGGACCTGCCGAAGCCGCGCCCGTACCGCGAGATCTTCGTGTACGGTCCGCGCGTGGAAGGTACCCACCTGCGCTTTGGTGCGGTTGCGCGTGGCGGCCTGCGCTGGTCGGACCGTCGCGAAGACTTCCGCACCGAAGTGCTGGGCCTGGTCAAGGCGCAGATGGTCAAGAACACCGTCATCGTGCCGGTCGGCGCGAAGGGCGGCTTCTTTGCCAAGACCCCGCCGGTGAACGGCGACCGTGATGCGATCTTCGCCAACGGCGTGGCCTGCTACAAGCTGTTCATCCAGGGCCTGCTGGACATCACCGACAACATCGTCAACAACAAGATCGTGCCGCCGCTGGATGTCGTGCGCCACGACATGGATGATCCGTACCTGGTGGTGGCCGCGGACAAGGGCACGGCGACCTTCTCCGACATCGCCAACGGCCTGGCCATCGCGCACGGCTTCTGGATGGGCGATGCGTTCGCCTCCGGTGGTTCGGTCGGTTACGACCACAAGGGCATGGGCATCACCGCGCGCGGCGCGTGGGAATCGGTCAAGCGCCACTTCCGTGCGCTGGGTCGTGACAGCCAGAGCCAGGACTTCACTGCGGTCGGCGTCGGCGACATGTCCGGCGACGTGTTCGGCAACGGCATGCTGCTGTCGCGCCATATCCGCCTGGTCGCTGCGTTCGACCACCGCCACATCTTCCTGGACCCGAATCCGGATGCGGCCACGTCGTTCATCGAGCGTGAGCGCCTGTTCACCCTGCCGCGTTCGAGCTGGGCGGACTACGACACCAAGCTGATCAGCAAGGGCGGCGGCGTGTACCCGCGCAGCCTGAAGTCGATCGAGATCACCCCGCAGGTGCGTGAAGCGCTGGGCCTGGACGAGAACGTCAAGGCGCTGTCGCCGAACGATCTGATGAGCGCGATCCTGAAGGCGCCGGTCGACCTGCTGTGGAACGGCGGCATCGGTACCTACGTCAAGGCCGCCAGCGAACAGCACAGCGACGTGGGCGACCGTGCCAACAACGCGCTGCGCGTGAACGGTGGCGAGCTGCGCTGCAAGGTGGTGGGCGAGGGCGGCAACCTGGGCATGACCCAGCTGGGCCGCATCGAGGCTGCCCAGGCCGGCGTGCTGCTCAACACCGACTTCATCGACAACTCGGCCGGCGTCGATACCTCCGACCACGAAGTCAACATCAAGATCCTGCTCAACGATGTGGTGCGGGCCAAGAAGCTGACCGTCGAGCAGCGCAACAAGCTGCTGGCGTCGATGACCGATGAAGTCGCCGAGCTGGTGCTCAACGACAACTACCGCCAGAACCAGGCGCTGAGCCTGATGGAGCGGATGGCGGTCAAGCGCCTGGGGTCCAAGCAGCACTTCATCCGCACCCTGGAACAGCAGGGCCTGCTCGACCGCCAGATCGAGTTCCTGCCGTCCGACGCCGAGCTGTCGCAGCGCAAGGCACGCGGCCAGGGCCTGACCCGTCCGGAACTGTCGGTGCTGCTGTCCTACTCCAAGCTGGTGGCGTTCAACCAGCTGCTGGATTCGGATATTCCGGAAGACCCGTACCTGTCCAAGGAGCTGCAGCGCTACTTCCCGACCCCGCTGCAGAAGAAGTACGCCGACGCGATGGAGCGTCACCGCCTGAAGCGCGAAATCATCGCCACGGCTGTGACCAACCAGACCATCAACCGCATGGGCGCCACCTTCCTGATGCGCATGCAGGAAGACACCGGCCGTTCCATCGCCGAGGTTGCCAAGGCGTACACCATCAGCCGCGAAACGCTGGATGCGCGCGCGTTGTGGGCACAGATCGACGCGCTCGACGGCAAGGTGCCCGAGTCGGTGCAGATCGATGCGCTGGAAGTGATCTGGAAGCTGCAGCGCTCGTTCGTGCGCTGGCTGCTGTCGCGCCCGGGCGCGATGCCGGGCATCACCGAAGCGGTCAACCGCTACCAGGGTCCGTTCAACGACATCCGCGTTGCCTCGGGCGTGCTGCCGGATTCGCAGCGTCCGACCTACGAAGCCCTGGTGGCCGAGTGGAAGGAAAAGGGCCTGCCGTCCGCGCTGGCGCAGCAGCTGGCCGAACTGCACTTCCTGGAGCCGGCGTTCGACATCATCGAACTGGCCCGCACCCGCAAGCTGAAGCCGGTGGACGTGTCCAAGGTCCACTTCCGCCTGGGCGATGCCCTGCAGCTGCCGTGGCTGTTCGAGCAGGTGGACGCGTTGGAGGTCAACGGTCGTTGGCACGCGGTGGCGCGTGGCGTGCTGCGTGACGAGCTGGCTGCCAACCACCGCAACCTGGCCGGGCAGGTGCTGGGCACCAAGGGCAACAGTGCCGAGGCCAAGGTCGCTGCCTGGATGGGCCGCGACGACAACAGCCTGCGCTTCACCCTGGCGATGCTGGCCGAACTGGCCGAGCAGAAGACCCTGGACTACCCGACCGTCTCGGTCGCAGTCCAGCGCCTGGGCCAGCTGGCGGCACACGGCGCGTAAGTGATGTAGTGCCGGGCCACGCCTGGCATGCGTGAACCGGAACGGCCCCGCGAAAGCGGGGCCGTTCTGTTTCTGCCCTTGATCTTTGCGACCACCTGACCCGACGCCGGCCGTGAACCTGCCAGGTGGATGACCGGCATATCCGCCGGGACCGTGAGCGCCATGGATGGCGCGATCGAGCCCCCAGGGATGGGTTTACGGCGTGTCCCGGCGGATATGCCGGTCATCCGCCCCACGGGGTCCAACTCCCGGCGCTCGGTTATGCTCTCCATCAAACCCACCCGGATCCACCGATGAGCGACACCCCCCGCATCGCTTTCCTGGCCAGCACCACCGAACCTGCGCAGATGGCCCGCGCGGCGATGATTTCGCGTTATGGCGATCACGCGCCCGAGCAGGCCGACGTACTGTGCCCGCTGGGTGGCGACGGTTTCATGCTGCAGACCCTGCACCGGCACGGGCACCTGGGCAAGCCGGTGTTCGGCATGAAGCTGGGCACCGTCGGTTTCCTGATGAACCAGTACCGCGGCGACGATGACGTGCAGGCCCGCATTGCGCGTGCCGAACCGGCCAACCTGCGCCCGCTGGAAATGGTGGCGCTGACCGAGTCCGGCACCAGCACCGGGTCGCTGGCCTACAACGATGTCTCGCTGCTTCGGCAGACCCGGCAGGCGGCCCATATCGGCATCGACCTGAACGGCCAGGAGCGGGTGGCCGAGCTGATCGGTGACGGCGTGCTGGTGGCCACCCCGGCCGGCAGTACCGCCTACAATTATTCCGCGCACGGCCCGGTGTTGCCGCTGGGGTCGCATACCATCGCGCTGACGCCGCTGGCCCCGTATCGGCCGCGACGCTGGCGCGGGGCGATCCTCAAGGCCGACACGGAAGTGCGCTTCCGCGTGCTCGATCCCTACAAGCGTCCGGTCAGCGTCACCGCTGATTCGCACGAGACCCGCGATGTGGTCGAGGTGACCATCCGCGAGTCGAGGGACCGTCGTGTGACCCTGCTATTCGACCCGGAGCACAATCTGGAAGACCGGATCCTGAGCGAACAGTTCGTTTTTTGAGGACAATGGGCGGCCGGCCCCGCCGACCGCTTGAAGGACCCCCACCGATGGGCGACAACTCCCCCCGTTTGCTGACCGTCGCGGTGACCTCGCGCGCGCTGTTCGACCTTGAGGAAAGCCATGCGCTGTTCGAGAGCGATGGCGTGGCGGCCTATGCCGAGTTCCAGCGCCAGCATGAGGACGACATCCTCGGCCCCGGCGTGGCCTTTCCCGTGGTGCGCAAGCTGCTGGCACTGAACCAGGGCGCCAGCCCGGAGAACCCGCGGGTCGAGGTGATCCTGCTGTCGCGCAACTCGGCCGATACCGGCCTGCGCATCTTCAACTCGATCCAGCATTACGGCCTGGGCATCATCCGTGCGACGTTCACCGCTGGCGAGCCGACCTGGCCGTATGTGAAGCCGTTCGGCACCGACCTGTTCCTGTCGGCCAACCCGGAATCGGTGCGCAGCGCGCTGCGCCATGGCATCGCGGCGGCGACCATCCTGCCCAAGCCACCGGGTGAGACCGCTGCGGCAGCGGCCGACCAGATCGATACCGGCCGCCCGGCCGGCCAGTTGCGCATTGCCTTCGACGGTGACGCAGTGATCTTCGGTGACGAGAGTGAGCGCATTTCGCGCGAGCAGGGCGTGGAAGCCTTTGGCCGCCATGAACGCGAACGCGCCCGCGAGCCGCTCAGTGGCGGCCCCTTCCGCGGCTTCCTGTCGGCCCTGCACACGCTGCAGGAAGTGTTCCCGGCGGGCGACAGCGCGCCGATCCGTACCGCACTGGTGACCGCGCGTTCGGCCCCGGCGCACGAGCGGGTGATCCGCACCCTGCGGGAGTGGGGCGTGCGCCTGGACGAAGCGCTGTTCCTCGGCGGCCGCCACAAGGGGCCGTTCCTGCAGGCCTTCGGTGCCGACATCTTCTTCGATGATTCGCAGCACAACATCGACAGCGCCCGCGCGCACGTGGCTGCCGGCCACGTACCGCACGGCGTCGCCAACGAGGGATAGGGCGGATTCGACCGGTAGGTGCCAACCGTTGGTTGGCGCTGCCGTCAGGCCACGGGTCCGATCAAGGGCTGCCCGACATTCCCAGCTGCAGGTCCACCACCTTCCAGCGCAGGCCCTGCGGCTCCAGCACCACCTTCAACGGCGGCTGGCCGGGGCCGCGATCGACATCGATCACGAAGCGGTCGAATGACTCGAAATGATGTTCGGCATTCTTCAACGGCCGCGCCGGTTCAGTCGCGCCGAAGGCGTCGCCACCCTGCAGTTCATTACGGCCACGCTTCCACAGCACGTGGCCCTGCAGCATCGCGCCGATCCCGGTCGGGGTCACCATGGTTTCCACCGCGGCGCCCCCGAGCTGGTCGCCGAGGCCGTAGAGGAGGGCACCGAACGGGCTGGCCGCCACGTCCGGCCCCGCCTGGCGCACCAGGTAATCATTGAGCTGCGCACGCAGGCTGCTGCGCACGCGCGGGAAATCCACGTAACGCTCCAGGCGCGCGGTGTCGCGCTGCTCGATGGCCTTGGACAGGCCGTTGACGGTCAGGTACGGGCCGCTGAACCACCAGGCTACCAAGGCCAGGACCAGCAGCACCACAAGCGCGGAGAGTTTCTTCATGGCGACCAGACTGCCGCAACCGCGGCAGTACCGGGTGAAGACTTACTGACTGGGCGAACCCTGTCCGTCGCCGAAGGCGTCCACCAGCTGTCGGCGCTCGGTCGGACCCAGCGCCTCCACGCGTGTTGCCAGCACCTCGTCCAGGCTGCCGATGCGGGTGGTGCCAAGGATGCCGCTGGCCACGCCGGGATGGCCCAGCGCATAGGCGAAGGCGGTCTGGGCCGGGCGTTGGCTGCGGATCGCGGCCACTGCCCGGCGCATCTGGCGGGCACTGCGCATCAGCTGGCGGCTGCTGGGCTTCAGCCAGGCGCGCGCCAGGTACCAGCCATCGGCCAGCCGTGGCAGGCGCGGGCGCGCGGGCAGCAGGTGGCCCTGCGCCAGCACGGTCCCGGCCAGCACGCCGATGCCCACCGCCTGCAACTGGTCGATCAGCGGTTCGCGGTCCTGCTGCAGGGCGTTGTAGTCCAGCAGCACCACATCGAAGGCGCCGGGATGGGCGATCATCCAGCGCAGGGTCGAGGCCGAGTGGGTGTTGATGCCGGTGTGCCGGATCAACCCGCGCTCGCGCAGGCGCTGCAGCGCGGCCAGCAGATCGTCGTTGATGTCGTGCTCGCTGGCGCCATGCAGCTGGTAGATGTCCAGGTGATCCAGGCCGAGGTTGCGCAGCGACGCCTCGCAGCTGGCGGTGATGGCCGCGGGCGAGAAGTTGCGTTGCTCGGCACCGCTGATGCCGGCCTGGCCGGTCAGCGTGCCGCCCTTGCTTGAGATCACCAGTGAATCGCGCGGGTACTGCTTCAGCAACGGGCGCAGGATGCGGCCCAGGCGCGGCTCGGCATGGAAGCCGGAATAGTTGTGACCCGTATCGAGCAGATTCACGCCATGGGCGAGCGCATGTTCGACCACGGCGGCCGCGTCATGCTCCGGGAAGCGGCGATGGCCCCAGAAGCCGGAGCAGCCCAGGCCGATCGGTGAAACGGCCAGGCCGGTGCGGCCGAGCACGCGCCGCTGGCGGGCCAGCGGAAGATCCTGCGACATCAGAACTCCAGATTCAGCGCGGCGCACAGGTAATCGACGAACGGACCGAGCGCGGCCAGGTCCTTGCCCAGCGTGGACAGCAGGCGTGGGCCGGTCATGGTGGCGTCGTCCAGCGAGCGCCACATCACCCAGTTGCGGTGCTTGAGGTCGTCGATGAACTCGAAGTCGGCGGGGAAACCACGCGGCGGACGCACCAGCTTCTCGCTCTCCTCGAAATCGAAGCGCTTGCGCAGGGCCGGCGCATGCGCGGCGGCCTTCCAGCTGCCCGGGTTGTCGAGGATGAAGTGGCGCACGCGGCGCTGGGTTTCCGGCTCCGGATGCCACAGGCCGGCGCCGACGAAGCTCTCGCCGGGTTGCAGGTGCACATAGAAGGACGGCGCGGCCACCTCGCGGCGGCGCTCATGGAACAGGCGCGCACCCTGCCAGGTCTTGTACGGTGACTTGTCGTTGGAAAAGCGCGCGTCACGGTGGATGCGGAACAGCGAGCCGCCGACGCCGCGGGTATCGGCGCGGAAGTGTTCGCTGACCTCGGCCAATGCCGGCTGCAGGTCACCCAGCAGGCGCAGGAACGGCTGCCGGACGTGGTCTTCATACTGTTGGCGGTGGTCGTTGAACCAGGTCTTGTCGTTGTGCCGCGCCAGGCTGCGCAGGAACCTGAAACTGGCGTCCGAGAAATAGGTGCTCACAGCGTCTCCTGCAGGTGCTGGCCCCAGTCGCGCAGCGATTGCAGCAGGGCCTGGCGCCGCGCGTCGCCGGGTGCCTCGGCGGCCAGTGCATCAAGCTGTTGCTGGTACTGGGGCAGGTTGAGTTCGCCCAGGCCGCCGTCGCCGAGCAGGCGCTGGCGGCGGTAATCCTGCCAACGCTGGTGTTCAGCCGGCGCGAGGCTGCCGGGATGGTTGCGTGCGCGGTAGCGGAACAGCAGCTCGGGCAGGCGCGGGTCGCGGAAGCGCCCTTCCAGCGCGGCCAGCTGCTCCGGCGCGGTCGTGCGTGCCAGCGCGAGCAGCGGCTTGTCGCCGTTGCCGAGGAATCCGTCGTACAGCGAGGCATCGACATCGGCCACGGTCGCGACGCGGGGCTGGTTGTAGACCTGGCGTGCCTTCTCGGCCAGCTGTGGAGCGAACGCGCGCAGCCGTTCCACCTTGGCTTCGATCGCGGCCACGTCCAGGCCGAGGCGCGCATGGTCATCGGCGCGCAGGTGGTTCCATGCGATCAGTGCCGGCACCTTGTTCAGGTGCACTTCCTTCAGCGGCACGCGTGCCACGCCTTCGGGCAGCTCGCTGGCCCGCATGTACAGGCGCTGTGCGATCACCTCGGCCGGCAGTGCCAGCAGATCGTCGATGTCACCGTCCAGGTCGAACACGATCACCCGGTTGTTGATGGTCGGGTGCACGGCCAGCGGCAGCACTGGCGCCGCGCACAGGCGGCTGGCGGGATAGCGCATGGAAACATGCAGCACCGGCTTCATCGCGGCCACGTCCAGCAGGCCGCCGACGAAGCGCTTGTCGCGCAGCTTCAGTGCGTACTCCCACAGCCGCGGCTGCGATTGCTTGAACAGCCGCGCCATGCCGATGGTCGCGCGCACGTCCGACAGCGCCTCGTGCGCATCGCCTTCGCGCACTTTGTTGGCTTCGGCCAGGTGTTCGAGCTTGAACGACGTCGCGCCGTCCTCGCGCAGCGGCCACTGGATGCCCTCGGGCCGCATCGCCCGCATCAGGCGCAGCATGTCCAGCAGGTCCCAGCGCGAATTGCCGTTGCGCCACTCGCGCTCATAGGGATCGTGGAAGTTGCGGAACAACCCGTAGCGGACGAACTCATCATCGAAGCGCAGCGTGTTGTAGCCCAGTGCGCAGGTGCCGGGGCGCGACAGCTGCTCGTTGATGCGGTCGAAGGCCTCGGCCTCGCTGATGCCCTCGGCCAGCGCCTGCTGCGGGGTGATGCCGGTAACCAGGGTGGCCATCGGCGAGGGCAGCAGGTCATCGGCCGGCCGCACGAAGAAGCTGACCGGCGTGTCGATCTCGTTGAGATCGGCATCGGTGCGGATCGCGGCGAACTGCGAGATGCGGGTGCGCCGCGGGTCCTGGCCGAAGGTTTCCAGGTCGTAGAACAGGAAGCTGTCGGCCATCAGTGCGCGCCCTCCAGGACCGGCAGCTGCGCGTGGATCTGCGCTTCCAGCGCGGCCCAGTCGATGTTGTCCAGTGAATCATGGCCGGTGGTGGCGGCCACCAGCATGTCGCGCTGCAGTTCGGTGCGGCGCAGCGCCTCGGCGTACGGCGTGTGCAGGAAGGTGACCATCGTGTAGTGCGGCACGAAGCGGGTCGGCCAACGCCGCTGCAGTTCCTGCTCCAGTTCGCGTTGCAGCAGGAATGCGGGGTCGGCCACGCGGTCGCGCATCTCCAGGTAGTTTTCCAGCGCCATCTGCTGGATGGCACGTGCATTCGGTTTGCGCTCGGCTTCGAACGCGGCGAACGCACCCTCCAGGTCATCGGCCTCCATCAGCTGGCGAGCCAGTGCGACGCAGTCCTCGAATGCGCAGTTCATGCCCTGGCCGTGGAACGGCACCATCGCGTGGGCGGCATCGCCGATCAGCACGGCGCGCCCCTGCTGGTGCCAGCGCTCCAGGGTGAGCGTGCCAAGCAGGCCCGGCGGGTGTTGCTCCCAGTCGGCGCGCAGGTTGGGGATCAGCGGCAGCGCATCGGTGAATTCGCGCGCGAACAACGCCTCGGCCTGCGCACCGGTATTGACCGTCGCGAAGCTGGGATCGCCCTGGTTGGGCAGGAACAGGGTGACGGTGAAGGTGCCTTCGTGGTTGGGCAGGGCGATGCACATGTAGTGGCCACGGGGCCAGATATGCAGTGCGTTGCGCTCGATGCGGAAGCCGCCGTCGGCGGCCGGCGGGATCTCCAGCTCCTTGTAAGAGTGGTCGAGGAAGGCGATGTCCTCGCCCAGCGGCGCGCGCCGGTTCATCGCCGCGCGCAGCGCCGACCCTGCGCCGTCGGCACCGATCAGGGTATCGAAGTGGATGTCGTGCGGGCTGTCGTCACGGTCATCGATGAAGCGCGCATGGCCGGCATCGAAATCGACCGTGTGCAGGCGGCGGTGGAAGTGCACGGTGGCGCCGGCCCGTTCGGCCAGCTCCAGCAGCGTGATGTTCAGGTCACGGCGGTGGATCGACCAGATCACCTCGCTGTCGTCGCGGCCATAGCGCTGCAGCTGCGGTTCGCCGTCGCGTGGATGCACCATGCGTCCGCGCATCATCACCGCGCGCGCCATCACCTCGTCTTCCACGCCGGCCTGGCGCAGTGCATTGCGCCCGCGCTCGGCCAACGCCAGGTTGATCGAACGACCGCTCTCGTAGTCGGCAATGCGGGGATCGCCACGGCGTTCGTACAGGGTGATGCGCCAGCCTTGCCGTGACAGCAGGATGGCGAGCAGAGACCCGGCAAGGCCGGCACCGATAATGCTCAACGAGCGGGAGGCGTGTGCGATCAACGAACTGTCCAGCAGCAGGGGAGGGGCTGGCTTACAGGCCGGCCCAGGCTTCCACTTCCTCGACGAAATGGTGCACGTCCAGGTAGCGGTTGTAGAGCGGGGTGGGCGAGATGCGGATCACGTCAGGCTCGCGCCAGTCGCCGAGCACGCCGATGCCGCGCAGGTGCTCGAACAGTGCACGGCCGCGCTCGCGGCCACCGATCACGCGCAGCGACAACTGGCAGCCGCGGCGCTGCGGATCGGCCGGGGTAATGATGTCCAGCACCTGCGGCAGGCGTGCGCGGACCAGTGCTTCGAGCAGGCCGGTCAGCGCCAGCGATTTGCTGCGCAGCGCCTCCATGCCGGCACGCTCGAACAGGTCCAACGAGGCACGCAGTGGTGCCAGGCCAAGGATCGGTGGATTGCTGAGCTGCCAGCCCTCGGCACCGATGGCGGGGGTGAACTGGGGCGCCATCTGGAAGCGGGTCGATTCCTCATGGCCCCACCAGCCGGCAAAGCGCGGCAGGGTGGTGTCGCGGTGATGACGCTCGTGCACGAACGCGCCGGCCACCGCGCCCGGGCCGCTGTTGAGGTATTTGTAGTGGCACCACACGGCGAAATCGGGCGCCACGTCATGCAGGCGCAGCGGCAAGTTGCCGACCGAGTGCGCCAGGTCGAAGCCGATGCGTGCGCCCTGCAGGCGTGCGGCGCGGGTGATCGCATCGAGGTCGAAGGCCTGGCCGGTGCGGTACTGCACGCCGGGCCACAGCACCAGCGCCAGGCGCGGTCCGTGCTCGGCGATGGCGCGTTCGATCGCGGTCAGCGAGATCGTGCCGTTGGCTTCGTCCGGCTGCACTTCCACCAGGCACTCGGCCGGGTCGAAGCCATGGAAGCGGATCTGTGCTTCCACCGCGTGGCGGTCGGTCGGGAATGCGCCGGCTTCCATCAGGATCACCGGGCGCTGCGTGGTTGGCCGGTAGAAGCTGACCATCATCAGGTGCAGGTTCACGCTCAGCGTGTTCATCGCCACCACCTCGCTGGGCAGTGCGCCAACCACACGGGCCAGCTGCGCGCTCACCAGGCGGTGGTACGACAGCCACTGCGTCGGGCCGGTGAAGTGGCCTTCCACCGCCAGCTCGCCCCACTGCTTCATCACTTCCTGCACGGCGGCCTGTGCGCCGCGCGGCTGCAGGCCCAGGGAGTTGCCGACGAAGTAGGTCTGCTCGCCGCCACCATGGCGCGGAATCAGGAATTCAGTGCGCAGCGGGCGCAGCGGATCGGCGGCGTCCAGGGCGATGGCGTGGGTGCGGCTGAGCAGGTCGGACATGGTCGGGCAACAGGCTGCAACGGGACCGCCAGTGTAGCGCCTGGCACGGCAGGACCGACGCCCGGAATGCCTGCGTACCGCTATAGCTGTAGAGCCGAGCCCGTGCTCGGCTTCGTGGCCCGGCAGCCGAGCATGGGCTCGGCTCTAGGGGCGGGTGGTCAGCCCGCCGCCGGCACCGGCAGCGGATCCACGTGCCCGCACTGGCTGCAGGTGCGCAGTTCCAGGCTGGCGTGGTAGCGCGCAAACACCTTGGGCAGGTCGGTTTCGATGTTCTGCAGCGGGAAATACTCTTCGTGCAGCTTGTGGTTGCAGCGCTCGCAGTGCCAGATCACGCCGTCCATCTCATGCGGCAGCCGCTTGCGCTCGACCACCAGGCCGATGCCCCCGGGCGGGCGGCGCGGCGAGTGCGGCACCTTGCCCGGCAACAGGAAGATCTCGCCGGCGCGGATCGGGATGTCGCGTACCGCGCCGTCCTCCTGCACCTTCAGCACCATCTCGCCTTCGAGCTGGTAGAACCACTCGGGGCCTTCGTCGTAGTGGTAGTCGGTACGCGAGTTCGGCCCGCCGACCACCATCACGATGAAATCGCCGTTGTCGATCATCTTGTTGCCCACCGGCGGCTTCAGCAGGTGGCGGTTCTCTTCGATCCAGGCGTGCAGGTTGATCGGCGGAGCGAGCATGGTGGTCATCCGTGTGGGTATCAGTCGCGACGGCCCTTGCGCGGCACGAAGGACAGCGCTTTTTCATACGCTGGCTGCAGCTCTTCCAGCGAACCGACGTCGATGCCCATTTCACGCACGCGGCCGTCCTTCAGGCTGTAGACCCAGCCGTGCACCATCAGCTTCTGGCCGCGGGCCCAGGCATCCAGCACGATGGTCGAGCGGCAGAGGTTGGCGACCTGCTCGATCACGTTCAGCTCGCACAGCCGGGCGTGCTTGAGTTCGTCGTCTTCGATCGCGTCGAGGATGCCCTGGTGCTTCTGCACCACGTCACCGACATGGCGCAGCCAGTTGTCGGCCAGGCCGACGCGGGTGTTGTGCAGGCAGGCATGCACGCCGCCGCAGCCGTAGTGGCCGACGATCAGGATGTGCTTGACCTTCAGCTGGTCCACTGCGTACTGCACCACGCTCAGGCAGTTGAGGTCGGTGTGGGCGACCACGTTGGCGACGTTGCGGTGCACGAACACTTCGCCCGGCGCCATGCCGATGATCTGGTTGGCCGGCACACGCGAATCGGAGCAGCCGATCCACAGGTACTCGGGATGCTGCTGCTTGGCCAGCTGGTGGAAGAAGTCGGGGTCCTCCTTCTCGATGCGGTCGGCCCAGTCGCGGTTGTTCTGCAGCAGCTTGTGGATGTCTTTCATGTTCGGGTCCCTGGCGTCGGGTGGGGGCGCACCGCAGCCATCCGGCTGCGACGTCGCGGGAATCTGGGGTGTTCAGCCGCTGCGGGCGGCCTGTTCGCGGTGCCAGCGCATCCACTGCGCCAACTCGGTGGAGGAAGGGGTGCCCAGCTGTTCCAGTTCGGCAATCACGGCGCGCTGGTTGGCGTCGGGATGGTTCTGGCTCAGCTTCAGCTTCAGCTGCACGTGTTCGACCTGGAAACGGAAGCCGACGATGGCACGCAGTTCCGGGCCATGCTCGGCACGCGTGGCATCGAACCGCCAGGCCTGGCCAACGCTGGCTTCGAAGTGGTCGCTGATCGCACCGACCAGCCCGGCCAGCGCATCGGCATCGTCGAACGTGTGCAGCTGCCCGCGCAGCTCGGCGGCCGCATAGTTCCAGGTCGGAACACGTGCCGCAGGCTCCTTGTCCGGGTACCAGCTGGCCGAGACGTAACCGTGTGGCCCGTCGACCAGCACCTTGGCCGCACCGCTGTGGCGCGACTGCGGGTTGGCGCGGGCCCAGTGGCCGCGCAGTTCGATACGCTCGCCCTCGCGCCGGTACAGCACCGGCATCCGCGTCAGCTCCGGCAGGCCATCGCTGCCGGCGGTGAGCACGGTGACGAATGGATCGCGCGCCAGCAGGCGGTCCAGCCAGAGCAGGTCGGTTTCGGCGAAGGCGCGTGGAGTGAACATGCCTGGATCAGGCGCGCGCGCCCAGTGACTGGATCATGCGGCCGCGCAGGCCCTCGTCGTTGTCGGCCTGTGGCGGCTGCACTTCGTGCAGGCTGAAGCCGCGCACCAGCGCGTCTTCCTCGTCCAGGCCGTCATACTCGACGAATTCGGCGTCGAACAGCTGCGAACGGGCGGTGTCTTCGCTGTCATAGCTCAGCGTGTTGCCATCGCTGTCGAGCACCTCAGCGGTGCCGGCCGGGCGAACGCGCAGGCGCGCCCAGATCAGGGTGTTGCCGAGGCTGGCCAGCCACCAGCTGTCGCGCGAGGCGGAAATGTCATTCATGGGGGTTACCAGAGCGAGGCCAGCCAGAGCAGGGCGGCCATGCCCAGTCCGGCCAGCAGGGTCAGCAGCGAAACCCAGGCCGGCGTCGCCAACCCGGACAGCGAGCGGTCCGGCTGCTGGCGATAGTCGCGGCGCAGCAGCCAGGCCAGGGCATCGGGCTTGAGGAAGGCGCCGCTGCCGAAGCGCTCGGCGAGCGCCGGATGGCGGTCGCGCACGTGCACCAGGGTCAGCGGCCAGAAGATCACGAAGGCACTGAACCCGGCCACTGCAACGCCGACGAAACACAGGGCGAAGAACAGGGTCATGGGAGTCGTACCTCCGTGGTCGTGTGGGGCTTAGAAGTCCGCGCTGCCCGGGGCGCGCGGGTAGGGGATCGCGTCGCGGATGTTGGACAGCCCGCAGACGTACACCACCAGGCGTTCGAAGCCCAGGCCGAAGCCGGCGTGCGGCACCGAGCCATAGCGGCGGAAGTCGCGGTACCAGCTGTAGTGCTCGCGATCCAGGCCGAACTGGGCCATGCGCGCGTCCAGCACGTCCAGGCGCTCTTCGCGCTGGCTGCCACCGATGATCTCGCCGATGCCCGGGGCCAGCACGTCCATCGCGGCAACGGTCTTGCCGTCGTCGTTCAGGCGCATGTAGAAGGCCTTGATGTGCTCCGGATAGTTGGTCACCACCACTGGGCGGCCGACGTGTTCCTCGGTCAGCCAGCGCTCGTGCTCGGTCTGCAGGTCCAGGCCCCATTCCACCGGGAAGTCGAACTTCCTGCCGGACTTCTGCAGCAGGCTGACCGCGTCGGTGTAGTCGATGCGCTCGAACGGTGCGTTGATGAAGTCTTCCAGCTTGGTGATCGCGTTCTTGTCCACGCGCTCGGCGATGAAGGCCAGGTCGTCGCTGCGCTCGTTCAGCACGGCGCGGAACAGGTACTTCAGGAACTCTTCGGCCAGGCGTGCGTCTTCGGCCAGGTCGGCGAAGGCGATTTCCGGCTCGATCATCCAGAACTCCGCCAGATGGCGGGTGGTGTGGCTGTTCTCGGCGCGGAAGGTCGGGCCGAAGGTGTAGACCTTGCTCAGCGCCAGGCAGTAGGCCTCGACGTTCAGCTGGCCGGACACGGTCAGGAAGGTTTCCTTGCCGAAGAAGTCGCGGCTGAAGTCGATCGCGCCCTTCTCGTCACGGGGCAGGTTCACCATGTCCAGGGTGGACACGCGGAACATCTGGCCGGCGCCTTCGGCGTCGGAGGTGGTGATGATCGGGGTGCTGATCCAGTTGAAGCCGTTCTCGTGGAAGAAGCGGTGCACGGCCTGGGCCAGGCAGTTGCGGATGCGGGTGACTGCGCCGAACAGGTTGGTGCGTGGGCGCAGGTGCGCCACTTCGCGCAGGAACTCCGGCGACATCGGCTTGGGCTGGATCGGGTAGGTGAGCGGGTCTTCGACCCAGCCGACCACTTCCAGGGCGCTGGCCTGGATCTCGAACGACTGGCCCTTGCCCTGCGACTTCACCAGGGTGCCGGTGCCGATGACCGAGCAGCCGCTGGTCAGGCGCTTGATCTCGTCGAAGTTGGCCAGGGTGTCGTTGGCCACGACCTGGATCGGGGCGAAGCAGGAGCCGTCGCTCACATTCACGAAGGCCAGATTCGCTGAACCGCGCACCGTGCGCACCCATCCGCGTACCGTGACTTCGCCGCCTTCCGGGATCTTCCCGGCAAGCGCATGTTCAACGCTGACCACCGTCATGACTTGAATCCTCTGCTGATCGACTCGATCTGTGAACACGGGAGTTTACCGTTTGCAGCGTTCTGCTTGCGAGGCATTTTTCGCGGCAACGGCTCCTTATAATGTTCCCGTACCTCTGGAGTAGCCCCATGGCCGTCAGCCTGACCCCCATTGCCTTCGAGCGCGTGCAGCGCTTTGTCGCCCAGACCCCCGGCGCGCTGGGCCTGCGTTTCGGCGTGACCAGGACCGGCTGTTCCGGCTGGGGCCACGTGACCGACCTGGCCCGCGATGAGCGTGAGGGCGATACCGTGTTCGAGCAGGACGGCGTGAAGATCTACGTCGATGCCAAGAGCCTGGCGCTGGTGGACGGCACCGTGATCGACTTCGGCAAGCACGGCCTGAGCGAGACCTTCACGTTCAGCAACCCGAATGCCACCGCCGAGTGTGGCTGCGGCGAAAGCTTCACCACCGACGCCGACAAGGCCTGACGGCCGGCCGGGGCCTGATCGTTCTGGTGGCGCCCAACCCGGGTTGGCTGGGCGCTCGCCCCGGCTCAGGGCGCCAGGTGGCCCACCGGTTGCCCGGCCACCCCATCTGCGCCATAATGCGCGGCTTCCTGCCTCCCCGGCGGGAATCCTTGCCCCACCGCGGTCTCAACGGCGGGGGGCTGTCCGGCCGCAAGGCCACATCCGAAAGGTAGAAAAAAACATGAGTCGTCATTACGAAATCGTGTTCATGGTCCACCCGGACCAGAGCGAGCAGGTCCCGGCCATGATCGAGCGCTACAAGTCGCTGGTCGAGAACGGCAACGGTACCATCCACCGTCTGGAAGACTGGGGCCGCCGCCAGCTGGCGTACCCGATCCAGAACCTGGTGAAGGCCCACTACGTGCTGATGAACATCGAAGCCGACCAGGCCGTTCTGAACGAACTGACCGAAAGCTTCCGCTTCAACGACGCCGTGCTGCGCAACCTGGTCATCAAGCGTGACGAGGCTGACACCGAGCAGTCGCTGATCATGAAGAGCAAGGACGAGAAGGGTGACAAGCCGGAGCGCGGTGAGCGCCGTCGTCGTGACGACGAAGAAGGCGAGTCCACCACCACCGCTGACAACGAAGCCGGCGACGACGCCGCTTCCGCCGCCTAAGGAGCCTTCCCATGTCCAAGTTCTTCCGTCGCCGCAAGTTCTGCAAGTTCACGGCTGAAGGTGTGAAGGAGATCGACTACAAGGATCTCAACACCCTGCGCCAGTACCTGACCGAGAACGGCAAGATCGTGCCGAGCCGCGTCACCGGTACCAAGTCGAAGTACCAGCGCCAGCTGGCGACCGCCGTCAAGCGCGCCCGCTTCCTGGCCCTGATCCCGTACACCGACAACCACGACGTCTGATGCCCGGCGGGGCGGCCCGGTGCCGCCCCCGCTGTGCCAGCTATTCGGACAGCCTTTGTTGCGGGGCATCGCCTCGCTAACGAATAACTTATCTGGAGCAATACCATGCAGCTGATCCTCCTGCAGAAAGTCACCAACCTCGGCAACCTGGGCGACCTGGTCGACGTGAAGCCGGGCTACGGCCGTAACTTCCTCGTGCCGCAGGGCAAGGCCGTTCCGGCCACCGAGAGCAACAAGGCCGAGTTCGAAGCCAAGCGCGCCGAATACGAAGCCAAGGCCCAGGCCATCCACGCCGAAGCTGACGCCCGCAAGGCCAAGCTGGACGGCGCGAGCGTGACCATCCCGGCCAACGCTTCGACCGAAGGCAAGCTGTACGGCTCGGTCGGCGCCCGCGAAATCGCCGATGCCTTCACCGCTGCCGGCCTGCCGGTCAGCAAGAGCGAAGTCATCCTGGGCGAAGGCGCCTTCCGCAACATCGGCGAGTACGACGTGCTGATCCACCTGCACGCCGACGTCGAGACCACCGTCAAGGTCGTCGTCGTCGCCGAAGCCTGATCCCACGCCGCAAGGCCTGGCATCACCGCAGAACGGGCGCCCGCAAGGGTGCCCGTTTTGTTTTATGGCTCCGTTTCGTGGCGTCGGGCCACGTCCGGCCGGCGGGGCAGGGCTGGACAATGTTCCACGCCCATTCGTAGAACACGGCCACATCGGTATACTCAGGGCGTCACACCCGTTCCACGGGCATCGATCCCAACAGGATCAATGACTTGGAGGGTAAACGCAGGCCGCTTGCCGGCCCCAGTCCGGAACCCCTATGCGTCTTTCCACGATCAAGCTGTCCGGCTTCAAGTCGTTCGTCGATCCGACCACCCTGCACCTGCCGACCAACATGACCGGCGTGGTGGGGCCCAATGGCTGCGGCAAGTCGAACATCATCGACGCCGTGCGCTGGGTCATGGGCGAGAGTTCGGCCAGCCGCCTGCGCGGCGACTCGCTGACCGACGTGATCTTCTCCGGGTCCAATGCCCGCAAGCCGGTCTCGCAGGCCACGGTCGAGCTGATCTTCGACAACTCCGACCACACGATCTCCGGCGAGTACGCCTCGTTCAACGAAATCTCGGTCAAGCGCACGGTCAGCCGCGACGGCACCAGCAACTACTATCTCAACGGCACCAAGTGCCGTCGCCGCGACATCACCGATCTGTTCCTCGGCACCGGCCTGGGGCCGCGCAGCTACTCGATCATCGAGCAGGGCATGATCAGCCAGATCATCGAGGCGCGCCCGGAAGACCTGCGCGTCTACCTGGAAGAGGCGGCCGGCATCTCCAAGTACAAGGAGCGCCGCAAGGAGACCGAGACCCGCATCCGCCACACCCGCGAGAACCTGGACCGGCTGGGCGACCTGCGCGATGAGATCAGCAAGCAGCTGGAGCACCTCAAGCGCCAGGCCAGGCAGGCCGAGCAGTACCAGGCCCTGCAGGAAGAGCGCCGGGTCAAGGATGCCGAGTGGAAGGCCCTGGAATTCCGCGGGCTGGACGGTCGCCTGTCGAAGCTGCGCGAAGGCCTGTCGCAGGAAGAGACCAAGCTGCAGCAGCTGATCGCCGACCAGCGCGACGCCGAGGCCCGCATCGAGACCGCGCGCGCGCGGCGCGAAGAGGCCGCCGACGCTCTGAACACCGCGCAGGCTGCGGTCTACCAGGTCGGCAGCACGCTGGCGCGCCTGGAACAGCAGATCCAGCACCAGCGCGAGCTGTCGCAGCGCCTGCACAAGGCGCGCGATGAAACCCAGCAGGCGCTGGCCGAACTGGGCCAGCACATCAGCGGCGACGAGGCCAAACTGAGGGTGCTGCGCGAGGCGGTGGAGGCCGCCACTCCGCAGCTGGAAGAACTGCAGGAAGAAAACGAGATCAAGCAGGAAAGCCTGCGCGAGGCTGAAGAGCGGCTGGCCAGCTGGCAGCAGCGCTGGGAACAGCACACCTCGCAGAGTTCGGAAGCCTCGCGCGCCGGCGATGTCGAGCGCACGCGCGTGGACTACCTGGACAAGCAGATCCTCGACGCCGACCGGCGTCGCGAGGCCCTGGCCGCCGAACGCGCAGGACTGGACGTGGACGCGCTGGAAGAAGCCTTCGAGCAGCTGCACCTGCAGCACGACACGCAGAAGGCCGCGCTGGATGAATTGAGTGAAGACGTCGAGCTGCGCAAGCAGGGGGTGGCGGCGGTGCAGGAACAGCAGCGCAATGGCCAGAACGAACTGGCTGAACTGCGCAAGCAGGCCAACGGCCTGCGCGGTCGCCTGGCCTCGCTGGAAACCCTGCAGCAGGCCGCGCTGGGCCAGGAGCAGGGGGCAGCCGTGGCTTGGCTGAAGGCGCGCGGCCTGGATTCGGCGGCGCGCGTCGGCGAACGCCTGGACGTGGATGCCGGCTGGGAAAACGCGGTGGAAAGTGCGCTCGGCCAGCTGATCGAAGGCGTGCTGGTCGATGACCCGGCCAGCCTGGTCGGCGCGCTGGGCGAACTTGGCGAAGGCCACATTGCGCTGGTCGCCGACGATGCTGCTGAACTGAAGGTGGCGCCGACCTCGCTGGCGGCACGCGTGCGCGGCCCGGCAGCGATCCGGCGCCTGCTGGCGCACCTGCATGGTGCGAAGGACCTGTCCGAGGCGAAGGCCCTGCAGGCCAGCCTGCCGGAAGGCGATTCGATCATCACCCAGGGCGGCGAGCGCCTGGGCCAGGGCTGGGTGCGGGTGTCGCGCTCCGGCGCCGCCGAGCAGGGCGCGCTGCTGCGCGAGCGTGAGATCAACGAACTGCGTGAGCAGATCGAGCAGCTGCAGGACCGCGAGGCCGAGCTGGAAGAGCAGCTGAGCGGTTTCCGTGAGCAGCTGCAGGCGGCCGAACAGCAGCGCGAGGACGCGCAGCGCACGCTCTACCAGGCCCATCGCGCGGTGTCCGAACTGGCCGGCCAGCTGCAGGGCCAGCAGGGCAAGGTGGAAGCGGCACGCACCCGCATCGACCGCATCGAGGGCGAACTGAAGCAGTTGCAGGAAACGCTGGAAGCCAACAACGAGCAGGCGCGTGAAGCGCGCTCACGGCTGGAGAGTGCGGTCAGCAGCATGGGCGACCTGGAATCGACCCGGCAGCGGCTGGAGGGCGAACGTCGGCAGTTGACCGAGGCCCGCGACCTGGCCCGCGATGCTGCCCGTGCGGTACGCGAGCGCGCGCATTCGCTGGCCCTGACCCTGGAATCGCAGCGTGCGCAGCTGGCCTCGTTGAGCCAGGCGCTGGAGCGCATGGGCACCCAGCGCGGGCAGCTGGATGCGCGGCTGGGCGAGCTGCATTCGCAGCTGGACGAAGGGGATTCGCCGGTCGAATCGCTGCAGGCCGAACACCAGAACGCGCTGGAAGAGCGCGTGCGGGCCGATCGCGTGCTGACCGAGGCGCGCACGCTGCTGGACGGCATCGACGCCGAGCTGCGCAACTACGAGCAGACCCGCCACCAGCGCGATGAGCAGGCGTTGGCCCAGCGCGAGCGCATTTCGCAGCGCAAGCTCGACCAGCAGGCCCTGGTGCTCAGCGCCGACACCCTGCAGGCGGCGGTGGAAAAGGCCGGCTTCGTGCTGCAGGACGTGCTCAACGCACTACCCGAAGACGCGCGCCTGGGCGACTGGGAGCAGGCCGTGCACCAGATCGACGCACGCATGCGCCGGCTGGAGCCGGTCAACCTGGCCGCCATCCACGAGTACGGCGAGGCTTCGCAGCGTTCGGACTACCTGGATTCGCAGCACGCCGACCTGACCACGGCGCTGGAAACGCTTGAGGATGCCATCCGCAAGATCGATCGCGAGACCCGCGGCCGTTTCAAGGACACCTTCGACCGCGTCAATGCCGGCGTCCAGTCCCTGTACCCGCGCCTGTTCGGTGGTGGCCACGCCTACCTGGAACTGACCGGAGAAGACCTGCTCGACACGGGTGTGACCATCATGGCGCGCCCGCCGGGCAAGCGCGTGTCCAGCATCTCGCTGCTGTCCGGCGGCGAGAAGGCGATGACCGCGGTGGCGCTGGTGTTCGCCATCTTCCAGTTGAATCCCGCCCCGTTCTGCCTGCTGGACGAGGTGGACGCGCCGCTGGACGAAGCCAACGTCGGCCGCCTGGCCAACATGGTCAAGGAAATGAGCGAGAAGGTGCAGTTCCTGTTCGTCAGCCATAACAAGGCGACGATGGAGGCCGCGCACCAGCTGTCGGGCGTGACCATGCGTGAGCCGGGCGTCAGCCGCCTGGTCAGCGTGGACCTGGAAGAAGCGGCGCGATTGGCGGGCGCGGCCTGACGTGCCATCCTAGTTACCTGAATGAATCAGCCGGAGAACCTATCGAATGTCCGACACGGCACTGTTGCGCATCGGCATCCTGGCCGCCGGCCTGCTGTTGATCGCCGCGATCTTCCTGTTTGGCCGTCCGAAGAAGAAGCCCCAGGGCCGTCGCGTGGAGAACGCGGAACCGACCAGTGGCGAGCGCCGCGAACCGGTCCTGGGCGAGGACGGCGTCGTGGTGGCTGAGGGCCGCGTCGAACCGGGCATGCGTGGCGAAGGCGAGCAGGCCGAACTTGGCCTGGCCGACACCGATCCGGGCGCGGCCAATGACCTCGGCAAGCGCACTACCCAGGATTTCGACAAGATCGTCTCGCTGTTCGTGGCGGCCCGTGCCGGCGAGCAGCTGCGCGGCGAAGACATCGTGGTGGCGGCCGAGAAGACCGGCCTGGTATTCGGCCACATGAACGTGTTCCACCGCCTGGTGGAAGGCCACCCCGAGCGCGGCCCGATCTTCTCGATGGCCAGCATCATGAAGCCAGGCAGCTTCGACATGGCCAACATCCGTGCCATGGAAACCCCGGCCATCGCCTTCTTCCTGACCCTGCCGGCGCCGCTGACCGCGCTTGATGCCTGGGAGAAGATGCTGCCGACCGTGCAGCGCATGGCCGAGCTGCTCGATGGCGTGGTGCTGGATGACAGCCGCAATGCCCTGGGCCGCCAGCGCATCGCGCACATCCGCGACGAGCTGCGTGCCTACGACCGCCAGCACCAGGCACCGCCGCTGACCAAGACCCCGCGCTGGTAAAGCCTGTTGTGCCGGCCAAGGGTCGGCACCCACCCCGGTAGATCCACGCCATGCGTGGATCGGGTCTACGCCGGTACGCCGGCCACCTTGGCGAACGCACGGCGGAATGCGGCCATCTCGTCTTCGGTGCCGACGGTCACGCGCACGCGCTGTGGCCAGATCGGCCAGCTGCGGCCAATGATCACGCCGTTGTCCGCCATCGCCCTGGCAAAGGCGGCACCCTCGCGCTGCACATCCACCACGAAGCAGTTCGCTTCCGACGGCACGCAGCTGAAACCACGCTTGCCCAGCCACGCGATGGTGGCCTGCCGCACCTTGGCATTCTGCAGGCGGCGCTGCGCGATCAACTGGGTATCGTGCAGGCTGGCCAGTGCGGCGGCCAGTGCCGGCACGGGCAGGGGGTTGTCACCCAGGCTGGCCAGTTCGCGCAGGCGGTCGGGATGTGCGGCTGCCACGCCCAGGCGCAGGCCGGCCATGCCGTACAGTTTGGAAAACGTGCGCAGCACGATCAGGTCATCGCGCTGCGTCACCTGGGTGATCAGGCTGGGCTGCTCGCTGTACTGCAGGTAGGCCTCGTCGACCAGCACGCGGGTGGAGGCGGGCTTGTGGGCCAGCAGCCAGGCGAGCTCATCCGGTGGGCTGATCGAACCGGTCGGGTTGTTCGGGTTGCACACGTACAGCAGCCCGGTCGGGCGCGCGTGCGCGGCGGCGACCATTGCACGCAGGTCATGTGCGCCGTTGTCGCGCAGCGGCACTTTCTGCACGTGCGCACCGTGTGCGGCGGCGACCTCGCCCAGCGTCTCGAAGGTCGGGTCGGCGACTACCAGTCCCGCCTGCGGGCCGGTCCATAGCACGGCGGCACGGTTCAGCGGTTCGCTGGAACCCGGATACAACCGCACGTGATCAGCCGGAATGCGTGCCTGTTCGATGAAGGCGTCGCGCACCTGTCCGGCCAGTGCGAAACGGTAGCGGCCGCAACCGGCGATGCTGTCGCGTGCCGCCTGCTGGGCTGCGGGCGAGGGGCCGTAGGGGCATTCGTTGAAATTCAGCAGCACCGCACCTTCGGCGGGGGCAGGAGCGGCGGCCGTCGCGGGTTGGGTATGGCCAAGCTGCGGCAGCCCGCTGCCAGCGATGGCGAGGCCAGCACCGGCCAGTTGCAGGAAGCGTCGACGGGAAGCGGGCAGGGTCACGGGCAGGATTCCGAAGGGCAGACCGTCGCACGCTAGCGCTGGTGGCGGCGCGCGGCAAGCTGCCTTTTGTAGCGTCGAGCCATGCTCGACTACAGCTGTGCCAACCAAGGTTGGCACCTACCGGGGCGGGGAGAAGGTTTGCATCCACCAGGGCAGGGGAGCGCCCGTCGAGCATGGCTCGGCGCTGCGAAGGCGGGGCATTACAGGGCCTGACGGCCGGGCGCGGTAGAATCCCCGGCCATCCCAGAACCATCGGATTCCGATGAGCCCCAGCCCCGCCGAACGCGCCGAAGATCTCCGCCGGCAGATCGCCCAGGCCAACCGCGCCTACCATGAGCTGGACGCGCCGGAGATCGCCGACGTCGACTACGACCGGATGGTGCGCGAGCTGGAAGCACTGGAGCGGGAACATCCGGAACTGGCCCGGGCCGACAGCCCGACCCAGCAGGTCGGTGCGCGTCCTTCCGGCCGCTTCGCCGAGGTGCGCCATGCGGTGCCGATGCTGTCGCTGTCCAATGCGTTCAGCGACGAGGAAGTGGCTGACTTCGTGCGCCGCATTGACGAACGCCTGGGCCGTCGCAGCCTGCAGTTCTCGGCCGAGCCGAAGATGGACGGCCTGGCGATCAGCCTGCGCTACGAGGATGGTCATTTCGTGCTCGGCGCGACCCGCGGTGATGGCAGCACCGGCGAGGACGTGACCGCCAATCTGCGCGAGATCAGCGACATTCCCAAGCGCCTGCACGGCAAGGACTGGCCGGACGTGCTGGAGGTGCGCGGCGAGGTGTACATGGCCCGCGCCGATTTCGAGGCCTACAACGAACGGGCGCGCCTGCACGGCGGCAAGGTGCTGGCCAACCCGCGCAACGCGGCGGCCGGGTCGCTGCGCCAGCTCGACCCGAAGATCAGTGCGCAGCGCAGGTTGAGCTTCTTTGCCTACGGTACCGGTGAAGTGCAGGGCGGCGAGCTGCCCGATACCCATTCGGGCACGCTGGCCCAGCTCGGCGCCTGGGGTTTCCCGGTCAGTGCGCTGTGCAAGGTGGTGGAAGGCACGGATGGTCTGCTCGGCTACTACCGCGATATCGGCGAGCGCCGCGACGGCCTGCCGTTCGATATCGACGGCGTGGTCTACAAGCTCGATGACCGTGCCGGCCAGCAGGCGATGGGCTTCGTCTCGCGCGCACCGCGCTGGGCCATCGCGCACAAGTTCCCGGCGCAGGAGCAGAGCACGACGGTGGAGGCGATCGAGATCCAGATAGGCCGCACCGGTGCGGCCACACCGGTCGCGCGGCTGGCACCGGTGGCCGTGGCCGGCGTGATCGTGTCCAATGCCACGCTGCACAACGCCGACCAGATCGCACGCCTCGACGTGCGCATCGGCGACAGCGTGATCGTGCGCCGCGCCGGCGACGTGATCCCGGAAGTGGTCAGCGTCATCCTCGACCGGCGCCCGCAGGGCACCACGCCCTGGCAGATGCCTACGCGCTGCCCGGTGTGCGGCTCGGAGATCGTGCGCGAGGAAGGAGCGGCCGCATGGCGCTGCTCGGGTGAGCTGTCCTGTCCGGCGCAGCGCAAGGAAGCCATTGCCCATTTCGCTTCGCGCCGCGCGATGGACATCGACGGCCTGGGCGACAAATACATTGAAACCCTGGTCGACGCCGGCATCGTCAAGAGCGTGGCCGACCTGTACCGGCTCAGTCGTGACCAGCTGCTGCACCTGAAGCTGGTGCTGGACGCTGAAGATCCCTCGGCGCTGGCCGCCGCACTGAAGCTGCACCTGCCGGCCGAAGGCAGTGGCGCGGTGCTCAATGCGGTGCTCAGGCTGGACGGCAACGATCCGGGCTGGCGCGCGCAGGCGCTGGCGCAGCCGGCCCGGTTCGAATGGAACACGAAGAAGATCGCCACCAAGTGGGCCGACAACCTGATCGCGGCCATCGACGCCAGTCGTGCCGCCACGCTGGAACGGCTGCTGTTCGCGCTGGGCATCGAGCACGTGGGCGAGAGCACGGCCAAGGCACTGGCGCAGTGGTTCGGTGACCTGGAACTGATCCGCCAGCTGCCGTGGCCCTTGTTCAAGCGCGTGCCGGACATCGGTGGCGAAGTGGCGCGGTCGCTCGGCCACTTCTTCGAACAGCAGGGCAACCAGCAGGCCATCGATGACCTGCTGCAGGTCGGCCAGGTCCGCATCAGCGATGTGCACGCGCCCAGCGCCAGGCTGCGCGAGGGGCTGGATCTGGCGCAGCTGTTGGTCGAATCAGAGATTCCCGGCATCACCCGCCTGCGCGCGGAAAAACTGGTGGCCGCGTTGCCCGGTGCCCAGGCGGTGCTCGACGCCGAGCATGGGCAGTTCGTCAACGCCGGCCTGCCGGACGACACTGCGCGCGGTCTGGCCGACTGGCTCGATGCCGATGGCCATGGCGCGATGCTGCTGGCAGCCGAGAAGGCGATGCAGCAGATCCTGGCCAAGGCACCGGCGCTGGCCGAGATCGTGGCCGGCCCGCTGGATGGGCAGACCGTGGTGCTGACCGGCACCCTGGCCCAGCTCACCCGCGATGCCGCCAAGGAGCGCCTGGAAGCGCTGGGTGCCAAGGTCTCCGGCAGCGTCTCGAAGAAGACCAGCTTCGTGGTGGCCGGTACCGAGGCCGGCTCCAAGCTGGACAAGGCGCAATCGCTGGGCGTGCCGGTATGGGACGAAGACCGCCTGCTGGCTTATCTGGCCGAACACGAGTGACGATCCCGCCGGGTGTCCCCGCGCCCGGCATGAAACACAAAGGAACACCGATGCAGACCGCCCCGCTGGATTTCCGCCTGGCCACCCGTGCCGACGAGGAGTTGTTGATCGCGCTGATGCGCGAGTTCTACGCCGAAGACAGGATAGACTTCGATGACGCGCGCGTGCGTCGCGGCGTGGACGCGCTGCTGGCCGATCCGCGCAATGGCGAAGTGCTGTTGTGGCTGGACGAGGCGGGCGAGGTGGTCGGCTATGCGGTGATCGCGATGGGCTTCAGCCTGGAGCAGGGCGGCCACTTCATGCTGCTGGACGAGCTGTACCTGAGCCATCGCGCGCGCGGTCGTGGCCGCGGCAAGCAGGCGCTGGCCATCTGCGAACAGCGCGCTCGCGGTCGTGGCGTCAGCCGCCTGCGCCTGGAAGTGAACCACCACAACGAACTGGCACGCCGCCTGTACCTGGCCAGCGGCTACATCGACGATACGCGCGATCTGCTGACCCTGCCGCTCGACCATCCGCGCCCGGAGGGCATCCTGTGAGCGAGGCCCTGCTGCGCGCGCTGCAGCAGCGCGCCGCGCTCAATGCGCTGGTGCGCCGCTTCTTTGCAGAGCGCGATGTGCTCGAGGTGGAGACGCCGATCCTGTCGGTCGCGGGCAACACCGAGCCGAACATCGACAGCTTCCATACCGACTTCACCGGGCATGTCGATGCCGGCGGACGCCGCCGCTGGCTGCGCACCTCGCCGGAGTATCCGCTCAAGCGCCTGCTCGCTGCCGGCGTGGGCGACTGTTACGAATTGGGCCGGGTGTTCCGCAATGGCGAGGCCGGTGGTCGCCACAACCCGGAATTCACCATGCTGGAATGGTATCGGGTCGGTTGGGACCACCATCGGCTGGTACAGGAAACCGCCGAGCTGATCGGACAGGCGCTGGCCCTGGTGGGACGCCGTGCGACCCTGCGCGTGCTGAGTTACCGCGAGCTGTTCCAGCAGCACCTTGGTGTGGATCCGTTCGAGGCGGATGAGTCCGCGCTGCGTGCCGCGTTGGGCGAGGTGCACATTGACCCGGTCGGATTGACCCGTGATGACTGGCTCGACCTGCTGATGACCCATCGTATCCAGCCGCATTTCGATGACGCGGTCATGACCGTGGTGCATGACTGGCCAGCCAGCCAGGCCGCGCTGGCACGCATCCGCGCCGGCACGCCGCCGCTGGCCGAGCGTTTCGAGCTGTACCTGGGTGTAGTGGAACTGGCCAACGGCTATCACGAACTGAACGACGCCGACGAGCAGCGTGCCCGCTTCCAGCGCGACCAGCAGCGCCGCCACGAACGTGGGCAGGTGCAGCCGCCACTGGATGAAGCGCTGCTGGCGGCGTTGCCAGCGTTGCCGGCCTGTGCCGGCGTGGCGCTGGGGGTCGACCGCCTGCTGATGGCGATGAACCGCACACCGCGCATTGCAGATGTGTTGGCCTACGACTTCGCCCACGCGTGACCATCACGCGTTGCTGAACATCCCAGGCTGAACGAAACGCGGGTTCTGCGCGCTTGCGTCGGTAAGCGGGATGATGCTTTTATCACGGCCAATGCCGGACACTGGCATGCAGTTCATCCATTCCTGCTGGGGAAGGCTTTGGTCAAGTGGTTTGCGGTTGTCGCTGCACCGATGTACTCCATTGCGCTCTGGGGTGCCTGGCTGCCGTCGCCGGCGTCGGCCCAGCAGGTGGGCTATGACGATGAAGTGGTGACCTGCGAGTCCCGCGACATGGGCTGGGTGCACTGCGATATCGATGTGGCCAACGGCGTCGATCTGGTGCGCCAGCTGTCCAGCAACAGCTGCATCCGCGGCAGCGAGTGGGGCACCGACCGCAGCGGCGTGTGGGTCACCCTGGGCTGCCGCGCCGAGTTCCGTGCGCGCCGTGCGCAGGGTGCGGCACCTGCGGCAACGGAAGGCAAGCGCCTGGTGCGCCGCGTGGTGCGCTGCGAATCCAATGGCCGTCCGCAGAGTTGCCCGGTACGCCTGGATGGCGCGCCGGTGCGCCTGCTTCGCCAGTTGTCGGTGCTGCCGTGCCGGGAAGGCCAGGGATGGGGCTACAAGCGCAATGAAGTCTGGACCAGCCGTGGCTGCCAGGGCGATTTCGAGGTGGCCGACGAGGACGGCCGCTTTGTCGATGTGCCGCGCCGCCTGACCTGCGAATCGAAGTCGAAGAAGCGCCGCTTCTGCGGCGCGAGCATCTCGGTGGGTGCTGTGGTCTCCGAGCAGCTGTCCAGCACGCCCTGCGAGGAAGGCAGCACCTGGGGTTGGAACCGCAACGGGATCTGGGTGGACGGCGGCTGCCGCGCCGAATTCTCGGTGAATTGAGCCGGGGCAGGCTCCAACCACGCGGGGCGTGGCCCTACAATGGGCCCATGAACACTGCCTCCGACATCGACTACGCCCGTTACGACCACATCCGCCCGATCCTGTGGACCGGCGATGCCTTGCAACTGCTGGACCAGCGCAAGCTGCCGTTCGTGGTCGAGCACGTGGTCTGCCATGACAGTGACGAGGTTGCCAGCGCCATCCACGCGCTGACCGTGCGTGGCGCGCCGGCGATCGGCATTGCCGCCGCCTGGGGCGTGGTGCTGGCCGCGCGCGAGGTGCAGGCCGCAGACGGTGCGCACGCGCTGCAGCAGCTGGAACCGGCACTGCAGCGCCTGAACGCATCGCGCCCTACTGCGGTCAATCTGGCCTGGGCGCTGGCACGGATGCGCCGTTGCCTGAACGCTGCCGGCGCCGACTGGAAGGCGTTGCTGGAGTCCGAAGCGCAGGCCATCGCCGAGGAAGACCTGGCGGCCAACCGCCACATGGGCGCACTGGGCGCTGGCCTGATCGAGGCCGGCAGCGGTGTGCTGACCCACTGCAATACCGGCTCGCTGGCCACCGCCGGCTTCGGTACCGCGCTGGGCGTCATTCGCGCCGGCATGGCCCAGCACCGCATCGCCCGCGTGTTCGCCGGCGAGACCCGGCCGTGGCTGCAGGGGGCACGCCTGACCGTGTGGGAGCTGCAGCAGGACGGTATCGATGCCACCCTGATCGCCGACTCGGCGGCCTCGCACCTGATGAAGACCGGTGCCGTGCAGTGGGTGATCGTGGGCGCAGACCGCATCTGCGCCAATGGTGATACCGCCAACAAGATCGGCACCTACCAACTGGCCATTGCCGCGCGCCACCACGGCGTGAAGTTCATGGTGGTGGCGCCGTCCTCGACCGTGGACATGGAAACCGTGGACGGCAGCCAGATCGAGATCGAGCAGCGCGACCCGGGTGAGCTGTATGGCGTGGGCGGTACCCGCACCGTGGCCGAAGGGATCGCCGCCTGGAACCCGGTGTTCGACGTCACCCCGGGCGAGCTGATCGACGCCATCGTGACCGAGCGCGGGGTGATCCTGAACCCGACCGCCGAGAACATGCGCGCCGCCTTCGGCGGCTGAGGCGCAGGGGAGGGTGGCGCGACCGCCGCCCCGGTAGTGCCGGCCGCTGGCCGGCAACTCCCTAAGTTCCTGATTTGTGCCGGTAAAATCCCCGTAAAGGGAGGCGGAAAACGGCCTGTTGTGGTAGTATCCACAGGTTGAATCGAGGTTCCGGCGCGACCGCCCACGGGCGAATGCGCCGGACTGGACCGCTACCAGACAACGGAACCCGAATGGCAGAAACCGCCAAGGAAATCATCCAGGTCAACCTGGAAGACGAGATGCGCAAGAGCTACCTCGATTACGCCATGAGCGTGATCGTGGGCCGCGCGCTGCCGGATGCGCGCGACGGCCTCAAGCCGGTGCATCGCCGCGTGCTGTACGCGATGAACGAGCTCAACGCGCACAGCAACAAGCCCTACTTCAAGTCGGCGCGTATCGTCGGTGACGTCATCGGTAAGTACCACCCGCATGGCGATCAGTCGGTGTACGACACGCTGGTGCGCCTGGCACAGCCGTTCTCGCTGCGCTACATGCTGGTCGATGGCCAGGGTAACTTCGGCTCCATCGACGGCGACTCCGCCGCGGCCATGCGATACACCGAAGCGCGCATGTCGCGCCTCGCGCACGAGCTGATGGCGGACATCGACAAGGAAACCGTCGACTTCCAGCCCAACTACGACGAAAAGGAACTGGAGCCGACGGTCATGCCGACCCGGTTCCCGAACCTGCTGGTCAACGGCTCGGCCGGTATCGCGGTGGGCATGGCGACCAACATCCCGCCGCACAACCTGAGCGAATCGATCAACGCCTGCATTGCGCTGATCGACAACCCGGAGATCGACGTCGACGGCCTGATGGAGTACATCCCGGGCCCGGATTTCCCGACCGCCGGCATCATCAACGGCACCGCCGGCATCGTCGCCGGCTACCGCACCGGCCGTGGCCGCGTGCGCATCCGTGCCAAGGCCGATATCGAAGTGGCCGACAACGGCCGCGAATCGATCATCGTCACTGAAATTCCTTACCAGGTGAACAAGGCGCGTCTGATCGAAAAGATCGCCGAGCTGGTCAAGGAAAAGAAGATCGAAGGCATCAGCGAGCTGCGCGATGAGTCCGACAAGGACGGCATGCGCATCTACATCGAGATCAAGCGCGGCGAATCTGCCGAGGTTGTGCTGAACAACCTGTACCAGCAGACCCAGATGGAATCGGTGTTCGGCATCAACATGGTGGCGCTGGTCGACGGCCGCCCGCAGTTGATGAATCTGAAGCAGATGCTGGAGGCGTTCGTCCGCCACCGTCGCGAAGTGGTCACCCGCCGCACCGTGTTCGAGCTGCGCAAGGCGCGCGCCCGTGCCCACGTGCTGGAAGGCCTGACCGTCGCGCTGGCCAACATCGACGAGATGATCGAACTGATCAAGACCTCGCCGAACCCGAACGAAGCCCGCGAGCGCATGCTGGCGCGCGTGTGGGAGCCGGGCCTGGTCGGTGCGATGCTGGGTGCCGCCGGTGCCGAAGCCTCGCGTCCGGAAGACCTGCCCAAGGGCGTCGGCCTGGTCGAGGGCGGCTACCAGCTGACCGAGATCCAGGCCACCCAGATCCTGGAAATGCGCCTGCACCGCCTGACCGGGCTGGAGCAGGACCGCCTGACCGACGAGTACAAGCAGCTGCTGGAAGTGATCGCCGGGCTGATCCACATCCTGGAAGATCCCGACCGCCTGCTGCAGGTGATCCGCGAGGAGCTGGTCAACGTCAAGGCCGAGTTCGGCGACGAACGTCGCACCGAAATCCGCCACAGCGAAGAAGACCTGGACATCCTGGACCTGATCGCGCCGGAAGACGTGGTGGTCACCGTGTCCCACGCCGGCTACGTGAAGCGCCAGCCGGTCAGCGTGTACCGCGCGCAGCGCCGCGGCGGCCGTGGCCGCAGTGCGGCGGCGACCAAGGAAGAGGATTTCATCGAACAGCTGTGGCTGGTCAACACGCACGATACGCTGCTGACCTTCACCAGTTCGGGCAAGGTGTTCTGGCTGCCGGTCTACCAGCTGCCGGAAGCGGGTTCCAACGCCCGTGGCCGTCCGATCATCAACTGGATTCCGCTGGAACCGGGCGAACGCGTGCAGGCCGTGCTGCCGGTGCGCGAGTACGCCGATGGCCAGTTCGTGTTCTTCGCTACGAAGAACGGTACGGTCAAGAAGACCCCGCTGGGCGAGTTCGCCTTCCGTCTGGCCCGCGGCAAGATCGCGATCAACCTCGATGAGGGCGATGCCCTGGTCGGCGTCGGCCTGACCGATGGCCAGCGCGACATCCTGCTGTTCGCCTCCAACGGCAAGACCGTGCGCTTCGGCGAGGACAAAGTCCGCTCGATGGGCCGTACCGCAACTGGCGTGCGTGGCATCAAGATGCCGGCCGGCGAGGAAGTGGTCAGCCTGATCGTGGCCGAAAGTGCCGGTGGCATCGAGGACGAGAACGAGGACGACAACGGTGTCGAGGAAGCCGCCGCCACGGGCGATGCGGTGATTGACGGTGCCGATGACAGCAGCGTGCAGTACATCCTGACCGCCACCGAGAACGGCTACGGCAAGCGAACTCCGCTGCCGGACTACCCGCGCAAGGGCCGTGGCACGCAGGGTGTGATCGGCATCCAGACCACCGAGCGCAACGGCAAGCTGGTCGCCGCAGTACTGATGGGCTCCCGCGACGAAGTCCTGCTGATCTCCGACGGCGGTACGCTGGTGCGTACGCGTGGCTCGGAAATCAGCCGCGTCGGCCGCAACACCCAGGGCGTGACCCTGATCCGCCTGTCCAAGGACGAGAAGCTGCAGGCGGTGGAGCGCATGGATGCCTCGATCGACGAGGACGAGGACGAGGTGGCAGTCGCCGCCCCGGCCACGACCGACAGCGCCCCGGCTGCGGCCAGCAGCGAGGACGCCGCACAGGAGTGATCCTGCCGCGAGCCTGAGGCACCCGACGACGCCGGCCCTGTGCCGGCGTCGTCGTATCCGGATGCCACGCATACGCGCGCGCTTCACGCAGGCGGTGGGATAACGGCGCATGCTGCCCCCGGAGATCGACGATGTCCGCCACGCCGCAGTCCGCTCCTGCTCCCGTCCGCGCCTCCCGGCATCCTCTCGTTACCGTGCTGTCGCTGCTGCTGGTCGTGCTCGGCCTGGTCATCGGCGGGCTCGGCGCGTGGCTGCTCAGCCTGGGCGGGTCGGGGTACTACGCCATCGCCGGGGCCGGCCTTCTGGCCAGTGGCCTGTTGTTGTTCGGCAATCGCCGCAGCGGCGCGCTGCTGTATGCGCTGGTGTTCGTCGGCACGCTGCTGTGGACCTGGTGGGAATCGGGCAGCGACTACTGGCGCTGGGTGCCGCGGCTGGGCCTGGTGACCGCGCTCGGCATCGTGCTGGCGCTGCTCGCGCCCACCCTTCGCGAACCGGTTTCAAAGCGCCTGTCGCGCAGCGTGGCGGGCGTCCTGATGCTGGTGTTCGTCGCTGCCTTCGGGTTGGCGTTCGCACCGCATGGTGAAGTGGACGGGCACCAGCCGTTCCCGGAAGGCGCGGCCAGTGCCGGACTGGAACCCACGCGGGATACCACCGGCCTGCAACCGGCCGACCAGCCTGCCGAGGGAGACTGGCCGGCGTGGGGCCGCAGCAATGCCGCCACCCGTTATTCGCCGCTGCAGCAGATCACCCCGGCCAACGTGGCCACGTTGCAGCTGGCCTGGCAGTTCCGCACCGGTGACCTGCCGAAGAAGCGCTGGGGTGCGGAAACCACGCCGCTGAAGATCGGCGACCGCCTGTACCTGTGCACTGCCCGTAACCGCCTGATCGCGCTCGACGCCGCCAGTGGCAAGGAAGTGTGGCGCTTCGATCCGAAGGTGAAGGACGCTTCGATCCCGTACACCGCCGCCTGCCGCGGCGTGAGCTACTACGAGCAACCGGCGACGCCGATCCTGGCCGATGCCACGCTGGCCGATGCCGCGGCCGATCTCGCGTTGCCCGAGCCGCCGCCCAGCGTGAGCCGCCGCGCCGCGCCGGGCAGCCGTCCGGCCTGCTGGGCACGCATCATCGAAGGCACGCTGGACGGGCGCATCATTGCAGTGGATGCAGACAGCGGCCGTCCCTGCGCCAACTTCGGCAACAACGGCCAGGTCGACATCACCCTGGGCATGGGCGAGGTCCCGCCGGGCTATGTTTCGATCACCTCGCCACCGGCGATCGTGCGTGGGGTGATCGTCACTGGTCACCAGGTGCTGGATGGGCAGCGCCGCGATGCACCGTCGGGCGTGATCCAGGCCTACGATGCGATCACCGGCAAGCTGCGCTGGGCATGGGACATGGACCAGCCTGAACGCAGCGGCCTGCCGCCGCATGGGCAGACCTACACGCGCGGCACGCCGAACATGTGGACCACGGCCACCGGTGATGAGGCGCTGGGGTTGGTCTATCTGCCGCTGGGCAATTCCGCAGGCGACTACTGGAGCGGCTCGCGTACCGAAAGCCAGAACCGCTATTCGACCTCGCTGGTGGCCCTTGATGTGGCCACCGGCAAGCCGGCCTGGCATTTCCAGGCCGTGCGCAAGGACGTGTGGGACTACGACCTGGGTTCGCAGGCCAGCCTGATCGATTACCCGACGGCGGCGGGCAAGGTGCCGGCGATCCTGTTGCCGACCAAGCAGGGGGACCTCTATATCCTTGATCGCCGCACCGGCCAGCTGCTGACCGCCGCTGAAGAGCGCAAGGTGCCGGTGGGTGGGGTCGAGCCCGAGCAGCGTTCACCCACCCAGCTGTTCTCGCTGTACCACACGCTGCGTCGCGAGCATGACCTGACCGAGCGCGACATGTGGGGCATCACCCCGATCGACCAGCTGGTCTGCCGCATCCAGTTCCGCAAGGCGTATTACGAAGGTTTCTACACGCCGCCCAGCAGCGAGCGCCATTCCATCGAATATCCCGGCTACAACGGCGGCTCGGACTGGGGCAGCGTGTCCATCGACACGCGACGCGGCGTGATCGTGGCCAACTACAACGATATGCCCAACTACAACCGGCTGGTGCCACGTGCCGAAGCCGACCGCCTGGGCTGGCTGCCGCGCGAGAAGATCCGTGCTGACAGGGGCGGTGGCGAGGGGGCCGGCGATCCGCAGGTGGGAACGCCGTATGGCATCCAGGTCAACGCTGGCTGGCGCCTGCCGTTCACCGGCCTGCTGTGCAAGCAGCCGCCCTATGGCGGCATCCGTGCCATCGACCTGCGCACCGGCAAGCTGCTGTGGGATCGGCCATTTGGCAGTGCGCGCGGCAATGGTCCGTTCGGCATCCGTTCCGGCCTGCCGATCGAGATCGGCACGCCGAACAACGGTGGTTCGGTGGTGACCGCGAGCGGACTGATCTTCATCGCTGCGGCCACCGATGACCTGCTGCGCGCCATCGACCTGAAGACCGGCAAGGAGCTGTGGCATGCCAAGCTGCCCGCGGGCGGGCAGGCCACGCCGATGGTGTATGAACAGGACGGACGCCAGTTCGTGGTGATCATGGCCGGCGGCCATCATTTCATGGAAACCCCGAACGGCGATTACGTGATGGCGTTTGCGCTGCCCAGATAGGGCCGACAGGGTATAACCGGCTGGGTAGAGTCGACTGCTAGTCGACTGCCTTTCTCGATGCCGCCGAAGAGCCCGCGCTGCACGCGTTAGTCGACTACCAGTCGACTCTACCAGTTGCCGCTACGCGGTTGGCGCCGGCACCCGCACCATCTTCGTCATCAGGTGTTCCACCACACCCGCCGGATCGGCAGTGCGGCCGACATGCGTGCTCGACATCTGCACAACCGAACTGCGCTTGGCGGTGAGGAAATGAAAGCGGGCGCGCGCCGGCAACTGCGCGATCGGTCCGGCGCTGGCGTCGCCACGGCAGATGGCCACGATCGCGTCCAGCCATGGTTGCAATGCATCCTGATCAAGCGCTGGCGCGAAGGCACGCAGGCGCGCAGGATCAATCTCGATGGCCGCTTCCAGATGGCGCGCGCCAGGGCAGGAGACGATCACCCCGACGTTGATGAATTCCTCGCGTTCCACCCGCGGTACCACGCGGATGACCGCATAGTCATACGTGTGCAGCGTGGGCACGGATGGCCTCCTGCACGAACACCGCACGCACTTTCAGGCGGTGCTTGAGATAGTTGATGTAGCCCTGGCGGTAAGCCTGCGGGCTGTCGAACGCCGGCTCGTCCACCAGCCAGCTGTCCGGCACCAGGCCGACGATGCGCTCGATCTCGGCATCGGTCAGGCGCGCAGCCAGTTCTGCATCCACATCGGCGATGCGGCTGGCGAACGACAACAGCACGTGGTCGCGGATCAGCACGAACGGTTTCTCGCAGGCATCGCCGGCGCTGGCCCAGTCGTGGTGGAAATACATCGCCGCGCCGTGGTCGATCAGGTACAGCTTGCGGTGCCATACCATCAGGTTGGGGTTGCGGGTGGTGCGATCGACATTGCTGGTGAACGCATCGAACCAGACGATGCGCGAGGCCAGGTCGGCGTCCACTGGCATCGCTGCAGGGTCGTAGTTGATTGCACCCGGCAGGTAGTCCAGGCCCAGGTTCAGGCCCTCGCTGGCACGGATCAGCTCCTGGATCTCCGGGTCGGGTTCGGTGCGGGCGAACTCGCGATCCAGCCCGACGAACAGGATTTCCGGAATCGGCAGGCCCAGCGTGCGTGCCATCTCACCGGCGATCAGCTCGGCGATCAACGCCTTCGGGCCCTGGCCGGCACCACGGAATTTCAGTACGACCATGCCGTCATCGTCGGTCTCGACGACGGCGGGCAGTGAGCCGCCTTCGCGTAGCGGGGTGATGTAGCGGAGGGCATGTACGGTGCGCATGGACGCATTCTAGCGTGGGTGCAGGCAGAACCCGGTGGCCCGATCGGGCGGACTCGGCCTTCACCTGTCCGTTCCGTCTGCGGTGGCAGCATCGGTGTCACGAACCCTCGGGTTCCGGGCGTGCTGGCGCTCCCATGCGGGTGCTTCAGCCGGGCATGTGCCCCGGTGCTGGCGATGCGCGCACTGCGAAGCGGAAACCTCATCCACGATGTCCTGCAGGCTACGGAGGTGCACCGATGAGCGACGAATTCATTCCCATGCTGCCGCCCTTGGACGACGCCAAGGTGGAAGAAATGATCGGCAAGGTCGTGCTGGTCGGCGTCACCCGCTATGGCGGCGACGGCCAGGTGCAGGGGCTGGAGCAGTACGCCGGCACTGTGCTGCGCATCAGTGCCGACGAAGGCGTGGTGCTGGCTGACGAGAATGACGGCCATGAGCGCTATCTGCCGCCGATGCTCGACCAGTACCTCCCCGCCGAACCGGGGGAGTACTGCATGCGCAGCAGCGGCATGATCGTGGTCGACCCGGACTACCTGGCGACCTGGGACCTGCACGCGCAACAGTAGTGCCAGGCTGGGCCTGGCAATGCTGGAACGGCTGCCGGACTGTCACTTTGCCCCATCCGGCCTCTAGCCCTTCCGGCCCATTCACCCCATCCCCTGCGGTGCTAGATTCGGGTCCATGCCCGATTCCGGGTACCCATTCACACCCAGGGGATAAGGATGCTCATCCGTCGAACCTCTCTGGCGGCGGCCGTTGCCGTTGCCACCGTCGGCCTGCTGGCCGCTGGCCCGGCGCTTGCCGACTACGCGAAACCGCCGGAGCACCTGCTCAAGGTGCTGAAGGCGCCGCCGCCGCCGACGCCGAACGTGGCCCCCGGCGGCCAGCGCCTGTTGCTGACCACCGCGCAGACCTACCCGTCGATCAGCCGTGTCGCCCAGCCCTACCTGAAGCTGGCCGGCGTGCGCCTGGAGCCGAAGAACCGCAGCCGCCATGACACCCCCGGTGGCTACGGCATTCCGGCCTGCGTAGCCGACTTCACCCTGGTCGATATCGGCAGTGGCAGGGAGACCAAGGTGAACCTGCCGCAGGGTTGCGCCACCGGCGCGCTGTGGTCGGCCGACGGCAGCCGTTTCGCCTTCCAGAATGCGGTCGATAGCAGCGTGCAGTTGTGGGTGGGCGACGCCGCCACCGGCCAGGTGAAGCAGGTGCCGAACGTGCAGCTGAACCCGATCTTCGGCTACACCGTGCAGTGGCTGGGCGGCAGTCAGAACCTGCTGGTGAAGCTGGTGCCGGCCAACCAGGGCCCGGCGCCGTCCAATGGCGGTGTGCCGACCGGCCCGGATGCTCAGGAGTCGCTCGGCAGCAGTGGCGAGAGCAGCACCTATGAAGCCCGCGACACGCTGACCAGCGTGCATGACGAGAAGCTGTTCGCGTATTACGGTGCTTCGCAGCTGGCCGTGGTCGATACCGCCGCCAACAACGTGCGCCCGGTCGGGCAGCCGGCGCTGTTCAACGAAGTCAGCGCCGCGCCCGATGGCGTGCACGTGCTGACCGAATCGATCAAGGCGCCGTACTCTCATGCGGTGACCTACCAGCGCTTCGCCAACGATGTGGCCGTGCTGGACATCAGCAATGGCCGCAGCACGCTGATCGCCAGCCTGCCGCTGGCCGACCGCGTGCCGGTGCACGGTGTACCGGAAGGCCCGCGCGGTTTCGACTGGCGTGCCACCGATCCGGCCACCCTGGTCTATGCCGAAGCGCTGGACAAGGGCGACTGGAAGGTCAACGTGCCGCATCGCGATCGGGTGCTGATGCTGAAGGCGCCGTTCAACGGCAAGCCGGTCGAGATCACCCGCACCGCACAGCGCTTCGAAGGCTACGCGTGGACCGCCGATCCGGCCGTGGCGTTCCAGTTCGAGAACGACGAGAACCGCCACTGGATGCAGACCCGCATCGTCGATTTGGACCAGCCGAAGAAGGAAGGCCGCCTGCTGTGGGACATGTCCAGCGATGAGCTGTACGGCAACCCCGGCAACCTGGTATTCACCCGCCTGCCGAATGGCGCGCAGGTCGTGCGTCAGGACGGCAACCACGTGTTCCTGAGTGGCCGTGGCGCGTCGTCGCAGGGCGACCGTCCGTTCCTGGACCGCCTCGACCTGGGTACGCTGAAGAGCGAGCGCCTGTTCCGCAGCAGTGCCGATGCCTACGAACAGTTCCTCGGTTTCAGCAGCACGCCGGGCCGCTATCTGACCTGGCACCAGTCGGTGATCGATCCGCCGAACGCCTTCATCCGCCAGCAGGGTGAGGCGGTGGCCGATGCGAAGGCCGGTGAGGCACAGTTCGCGTCCACCGCGACGGTGCTGACCAAACTGGTCGACCCGACCCCGGAAGTGCGCCAGATCAAGAAGCAGCTGGTGACCTACAAGCGTGCCGATGGCGTGGACCTGTCGTTCACCCTGTACACGCCGCCGGGCTACAAGCAAGGCCAGCGCGTGCCGGCGATCCTGTACGCCTATCCTGCCGACTTCGCCAACGCCGCGCAGGCGGGGCAGGTATCCGGTTCGCAGCAGACCTTCACCCGCCTGCAGCCGTACCGCCTGATGCTGCTGGCCGGCTACGCGATCATCGACAATGCCTCGTTCCCGATCGTGGGTGACCCGAAGAACGCCTACGACACCTACCTGGAGCAGCTGGAAGCCGACGCCAAGGCGGCGGTGGACAAGGCGGTGGACATGGGCGTGGTCGATCGCAACCGCATCGGCGTGACCGGCCACAGCCATGGCGGCCTGATGACCGCCAACCTGATCGCCCATACCAACCTGTTCAAGGCTGGCGTGGCGACCAGCGGTTCGTACAACAAGACCTTCACCCCGTTCGGCTTCCAGAACGAGCGTCGATCGGTCTGGCAGGCCCAGGATGTCTACCTGAAGGCGTCGCCGTTCTTCTACGCCGATAAGATCAAGCTGCCGCTGCTGCTGGTCCACGGCGAGGACGACGCCAACCCGGGCACCGAGCCGTTCCAGTCGCGCAAGCTCTACCAGGCAATCCGAGGCAACGGCGGCATCACGCGGCTGGTGATGCTGCCGAACGAACCGCACTGGTACACCGCGCTGGAATCGAACGAGCAGCTGGTGGCGGAAATGCTGAACTGGTTCGATACCTACGTGAAGAACGCCAAGTAAGGGAACAGGAAGGCCGCCTCAGGGCGGCCTTGCTGCATGCTGTAGAGCCGAGCCCGTGCTCGGCTGGCGTTCGCCTGTAAATGGATTGAGGTGCTCTGCATTCAACTGTGGAGACTCGGTAACGGCGTGTTACCGGCACATTCCTGCGTCATGCAAATGGGCTAGGCTGAGGCTGTGTGCTCGTTCCAGGTCGGTGCAATGAAAGCCATCTTCCTCGCTGCAGTGCTGTCGTTGGCCTCGATCCCAACGGCCTATTCTCAAGCGTTGCCCACAGAGCTGACGCAGCTGGGCATCGTCGCCGGCATGCCCTACGCCAAGGCCAAGCGCCTGATGGATGCGGCAGGGTGGCAGGCGAGTCCGGTTCAGGGCGCGCTTGAGTCACTCGAGGGCTTTCCGGAAGTCGGATGCCAGAAGGGCGGAAAGCAGTGTGCGACCACCTTCAGAAAGGACGGTCAACAGATCGCGGTGCGCCTGGGCACCACCCTGGCAGGGCAGCCGTTCGTGCAGGGCGCGGACTGAGCGCGCCCGTTGCGCTCAGGCAAGCGGTAACCGGTCCTGCGCGCGTGACAGCCGGTCATGCAGGTCACGCACATGCTCGGCCTTGGCATGCACCCGGGCGGTGTCGCCGAAGCTGCGCAGGTAGGTGCACGCAGCAAAGCCGGCACTCTTCTTTTCATAGTCGGCAATCCAGGCCAACCGGTCCGGGTTGTTGGCTTGTTCGGCTGACCACGCGGCCACCGGCGGCCGGATGCGATAACGCAGACCGACGCGCCACGGCTTCGGTGTCAGCCGTGCACGGAAGCAATGCTGCAACCGGCACATGCGCGCGTAGAGCGGATCGGTACCCAGCGCCTTGAAGAAATCCTGCGGCAGCGTGTCTTCGGGTGAGAACGTGGCATGCATCGCCAGCACGCGCAGCCCGGCCGGCGTACGGTAGGCACGCAGGTGCCAATCGGGGTGCTGTGCGCTGAAGGCCTCCACGCGCTTCAACGCAAGTCCTTCAACGCCGCCGGCGGCGGCCAGGCGTTGCTTCCGCCGCATCAGCACTGCCGCGTTGACCAGCAGCACTGCCGCCACGCCCAGGACCAGGCCCAGCAGCCAGTGCCAGAGCAGGGTGCCGATGACTGCACCGGCAACCAGCACGACCGCAGCGACGATCGCCGGTATCACGCAACCGGCTGGTGGCTGCGCATGATCGATGTCGGCAAACAGCACGTCGGGGCTGTTGAGGCACAACGCGCCGTAGCTGTTGCGGGTGATGATGACATCGCCATCGCGCTGCACGATCTGCTCGCGGATTGGCACACCCTCCACGCCATAGTTGCTGCGGATTTCTCGACGCGGCAGCGCCTGGCCGGCGAGGATCGCGTTGAGTGCCTCGTTGGCGCGGCGGTCGGCATGCGCCTGCGCCTCTGCAGGGCCCTCGTCGGACCAGCCGAAGCGGCGCACGACCACCGGCCGGCCACGAAAACGGGCCTGCAGGCGGGCTTCGGCCCAGTACGCGGGAACGATCATCATCGTGCGGTGCTCCATCATCCATGGCAGGTGCCTGAGTGAGTCTGGCACAGCCCCGAAGGGCCTGCATGTGCCCGCTGCGGTGGCCGGGCCGGAGTGATAGATTGCGCGCTTCGCATGCACTCCACCAGGGACGGAGCGATGTCCAGTTTCCCGCGTTGCCTGCTTGCCCTGGCCTGTGCCGGGGCGGTCGGCGCGGCGTCGGCGGCTACCCCGCCGGGGCCGCAGATCCTCACCACAGATGCCAGCCGCTTCTACGCGCTCTACGACAGCGCCGGTGGCAAGCCCAGCGTTGCCCAGCTGGCCGCTTACCTGGCCGAAGGCAGTCCGGGCCTGGGTGAACTGGCGAAGGCGCGCCGGGTCACGCCCGAACGCATGGCCGAAGCCATTGCCAGCCAGCCCGGGGTGTATGCGCAGGGCCGCAGCTGCCTGGCGGAGCTGCCGGCGGTCAAGCAGCGCCTGGTGCAGGTGTTTGGCAACCTGCAGGCGATCTATCCGCAGGCCGCGTTCCCGCCGGTGACCCTCGCGGTCGGCCGTGGCCGGCCGGTCGGGTTGACCTCGAAGAGTGGGGTGATCATCGGCCTGGAAGCGCTGTGTGCAGCCGATTTCATGAATCCCAACGTGCAGGACCGTTTCGTGCACGTGATCGCGCACGAGTACGTGCACATCCAGCAGACCGGCCTGATCGATTTCGAGCCCGGCGACCCGCATGCGACGGTGCTGCGTGTTTCGCTGGGCGAAGGCATCGCCGAATTCATCGCCGAGTTGATTTCCGGCAACGTCGGCAACAGTCGCCATGCGGCGTGGACGCGCGGCCGCGAGGTCCATATTGAAAGCGCCTTTGCGCTGGATGTGGACAGTACCGATCTGTCGCCGTGGCTGTACAACTACAAGCCCGGTTCGCAGGAGCCCTATGACCTTGGGTACTGGGTGGGCTACCGCATCGCCAAGGCCTATTACCTGCAGGCCAAGGACAAGCGCGATGCGGTGCGTGCGCTGATCCAGCAGGACAACCCGAAGGCAATCCTGGCTGCCAGTGGCTGGACGCCCGGCATGTGGATGCCGGCCAACGTGACCGGCGTGGCCGCGCCGTCGGCGGCACGTTGAACGCAGGCCGGGGCGCTAGACTGCCGCCCTGAACCGGGAGAGTCTCCATGCGTATTCCTGTTGTGCTTGCCGGAACGTTGGCCATCGCCTTCGGCATCGGCGTGACCGTTCCGGCCGTGGCCGCCGAATCGGGCGCGGTCAATCCGTTGCTGCTCAAACCTGTAGAGCAGCTGCGCCCTGATGAGATTCGTTTCATGCAGCAGCGCCTGGCCGATTGGCCGCAGCTGCAGCACTATCGTGAAGCCAACGCACGACTGCCTGCCGCCGTACCGGGGCAACCACGCGTGGTGTTCTTCGGTGACTCGATCACCGAAGGCTGGGGCAGGGAAGGCAGCGCGGCGTTCTTTCCCGGCAAGGGCTGGCTCAACCGCGGCATCAGTGGCCAGACCACGGCGCAGATGCTGGTGCGGTTCCCGCAGGACGTGCTGGCACTGAAGCCGCAGGTGGTGGTGATCCTGGCCGGCACCAACGACATTGCCGGCAACACCGGCCCGTCCACGCAGGCGATGATTGAAGACAACCTGCACGCGATGGTGGACCTGGCACGCGCGCATGGCATCGCCGTGGTGCTGGCATCGGTGCTGCCGGTCAGCGAGTACCCATGGATGCGGGGCATCACGCCTGCGCCGAAGGTGCGCGCGTTGAATCATGCACTGAAGCGCTATGCCGAGGCGCAGCAGCTGGTCTATCTGGACTACTACACGCCGATGGCCAATGCCGCTGGCGGATTGGATCCGCAGCTGGCCGAGGATGGCGTGCATCCCACCGCAAAGGGCTATTCGGTGATGGCACCGTTGGCGGAGGACGCAATCAGGCGCGCAATGGCGCCGAAGTAGGCACAGCGCCGCAATGCACAGCATCCAGCCCGTCGAGGTAAAGTGGCCCGAAGCCGGCCATGCAGCGTGGCCTCCAGGGACGATGGGGTGGGTGATGCGGAAGGGAATCCAGGGATGGCTGCGCCGCAGCGGCGCAACGATGGCACTGCTGCTGGCGGCCGTGCCGGCGTTCAGTGCAGACACGGCAGCGCCTTCGCCGCTGACGCGTGAGCCGGTGGCCGGAGTTTCACTGGCCGAATGGACCGCCCGCTGGTGGCGCTGGACCGACAGCCTGGGCGGCGCGCCCTATCTCGACCCGGATGGACGAGTCTGCGATCTGGGCCAGGAGGGCCCGGTCTGGAACCTGGCCGGCACCAATGGCCGTTTCCGGCCACATCGCGAATGCGTGGTGCCAGCGGGCAAGTACCTGTTGCTGCCGATCATCAACATGGCGCAGTTCCAGACAGACGAGCAGGTGCCCTGCAAAGAGCTCCAGGCAGGAGCGGCGGTCAACAACGATTACCTGATCAGTGCGGTGGTGCTGCTGGATGGCCAACCCCTGGGCGACATGCGCATGCATCGGGTCCGCAGCGAAGGCTGCTTCCGCATGGATGCCGATGACGCAGACTCACGGCTGGCCGCCGCCGACGGTTACTGGGTGATGCTCAAGCCGTTGCCGCCGGGCCGGCATACCCTCAGCGTGGGCGCCAACTACGGCGTGCCGGAGGGTGGCGCGTACAGCCGCATGCGGCAGTCCTTCGAGTACGTGCTGCACGTGGGAGGGCGCACCCAGGTCGTATCGCGCGAACTGCACGCGGTGCCGCTGGCCGCCCCCTGAAGCTCAGGCATCGTCCTGCTTCAACGCCGCATCGGCCGCCAGCAGCGCCTCGGCGGCTGCACTGAGCGGCGGCGAGGGCGGGGCAACCACGCCGATCGCCTCCATCATCTTCGGCATGCCCAGGAACTGGCGCGCGCGACGGTCGTAGATGCCGGTGACCAGCAGCGCACGGGTGGCGATCTTCTGCTCGGGTCCGATCAGCACGCGCTGCTCCATGATGCCGCGCGAGCCGACCCAGCCCACCAGGCGCGTTTCCAGGGTGAAGCGCTGGAACGGCTTCAGCTCGCGACGGAACTGGATGGTGCCGGCACCGACGATCGGTGCCCACTTCTCGCGCAGTGCCACCCGGCCCAGACCCATGCGCAGGATCAGGTCCAGCCGGCCCAGGTCGAAGATGTTCCAGTAGCGGCCGTTGGTCATGTGTAGGTTGCTGTCCAGGTCGTTGGGCAGTACCCGGAACTGCAGCCGCGAGACCCCGAACGGCGCCTGCAGCTTCGGCCGGAACAGGCTGCACAGCAGCAGGTGGAGCAGGCGGAACCAGAGATTCATGGCTATGACGACTGTTATAGAATCGCCGGTACGCTAATCTATGACGATTGTCTTAGCAAGGAGCCCGCCGTGAGCCCGCGACCCTCTGATGCGCCACAACGGGTGATGGATGCCGCAGCACAGATGCTGGCGCGGGTGGGCCTCAATGCCACCAGTATCCGTGAGGTGACCAAGCTGGCTGAGGCGCCGTTGGGTTCCACCTACCATCACTTTCCCGGCGGCAAGCAGGAGCTGCTGGCGCGCGCCACCCACATGGCCGGCGACAAGGTGGAGGTGCTGCTGATGGAGCTGCTGGAGGGTGGGGCGGTGCAGGGCCTGCAGCAGTTCCTGGCGATCTGGCGCGAGCGTCTGCTGCGCTCAGAATTCCGCGCCGGCTGCCCGGTGCTGGCCGCTGCCGTGGAGGAACCGGTCGAGGCGGTTCCCAGCCAACCGCGCGCGGCCGCCGCAGCGGTGTTCATGCGCTGGCAGGGGCATCTGGCCGCAGCCTTCATTGCCGACGGCCACCAACCTGCTGTGGCGGATGGGCTGGCCAGCCTGGTGATCGCCAGCGTGGAAGGCGCCGTGGCAATGTGCCGCGCACTGCAGGACATTGCCCCGTTCGACCAGGTCGCAGCGCAGTTGCTGAAGGCCGCCGCGCCACCTGCGCGCTAGAATGCAACCGAACGCGCTACTGCGTGCCCGGCAAGGATGTCCGCATGTTGCACCACCTATCCCTCGGCGTTCGTGACCTTGATATCGCAGGCCGCTTTTATGACGCCGCGCTCGCCGCACTCGGGTACCGCCGGGTGTTCGAGGACGAGACCGCGATCGGCTATGGGGTGGTCGATGATGAAGACGCGTTGTGCCTGAAGCTGCGTGATGACGCCGCAGCGCCGGGCCCCGGCTTCCACCTGGCGTTCGCTGCAGCGTCCGCAGCGGCGGTGGATGCCTTCCACGCAGCAGCCATGGCCAACGGGGGCGCTGACAATGGTGCGCCCGGACTGCGCCCCGATTATGGTGACTTCTACTACGCCGCGTTCGTGGTCGACCCCGAGGGCCATCGCATCGAGGCGGTGACCAAGGCGCGGCCGGCGTGAAGCAGCCGGGCATTCCGGCGCCAGCCCGCTGAAGCTGCCAATCGCATGCCGTAGCGCGGCATGGCCCATACCGGGCTGGCGATCGGCCAGCGCCCGTCCGGCCCTGGTACTCCCCAAGCCGTAGAGGCACGCGCAGTTTTCGATCCTGCCCGGCTCTGCGCTATGATCCGCCGGGGGCCTCGGAACGTGGCCCGGCATCAACCAACCCTGACAAGGACAAGCGCATGGATGTCGCTGCACGCAGGAACAGGACGTTGTTTCGTTGGATCATGGCGGCACTGCTGGCGGTACTGATGCCGTTTGCAGCGCTGGCACAGCCCGCAGCCGGGCAGGCCGATGGCGCCGACGCCGCCACTGCCGCGGATGAGGCGCAATGTCGCGCCTGCACTTATGAGCGCATCGGGCCCAAAGTCGATATCGGGCTGGTTGCACTGGTGTCGCTGCTGGTGGTGGGTCTGCTGATCGCAGCGTCGCGGGAATGGGGCACCACGTCGCAGCGCTGGACCTGCCGCACGCTGGCTTTGTTGCTGGTGGGCATCGGCCTGGCGTTGTTGTGGTGGGCTGGCAGCGTCGTCTACCTGGGCTACAACCCGTGGCAGGAAATGGCCGCCCCCGGCGATGGTTCCCTTGCCTCGACACTGCTCAACACCTCACCGAAGTGGCTGGCGGCGCTGGTGTTGATTGGTTTCGCGCCTTCCATCTGGAAGCGCAGCGAACGCTTGCCGGCGTGGCGTATCGGCTGACCCTGGAACGATGGCGCCGGATCACGCCCGGCGCCGCCTGCTGCGATCAGTCAAAGCGCCAGCGCACGCCCGCATAGACGCCACGGCCTTCACCCGGGGTCGAGCGGGCGACATCCCTGCCAGCATCGTCGTAGCCCGGCGTGACTGTGGCCGCGTAGTGGCGGTTGCCGATGTTGCGCATCTCGGCCCAGGCCTGCCAGCGGCCACCGGGTGCGTCGTAGCCGATGCGGCTGCCGAAGATCACATGGCTGTCGGCCCAGTAGCTGTTGGCATAGTCCACGGCAATGCGCGAGGCGTATTCGGTATTGAGCGCAGCGTACAGGCCGGACGCATGATCGAAGCGCAGCTCGGCCTGGTAGGTGTGGCGCGGCAGGCCGGGCAGGCGGTTGCTGCCGAAACGCGCGTCGTGGCGGTAGCGGAAATCGCTGAAGGTATAGGCCTGGCGAAGCGACAGGTGGCCCGGTGCAGCCTGCCACAGCGTGCTGTCCAATCCGGCTTCGATGCCGCGGTGAACGGTGGGGCTGGCGTTGTTTTCTGCGATGAACAGGTTCGGCACCGGTTGCAGTTCCACGCTAAGCAGCTCGTGATTCACATGCGCGTAGTAGCCGGTCAGTTCCCAGCGACCCAACGCCGCATCACCGCGCGCACCCAGTTCCAGCGTGGTGGCGGTCTGGTTCTGCATCGGCACCGGCGCGCGCTGGCGGCCGGTAGACGGGCCATTGCTCGGCCCGAAGTACTGGTTCGAACCCCAGATCATCGACCACGGATGTGGCGCCTCCACCGAGCGGCTGAGGTTGCCGAACCACTGCGTCTGCGCGCTGTGCTGCCAGGTGAAGCCCAGCCGCGGCGCGTAGTCCCAGTCGCGGTCGCGCAGGCGGCCGCCGCTGCTCGGCCAGGTCACCTGAACATCGCGGCGGGTGTTGATCAGTGCCAGCCCAGCCTGCATGCGCAGGCGGTCATTGAAGGCGAGGGTGTTGCTGACGTGCAGTGTGCTGTCGGTGCCGTGGTGGCGGAAGTCACGCGTGCGCGTGCCGGCGGCATAGCCGTTGCTGGCAAAGCGCAGCGACTCGCGCACGTCGGCATCCAGGTCGTGGGTGACGCGCAGGCCGACCGTGGTTTCGCTGTCCAGGCCGAACAGCCTGTGGCGGCGGCGGTAGTCCAGCGTGGCGTTGAGGTTGGCGTAGTCCAGCTGCTGCCGGTACAGGCTCTCGTTCAAGTCCATCGGGTAGGTGTGGTAGACCAGCCCGGCCTGCAGCGAGGAATCCTCATCGAGCTGCAGCGTGGTGATATTGCCCACCCAGGTGCTGCCCGGCTGCGGGCGATGCGCATCGACGGCCAGGTTGGCCGCATTCGCGGCGTGTGGATCGTTGCGGATCTGGTCGCGGGTCAAGCGACCGGGCGTTTCATGATTGGTTTCGCGATAGCGCACGGAGAAGCGCGTCTGCAGGGCGGGGGTGATCTGCCAGCCGATGTTGGCCATCGCGCCCTTGCCGTCGCCGCGCGCATGGCGCTGGTAACCGTCGAACTCGGTATCGGTGTAGGCCATGAAGTAGTCGACATCGCCGCTGACGCCACCCCAGCTGACGCCACGCTTCTGATAGCCACGGCTGCCGGCTTCGTAATGCAGCTGCACGCCCGCCGAATCGCGACCGCTGCGGCTGACGTAGTCGATGGCACCACCCAGCGCGATCGCGCCGCGCTCGAAGCCGTTGGCGCCGCGCAGGACTTCCACGCGCGACAACCACAGCGGTTCCAGCAGCTCGTAGGGCGTGCCGCCCGGGCCGGTCAGTGGCAGACCGTCGATCGACACCGCAATGCCCGAGGCATGCGCGCCCGGGCCCCGGTTGATGCCCGAGCCACGGATCGAGATCTTGGTGCCTTCGTTGCCCGGCGACTGCGCGCTGATGCCCGGCTGGAAGGCCAGCACATCCGCACTGGTGGACAGTCGGCTGTCGGCCTTGGCCACGTCGATGACGTTGCTGGCGCCGGGTACTCGCTTCAGCGTCTCGCGCGCCTGCGCGCTGGCATCGGCGGCAGCGGTGACCTGCACGGCATCGAGGGTGGTGGCCTGCGGGGCTGCAGCGGCGGTGGAGGCGAGGCCAAGGGAAACGGCCAGGAACAGCAGCGAGGGGGTGGGGCGGTACGACGAGAGCGACATGCGGAAATGCTGTAAACCATCAAAGTGGCGCGCAAGTTAACAGGTCGGCGGCGCCACGTCACCCACCGGCGGCGTATGGCCGCCCGCCGTGTTCCTGTAGAGCCGAGCCCGCGCTCGGCTAATAGCGCGCAGCGCGGGTTGTCTGCCATCGCGGCGAAGAGCAGCCGAGCATGGGCTCGCCTCTACAGCAGGGTTCATGGCGAGGGTTTCGCCAGCGTCTTCGACTTTGCGTAGAACTGATCAGCTGCTTCCTTCTCGCCCAATGCCGCATGACATTCGGCCAGGCTGTCCCACGCATTGGCCGAATCCGGATACAGCTCGCTGTTGAGGGCGAATACCTTCAACGCCCTGCGTGCACCCAGGCTCTGGTGGATGGCATAGCCGGTGGCGTTGATCGCACGTTCCAGCTCGCTGCCCGTCACCCGGTTGTTATCGCGCAACCAGCTGCGTATCGCCCGCGCAGCGCCTGCATCATCATCCAGCGCATACGCCACCAGCCGCTCGGACAGCACCGCGTGCGGAAACTCCTGCGGCGCCGCGACTGCCATCGTGCTCTCCACCAAGGTGCTGGACCAGACATTGCGGGCGCTGCCGTTGGTCAGGTACACGAACACCCAGTAGCCGTCGGCCAGCGTACCCTTGTAGGCCAGCCGCGCACGTACACGGGTGCCGCCATCATGGCCGACCTGGGTGTAGCCGTCGCTGCGGGTGGTATCCCAGCCAGTGGAGAAGAAATTGCTGCCGCCACCGCTCAGTTTCTGCGGCTGCCAGAGCTTTTCCAGGGTCGCCGTGCGCACCAGCTTGCCGGTCGCCAGCGCCTGCAGGAAGCGGTGCATGTCGCCCACGGTGGTCTGCAGATCGGCATGGCCCCAGCCGTAGTTGGGCCAGGGATCTTCATTGGCCGGTTGCAACGCGCCATCCTTGCCGATGTACGGCACCGCCGCGCGCCGGGCCGGCACGCTGGTGGCGCCCCATGAGGTGCTGGTCATCTTCAGCGGCTGCAGGATGCGTTCGCGTGCGATGGCCGGGTAGGGCCTGCGGTAATGCGCTTCAAGCAGCGCCGTCAGCACCAGGTAGTTGGCCTGCGTGTACTGCACGCGGCTGCCGGTGGCGAACTGCATCGGTGCCGCGCCGGCCACCTTCAGTGCAGCGCCAAGGTCAGGGGCTACCCCAGGGTAGCCCTTGCTGACCCAACGGTTGTCGACACGATCGTAGTACTCGCCGATGCCCGAGCTGTGGTTGAGAAAGTCGCGTACGTGGATCGCCTGCCATGCGGTCGGCAGGTCCGGCACATAGCGGCTGGCCGGCGCATCAAGATCCACCTTGCCCTGATCGACCAGTTGCATCACCAGCGTGCTGGTCAGCAGCTTGGCCATCGACTGCGCGGCGAAGATGGCCTCGACGGTGGCGGGCGCATGGGTAGCGGGATCACGTTCACCGCTGGCGCCCTGGTACAGCACCTGACTGTTGTGAGCGACCAGTACGGCTTGGCCGGCGATGCCGTAGCGTTCGCGGTTGGCCTGCAGTTGGGCGTCGAGCCGGGTAGAGAGAGCGGTGGGGACGTCACGCGCCGAAGCAGGCGGAATCACCCATAGCGTGCAGAGCAATGCGGCAGCGAGCGTGCGGTACATCGCGGTGATCCATCAGCGGTGATGGCGCATGTTGGTCACGACGGAAGAGCGGGTCAAGGGTACCGATTCCCGCATCAGGGAGAGCCGGCCAGCGGCCGGCACTACCACACGTTCCGGTAGTGCCGGCCGCTGGCCGGCACCCCTGCGATCAGCCCAGGATCCCCGGCAGATCCAGTCCCTTTTCCTTCGCGCAGTCGATCGCGATTTCATACCCCGCATCCGCATGGCGCATCACGCCGGTGGCCGGGTCGTTCCACAGCACGCGGCCAATCCGCTTGGCGGCCGCCTCGGTGCCATCGCAGACGATCACCATGCCGGCGTGCTGCGAGAAGCCCATGCCGACGCCGCCACCGTGGTGCAGCGATACCCAGGTCGCGCCGCTGGCGGTGTTGAGCAGGGCGTTCAGCAGCGGCCAGTCGGAGACCGCGTCGGAGCCGTCGGCCATCGCTTCGGTTTCGCGGTTCGGCGAGGCGACGCTGCCACTGTCCAGGTGGTCGCGCCCGATCACCACCGGCGCCTTCAGTTCGCCGGTGGCCACCATCTCGTTGAACGCCAGGCCAAGTCGATCACGATCACCCAGGCCGACCCAGCAGATGCGCGCCGGCAGGCCCTGGAACTTGATCTTCTCGGCCGCCATGTCCAGCCAGCGGTGCAGGTGCGGGTTGTCCGGAATCAGTTCCTTCACCTTGGCATCGGTCCTGGCGATGTCTTCCGGGTCGCCGCTCAGTGCCGCCCAGCGGAAGGGACCGATGCCGCGGCAGAACAGCGGACGGATGTAGGCCGGCACGAAGCCGGGGAAATCGAAGGCATTGGCCACGCCTTCTTCCAGCGCCATCTGCCGCAGGTTGTTGCCGTAGTCCACGGTTGGTACGCCCAGCGCGTGGAAGCCGAGCATGGCGCGGATGTGGTTGGCCATCGAGGCACGCGCGGCCTTTTCCACTTCCTTCGGAGCACTCACACGCTTCTCGTCCCACTGTTCGACCGTCCAGCCCTGCGGCAGGTAGCCGTTCACCGGGTCGTGCGCGGAGGTCTGGTCGGTCAGCAGGTCCGGCTTCACGCCGCGCTTGAGCAGTTCGGCCAGCACGTCGGCCACATTGCCCAGCAAGCCCACCGATTTCGGCGTGCCGGCCTTGCACGACTCGTCGATCAAGCGCAGCGCTTCGTCCAGATTGTCGGTCCAGGTGTCCAGGTAGCCGGTGCGCAGGCGCATGTCGATGCTGCTCTTGCGGCACTCGACGGCCAGGCAGGAGGCGCCGGCCATCACGGCAGCCAGCGGCTGTGCGCCGCCCATGCCGCCGAGGCCGCCGGTGAACAGCCACTTGCCGGTCAGGTCGCCACCGAAGTGCTGGCGGCCCATTTCCACGAAAGTCTCGTAGGTGCCCTGCACGATGCCCTGGGCGCCGATGTAGATCCAGCTGCCGGCGGTCATCTGGCCGTACATGGCCAGGCCCTTCTTATCCAGCTCGTTGAAGTGGTCCCAGTTGGCCCAGCGCGGCACCAGGTTGGAATTGGCGATCAGCACGCGCGGCGCATCGGCGTGGGTGCGGAACACGCCCACTGGCTTGCCCGACTGCACCAGCAGGGTCTGGTCATCGTCCAGGCGCTTGAGCGTTTCGACAATGGCATCGAAGCTTTCCCAGTCGCGTGCGGCGCGGCCGATGCCGCCGTACACCACCAGTTCCTGCGGGCGTTCGGCCACGTCCGGGTGCAGGTTGTTCATCAGCATGCGCAACGGCGCTTCAGTCAGCCAGCTCTTGGCGTTGAGCGTGGTGCCGGTCGGCGCGGCGAGGGTGCGGGACGGGTCGTTGCGGGTCATGCGGCGCTCCGGTTCGTTGCGAATTCAAGGCAGGCGTTGAGCACCTGCGCCAGGGTATGGCGCAGCGGTGCGGCGTGGTCGGGGTCGAGCGGGGTGGGCCAGCTGTGTTCGTCCACCTGGTCCGGCAGGGGCTCGTGCATGTAGCCACGGCAGGCCAACTCCATCTGCAGGCTGTGCACACCGCCGGCGATGTTGCTGTAGTGGCGGGTGATCCAGCCGCCCTTGAAACGGCCGTTGCGCACCTGGCTCATGCCACTGATCTTCAGCAGGTTCTCCACCACGTCGCTCAAGGCGTTGTCGCAGGACGTGTCCGGTGCACCGGAGGGGCCAGCGGTGCCCAAATTGAACTGCGGCAGCTCGCCGTCGAACAGGTGCGGGATGTGCGAGCGGATCGAGTGCGCGTCGTACACCACCACGGTGCCGTGGCGCGCACGCAGGCGCGCGATCTGCGCAGCCAAGGCATCGTGGTAGGGCAGGAAATAGGTGTCGCGGCGACGCGCGATCTCCGCGTCGTCCGGTTCGCGCCCGGCGTGGTACAGCGGCTGGTTGTCGAAGGTGGTCAGCGGGCACAGGCCGGTGGTGTTCTGGCCCGGGTACAGCGACACGCCACTGGGATCACGGTTGAGGTCGATCACCGAACGTGAGATCGCCGAGCGCACCGTGGTCGCCCCCATGCCGCGCACGAAGTCGTACAGCTCGTGCACCCACCAGTCGGCATCGCGGCGTGCCAGCCACGGCGAGTGGTAGTCGCCGATCAGGTCGTGCGGCAGCTCGCTGCCGGTATGCGGGAAGCTGACGATGAGGGGGGCGTCGCCCTCGTGCACCGTCAGCCAGTCGGGATGGGTATTCATGCCTGCGGTTCCACGGTTGGCAGCAGGTCGGTCAGGCCCTGCGCCAGCGCGCCACTGCGCACCAGATTCGTGGCGGTCACCATGTCCGGATGGAAGTAGCGGTCTTCTTCCAGCGTCGGCACCTGCGCACGCAGCGTGGCGCGCACGGTTTCCAGCGCGGCACTGGAGCGCAGCGGGGCGTGGAAGTCGCAGCCCTGTGCGGCGGCCAGCAGCTCGATGCCGATCACGTTGGCGGCGTTCTCGGCCATCTGCATCAGGCGGCGTGCACCGTGCGCGGCCATCGACACATGGTCTTCCTGGTTGGCCGAGGTCGGGATTGAATCAACGCTGGCCGGGTAGGCCCGCTGCTTGTTTTCCGAGACCAGCGCCGCGGCAGTCACCTGCGGAATCATGAAGCCGGAATTCAGGCCCGGGCGCGGGGTCAGGAATGCCGGCAGGCCGGACAGCGCCGGGTCCACCAGCATCGCCAGGCGGCGCTCGCTGATCGAACCGATCTCGCACACCGCCATCGCCAGCATGTCGGCCGCGAAGGCCACCGGCTCTGCGTGGAAGTTGCCACCGGACAACGCTTCGCCGGTATCGGTGAACACCAGCGGATTGTCAGAGACGCCGTTGGCTTCGATTTCCAGCGTGGTCGCGGCCTGGCGCAGGATGTCCAGCGCCGCGCCCATGACCTGCGGCTGGCAGCGCAGGCAGTACGGATCCTGCACGCGCACGTCGTTGTCACGGTGCGATTCGCGGATCTCCGAGCCCTGCATCAGCGCGCGCAGCGTCGCGGCGGTGGCGATCTGCCCGCGCTGGCCGCGGATGGCGTGGATGCGCGGGTCGAACGGCGTGTCCGAGCCCTTGGCCGCTTCCACCGACAGCGCGCCGGTGACCAATGCGGCCTGGAACACGGTCTCGATCTCGAACAGGCCGGCCAGCGCGTAGGCGGTGGAGAACTGCGTGCCATTGAGCAGCGCAAGGCCTTCCTTCGCGCCCAGTTCGATCGGCTGCAGGCCGGCACGTGCCAGCGCATCGACCGCCGGCACGCGCTCGTCACCGATGAAGGCTTCGCCCACGCCCAGCATCACGCTGGCCAGGTGCGAGAGCGGCGCCAGATCGCCCGAGGCACCCACCGAGCCTTGTGCCGGCACTACGGGCAATACGCCCTTGACCAGCATCGCTTCGAGCAGCAGCAGGGTTTCCTCGCGAACGCCCGATGCGCCCTGCGCCAGGCTGACCAGCTTCAGCGCCATCATCAACCGCACCACGCTGGCCGGCATCGGCTCGCCCACGCCGGCGGCATGCGAGAGCACGATGTTCCGCTGCAGGGTGGCCAGGTCTTCGCGCTCGATGCGCACGCTGGCCAGCTTGCCGAAGCCGGTGTTGATGCCATACACCGGTGCGCCCTTGGCCACGATGGCGGCCACCGCCGCAGCGCTGGCGCGCACCACCGGCAGCGCGGCCGGGTCCAGTGCAAGCGGCGCACCGCGATAGACCTGCCGCCACTGGGCGAGAGTGACATGGCCGGGGCGAAGAACCAGGGTGTTGCTCATGCGTTGCTCCAGGAGGCAGGCAGGTCGGGCTGCCCGCGCACCACGCGCGCGTGCAGCGGGTTGAATCCAATGCGATAGACCAGGTCGGCGGGCGCATCGATGTCCCAGATCGCCAGGTCGCAGTCCAGGCCCACGGCCAGGCGGCCGATGCGATCGCTGCGTCCGAGCGCACGCGCCGCTTCACGGGTGAAGCCGGCGATGCACTCGTCCACGGTCAGGCGGAACAGGGTGGCGCCCATGTTCATCGCCAGCAGCGGGCTGGTCAGCGGCGAAGTGCCCGGGTTGCTGTCGGTGGCCAGCGCCAGCGGCACGCCGGCCGCACGCAACGCCGCGATCGGCGGCAGGGTGGTATCGCGGGTGAAATAGAAAGCACCGGGCAGCAGCACGGCGACGGTTCCGGCAGCGGCCATCGCGGCGATGCCGGCATCGTCCAGATGTTCGATATGGTCGGCCGACAGTGCACCGAAGCTGGCCGCCAGTTCGGCACCGTGCTGGTTGCTCAGCTGTTCGGCGTGGATCTTCACCGCCAGTCCGTTCGCGCGGGCGGTCTCGAACACCTGCCGCGCCTGCGCGGGCGAGAACGCGATGTTCTCGCAGAACACGTCCACCGCTTCGGCCAGGCCTTCGGCGGCGATGGCCGGAATCATCACCTCGCACACCTCGTCGATGTATTCCTGTGCCTCGCGGCCCGGCGGAGTCGCGTGCGCGCCAAGGAAGGTGGTGACCACGTTGACCCGGCATTGCTCGCCCAGCGCGCGCGCAACCTGCAGTTGCTTGCGTTCGTCGGCCAGGGTCAGGCCGTAGCCGGACTTGATCTCGAGGGTGGTTACGCCCTCGGCGCGCATCGCCAGCAACCGTGGCCGGCTTTCGCGGGCCAGCTGTTCCGGCGTGGCGGCGCGGGTGGCGCGCACGGTGGAGACGATGCCGCCGCCGGCTCGGGCGATCTCGGCATAACTGACGCCCTGCAGGCGCTGCTCGAATTCGTTGGCGCGGTTGCCGGCGTAGACCAGGTGGGTGTGGCAGTCGATCAGGCCGGGCGAGATCCAGCGGCCTTCGCCATCGATGCGGGTGGTCGGCTGCAGGTGGGCATCGCTGCCGGCCCGGCCGACGTGGATGATGCGGCCGTCGGCGCAGGCCAGTACGCCATCGCGGATGACACCCAGGCCCTCGCCGTCGAGGGTGATCAGGTGGACGTTGGACCAGAGGGTATCGACGTGCATGGCATCCACAACGCGGCTGTGCTTATATGTCTATACAATATAGGCGTCCATTTCGGGTTGTCCAGCCATGTCCGATTCGCGTTCCCCGCACTGCTTCCATGCCGCCCATGCCCTGCTGGCCGACGGCTGGGCCCGTGATGTCCGCCTGCAGGTGCAGGACGGTCGTATTGCGGCGATCGGTACGGGGCAGGGCGCCCAGCACGGCGACACCCGCGTCGGCATCCTGGTGCCGGGCCTGCCCAACCTGCACAGCCACGCGTTTCAGCGTGGCATGGCCGGCCTGACCGAGATCGGCGGCGGTGACGGTGACAGCTTCTGGAGCTGGCGCGAGCTGATGTACCGCTTCCTGGCCCATCTGCGCCCGGACGCGGTGCAGGCCATCGCCGCCCAGGCCTATATGGAAATGCTGGAAGGCGGCTTCACTCGCGTCGGCGAGTTCCATTACCTGCACCGCGATGCCGACGGCCGCGCCTATGCCAATCGTGCCGAGATGAGTGCACGGATTGCTGCCGCCGCCGACCAGACCGGTATCGGCCTGACCCTGCTGCCGGTGTTCTATGCCCATGCCGATTTCGGCGGGGCGCCGCCGAACCCCGCGCAGCGACGCCTGATCCACGACGTGGACGGCTTCGCGCAGCTGCTGGATGCCGCAAAGCCGGTATTGGCCACGCTGCCTGACGCGGTGCTCGGCGTCGCCCCGCACAGCCTGCGCGCGGTCACCGGCGAAGAACTGAGTGCGTTGCTGCCGCTCACCGATGGCCCGGTGCACATCCATATCGCCGAGCAGGTGCGCGAAGTCGAGGCCTGCCTGGCCTGGAGCGGCCAGCGCCCGGTGCAGTGGCTGTACGACCACGCGCCGGTGGATGCGCGCTGGTGCCTGGTGCATGCCACCCACATCACCGATGACGAGCGCGCGGCCATCGCCGCCAGCCAGGCCGTGGCCGGTCTGTGCCCGATCACCGAGGCCAACCTGGGCGACGGCCTGTTCCCGATGCAGGCGTTCGCGCGCGAGGGCGGTCGCTTCGGCGTCGGTTCCGATTCCAATGTGCTGATCGATGCGGCCGAAGAACTGCGCCTGCTTGAGTACGGCCAACGCCTGGCCCTGCGCGGGCGCAATGTGCTGGCCCCGGATGCCACCCGCAGCACCGGTCGCTTCCTGTTTGAAGGCGCCCTGCACGGTGGCGCACAAGCCCTGGGCGTGGCCGCTGGCCTGCAGGTTGGTGCCAGTGCCGACCTGGTCGAACTGGACGCCGCGCACCCGGCGCTGCAGGCGCGACAGGACGACGCATGGCTTGACAGCTGGGTGTTCGCCGCACGTAATGGCGCGCTGCGATCGGTCTGGCGCCATGGCCGCCAGTGCGTGGCCGAGGGCCGCCACCTGCAGCGCGAGGCGATCACCACCGCCTTCGCCGCCGCCCTGCGCGGCGTGCTGGGCTGATCGCCTCCGCCACCGGGACCTCATTACGTGAAGGCAAGCAAGTCCGCCACGCTCAACCAGCGTATCCGCAGCGATCTGGAAAGCCGCATCCTCAGCGGAGAGTGGGCGCCGGGCTTCCGTATTCCGTACGAGCACGAGCTGATGGAGCAGTACGGCTGCTCGCGGATGACGGTGAACAAGGTGCTGACCGCACTGGCCGAGAGCGGCATGATCGAGCGCCGCCGTCGCGCCGGTTCATTCGTGGCGCGTCAGCCGCCGCACCTGGAGCAGGTGGCGCTGGAGATTCCGGATATCGCGATGGAAGTCGGCTCGCGCGGCCATCAGTACGCGTACCGCCTGCTGCAGCGCGAGCTGCGTCTGGCCGACGCCGGCAATGCCGGTGAAGTGGAGCTGGCCGGCAGCGAGAAGCTGCTGGCGATGCGCTGCCTGCACCTGGCCGATGGCCGTCCGCTGGCGCTGGAGCATCGCCTGATCAGTCCGGTGGGCGTGCCCGAGGTACTGGAAGTCGATTTCAGTACCACCGCGCCGGGCAGCTGGCTGCTGCAGAACGTGTCCTGGACGCGCGCGCAGCATCGCATCAGTGCCTGGGGTGCGGACACCGCCACGGCCAGGCTGCTGGACGTGAAGCCGGGCACCGCCTGCCTGGTGATCGAGCGCCTGACCTGGCGTGGCGATCAGCCGATCACCCGCGTGCGCCAGGTATTCCTCGGCGACGCGTGGGACCTGGTCGCGCGCTTTGCGCCTGGGGCACGCTAGGGGTTCCATCCACGCATGGCGTGGATCTACTGGTCCGGAACGGCTGTCGTCTTGAACTCTGTTGGTGCGTGTGTACGATGTGTATCGTCCCTGCATGAAGAGCAGGGACCTCATCCGGGATCTGGAGGCGGCAGGTTGGACCTGTTGCAGGATTCGTGGATCCCATCATGTATTCGTGCACCCGCAGCGGCCTCACATCATCACCGTGCCTCACCCCAGAAAGGATCTGGGCAAGGGGCTGGTGCTGGCGCTGCGGAAGCTGGCAGGACTGACGTAGGAGGTCCCATGCGCTATCCAGTCTTGATTGAGGCGGGCGATGAACGCACCGCGTGGGGTGTCATCGTTCCCGATCTGCCGGGGTGCTTCTCGGCAGCCGACACGCTTGACGATGCACTCAGCGCGGCCGAGGAGTCTGCGCTTGCCTGGATCGATGCGGCCCTGGATGAGGGGCGCTCGATTCCCAGTCCTTCTGCGCCACAGAAGATCGTCGCCGAGGCTCCCAGTGGTACGGCCTGGATTCTTGCCTACATCTGCATTGATCCATCTCTGCTGGACGACACCATCGAGCGGGTCAACATCAGCCTGCCGCGTCGCATCCTGGCCAGGCTGGATGCGCAGGCCAGGGCGGCCGGCGAATCCCGCTCCAGTTACATCGCCCATCTCGCAGCATTGGGCTGAGCGGGCGCCTTGTAGAGCCCAGCCCATGGTCGGCTGCTGTTCGCGCGTTGCGCGATGAGTCGAGCGTGGCTCGACTCTGCAAAGGCATCCACGCATGGCGTGGATCTACCAGAGATTCGTGTGTCGGGATTCAGTAGATCCACGCCATGCGTGGATGCTGCCCCATCAATACGTGGCGCACTGCCGCCAGCGTACCGGCTCATCCACGCCGGGCCGGGCATTGAGCTGGATGCGCACGTTGCGAAGGGCGGGGTAGTGCAGCACTTCCTCGCAGACCAGCGGCCAGACCTTTTCCAGTTCACCGGTGCGGTTGATCGCCAGCGTCTGCCGGGTCAGCCAGACACCGCTGGCGATGCCGGGCTTGCCGGCCAGGGCGCGCGCCAGATCGGCTTGGAAGCGCTCCAGCGTGGCGGCATCCGGATTGGGATTGCTGCGCGCGTCGGCCGCCGGGGCGACGGCAGGCGCGGGAGCGGGGGCGGCCGGGAGCACTGCCGCGATGCCAGCAGGTTCCGCCGCGGGCGCGGGCGAAGGCGTCGCCACCACCGGTGCCGCAGCAACCGGCGCGGCCTCGTCCACACGCAGGCCCTGCAGGCCCAGGCCAACCAGCAGCCCCAGCGTTGCCGAACCCAGTGCGGCGATGGCGATGCGGCGCAGCGCTTCGTGCCGGGCGCTGGCGCGCACGCGAGCTTCGATGTCGCCGGGCAGGTAAGGCTGCAGCAACGGCCACAGGCGCGGGCCGTCGAGCACTTCAACCGCCTGCTTCTCGGCGGCGCCGCGGCCGTCGCGCTCGATGCGGCCTTCAGTCAGCAGCACGCCGCCCTTGGCCCCGGCCAGACGCGCGGCCGCACCCAGCTCGTTCACCGCGGCGGTGCCGATGCGGTAGGCCAGGCCATGCTTGCACGACACCAGCCAGTGGTTGGGGCCATCGCTGAGCATGAAATCGCTGCTTGGCTCGCGGGCTTCTTCCGCCGGATCGATCAGCTCACGCAGGCCGCGCTGTTCGCGCAGCATGCGCTTGACCAGAACCGAGAATTCGCGCCAATGCATGCCCGCCAGGGCCTGCAGGCCGAGCTGCATCTCCTTCTGTCGCCGCTTGACCCACCACAGATAGACAACGGCCAGGGAACAGCTAAGCAGGGCCGACAGCAGGGCCAGGATCCAGGGGAGCATGCAGGAGTAGGGCGGAAGGGGCGAAAGCGGAGAACGACAGTGTAAAGGTCGCGGTGCCTGGCCGGGTCAGGATGTTCCTGACAGAAAGCGTGATGGAGCGCGCAGATCGGCGCATAGCGGGCACGAAAAACCCGCCAATCCTGAAGCCGTGAGGGGAGGGAACAAACGGCAGCCGAAGCGATTGGCGGGTTGCTCGCGATTGTCAATCAAATTTTATTGCATTGCAACAATCGTGGTCAGGGCACGCTGTCCGGCGACTGATGGCTGCCCGGAGCAGGGGCGTCGGTGCCGGACGCGGCGCGGTTTTCCAGCTTGGCCAGCCGCGCGTGCAGGGCATCGATGCGCGCCTCCAGCGCGGTCACTTCGTCGGCGGTGGGTACATGCAGGCGCTTGAGTACGCCCTGCACCTGGTCATCGAAGGCCTTCTCCACCTTGTTCCAGGTGCCGGAGGCCTTCTCGCGGGCCTCGTCCAGCGAGGTCTCGACGTTGTCACGCCAGCCCGGGCCCTGGTCGCCGTTGCGTTCACGGCGGCGGGCTTCCCAGGCTTCGCCTTCCTTCACCAGGCCATCGAAGAAGCGGCTGCCCTCGGCCTGGGCGCGACCCAGCGCACCCAACCCGGCCAGCCAGACCTGCTGGGCCGAATCGCTCAGCTTGCGCGAGAAGCGCTCGGCCTGGTCACTGAAAGAGGCATCGTCGTTGCGGCGGTCGTCGTTCTCATAGTGGTTCATCGCACTTCCCGTGGCAGTTGGGCCTGCCCCCGAGAGTAGCGCGCAGCGGCGTTGCACGGCCGTGACGGCCGCCGCCGGGGTTCAGCCCAGCTTTTCCTTCAGCACACGCTGGATCTCGCCCTCGACCATGCCCTTCATCGCCGACAGCAGGAAACCCAGCTTGGCGGTTACGCGCACGGCGCCCGGCTGCAGTTCGATCGCACCGTCCACGCCGCTGCCGGAGAAGTTCAGTACGTCGGCGGTCCAGGACGACTTCAGGCCAAAGCGCTCGGACAGCTTGGCAGCGACCTGTTCGATCGCGGCGCGCGCCTGTGCATCGGGCAGGGCGTGGGCGTGGCGGACATCGATGGTGGACATGCAGGCTCCTGGCGCAGGGCGGGGTTGATCGAAGAGGGCAAGCATTGTGCGCATCGAGGGCCGCCGCGCCAAGCACTCATCGTGGGTTCTTCTTCGTTGGCGACCAACCTGCTAGGCTGCGCCGCGTGCAGAACCTGCTTGTTCACTTCAGTCAACAACAACAGCCCGACCAGCCCTTGCGGCCCGGGGTGCAGCGCATCGTGCGCCAGGCCAACGGCAGCGTGCGGCTCGGAGATCCCGGCCACGGCGCACTGCTGCTGGCCCAGTTCTGCATGGATGATCGCGGCCTCTGGCTGCAGGTCGGCAACGGCATCCGCGGCGTCCACGTGAACGGTCGCCCGGTACGCCGGATGGCCCTGCTGCGTGCAGGCGATGCGGTATATGTGGATGGCGTGGAGATGCTCCTGCAGGGCGAGGTCGAAAGCCTGCTGCAGGCGCCTGCGCCGAAAACCGAAGGTGGCAGCGACGAGCAGCAGCGGCTGCTGCGCGGTGTCGGCGGCCTCCATCATGGCCGCAGCTTCACCCTGTCGCGGGCCCGCCTGATCGGGCGTGGCAACGAGGCCGACATCGCCATCGATGACCCGGCTTTTGCCGAGCAGCATGCCCGCGTGGAAATGCACGGCGAACGCGTGCTGCTGCGCGACCTCGGCAGTGCCGACGGCACCCGCGTCAATGGCGTGGCCGTGCGCCATTGCTGGCTGCAGGCCGGCGACCAGGTGGTGTTTGATGGCCAGCACCGTTTCGTGCTGGAAGTGCCGCATGATCCGCGCCGGCGGTCGTTGCCGGTCGAGGACGAGTCGGGCGAGGACGTGGAACAGGCGCCGGTGCTGCCGGCTGCGCCGCGCAGGGTGCGGCGCTGGCCGTGGCTGCTGGTCAGTGCGCTGCTGCTGGCCGCGCTGCTCAGCCTGCTGCTCTGGTTCGGCGCGCGCTGACGGTAGTGCCGGCCGCTGGCCGGCAACCGCCGCCCCGAATCCGTTAGGTTGCCGGCCAGCGGCCGGCACTATCTGTCGCGTTGCCGATGGATTCCAATGAAACCAAATTTCCCTTGCCGCACAAGGCCGCAAGGCTGGTGCACTGCGGCATACTAGGGGTCTTGCCCCACAGGTGTGACATGACGCGCGCGTTCAACTTCAGTGCCGGCCCTGCGACCTTGCCGGAATCGGTCCTGCGCCAGGCGCAGGCGGAAATGCTGGACTGGCACGGGTCCGGCGCTTCGATCGTGGAAATGAGCCATCGCGGCGCGGAATTCATGTCCGTGGCCGCCGAGGCCGAGGCCGATCTGCGTCGCCTGCTCGATATCCCGGAAGACTATGCGGTGCTGTTCCTGTCCGGTGGTGCCACCACCCAGCAGGCGTTGATCCCGCTCAATTTCGCCGCCCCAGGCCAGCGTGCCGACTACGTGGTCAGTGGCCACTGGGGCAAGACCGCGGTCAAGCAGGCCGGTGTCTACGTGGACGTCAACATCGCCGCCAGCAGCGAGGCCGATGGCTATCGCACGCTGCCGGCGCGTGCCGACTGGCAGCTCTCGCCCAATGCCGCCTACGTGCACATCACCGCCAACGAGACCATCCACGGCGTCGAGTTCCGTGATGTGCCCGATACCGGCAATGTGCCGCTGGTGGCCGACTTCAGCTCGTCCATTGCCAGCGAGCCGCTGGACGTGCGCCGCTACGGCGTGATCTATGCCGGTGCGCAGAAAAACCTGGGTCCGGTCGGCATCGCGGTGATGATCATCCGCCGCGACCTGCTGGAGCGCAGTGGCCAGCCGCGCGCGGACATCTTCGATTACCGCTCGCATGTCGCCCGCGATTCGATGCTCAACACTCCGCCGACCTGGAACTGGTACCTGGCCGGCCTGGTGTTCAAGTGGATGCTGGCCGAGGGTGGCGTGACCGAGTTCGCCAGGCGCAATGCCGCCAAGGCCGCGCTGGTGTACGGCGCCATCGACGGCTCCGGCGGCTTCTACCGCAATGAGGTTGCACACGCGGCCCGTTCGCGGATGAACATCCCGTTCTTCCTGCCCAACGCCGATCTCGATGCCCGTTTCGTGGCCGAGGCCAAGGCCGCAGGCCTGCTGGCGCTGAAGGGCCACAAGGTCGTCGGTGGTATCCGTGCCTCGCTGTACAACGCCATGCCGCTGGCCGGGGCCGAGGCGCTGGTCGCCTTCATGGCCGATTTCCAGCAGCGTCACGGCTGAGCAATGAACGGCGCGCACCGTCGGGTGCGTGCCCCGCAACAGGGAATTCCGATGGCAAGCAGCAAATCCAGCAAGAAGGCGCCGAAGAAGGCCGAACCGGCCAAGGACAGCGTGCCCACCAAGGCGAAGGGCAAGGCCAAGGCCACCTCCAACCCGGCGCCCACGTTGGCGCCGCTGGCGCTGGCCGATGTGCGCTCCAAGATCGACCAGATCGACCGCGACATCCAGAGCCTGATCGCCGAACGCGCGCGCTTCGCCCACCAGGTCGGCAAGGCCAAGGGCAAGCTGGCCGCTGCCGTCGACTACTACCGCCCCGAGCGCGAAGCGCAGGTGCTGCGCATGGTGGTGGACCGCAACGAAGGCCCGCTCAGCGACGAGCTGCTGGTGCATGTCTACCGCGAGATCATGTCGGCCTGCCTGGCCCAGCAGGAGCCGCTGAAGATCGGCTACCTCGGCCCGGAAGGCACCTTCAGCCAGCAGGCCGTGCTCAAGCACTTCGGCCGCTCCGCGCTGGGCCTGCCGATGGCCAGCATCGAGGAAGTGTTCCAGGAAGTGGAAGCGGGCAACGCCGATTTCGGCGTGGTGCCGGTGGAAAATTCCGGGCAGGGCACCATCCAGATCACCCTGGACATGTTCCTGACCTCCAACCTGAAGATCTGTGGCGAAGTGGAACTGCGCGTGCAGCAGTTCCTGATGTCGCGCAGCGGCCGCATCGAGGACATCGAGCGCATCTACGCGCACCCGCAGTCGTTCATGCAGACCTCGGCGTGGCTGCGCGCCAACCTGCCGAAGGCCGAGAAGATTCCGGTGTCGAGCAACGCCGAAGGCGCGCGCCGTGCGCGCAACGCCGACGACGCGGCGGCCATCGGCGGCGAGAGTGCCGGCCACGTGTACGGCCTGAAGAAGGTGGTCACCAAGCCGATCCAGAACGATGCCGACAACACCACCCGCTTCCTGGTGGTGGGTCGCAACATTTTCCCGACCTCCGGCCACGACCGCACCTCGGTGCTGGTGTTCATCCATGACAAGCCCGGTGCGTTGTTCGACGTGCTCAGCCCGTTCGCCCGCCACGGCATCAGCATGAACCGCATCGAATCGCGGCCGTCACACCACGGCAAGTGGGAGTACGGTTTCTTCATCGACCTGGCCGGCCACATCGACGACGCGCCGATGCAGGCCGCGTTGGCCGAACTGGAAGCGCACTCGGCGCAGATCAAAGTGCTGGGCTCCTATCCGGTGGCCGTGCCCTGAGTGCTGCTGCGGCGGCAACAGCCGCCGCTCCCTGATGCATCGCCGGCGCTGCCGGTGTTTACGGAATGATCGAACGATGAGCAACGCGCAACACTGGATTGCCCGCAAGGGCCAGCCGCTGCAGGGCAGCCTGACCATTCCCGGCGACAAGTCGGTCTCGCACCGCTCGGTGATGTTTGCCGCGCTGGCCGATGGCACCTCGCATATCGAGGGCTTCCTGGAAGGCGAGGATACCCGTGCCACGGCGCGCATCTTCAGCCAGCTGGGTGTGCGCATCGAAACGCCCAGCCCGTCGCAGCGCGTCGTGCACGGCGTCGGCATCGATGGCCTGAAGGCGCCGGATGCACCGCTGGATTGCGGCAATGCCGGTACCGGCATGCGCCTGCTGGCTGGCCTGCTGGCGGGGCAGTCGTTCGACTGCACGCTGATCGGCGATGAATCGCTGTCCGGCCGCCCGATGCGCCGCGTCACCGGCCCGCTGTCGCTGATGGGCGCAAGGATCGATACCCAGGACGACGGCACACCGCCGCTGCACGTGCATGGTGGCCAGACGCTGCACGGCATCGATTTCGCCTCGCCGGTGGCCAGCGCGCAGGTCAAGTCGGCGGTGCTGCTGGCCGGGCTGTATGCGCAGGGCGAAACCTGCGTGACCGAACCGCACCCGACCCGCGACTACACCGAGCGCATGTTGTCCGCGTTCGGCGTGGACATCGCGTTTTCGCCGGGCAAGGCCCGCCTGCGCGGTGGCCAGCGCCTGCGCGCCACCGATATCGTGGTGCCCGCCGATTTCTCTTCGGCCGCGTTCTACCTGGTCGCCGCCAGCATCATTCCCGGCTCCGAGCTGCGCCTGAAGCAGGTCGGCCTGAATCCGCGCCGCACCGGCCTGCTGCACGCGCTGCGCCTGATGGGAGCGGACATCACCGAAGAGAACCCGGCCGAGCAGGGCGGTGAGCCGGTGGCCGACCTGGTGGTGCGCTACGCCCCGTTGAAGGGTGCACGCATACCGGAAACGCTGGTGCCGGACATGATCGACGAGTTCCCAGCGCTGTTCGTGGCGGCCGCGGCCGCCGAGGGCCAGACCGTGGTGAGCGGTGCGGCCGAACTGAGAGTGAAGGAATCGGACCGCCTTGCGGCGATGGCCAGCGGCCTGCGTGCGCTGGGCATGCAGGTGGACGAAACCGAGGATGGCGCCACCCTGCACGGCGGAGTTCGGCTGGGGAGTGGCACCATCGAAAGCCACGGCGACCATCGCATCGCCATGGCATTCGCCATTGCCGGCCAGATCAGTGATGGCGAAGTGCGTATCAATGACATCGCCAACGTCGCGACGTCCTTCCCGGACTTCGACGGCCTGGCGCGCAGCGCCGGCTTCAACCTGGCCTGACCGGCCGATCAGGTTTTCCGGTAGGTGCCAACCTTGGTTGGCACGCTTCTCCGCAACGCATAAAAGGACGGAGGCCGAAGCCTCCGTCTAAACATCACGAACCCCTCGTCCGCGATCAACGCTGTCCGGTACGGAAATCCACCGGGACCCGCACCACACTGGCCACCGCACGGCCTTCGTGCATCGCCGGCTGGAACTTCCAGTTCTGCACGGCGCTCAGCACCGCGCGATCCAGGTCACGGCTGCGCTCGCCGCTGCGCGAAACAATCGCAGCATTGGTCACCTGGCCGCGGGCATCGACATTCAGGCTGGCGATCACGCTGCCCTGCACGCCATTGCGCAGCGCGGCAGCGGGGTAGGTCGGCTTGCTGTTGCCTGCCAGCGGGCGCGCCTCGCGATTGCGTACGGCAGGGGTGGCCTTGCGCTGGTTGCCGGCCGCTGCGGCCTGGCGGGCCGCAGGCTGCTGTACGTCGGCGACCGGCGCCTGCTGGGGGGCGGGGAGCATGCGCTCGCCGACCGGTGCCGGCGCCACGTCTTCCTGGTTCGAGTGACGCAGCCAGAGCAGCGCGGCGGCAAACATCGCCACGATCAGCGCGATCCACATCCAGGGTGACGTGGGCTTGTGCTGTTCGCTGGCATCGTGCTGCAGCTGCGGCGAATGAAGGTCTTCGTGGGTGGTGGCGGTCATCGCGAACTCCTTCCGTCAATTGGACGACGGGGAGAGTGTTGCGCGAGCCAGCGGCGTGAAGTGTCAGCGTTGTGTCAACGCGACCGGCAGGGTTCAGTTTGCCTGCCGGGAAACGTTCAGTTACTGGGTCTTGAAGTCGAATGGCACTTCAATGCTGCCCGGTACGGCCTGGCCGTTGCTCTGTGCCGGGGTGAAACGCCAGCGGCGCACCGCATCGGTCGCGGCACGGTCGAGCTCGCGTGAGCCGCTGCGCTGGATCACCGTGGCATTGTTCGGATAGCCGGTGGCATCCACATCCACGCGCACCACCACGCTGCCGGTCTCGCCGGCGCGCAGCGCGGCGGCCGGGTAGGCCGGCGGTGGCGACTGGCCGGCAATCGGCATCGGCTGGCTGTTGCCCGTGGCAGCCGGCGCGGGAGCCGGTGCGGCCGGGGCCGCTTCGGCGACGGGCGCCGGCGGTGGCGGCGGGGTTTCGACCAGCTTCGGGGCTTCCTCCTCGACCGGGGCCGGCTTGGCATCGGGCATGTCGCTGGAACCGGCGGCCGCCGCCAGCGGTTCGGGCAGCGGTTCCACCTGCGCCGTCTCCTGCGGGGTCTGTGCGGCCGGGTCGGCGCGGAAGAATTCCTTGTCGCGACCGGTGAACCAGACCAGCACGAACAACAGCACGCCCACGCCGAAGGCGATGCCCGCGATCTTCAGGGCGTTGCGCGGGATATGCACGGTAAACGACTTGGCGGACGGCGAGCGGGGTGCAGACATGGACCGGACCAGTACGGAATGCCCCGATTCTGCCACGGCGGGAATGAACCGGGCGGCAGAAATCCGTATAACAAGCGATAATCCCATCCCTGATACCCACCACGACACCTGCCATGCTTGATCCAGCCCTGCTCCGCCACCAGCCCGCCGACCTCGCCGAACGCCTGCGCACCAGCCGCGGCTTCGAGCTCGACGTGTCTGCCCTGGAGTCCCTGGAGGCGGATCGCAAGCGCATCCAGGTGCGGACCCAGGAGCTGCAGAGCCTGCGCAACAGCCGTTCCAAGGCCATCGGCCAGGCCAAGGCCAAGGGCGAGGACGTGTCGGCCATCATGGCCGAGGTCGCTGCCTTCGCCGACGAGCTGAAGGCCTCGGAAGTGGCCCTGGATGAGCTGCGCGAGAAGATCGAAGCGATCTCGATGGGCATCCCGAACCTCCCGGCCGATGACGTGCCGGCCGGTGCCGACGAGAACGACAACGTGGAGCAGGCGCGCTGGGGTACCCCGCGCCAGTTCGACTTCAAGGTGCTCGACCACGTCGAACTGGGCGCCCGCAATGGCTGGCTGGACGGCGAGACCGCGGCCAAGCTGTCCGGTTCGCGCTTCACCGTCCTGCGCGGCCCGATCGCGCGCCTGCACCGCGCCCTGGCCCAGTTCATGGTCGACCTGCACACCAGCGAGCACGGCTACGAGGAAACCAACGTGCCGCTGCTGGTCAACGCCGATTCGCTGCGCGGCACCAGCCAGCTGCCGAAGTTCGAGGACGACCTGTTCAAGACCGCCGTGGGCGACTCCACGCGTTACCTGATCCCGACCTCGGAAGTGCCGCTGACCAACATCGTGCGCGACGAGATCGTCGACGCCGAGCGCCTGCCGCTGCGCATGACCGCCCACTCGATGTGCTTCCGTGCCGAGGCTGGCAGCGGCGGCCGCGACGTGCGCGGCATGATCCGCCAGCACCAGTTCGAAAAGGTCGAGCTGGTCTCGATCTGCCGCCCGGAAGACAGCGACCCCGAACACCAGCGCATGACCCGCTGCGCCGAAGTGGTGCTGGAAAAGCTGGGCCTGCCGTACCGCAAGGTGCTGCTGTGCACCGGCGACATGGGCTTCTCGGCGGTGAAGACCTACGACCTGGAAGTCTGGCTGCCGTCGCAGGAAACCTACCGCGAGATTTCCTCGTGCTCGAACTGTGGTGATTTCCAGGCCCGCCGCATGCAGGCCCGCTGGCGCAACCCGGCCACCGGCAAGCCGGAACTGGTGCACACCCTGAATGGCTCGGGCGTGGCCGTCGGCCGCGCGATGATCGCGGTGATGGAGAACTACCAGAACGCCGACGGCAGCATCACCGTGCCGGAGGCCCTGCGCCCGTACATGGGTGGCCTGGAAACCATTGGCTGACAGCCGGCGCTTCGCGCTGCCGCCCGAGCATAGGCTCGGGCGCTACCGGGTTTATGCTGCCCGCAGCTTCTCCAGCGGTACCCATCCCGGTTCGCCGGTCTCCGGCACGCACCACGCCCAACCATTGAGGGTGCGCAGCCCGCGCAAGATCTGCCCGGGGTCCACATCCAGCTCCCGCGCGCAGTAATCCTCCGTGGCATAGGCGTCACCCTGCGCATTGCGACCGATCACCGGCGCCGGCACGAAACCGGGCTGCTGCCCTTCGGCTTGGCACAGGAACCAGTCTTCCCAGCCCTCCGGGCCTTCATAACGTTCGCCCACCACCAGCGCCTGGCCACGGCGCAGGGTGATCGGGTGCGGAAATTCGCTGCGGTGCGCAGCCGTCACGATGTAGTCCATGGCCCCAGCCTAACGCGCCCACAAAAAACGGCCCCGCAAAGCGGGGCCGCCAGGGTGGGCCGGGATGGGGGAGGGGATCCCGGCCCGCGCTCAGCGCCCAGACGAGGAGAGAGGGGCGCCGAACGTTGGAACGCTTTACGCCGCGACGGCTTCGGCCAATTCGTGCGACGGCAGTGCCGCCAGAGCACCGGCGATGGCGTCTTCACGGTGCTGCGGCGAGTAGGCGATGCCTTCGGCGCGCACGAACTCGACCTCGTTGATGCCCATGAAGGCGAACACCTGGCGCAGGAACGGCTCCTGGAAGTCGGCCGGCGAGTCGGTGTAGATGCCGCCACGGCTGCTGGCGATGATCACGCGCTTGCCACCGGCCAGGCCCACCGGGCCGTTCTCGGTGTACTTGAAGGTGCGGCCGGCCACGGCCACGCGGTCGATCCAGGCCTTCAGCGTGGACGGAATGCTGAAGTTGTACATCGGCGCGCCGATCACCACGATGTCGGCCTCCAGGAACTGCTGCATCACCTGTTCAGCATCGGTCGCCTCGGCGGCGTCGGTCCTGGCCAGCGAGCTGCTGCGCAGATGCGGTACCGGATTGGCGTCAAGATCGCGATAATCGACCTGCAGGCCATCGATCTGGCTGGCGAAGCGGGCGACCACGGCGGCCGACAGCTGGCGCGAGACGGAGTTGTCGCCAAGCACGCTGGCGTCGAGATGCAGAAGCTTCATGGCAGTCACCTATGTTCTGGGAGGAAGGGGCGGGGTGGCCCCGCCGACGGAGAGAACGATAGGTTGTTGCAAAGGCGGAATAAAGGTGGTTGAATGCCACGTATTGTTCTAGATATGGAACTCGGGTATGCATGACCTGAATGACCTGTACTACTTCGCGATGGTGGTCGACCACGGCGGATTCGCCGCCGCCGAGCGCGCACTGGGTATTCCCAAGTCGCGCCTGAGCCGCCGCATCAGCCAGCTGGAAACCGACCTGGGCGTACGCCTGCTGCAGCGCTCCACGCGCCGTTTCGCGGTCACCGATGTCGGCACCAGCGTGCATCGCCATGCGCAGACGATGCTGGCCGAGGCCCAGGCCGCCCGCGAAGTGGTGGACCGCCTCAGCGCGGAGCCGCGCGGCGTGGTGCGCGCCAGCGTGCCGGTGTCACTGGCGCAGATGCAGCTGCCCAAGCTGCTGCCCAAGTTCCTTGAGCAGTACCCGAAGGTGCGGCTGCAGCTGAACATCAGCAACCGCCGCGTGGACATCATCAACGAAGGCTACGATGTGGCTCTGCGCGTGCGTTCGCGCCTGGATGACGACGGCAGCCTGGTGATGCGCAGCTTCGGCCAGGTGCAGGAACTGCTGGTGGCCAGCCCCAAGTACCTGGACCGCGCCGGTCGCCCCAAGGACCCGGAAGAGCTGACCCAGCACGTCACCCTCAGCATCAGCGAAGACGAAGCCCGCCAGCGCTGGGAACTGCATGGCCCGGAAGGCGAAGTGCGCCGGGTCGACCTGCAGCCGCGCGTGGCCGGTTTCGACTTCCCGTTGCTGCAGAGCATGGTGAAAGACGGTTTCGGCATCACCATGCTGCCGGAAACCGTGTGCGCCGACGCCGTGCGCAACGGCGAGCTGGAAGTGGTGCTGCCGGACTGGTCGCTGCCGCAGGGCGTGTGCCACGCCGTGTTCGCCTCGCGCCGGGGCCTGTTGCCGGCGGTGCGCGTGTTCATCGACTTCCTGGCCGAGCATCTGCCGCCGCAGCTGGAGGCCTCGCGCCTGGATTGCGGTGGCGCCTGTGAAAAGGCCAAGGAGCGGATCAAGGCCAGTGCACTGGGTGCGCTGGCGGTGGATGCCGGCTGAGAGGTCTTGAAGGCAGCGCCGGGCGATGTCCGGCGTTGCTGTTCTACGGCGAAGGCCCCACCGTGCCGGATGCGGAGGGCAGGGGCATGGTGGTCTTGGGCAAATGCCCGTCACGTGCGAGAATACGGCGCTGCCCGGGCGACCGGGACCCGATTGGAGAGATGGCCGAGCGGTTTAAGGCACCGGTCTTGAAAACCGGCGAAGGGTCAAACCTTCCGTGGGTTCGAATCCCACTCTCTCCGCCAGTTGATTCAAAGAGCCCCTGGATTCAGGGGCTTTTTCGTCTCGTCAGTCCACGCCATCGATCTGCACGCGAGCCGGGGTAGCACGGCGGCCTTGCATGAGGAGCCCGACGCCGGCCACGAGGCAGGCCGCCAGCGTTGCGATGGAGAGCGGAAGCAGGAACTCGTCACGACCGGCCGCGGCGAAGCCCACATGAATCATGGCGGTGCCGGCGCCAACTGTCCCGCACAGGCTGGCATACGCCCGCGCGGAGGGCTTGGCCAGCACAACCTGGCGATAGCCATGCAGCAGGGCGCCCACAGCGATCAGGTTGAAAGCCAGAAACCCCTGGATGCCGCCGGGAACGCCGAACAGGGCCCACTCGTGCCAGAACGCTGCATCAATCTGGTGCAGGACCAACGCCAGCAGTGTTGCCAGATACCACCGTTCCATGGGGTCGTCCATTTGAATGTCGGCAAAGTCTAGCAGCCGGAGTGAGTAGTCGATCTCCGCCTGGGCGAAGCTCACGGTGACGGTGAGGGCAGTGCGCACATCGCCAGGAAAGCGCAGAGAATACGCTCACCCACGACGCCCACCCTTCGGCTTGTTATGGCACAACGGGTAACTCGAGCACGACCGGAAGGCCCCATGCGGCCCATTCCGGTCCACGAACACGCCCACCCTGCACACCGGGCAGCGCTCTTCGTGGATGGCCGCGCCTGAAATCGCGGTCACTTCCACTGCTCCGTCCTTCACCAGCTCATCCAGGAACGGCGAGTGCCTGCCCTGCAGGGTGAACATCGCAACCGATCGTCGCGCACGCGTCAGCGCGACATAGAACAACCGCCGTTCTTCGCTCAATGGGTAGGTATCGCCATCCGGCATTGCCAGCGAGAGGACCGGGTCATCCGCGCGCAGGCTCGGGAAGCTGCGGTTGATCATGCCCGGCAGGATCACGTAGTCCGCCTCGCGTCCCTTCGACCGATGGACCGTGAGGAACTCCACGTCCATCGTGCTGCCGAAGGCCGTCTTCCAATCCGAAGGCACTGCACCGCGATCCGCGCGATACCGCCCCAGAACAAAGACCGTCACGCGTCCATTGCGCCCCTGCGCCACCGCGCCTGACAACAGTTGCTGGTGCAGCTTCGAAAGGTATTGGCGAACGCCATCCTGCACCTCCTCACGCCGGTTCATCTGGAACGCCTGCAGCACCGGGCCCACTGCCGGCGCAGCAGAGCGGACCTTCTTGGCCATCTGCGCGGGGTTGCGGCTGATGAAGCGGCTGGACACATCGCACAGTGCCTGCGGGCAGCGGAACGTCTGCTCCAGTTTCAGCACCTGGCCATGCCCCATCCATTCGCGGAAACCGGTCATCACCGAAACGTCGGCGCCAGCGAAGCGATTGATCGACTGCCAGTCATCGCCCACCGCAAACAGATGGCGGCCCGGTTGGCTGACCAGCGCACGGCAGAGGCGCGCGCGGGCGCGCGATGCGTCCTGGAACTCGTCAGCCATCACCAGGTCGTAGGGCGACTCATAGTGGCCCTGTTCCAGCAACCCGGCGGCCATGTTGAGCATGTCTTCGAAATCGATGCTGCGCTCGTCGGCCAGTGCATTGTCCCAGGCCTGGAAAACCGGCCCGGCGATCTCCAGGAAGCGCCGGTAGCGTTCCTTGAACTGATCCTCGGGCATCTGCCGCAGGCGCGCCGCCATATCGTCCAGCGTCAGGCAGTTGCTCTTGGCATGCGCAATGAAGGTGCGCATCAGGCCAATCAGGTCTGCGTCCGGCATCGGCTTGGCGCCCTGATCAGGCAGCTCGCGGTCCGGGTTCGGGTCGAGTTCGACGCCAGACGCACCCAGCCGCTCGGCAAGGTGCTGCAGGGCCTGTCCACTGCGCAGGCCAAACGAGGTCGTCTCGACCAGGGCAGTGCCGCGCGCCATATGCTGCTGGCGCTTCCAGTGCATGCCTTCGCTGTAATCGGCAAAGTGCTGCGGCGGCTGGCCATCGGCATCCAGCGCGAAGTGCTCGTGATACAGCCGGGCGTCCGGGTAGTAAAAGTCTGGACGATACTGGCGGTGGGTGTCTGTCGCGGTATCGAACTCGTAGCGCCGCTCGTAGTCATACGCCACGCCGTTGTAGAACAGCCAGTCAGCGATCACGCACTCTTCCAGGCTCTTCACCCGCTCGCCCTGCAGGGTACGCATGTAGGGCGCACCATCGCGGTCGTAGCCATCGGCCATCATGTCGGCACCCAACGGCGGAAGGTCGCGTCCGAACACCAGGCGGAACATGTCCCACTGGGTGCGGAAGTGGGTCGAGCGGTCCTTCAGGTCGTCCACCAGTTCGGCCAGCTTGTTGAAGCCCAGCGTCGCGTCGATCGCCCATTCCGGGATATCAGGCTTGCGTCCCGTGGCCTTGGCGATGATGGCCAGGCCCAGGGCGTGGAAGGTCCGCGCCTCGACCACGGTGTCGCCCATGCCGAGCCGGCCGAAGCATCGCCGCGCGCGCTCCTCCAGCTCCTGGGCGGCATCCTTGTTGAAGGCGAGCATCACGATCCGTTCGGGTTCGACAAAGCCGCGGTCGATGGCATAAGCGGCCTTGGCGACCATCGTGGAGGTCTTGCCCGAGCCGGCCGCGGCCACGACCTGCACCCGGTTGTCGAAGCAGATGACCGCGCGGGCTTGTTCCTCGGTCAACGGTCTGCTCTCGACCTGGTCCAGGAAGGGCTTGGCCAGACCCAGTTCACGGGTCGCCATTGCCTCATTGGCGTTCGCCCACACGGCGGGCCAATCCAGCTGCCAGTCGTGCAGCGCGTCCAGCGCCATGCGGTGGCGGTGCACGTGCAGGTCGTCATGCACCTCCTCGTCGAGGAACAGCTGCTCGAGCTCGGCTGGCGGGAGGGGCAGGGTGGGGCGGTCGGCCAGCAGCGCCTGCTGCTGTTCGTGCGTGATCCAGCGGCGGCCGGTGGTGCCTCGGTCGGTAAGCGCATCTGCCTCGGCCAGCCACGCCTGGATCTGCGCCAGAACGCGCTCAAACAGTGCCTTGCGCCCCCGCCTGGAGCGCGCGAAAAGCACGTGCTGCACGGCAGCCGCAAGCCGGGAGCCCTGGCTGTTGGGCAGCCCATCCACGGACAGTGCCTCACCGCGCTCGGTCGTCAGTTCGACCCGGGACCAGAGTACGCCGCGAACGACCCGCACGCTGTGTTCGTTCGCCACATGCTGCTGGTATTGCCTGCCGTCGATCAAAAGCGCGAGCTGTTCGCCATCCAGCCGCAACTGCCAGTCCGGCGAGCGGGTCACACGCTGGCCCCAGCCCGAGGGGCGCCATTCGATAGACATCCAGATACTGCCTTGCGTACGTCAACGGGCGTAAAGCGCCCTTGCCGCCCCATGATAAGGCGGCTTGGCGTGGCACGTTGCGTTTTCCGGTCAGTCGCGCGCGTGAGCCTGCGATGCCATTGCACCCTCGCCGGCGCGGCAGGCGTCAGGCGTTCACATCCACAACGATGCGGCCGCGCACCTTGCCGGGAATGATCTGCTCATAGACATCCAGTACCTCGGCGAGGCCGATCTGCTGCACGGTGCTTTCCAGCTTCTGCGGGTCCAGGTCGGTCGCGAGCCGATCCCAGGCGCGCTGGCGAACCTCTTGTGGGGCATTCACCGAATCCACGCCGGCCAGGGTCACGTTGCGCAGGATGAAGGGCAGCACCGAGCCGTGCAGTGCATCGCTCTGGGCCAGGCCACAGGCGGCCACGGCACCGCGGTACTTCGTTTCGGCGATGGCATTGACCAGCGTTGGGCCGCCGGCCACATCCACCACGCCGGCCCATCGCTCGGCACTCACCGGCCGCTCGCGCGGTTCGGAAAGCTGCGCACGATCGATGATCTCGGCAGCACCCAGGTTGTGCAGATAATCAGCATGCTCCGGGCGTCCGGTGGCGGCCACCACGCGATAGCCCAGCTTCGACAGGATCGCCACCGCAATCGAGCCGACGCCGCCATTGGCGCCGGTCACCAGCACATCGCCCTTGTCGGGCGTCACGCCGGCATGTTCCAGGGCCAGCACGCACAGCATGGCGGTGTAGCCCGCGGTGCCGATGGCCATGGCGTCGCGGGTGCTCAGGTTGCCGGGAATCCGGTTGAGCCATTCGCCCCGCACCCTGGCGCGCTGGGCCAGGCCGCCGTGATGGCCCATGCTCAGGTCCCAGCCATTGAGCACGACGCGGTCGCCTGGCGTGAAGTCGGCCCTGCTGGATTCCAGCACCACGCCTGCCAGATCGATGCCGGGAATGAGCGGAAACGTCCGGATGACCGGACTCTTGCCGGTGAGCGCGAGCGCATCCTTGTAGTTGAGCGTGGAGTACTCGACCTGCACCAGGACGTCACCGTCCATCAGATTCGCCTCATCGAAATCGACCAGCTCGGTCGAAAGCTGGTTGTTCGTCTTGCCGGTCAGCAGGGCTTTGAACGTCATGGATGGCCTCACATTCATGGGATGGGGCCATGCTAGGCTCGTGCCTCTATTGCAACAAGAACGATGATTTTCCGTAGGTACTATGGTTTTCCGGAGTATGCATGCGTAGCAAGCGTTGGGATGGCAAGAGCGGGTGTGCGGTGGAAGTCACGCTGTCCGTGATCGGTGGCGTGTGGAAGCCGATCATTCTGTTTCACCTGATGACCGGCAAGCGGCGTTTCATGGAACTGACGCGGCGGGTGCCCAATGCTACCCAGTCCATGCTCACCAGCCAGCTGCGTGAACTGGAAGCCGATGGCGTGGTGATCCGCCACGTGTACCCGGAAGTGCCGCCGAAGGTGGAATACGAGCTGTCCGAGTTCGGCCGCACGCTGGTGCCGGTGCTGCTGGCCATGCGCGAGTGGGGCGAGACCTATCGCGGCCATGGAAGCACGGAAGGCGATTGCCAGAGTTGAAGACACTTTTGGCTCTGCGCGAGCGCATTCTGGATGCGCCCGCGCCTGGGTGGGTCAGGCGGGCTGCGCTTTCCGGCCCTGCACCACCCGGGTGGCCAGCAGCGCCAGGGTGAGCAGCCCGGAGGCGATTGCCAGCCACAACAACAGCAGGGAGTTGTCCGTTTCGCCAACGGCCATCGCCACGGACGGGTCTTTGGCGTTGTAGCGGATATCAATCTCCTCCGCCTCGTCGGTGGCACGCATCCGATTGCCAAGGTCGTTGGAGACCGCGATCTTCTCGACGCGCGATTGGCCGTCTTCGGTTTCGAACTCGACATTCAGGACGAAGTTGCTCCTTCTGCCCCTCTTCTCATCCCAATGCACCTCGGTGACGAGACCTACCGCATCGCGCCCTTCGGCACCGTCAGTGAGGGCATGACGGTGATGGTCGTTGTAGGCGGCCACGGAAAGTGCGACCGCCACGCCAGCGGCAACAAGGATGTTGCGCCAGGAAGTGAATTCCATGATGAGCTCCTGATCCATTGAGGTCGGCGACTATAGTCGTCACCTCGCGGATCTCGTACGAAAACGGTGTGGCGCAGACATTCCGTTGTGATCAGATCGCGCTCGAATGTGCCTGTGGGCTCCTCTACGCAAGCGTTCCCGGTGTGTATCCAGCGCGGAACGCCTGTGCTCGAGCTGAAGACGGAGGCCGTGCGTATTGCGACTTTCTGCGCGATCGCCATGGCCGGTGTGTCGTGTTCGGCTCGATGTGATCGTTGGGCAGCGCGCGCAGGCAGGCGCGACGTACCAACGAAGCACGTCAGTCGGTGGACGGTTCGCCATCCCGTGACGCAACCAGCGTAGGAATGCGTCAGCGCGGACTTTTCCTACTTTGCATCGGCGATGGAGTGCGCCCATCATCGCCGCGCCAAGGCACTCGCCCTGGCCGGGATTGGCGTCCCGAACTTACGTACCGCTACCGGTCGCGATTGCAGCCGAAGCTGCAACCGCGACAATGCACCGCCCACCGGCTCATGGTGGACGGTGCGTGGGGATCTTCCGATCCGCCGGCTTTAGCGGTACGTATCCGGCACGCCAACCCGCACCGTCCGCCACCTTGCATCTGCAGGTGGCCACATCGTGAGGTTGCCGTCATGCCCGAACGTCTTCCCGACCATCCCCGCCTGCACGCGCTGCTGGGTGCCGCCGTGCGCGATCTTCCAGCTGCCTTGGCCGAAACGCCGGAGGACGCGCTCCGCGAATCCGCCGAGTTCGTCACGCCATCGGCGTTCTTTGCACACCTGGCAGGCCACGGCAGGAACCTGCGCGCTGATGGCGAGGCCTGGAGTGAAATGCACTTGAGCCCTGGCCGCGCGTTCGACATGGCCCTGGCGACCCGCAGCGTTTCGGGCATCACGGCGTTGACTGCGGTGCTGCACGCTGCGCATGTGGCGCGGGAGAGCGACGATCCCGCCTGCTGTCCCTCCGCCGCCGTGGTCGAGGGCCTGTTCAATGCCTGCCAGGTGCTGTCACTGCAGGTGGAGCGCTGCCTGGTTCCATGAAGGGCTGCGATGCGGTTCCTGTTCCGTTGACGCCCGGTTCCCTATAGTGGCGCTGGAACCCTGCAATGGAATGCCCATGCACGTGATGTCCCCGAGCCGTTGCCTGGCGCTTGCACTTGCCGTCGCGGCGAGTGCTGGCGCGTGTGCGCGGCCGCCATCCACCGAACACGAAAGGAATCCCGCCATGTCCGGCGCAACGCAGACCGGCCGCACGATCAACGGTCACACCTATACCGATGCCCCCGTGGACGTGAAGCTGGGGCCGAACACCTTCCGCATTCCGGCCAACTACCTGGACAGCCAGATCGCACCATGGCCGGGCGAGGGCGTGACGCTGGTCATCGAGTGGCCGGACATGAAGCCGACGGCGCCGGGTGCGCGGGCCAATCCGCGTACGAATGATTTCCGGAAGGAGATTCCAATCCGGATCAACTATGTTGATCGCGTTCCCGTTGAAACACTGCTTTCAAGGCTGTCGTCAAATGAAGCCATCACCGAGGAGGGCTCTGTGGAAAGGGAGGATCCCAGGGACCGTCTCGATCAACGCGTTGCAAAGCCGCAGATCTTGGGCCTGACGCCCTATGCAATCGATGAAGCGAAGATGGTGGTGTACGCGAAGCAGTATGAGGCGCGGTACGGGAGGCCGCCTGTGCGCAATCCCGCCTACGAGAGAGACTGGTACATCGCACGGCAGGGTGACGGCCGGATCAGCTCATTCATCAAATGTGACGGCGAGGAATTCCGACGCGACGGCGTGCGGCTGGAGGGGCGCGAGGTGATCAGTGAGCCAGGGGAAGTGGCCGCGGGCTGCGTTCATTACTTCGTGGACATCGACAACAAGCTGTCCGTCAGCCTGGACTACAAGAGAGCGTTTCTGAAGGACTGGAAGCGCATGGAAGAGGCCGTCAGGGACATCATCGCGCGCACCCGGTCCAAGTGATCGGTGATTCAAGGAAGAGAAGGGGCAGGGTATGAGTGGATTGACCGAACGCGATCTAAGCATCCTTGGCAGCTATGCCAGAGACGGCAACCGCGAGCTTTACTGGAACTACCTGTCGCAACTGCCGGGAGCCGATGGATACGGGACACTGGCACTGGGTGTTGTACGCAATGACAGCCTGCCGGGACGCGTCGCGAACGCGTATGCACAAAGCTACGCAAAGACCCAGCAGGAAGACGGATCCCGGTTTTCAAATGCACAGTTGACGGAGCGGCAATGGGAGTCCTTTGGGCAGACCCTGCTCGAAAGAGATCTTGAGTTGCGGCAGCAGTGGATGAACGAGCGCCGTCCAGACCTGGCACTGAATCTTCCCGGCAAAGACGTGATGCTGGCTCACGACCGCGCATTTGAACGGCATGAACTCGATCCCAACTGCTGGACGCCGCGCGTGTTGCTGCAGGCGGCTGAGCAGAAGAGCGGCCCCGAGAAGCTGGAACAGATCTGGACCAACATGCTCAACAATGACTACGCCGGAGGCCCGCGCGTAGGCAACACCAGTGTCGATGCCATCAGCCAGATGGGATGGACGAAAGGCGGCCAGTACCTGACCCGGTTGAGCGTGCTGGAAGCCACCCAGGCGCTGGACGGCCGCTCAGCAGTCGATCCGAACGTCATCGGTGGCAACAGCTACTACGCGATTTACTTCGAAGCGGATAGGAAGTGGGCCAGTGTCAGCGCGGGTGGCGGCCACGTGTCGATGCGCGAGATTACCGACCCCGCACGCATCGCCGAGCTCAACGACGCGCGCGAGGTTCGTCTGGAGCGCCAGGAAAAACGCACCCAGTTCCACCCGGACGACCCGTACCGGGCCATCACCCGCAGCCCGCTGACCGCAGCCGTGGACGACGTGCCGGATCCCGCGCAGGCGCCGACCCGCCTGGCCGACATTGGTCCCGGCCACCGTGAGTACGCACTGCTGCAGCAGGTGCGAGAAGGCGTGGCCGCGATCGATGCCCGCGCCGGGCGTCCCCACGACGAGAACAGCGAGCGCCTCGTGGCGAGCGTGATGGCATTGGCCCGTCGCAACCAGCTTGAACGGGCCGACCATGTGCTGCTGAGCGCGCAGACTGCCGAGCATCCGGCCGGCCGCAACGTGTTCGTGGTGCAGGGCGAGATGAGCGATCCCGCGCATCTGCGTGCCTCCATGCCTACCGATGTTGCGGTGCAGACGCCGGTTGCACAATCCCTGCAGCAGATCGAGGCTGCCAGCCTTGAGCGCCAGCAGGCGGCCATGCAGCGCCAGCAGGATATCGATCTGCAGGCGCGCGAGAGTCACGCGATACGCATGGGGTGACCAGGCCAGGCGCCGAGCCGAGCGTGGGCACGGCGCCACAGGAGAGGTTCGTCAGAAGCTGTAAGCCGCCTGCACGTACACCCGTCGCGGCTCGCCCGGGAAATGCCCGTTGCGCTCGATGAAGCCGCTGGCCGCGTACACCTTGTCGAACAGGTTCTTGACGTTGGCCTGGAACTGCCACTGCTTCCACGTGGTCTTCCAGCTCATGTCGAATACCGTGTAAGCCTTGACCGTCTGCCCATCCAGGCTGACACGCTCGCCCACATGGTCGGCGCCGAAGCCGATGGCCGAATTGATCGACGGCAGGTCGTAACGTGTCCACAGGCCGAGCTTGTTGCGTGGTGCATTCGCGAAGCGGTCGCCGGACGCATTGGTGATGCCGTTCGGTCCGGCGTCCTTTACCCGTGCGTCGTTGTAGGCGTAGGTCAGGTTCACCACCCAGCGCTCGGTCACGTCGGCCAGCAGGTCCAGTTCCATGCCCGTGCTGCGTACCAGGCCCAGCGCGGCCAGCTGGTTCACGCCGTCCCGCACTTCGCCGGTGGCCTGCACGATGTTGCTGCGGTCGATGCGGTAGGCCGCCATGTTCAGGGTCACGCGGTCGGCCAGCAGGGACTTCATGCCGACTTCCCACTGCCTGCTGCGCTCGGCGTCGAACGGGCCACCCGCTGCCGGGTTCTGGTTGGCCGCGCTCTGCGGCACGAAGCCGCTGGCGATGTTGGCATACAGGTTAACGCCGTCCCGGACGGTAAAGGTGCTGCCCAGACGCCAGCTGAGCGCGTTGCCATCCACGCTGTTGCCGCCCATGCGGTCCTCATCCTTGAAGCCATCCCAGCGCAGTCCGGCCAGCACGTGCCAGCGCGTGCCCAGCGCCAGCTCATCCTGCAGATAGCCGCCGTAGCGCTTGCTGCGGGTGGCGGTGCTGCGCCACGGCAGGGCGGCCAGGTTGTAGTCATGCCAGGTGCTCGCGCCATAGACCGGGTTGAACAGGTCGATGCCGCGCACCGGGCCGGCGCCGCGTGCCAGGTCGGCACTGTTGGCGGTCTGCGCGGTGAAGTCGGCGTCGAGCTGGTACACGTCGGCGCCGAACAGCACCTTGTGTTCGATACGGCCGGTGTTGATCCTCCATACGGCATTGCCGCTGGCGGTGAAGGCCTCGTTGTCGCGGATCTGGTTGCGCAGCTGGCGCGTCATCCATTCGGCTACGCCGTCGCGGTCACGATCAATCAGCCCCATCGGCTCGTGGTACATCTGGTGCTCGTTGTTGCTGAACCAGCGCGCAGCAATGTCCACGTCCAGCGTATCGAGCGGTGCGAAGCGGTACTGCGCCAGTGCGACCCTGGCGCGCATGTCGAGGAAGTCGCTGGCCTCGTTGTGGTTCCAGCGCCGGTCGGTCAGGAAGCTGCCGGCATCGTTCACCGGCACGCCGCGCAGGCGGTTGCCGCCCAGGTTCTGGGTGATGTCGGTGAACTGCAGCACCAGCTCGCCGGTCTGGCCAACGTCGAAGGCCAGCGAGGCGTCGCCGATCACGCTTTCGCTGTCGGCATTCCAGCGTACGCCCTGCTCGCTGTCGGCATAGAGGCCGGCGCGATAGCGAATGCTGCCGCTGGCATTCAAGGGGCCGGTGCCTTCGATCGACCCGGCGCGGAAGTCCTTGTCGCCTGCCTGCAGCTCGATGCGGCGTTCGGCGCGCGCCTTGGGCTTGCGCGTTACATAGTTGATGACGCCGCCCGCATCACCACCGCCGTACAGCGCACCGGCCGGACCCTTCAGCACTTCCACGCGTTCGATGTTGAACAGCTGCGGCACCGAGAAGCCGGCATAGGGATCACCGCGCAGGCCGTCGTAGAGCACGTTCTCCTGGCGGAAACCGCGCAGTGTGACGCCGGCATAGCTGAAGAAGCTGATGCCGCTGATGCTGCGGTACAGATCGGTGACCTGGCGCGCGGCCTGGTCGTCGATCAGCTCGCGCGGCACGACCTGGATCGACTGCGGCACCAGTTCCAACGGGGTATCGGTGCGGGTGCCGACGGCCGCATCATTGGCGCGGTACAGGGTCTGCGCGCGGCCGCGGACCTCGACCTGGTCCAGGTCCTTCGGGGTGTCAGCGGAGGCCCCGGAGGCCAGTGCAGGCGTAGCCAGGGAAAGGGGCAGCGCCAGGCAGAGGGCGTGCTTGAGCGGGGTTGGAAGCGGCATGAGGGGTCGGGGTGGGCTGCAAATGAGAAAGATTAGCATTTGCAGTGCTTCGTGACCTATCCCCCGAGTGCGCTATGGACGCAGGCCCGGGTCGGTATATGGGGTGCCGGCCAAGGCCACCAGCACGCCGGTGCCGCCGCGCACGATCAGCTGCAGCATCGCCTGGCGCGGATCCTCGCCCTCCTGCTGGCTGGCCAGTCCGTTCTGATAGGCCGCCACCATCGACGCCAGCAGCATCGCCGCACCCAGGCGTGCCTCGGCATCATCCGCCGACCGCCCGACGGCGCTGGCCATCAACTGCGCGAGGTCGTCGGCCAGCTGTGCCTGCAGCCGTCGTGCATGTGCCACCAAGGCCGGGCTGCCGGCCACCGTGGCCCAGAAGGTCGCTGCACCGGCATTGATCCGCAACAGGGGATGGCCGCTGTCGAGCAGCTCCCTCACCAGCGACTGGAAGGCGGCCAGCGGAGTCATGCCGCAGCGCGCAGTCATGCCCTCGCGCAGCAACGCCCGCGCTTCCTCGTCGCGGTCGAATACCAGGTCCTCCTTGCTGGCGAAATAGTTGAAGACTGTCTTGCGCGAGACCCCGGCGGCCTCGGCGATCTCGGACATGGACACGGCTTCGAAGCCGCGGCGGATGATCAGTTCGGTGGCGACGTCCGAAATGGTCTGTCGGGTCTCGGTCTTGCGCTGCTCGCGGCGGCCCGGAGGCGGGGTCATGGGCGGCTCACTTGTGGAAAAGTACACCGAGTGTAACATTGGCGTCGCCAGAGCGCCGCCCCGGGGCTGACAGGGAACTGCCATGTTGTACGACGTCGTCATCGCCGGGGCCGGTCCGGTCGGTCTGTTCCTGTCCGGCGAACTGGCCCGGGCCGGCTGTTCGGTCATGCTGCTGGAGCAGGCTCAGTCACCCGATTCACCCCTGAAGCGCCTGCCCTTTGGCCTGCGCGGCTTGAACGCGCCCACGCTGGAAGCGCTGGATCGGCGCGGCCTGCTGGACGCGGTAGCGGCCCGCCAGGTGCTGAAGCCGGACAAGGGCGCGCCGCCGTCCGGCACGGCCCATTGGCTGGCGCAACCGCGGCCGCTGGGAGGCCACTTCGCCGGCATTCCTTTCGCCCTGGATGACGTGGACAGCGCGCGCTGGCGTGATCGCCTGCCGACCCCGGTACCCACCCGGATGGCGGTGGAGCTGCAATCGCTCGAGGCGGTGCTGGCCGCGCATGCAGCGTCACTGGGTGTACAGATCGAGCGTGGCTGCACAGTGCAGGCGGTGCGCGCTCACGAAGCACAGGTGGAGGTGCAGACCGGTCGCGGGCTGATGCGGGGCCGCTGGCTGGTCGGATGCGATGGCGCCCGCAGCACGGTACGCAAGCAATCGGGCTTCGTGTTCGCAGGGACCGCGCCGGAGTTCACCGGGTACACGCTGCAGGTTGAACTGGCGGACCCGTCGGTGCTCGTCCCCGGGCGTCAGTTCACCGAACACGGTATGTGCAATTTCAATCCGCCGGGCATGCTGGCGCTGGCCGATTTCGACGGTGGCGCCGGCCATCGCACGCCGCTGGACCGGCACACCGCCCAGGCGCTGCTGCGGCGTGTGTCCGGGCGAGAGGCAACGATCACGGCGTTGCATCTGGCCACCACATGGACCGATGCCGCGCGCCAGGCCACGGCCTATCGCAGCGGCCGCGTGCTGTTGGCCGGTGATGCCGCGCACATGCATTCGCCGTTGGGCGGGCAGGGGCTGAACCTCGGCATCGGCGATGCGATGAACCTGGGGTGGAAGCTGGCCGCGGTGGCGCGAGGCGACGCCGCCGAGACGCTGCTGGACAGCTATCAGGCTGAGCGCCATCCGATCGGCGCCCGGGTGCTCGACTGGTCACGTGCGCAGGTGGCGTTGATGCGGCCAGACCCCGGGTCGCGCGCGCTGGCGGCGGTCATCGCCGACCTGGCCGCGACCCGCGACGGCGCCACCTATCTCGCCGAGCGGTTGTGGGGCGTGGCGCAGCCACCGGTGTTCGATGGCGGCCACCCGCGGGTTGGCCGAAGCGTGCCTGACGTCCATCTGACCGATGGCCGCCGCATGGGAGAGCTGCTGCGTGCAGGGCAGGGCGTGCTGCTGGGGCTCGATACCGGCGATTCGCTCGGTCCGATCATTGAGCGCTGGCAGCGGTCGGTCACCTGCGTGATGTCCACGGCGCGCGACACGCTGGGACTGGGCGCCGTGCTGGTCCGCCCCGACGGTATCGTCGCCTGGGCCTGCGATGCTGGCGGCGACACGTCGGGGCTGGAGCCTTCGCTGGAACGCTGGTTCGGTTCGCTGCGGTGACCGCCTGCTAGGGCGACGCCATCACGGCCTGCGCGCAGCGCCCGGCTTCGGTCATCACCGAGGCCAGCTGCTTCAATGAGTAAGGCTTGCGCAGCAGGGTGAAGCCATGGCCAGGGTCCCGGGCCAGCAGTTCGCTGTAGCCGCTGGTAAGGATCACTGGAAGCCCAGGCAGGCGGCTGCGGATGGTACGGGCCAGATCCAGGCCGTTCATGCCAGGCATCACTACGTCGCTGAACACTACATCGAAGCGGGAGGCATCCCGTTCGAGCTCCGCCAGGGCCTCGTCCGCATTGTGCGCAAGTACCACGTTGTAATCGAGCTCGCGCAGGGCGCCGACGGCAAATTCGGCCACATCGACGTTGTCTTCCACCACCAGCACGCAGACACCGTGACCATGCTGCAGCCCCGGTAGCGTCGCCGGCCGTTCCGTCATTTCTCTCGCCTGCGCCAGCGGCAGGTACAGGGTGAAGCGGGTACCGGCGCCCGCCTGGCTCTGCACGTCCACCTCGCCTTCTGACTGCTTGACGAAGCCGAACACCTGGCTGAGGCCGAGGCCGGTTCCGGCGCCGACGCTCTTGGTGGTGAAGAAGGGCTCGAAGATGCGGTCGACGACGGCGGGGTCGATGCCTGCTCCGGTGTCGGTCACGCTGATCGCGGCGAAGTCGCCCTTCATCGGCGCGGCGAAGCGCACCGAAGGCACGGCGGTTACCTGCTCCACCTCGATGGTCACCCTGCCGTGTCCCTCGATCGCATCGCGCGCATTGACCGCGATGTTGATCAATGCAGTGTCCAGCTGGGTCCGGTCCAGCAGCACCGGCAACGGCGTGCCGGGCAACGTCAACGACACCTGGATGCGTGCACCCAGTACCGTGGTGATGATGTCCGAAAGCGCGTGCACGCTCTCGCAGAGATCGAAGACCTCCGGCGACAGGCTCTGGCGACGCGAGAACGCAAGCAGTTGCGCGGTCAGCCTGGTGGCGCGGTCCGAGGCTGTGGCAATGGCCTGGATGTAGCGGCGCCGGGTGTCGTCTGACGGCCACGTGTGCAGGAGCATGTCCACCGAACCGGTGATGACCTGCAGCAGGTTGTTGAAGTCGTGGGCCACACCGCCGGTGAGCTGGCCGATCGCCTCCAGCTTCTGCGACTGGCGCAGCTGCTCGCGGGCGCGCACCAGTTCCAGATGGGCCTCCCGTGCCTGCTCGGTGATCGCCGCGACCTGGCGGCTGTGCAGGTCGCGCTCGATCACCCGTTCGGTCTGCTCGCTGACCACGCACAGGATGCCGGCCACACTGCCGCAGCCGACGCGCAGCGGCGAATACGAGAACGTCCAGAATGTTTCACGCAGCGTGCCGTCGCGATCCATCATCAACGGGAGGTTCTTGAAGCTGCGGCTGGTGCCGGCGAAGGCATCGTTGACGGCCTTCGCCACGTCCGGCCATACGTCCGCCCAGACATCCTCCAGGCAATTGCCCATCGCGCCGTGCAGTTTTTCCCCCAGCATCGGCAGGTAGGCATCATTGAAGAAGAACGCCTTGTCTTCCTTGCCCCAGGCAAGCCACAGGGGTTCTGGCGAATCCAGGATCATCGCCAGCAACATGCGAAGTTCGGCGGGTGCGCTTGCGGCAGTGGCCGAGCGGGCCCAGTCACTGTCCTGCAGCAGTCGGTAGGCGAGCTGATCAGGTGCAGAGACTGGCAGGGGAAAAGGATGCATGGCCGCCATTGGCGCAGGAAGGTGGCGCAGCATAGCCGAGCGCATGTCATGACGCTCTGCACACCGCCGACATGAAAGGCCCCGCCACTTCGCCGTCGACCTGGCAGGGATGCACCCTTTGTCCCGCAGATTGGCGCTATCGCGACGCAGCGCGAAGGGAGGCGAAGCTGGCCCGACCGGCGGGTCTAGCCCTCACGACCTGACTGCGCGGCGAGCGCATCCCGGCCAGCCTCGGTGAGATCGATATCCCCGTCCTCTGCCTGTACCGCCCATCCGGCGGTCACCGCCCACGTTGCGGCATCGCCGCGCACCGGTTCCGCAGCGGCGATTGCCTGGAGTATTTTCCGCTGTTCCGCAGTCATTCCCACGTCGCGGCCCTCAGATACCCAGCAACGACGCCGGTTGCCAGTCCGACAGCCGGGCATGGCTGACCGGTTGATGGCAGCCGCACCCGCCGCAGCGGAACAATGCGCCACCTGGCAAGTGCACCAGATTGTCCTCACTGGCCGAGCTGGTCGATGTGCAATGCCGGCAGGTGACCGTGAGCGCGGTGATGCGCTGCACGCCCCCTGACAGATCGAACACGGCCTCGAACGCGCGAATGACAGGGAGGGCAGTGTCCGGCATCTGGATCTCGACAGGGTAGGGAGACCTCATCGTCGCGCGCCGGCTGTGATGGGTCAGTCAGCCAGGTGCATAGGCATGGTCAAGACAGCCACGGGAACCAGCAGCGCTCCCTTTCAGGGATCCTTTTTCTTTCCGCTCAGGTCCAGCGGCTTGTCACTGTCGCCGCGCTCGCTCGACCACACTTCCAGCCCCCTGTTGCAACGGCTCTCGCGGGCAGCGACCTCTCGCGGCAGATCCTTCAGATGGGGTGACTCCTGGCAGGCCGGATGCATGGCGCTGTCGTCATAGGTGGCGCAGGCGCTGAGCGACGCCAGGGCGATGGCAGTGAGGGTGGCACGGAATGAAGGCTGCAGGGTCATGGGTGGCCTCGGGTAATGCCAGGATGGCCATGGAATTCAAATCTGAGACGCCGGGCATGCACAATCGGACCCATTGCACTTGTTATTCTGTAACAAATGCGCGATGGTCCGGCCCCTGCTGGGTCAGGCGATGCAGATCATCAACACCATGCACAGCGCCACCATCAGCACGAACACACGACGGCTCAGCGCCAGGCAGGCCAGATAGGCTGCGAGCGCCCAGGCAGCCAGCAGTGCGCAGGCCACCACCCACAGCCCGATCCCCATCATCGAATCGGCTGCCAACGCAGACAAGGCAATGGCCTTGGACAACGCCACCCCCAACACGCTGCCCAGCATGCCGGCCTGCAAGGCGATGGCATCGTGGCGGGCAGGTGCGCGAGGGTGGTGCATTGCGGGTCCGGTGCAGGCCGAGAAAGCGGCGTCGGCTGCACTGTGCCCAAATGCACATCCACGAAATGTGTTCATCGCGCGCGAAGACCGCGATGAAGCCCGTTCAGTCGAACTCACCCTCGGCCGATTCCAGGCGCTGCCGGTACGCCGCGCGGTGCTGGTACAGGCGCTGGCACTCGGTCGACCTGTGGATGCGGCTGCCGGGTTCATTGGCCACCGAGTCGCACATCCGCGCGATGTGATTGTTCTCCGCCAGTTCGGTGACGAAGAACACGGCAGTGATGCCGGTGCCAAGCAGCACGACATACAGCAGACGGCTGAGCCAGCGTGACAATTTCCGCTCGAAGTGTTGCTGGATGGTCAGGTCGAAGCGGATGATGCTGAGCACGATCCAGACGATGGCGACCAGGAAGCAGAGCGTGGGCAGCAGGTCGCGCCAGATGCCTGCTTCGTAGACCGACTCGCTGTAATGGACCGCAGCCCCGGCACCTGCGATGGCAATGGCCAGCGCCCAGTTGCGGCCCAGTGAGAGCAGGTCATCGAGCAGCTTCTCGTAGTTCCTGGTTGGTCCTGCTGCCACGAGGGTTCCTTCTGCGTGTTGCGACCGGCGACGGGCTGCCGCCGATCGTGCAGATGGTGGAGCATCGATTCGGTGATGAGAAGCCTGCCCGCTCAGTATCCTCCTGCGCGTGCACCGATCCAGCGCCGGTAGCGGCGGGTTCGGCACTTTGCGGCCGCCTGTGCCAGCAGCAGTGCCCAGACGGGCGAAACACCCGGCGCCGTGGGCCGGAGCCTGCTCAGCCGCGTCAACTGGTACTTCACTGCGGCCATGTGTGCGCTGGCGGCCAATGGTTTGCTGCGCCAGTCGATGGTGCGCAGTGTCGGTACCGGGTCGCGGCCCTGCTGCCAGCGGTGTGGCAGATCCGGCTCGATCGCCAGCGCGGTGGCGATGCCGACCATGGCCACACCGCTGTCAAGTACCTGATCGGCCACGGCGCGACGGCGGATGCCACCGGTGACCATCAGCGGCATCGTTGCCACCGTGGCGATCTCACGCGCGAACTCGAGGAAGTAGGCCTCGCGGGCCAGGCTGCGCTGGTCGCGCGCGGCACCGGTCATGGCCGGTGCTTCGTAGCTGCCACCGGACAGTTCGACCAGGTTCACGCCGAGCGGCGCCAGCATTTCCACCACTGCGCGCGCATCCTCGGGCGAGAAGCCACCGCGCTGGAAATCGGCGGAATTGAGCTTCACGGCCACCGCGAACGTGGGCGACACGGTGGCGCGCACCCCCTGCACGATCTCCAGCAGCAGGCGCGCACGGTTGTGCAGGCTGCCGCCCCAGCGGTCGTCGCGGCGGTTGGACAGCGGCGACAGGAACTGGCTGAGCAGGTAACCGTGCGCGGCATGGATCTGCACGCCACTGAACCCGGCGCGCTCGGCCAGCTCGGCGCTGCGGATGAAGCGGGCGATCACCTCTTCGATGTCCGCCTCGGTCATCGCCCGCGGCGGTGCGAACTGCCTGGACAGCGCGCCCATCTCCAGGGCGACGGCTGACGGCGCGAGTGCCGGTGGGCCGAGTGCGGCCGGCATCTGCCGCCCGGGATGGTTGATCTGCATCCACATCTGCGCGCCCCGTGAGCGTGCCGTTTCGGCCCAGGCGATGAAGCGGTCAAGGTGGCGATCGTCTTCCAGTACCACGCCGCCGGGGCCGGTCATCGCGCGGCCATCGACCATCACGTTGCCGGTGATGATCAGTCCTGCGCCGCCATCGGCCCAACGCTGGTAGAGCTGCAGCAGCGCAGCGGACGGCGCGTGGTCGGCGTCGGCCATGTTTTCCTCCATCGCGGCCTTGGCAATGCGGTTGCGGATGATGGCACCGGAGGGTAGTGCCAGGGGCGAGAACAGCGACATCGGACAGCTCCACGACAGGGGAATGGCGCTACGCTAACCTTCAAGTTTTATTGAAGGTCAACAGCTCCCATGGCGAGGATTCAGGCAGATGAAGATCGGTGAGCTGGCCCGCCTCACGGGCCTCGCGGCGTCGCGCATTCGTTTCTATGAAGACGCGGGGCTGCTGGTGGTGCAGCGCCAGGCCAATGGCTACCGCGACTATCCGGAACAGGCGGTGCTGTTGCTGGAGTTGATCACGGGCGCGCAGCGTGCAGGCTTCAGCCTGGAAGAGATCCGCGCCCTGCTGCCACCGAGCATGGGCCAGTGGCAGCATGAGGCGTTGATCACGATGCTGCAGCAGAAGGTGGCTGACATCGAAGCGTTGCAGCTGCGGTTGGCAGAGAGCCGGGCGCACCTGCTGGCCCTGATCGAGGACATCCGGGCGCGGCCGGACGGCATCGACTGTGCAGCCAATTCACGGCGGGTGCTGGACCGCGTGAAGCGCGGTGAGCTGGCGAGGCCGACCCTGGCGGCCGGCGATACAGCGTTGCTGCGACCGGATCGCCGTCGCCGCACAGGCAGCGACTGACGATCCGGCGCAATGTTCAGGGGCTGCCGGCGACGGCGGTCTCGCGCTTCTTGTCCAGCACCACCGCTGCGCACCACAGCAGCAGGCCGCCGATTGCGGTGGCTGCACCGACATAGCCGGTACTGGCCGGGCTGAAGCCGGCGCTGATCGCCATGCCGCCCAGCCACGGGCCGAGTGCGTTGGCGGTATTGAAGGCGGCGTGATTGGAGGCGGCCGCCAGCGTCTGCGCTTCGCCGGCCACGTCCATCAGGCGCGTCTGCAGTACCGCCGCCAGCGCGCCCATGGTGCCGACCGTGATGATCATCGGGCCGATGGTCCACACCGACTGTGCGGCCAGCGGATACAGCAGCAGCATCACGATCGACCACAGCAGCACCACGGCGGCGGCCTTGAAATGGAACTTGTCCACCAGCCAGCCACCGGCGATGTTGCCGATGATCGCGCCGATGCCAAACACGCCCACTGCCAGCGGCATCCACGATTCGGCCACGCCGGTGACCTGCACGAGGGTGGGGGCGAGGTAGGTGAACACGCAGAACATGCCGGCGAAGCCGACCGCACCGATCGCCAGCGCCAGCCAGACCTGGGAGGTGTTGAAGGCGCGCAGTTCGCGCATCGGCGAGGTACGCACTTCGTCCGGGTCCGGCAGCAGGAAGCGCGCGATCATCGCCACCGTGGCAATGGCCAGCACGCTGACCAGGGCAAAGGCGGTGCGCCAGCTCAGCTGCTGGCCCAGCCAGGTGGTCAACGGGTTGCCGACCAGGATCGCGATCGACAGGCCCAGCAGCACCCGCGACATCGCCTGGCCGCGCTGGCCGGCAGGACTGATCGCAGCGGCCACCAGCATCGCAACGCCGAAGTAGGCGCCATGCGGCAGGCCGGCGACGAAGCGTGCCACCAGCATCGTGCCGTAATTCGGTGCCAGCGCGCTGGCCAGGTTGCCGACCGCGTAGAAGCCCATCAGCGCCAGCAGCAGCTTGCGGCGCGGGAAGCTGGCACCCACGAAGGCGAGGATCGGGGCGCCGACCACCACGCCGATGGCGTAAGCGCTGATCAGGTGCCCGACCTGGGTTTCGGAAACCGACAGGCCGCGGCTGATCTCCAGCATCAGCCCCATGCTGGCAAATTCGCTGGTGCCGATGGCGAATCCACCCAGCGACAGGGCGAGGATGATCAGGGTGCGCTGGCGGGGCGTCAGCCGCGCAGCCAGGGAAGAGTTGGGGCTCATGCGGAGGGCGCGATGGGGCGGGGGGAGCCGTCCATTGTACTGCTGCACTGCAACAGGAGCAGCAGTACTCAGGGCAAATCAGCGTTTGATCGGTGACACGCCAAACCTCCGCGTCGCCTCGCGGCCGGCTCAGATGCCCAGCGCCGCCCGGGCATGAGCGTACTTGTCGCGAAGGCGCCCTGCCGTGGTCCCGTCCAGCATCGCCAGTCGCTGTGGATCGGCGTTGTCATCCAGATCGGCGCGCTTCACTTTCAGTGCCAGCGGGTGGGCGGCAATGCGCGCGTAGTAGCTGTCCGCGTCAGGAGCTGCATCGCGGTTGAGCAGTTGCACTGCCTCGCGCAGCGGCGCCGGAAATACCTCGATCCGTGCGGCAAACGCCGGGCAGTCCTCGGCCACGTCATGCAGCCAGGCCACCACTTCGGCGTCATCGTCGCCGCGCACCGCGGCTGCCACCCGCGCCACATGGCCGATATAAGGCTGGCCGGCCTTGTCGATCTGCCCCGCGTGGGCCTCGGTGGCCAGCGTACGGGCAAGTGCTACCCAGTCCATTGCAGTCTCCTTGGATGTCCGCGCACAGTTTCGCGCAAAAGCCGCAGCGGTTGTGGATGCGCCCATGACGCTGCCACGGGCATGATGGCGGAGCAGGGGGCGCAGTGTTGCCCCGACAAGGAGGAATGCGATGCAGGAATTCAGGCATGTGCTGGAAACCCGTGGCCGCTATCAGCTGGTAGCGGTGTCCTACGAGCCGGTGTACGCTCCCGGCGATGTGGTCGGCCATGCGGTCGTCGCCGACGATGGGGATCGTCTGACCGACCTGATATCACTGGCCGAAGCGCGCCAACGCTTGCTGCAACTGGTGCGTGAAGAGGGCGAGGAGCCCGGGCTGGAAAACGAGAACCACCTGCGGAAGAAGGCGTCGCGCTGGCGCCACCGCTAGGCCGTCGCGCCGCGTGCGCATCATGGAGGATTCGGGTGTTGCCCAGTAAGAAGTATCTGCTCATCGCCATCATCACGCTGGCGACCCTGCTGCTCGGTTTCGTGTTTTCCGGCTATCTGACCCTGCTGTTCCTGGGGCTGGACACCCAGCTGTTCACCTGGAACACCTACTACCAGTACGTCCACGCCATCGGCCAACCGCAGGTCGCGCCCTTCGTGGGCAAGATCAAATGGGCTGGCTACGTGGGCTTCGGCCTGCCCCTGCTGGTGCTGCTGGTCGCCGGCCTGGTGCTGCTGCTGAAGAAGGACAAGCGCTCGCTGCACGGCGATGCACGCTTCGCCACCGGCGCCGACCTGGCCAAGCACGGCATGTTCAAGAAGACTGGCCAGAGCATCGTGGTCGGCAGCCATGGCGGCAAGCTGGTGCGCCTGGACGGCCAGCAGTTCGTGATCTTGGCCGCGCCGACCCGCTCGGGCAAGGGCGTGGGCGTGGTCATCCCGAACCTGCTGGAGTACGGCGAATCACTGGTCGTGCTGGACATCAAGCAGGAGAACTTCGACCTGACCAGCGGTTGGCGCGCCAGCCAGGGCCAGGAGATCTACCTGTTCAATCCCTTCGCCGAAGATCGGCGCACGCACCGCTGGAACCCGCTCAGCTACGTCTCCGATGATCCGGCCTTCCGCGTCTCGGACCTGATGAGCATCGCCGCGATGCTGTATCCGGACGGGGCCGAGGACCAGAAATTCTGGGTCAGCCAGGCGCGCAACGCGTTCATGGCCTTCACCCTGTACCTGTTCGAGAACTGGGACGACGAGCGCAGCAGCGGTTTCCCGGGCGGCGCCGGCACGCCCACGCTCGGTGCGGTGTACCGGCTGTCCTCCGGCGACGGCACCGACCTGAAGAAGTACCTCAAGACCCTGTCGGAGCGGCCGTTCCTCAGCGCCAATGCGCGTTCGGCATTCGCCAACATGTTGTCCCAGGCTGACGAGACCTTCGCCTCGATCCTGGGCACCTTCAAGGAACCGCTCAATCCCTGGATCAATCCGGTGCTGGACAAGGCCACCAGCTGCAACGACTTCCTGCTGACCGATGTCCGCAAGAAGAAGATGACCATCTATATCGGCATCCAGCCGAACAAGCTGGCCGAGAGCCGGTTGATCATCAACCTGTTCTTCAGCCAACTGATCAACCTCAACACCAAGGAACTGCCCAAGTCCAACCCGGACCTGAAGTACCAGTGCCTGCTGCTGATGGACGAATTCACCTCGATCGGCAAAGTCGAGATCATCGCCTCGGCGGTGTCCTACATGGCCGGCTACAACATCCGGCTGCTGCCGATCATCCAGAGCATGTCCCAGCTCGACGCCACCTACGGCCGGGAAGTGTCACGCACCATCATCACCAACCATGCCCTGCAGATCCTGTACGCGCCGCGTGAGCAGCAGGATGCCAATGACTATTCGGACATGCTGGGCTACACCACGGTGCGCAGGAAGAACGTCACCCATGCCCGCGAGAAGACCCACAACTTCACCGAGGAACGGCGCGCGCTGATGCTGCCGCAGGAGCTGAAGGCGATGGGACCGGACATGGAGGTGTTCCTGTACGAGGGCATACCGCATCCGGTGAAGTGCGACAAGATCCGCTACTACAAGGACCGCTATTTCACTTCGAGGCTGCTGCCGAAGGTGGACGTTCCGATGCTGAACGTCTAATTCACGACGCTTAATTTGTGAACTTGATTCGTAGTTAAAAATGTGAATTCGTGATTTCGGTCAAGAATTTGGCATTTGTTCATGGATTTTCAGACTTGTCTGACATGGAATTGACGCGTGGTTGTGCGACCCTGTGCCTGTCGTCCAGAAGTGTGTGCTGGATGTCGGAGATGTAGCAGCAGGGTGGCCAGGAGTTTGTGCCATGGAAACAAGGATGGTTTCGACGTTGGTGAGGTATGCGGATGTGTTGTCGGCTGCGCCGATGGCCCCGCGACCTGGTTGGCAGCCTTTGGGCTGCAGGGGAGCCGGAGTGGGTGCGCTGCACACAGCGTGTCCCTCCGATTCCGGCGTGCGCGATGCAGCGCCGGACGACCAGGGGACCAATGCTCGGGACTGCTTTTTCGTACGTCAAAGTGAAGCCCGTATGAATCAGGCGTTTATCGCGAAAATGTCCATCGCCGCAGTGGCGGCGCTGATGGTGGCCGGTTGCGCCACCAAGTCCGCTCCGGATTTCGGAGGCCGCTGGAAGCCGGTCAACCGCTTTGCTGCGACGACGACCGAAATTCCGCTGTACTCCAGCTACGTCTACCAGGCCTCGCCGATGGATGGCACGCTCAAAGCCATGCTCGAGCGTTGGGCCAAGGATTCCGGGCGCACGCTGGACTACCGCCTCAGCTCGGATTTCACCCTGTATGGCGCGGTCTCGAACATCGACACCACCAACGCACAGCAGGCCGTGATCGATCTGACGGCGGCCTATGCGGCGCAGGGCATCTCCGTCTCCATCGTTGGCAACCAGATCGTTGTGCAGAGCGCTGGCTCGACGCCGACCGCGTCGGCACAGGGCGCTGATTCCAACAGCGGCACCTGAGTCCACCTCGAAATCATCGAACGTGCCGCTCCCCGCGCCTGTCGCAGGGGTGCCACGCCCATTGATGTTTCAGCAGTACGGAAGAATCCATGTTCCGCAAGAAGGATCCCGGCAATAGTCCCAAGGTCGAGCAGTCGGTCGCCAAGGCGGTCAGCTACGAGATCACCGTGGCCGACATGGCACGCCGCAGCGAGCGGCGCGCATGGTGGGTCGCCACAGGCTCGTTGCTGATGTCGCTCGCACTGGCAGGCGGCTACTACTACATGCTGCCGCTGAAGGAGAAGGTGCCGTTCCTGGTGATGGCCGATGCCTACACGGGTACGGCAACGGTCGCGCGCCTGAGTGGCACGTTCCAGGGCGAGACGATCACCACCAACGAAGCGATCAATCGCAGCAACGTCGCCCAGTACGTGCTCGCGCGCGAATCGTACGACTCGGCAGTGATGGGTCTGCGTGACTGGGAGCTGGTGTTCGTGATGTCCAGCAGCCCGGTTGCTCAGAGCATGCGTATGCGATACGCGGGAAGCAACCCTCAGAACCCGTTTGTGATGTATGGCCGCGAAAAGGCCATTCGGGTCAAGATCCTGAGCATCACGCCGCTGGGGGCTGAGCCGAACGGCAGCTTCCGCGGTGCGTCGGTGCGCATCCAGCGCAGCCTGTTGGACAAGCGGACCGGAGCATCCAGCTACCTTGATAATCAGCTGGTGACGATGCGCTTCGAGTACAACCAGAACCTGGCGTTGTCCGAGCAGGATCGCATCCTCAACCCGCTGGCGTTCCAGGTCACCGAGTACCGCGTCGACAACGACTACTCGCGTGGCGTGCCGGTGCCGGATGACGGTGCCATGCAGGCGCAGGCGCAGCAGGCCGCACAGGCCGCGCAGCAGGCGCAGGGTGTCTACGATCCCAATAATCCTGCCGCGGCCACGATGATCGATCCGGCCACCGGCCAACCGGTCGCGGCTCCGGCCAACGGCCAGTTGCCGGGTCAGCCCGTACAGGGTCAACCCATGCCGGGTCAGCCGGTGCAGGGGCAAGCAATGCCGGGGCAAGCAATGCCGGGGCAAGCAATGCCGGGGCAAGCAATGCCGGGGCAGGCCCTGCCCGGACAGCCGGCCATGAGGCCGGCGCAGAACAATTCCACCGGAACTGCTGATGGAGCAAGCAACCGATGAGTAGTCGAAATATCAGGGGAAGCGCGCTGGCGCTGCTGTCGATGTTGTCGTTGCTGTTCTCAGCAGCGGCGATGGCGCAGGCGGTTGACCACTACGAGTACGAGAAGGACCGCATCTATCCGGTTCGAACCGGCCTGGGCCTGACCACCCAGATCGAGTTGAGCCCGAACGAGAAGATCCTCGACTACAGCACCGGCTTCAGTAGCGGCTGGGAACTGACCCGTCGCGAGAACGTGTTCTACCTCAAGCCGAAGAACGTCGACGTCGACACCAACATGATGGTGCGCACCGAGACCCATTCGTACATCTTCGAATTGAAGGTTGTGGCTACCGACTGGCGCCAGCTGGAACAGGCTCGTCGCGCGGGCGTGCAGTACAAGATCGCCTTCGTCTATCCCAATGACACGGTTTTCGGCGTCGCTCAGGAAGCGGTCGAGGAAGAGGCCAAGCCGTTGTTGAGCTCGGAACTGGCCAAGGACCGGCAGTACAACTTCAACTACTCCTATTCGACCAGCAAGGCGAAGAAGATGGGGTGGCTGATCCCGGTCAACGCCTATGACGATGGTCGTTTCACCTATCTGAAACTGCCGAATTCGCCGGAGTACAAGACCGGCATCTTCCCGGCGGTGTTTGGTCGTGAAACGGAATACGGTGAAGACTTCGTGGTCAACACCACGGTTGAAGGCAATACGCTGATCGTGCACGGGACGTACCCGTACCTGGTCATCCGCCACGGCGACTTCGTCGTCGGCCTGCGAAGGAACGTGAAGAAATGAGCCAGCAGAACACTCCCGGAAACGACCCGAACAACGGACGCGACGAGAGCCAGAGCCCGTACGGCGCACAGGGGGCCGCAGACGCGCAGTCGAATCCCTACTTCGGCACGACTCAGGCCGAGCCCGCGCCGGATCTGGATGCGGCCGCACCGCAGCTGCGCTCGGCCGAAGAGCAGCGGTTGAACCGCAAGGCGCTGCTGTTCCTCGGCGGCATCGTGCTGTTGCTGATGGCAATGGGCTTCCTGCTGTTCCGCAAGGGGCAGGATGATGCGACCGAGCAGAACAAGCCGCGGGAAGAGGCACGTGCGACGACACCACAACTGCCGAGCGTGGGTACCGCAGCTGATCCGGCGCCGCCGGTGGCTGTTGCCGATCCGATTCCGATGCTGCCGCCTGCGCCCCAGCAGGAAGTGCCCATGCCCGGTTTTCCGTCGGCGAGCAAGCCAGACGAAGATCGCGGGCCGACGTTGATGGACCGTCGCATGGGCAGCGGTTCCGGGGTAGGGGGTGGTGACGCGGGCGCGTCGTCCGGCAGCCAGAACTCTGACTACAACCAGGCGATGATCGCTGCCATGCAGGCAGCAGCAAATCCTCAGCCCCAGCCGCAGAAGGTCCGCCGTGGCCCCGACGTGGAAAATGTCTCCAGTGCCGCCTATATCCGTAGCCCTGACGCGCTGCTGGTTCGTGGCACGTACCTGCGATGCGTGCTGGAAACGCGGATCATCACCGACGTGGCTGGCTACACCTCGTGCCTGCTGACCGAGCCGGTGTACTCGATCAACGGTCGTAACCTGCTGCTGCCGAAGGGCTCCAAGATCTATGGCTCCTACGGCGGTGGCCCGATCGGCAAGCGCGTGGAAGTGATCTGGGATCGCATCACCACGCCGAATGGCATCGACGTGGCCATGTCCAGCCCTGGCACCGATGGCCTAGGCGGGGCAGGACATCCCGGACAGTACAGTGCGCACTGGGGTAGCCGTATCGCCTCGGCGCTGATGATCAGCCTGATCGCAGACGCCTTCAAGTACGCCGCAGCCGAACACGGTCCAGAGTCGACAACGGTCGCCAGCAACGGCTTTGCGGTGCGTTCTCCCTACGAGAGTGCAACCGCTCGCACCATGGAGCGACTTGCCAACGAGGCGCTCAGCGAGCGCCGCCCGCCGACCGTGACCATCAACCAGGGCACGATCGTGAACGTCTACGTCGCCAAGGACGTCGACTTCACCAACGTGCTGCACCCCCGCCGGTAACCCAACGAACGATCATGGACGCCGAAGTGTCACCCCTCGCCCTCGTCTCCAGCGATTTCCTGCGCTATCAGTACGAAGTGCTGGGCATCGCCGAGTACATGACCTCTCCGGAAGTGACGGAAATCTGCATCAACCGTCCCGGCGAGCTGTACCTGGAAACCCGGGCGGGGTGGCAGCGGGTGGAGGTGCCGAGCCTGACGTTCGAGCGGGCCCGGCAGTTCTGCACGGCGGTGGTGAACGAGAGCAACACCGGCCAGCGCATCACCGATGCCGATCCGGTAGTTTCGCTCACGTTCCCCACCGGCCAGCGTGCGCAGTTCGTGATTCCGCCCGCGTGTGACGCTGGCAAGGTGTCGATCACCATCCGTCTGCCGTCCAAGCACACCAAGTCGCTCACGCAGTATCACGAAGACGGCTTCTTCAATCAGATCCTGGAAACCGATGGCAGCATCAGCGAGCAGGATCGCGAGCTGCTGGAGCTGCGCCATTCGCGTGAGTACGCCGAGTTCTTCCGGCGCGCGGTGATGTACCGCAAGAACATCGTGGTATCCGGCGCGACCGGCAGCGGCAAGACCACCTTCATGAAGGCGCTGGTCAACCATATCCCGGACAACGAGCGCCTGGTCACCATCGAGGACGCGCGCGAGTTGTTCCTGACCCAGCCCAACGTCGTGCACCTGTTGTATTCCAAAGGCGGGCAGAGCACCAGCAATGTGACGGCCAAGAGCTGCATGGAGGCCTGCCTGCGCATGAAGCCCGAACGCATCATCCTCGCCGAGCTGCGCGGTGACGAGGCGTTCTACTTCATCCGCAACTGCGCGTCCGGCCACCCGGGGTCGATCACCAGCTGCCACGCGGGCAGCCCGGAGCAGACCTGGGACCAGCTGGCGCTGATGGTGAAGGCTTCAGCCGAAGGTTCGGGCCTGGAGTTCAACGTGATCAAGCGGCTGTTGATGATGACCATCGACATCGTTGTGCATATCAAGGCGCATGCCGGTTCGCGCTACATCACCGGCATCGACTTCAATCCTGGGCGTGCCCAGGGGCAGGAGGGCTGAGGGATGCTGCCAGGACTGGAAATGATGGCGTGCCCGGAGATGGCCGTCTCGATGGATGTGATGCAGCACGTCATCAACGTCGAGTCATCGCGCAACCCCTACGCCATCGGCGTGGTGGGCGGTGCACTGGTGCGCCAGCCCAAGGCGCTGGATGAAGCGCTGGCGACGGTGCGCATGCTGGAAGAGAAGGGCTACAACTTCTCCATCGGGCTGGCCCAGGTCAATCGCTACAACCTGGGCAAGTACGGCCTGGATTCCTACGAGAAGGCCTTCCAGCAGTGCCCGAACCTGCAGGCCGGTTCGCGCATCCTCGCCGAGTGCTACAAGCGCTCCGGCGGTGACTGGGGCAAGTCGTTCAGCTGCTACTACTCGGGCAATTTCGAGACCGGCTTCCGTCACGGCTACGTGCAGAAGATCTACGACTCGATGCGCCGCGGCCAACAGGTCGCCAGCAATGGTGTCGCACCGATCGACGTGGTCAGTCGGGGTGAGCGCCGCGCGGTGAAGGTCGAGCATCACCCGCAGCTCGCTTCGCCGGCGCAGGCGCGCATCGTTGCGCAGTCCAATGGCCCGGTGTACGTGCCGTCGGAAGATCCCGCACGCGCCTATGTCGTGTACCCGTCCACCGGTGCGATGGCGCGGGGCAGTCTGCTGAATCTCGCCGACCAGGCGCTGTCCAAAGTGGTGCTGGGTTCAGTGGACAGGATGATGCAGCCCCAGGCGCAGCCCATCCAAGGGGCCGCCTATCCCCAGCAACAGTCCGGTGGCATGCCTCAGCAGCTGCCTCAGCAGGGTGCTGCGCAGGCCATGGCCATGCCGCAGCAGTTGCCGGGTGCTGCCGGTGCCAGCAATGAGGGGCCGGTGATGCTGCGGCCCTGGAGCGAGCGCAACCAGCCTGTGGCGGGTGCCGACAATTCGTACAACGCGCCGGTGCAGGCTGCGCCGGTGCAGCAGATTCCCGCAGGGGATGCGGCCTTCGTGTTCTGACGAAGTCGTGGTGCGGCCAGTCCCCCGGCTGGCCGATTCAGTTGTGTTAGTCCATCAACAAGGAAATCAATCCATGAAGCGATCCAATCTCGACCTCGTCCAGGCCCAGCGCACGCTGAAGACCCTGCTGATGGCCACCCTCTTTGTTGGTGCGCTGTTCGCTCCGGAGGTCTTCGCCAATCAGGGCGGCGTCAATTATGGTGGCACCGAGAAGAAGGTATGTGGCTTCTTCGACAGCATCAATGGTCTGCTGAACATGGCCTCGATCGCCGTGGTGACCATTGCCGTCATCTTCGCCGGCTACCAGATCGCCTTCGCGCACAAGCGCATTGGTGATGTGGCCCCGATTCTGATCGGTGGCGTGCTGATCGGTGCCGCTGGCCAGATCGCACGTATGCTGCTGGGTGACGACTATGGCACCTGCGAAGGCAAGACCGCCATGCTGATCCTGCAGGCTGTCCAGTATTACAGTGCATAAGAACGTCGTCTTCCGCGGCTGCACACGTCCGGCAATGTTCCTGGGCGTTCCCTACCTGCCATTCTTCATGGTGGCAGGTGGGTTGCTGCTGCTCAGCATGTATACGAACTTCTGGTTCCTGCTCACCATTCCGGTGGCGGTCTTCATCATGCGGCAGATGGCCAAGCGTGACGAAATGATCTTCCGCCTGTTGGGCCTGCGCCTGCTGTTCAAGCTGAAAGTCCGCAACGTGCAGGAACACGATGGCATGTGGGTGTTCAACCCCAACCATTACCGCGACAAACCGGCCCGAATGGACTGAGGTCCGGATCCGGCCCGCGGGCGCAAGCGTCCGTCGGGTCTGTTGAAACTTCTTGGCAGTACCTCTTTGGAAGCAGTCGTATGTTCAGCCCTGACACCTCCATCAGTGAGTTCATTCCCCTGTCGACGCATGTCGCCCCGAACGTGGTAAAGACCACGGGTGGCGACTACCTGTTGACCTGGTACCTGGAAGGGCTGCCGTTCGTTGGTCGCGAGGAATGGGAGCTGGAGCACCGGCACAATACGTTCAACCGCCTGCTGCAGACGCTGAGGGCGCCGGATTTCGTCAATGTCGCCTTCTGGGTGCACGACATTCGCCGTCGCCGTACGTTGAAAGGCAAGAGCCACTACAAGCAGCGCTTCAACCAGGACGTGTCCGACCAGTACATGGGCATGCTGTCCTCGCAGCGCATCATGCAGAACGAGCTGTACCTCACCATGATCTACCGCCCGGTCGTAGCCGGGAAGCGCTTCGTGGAAAAGTCGGCGAATGTCGAGCGCCTGCAGGCCGAGCAGGAGCAGGCCATCGAGAAGCTGATGGAACTGGCCGGCAACGTCGAGGCCGTGATCCGCGACTATGCGCCGTACCGCCTGGGCATGTACGAGGCCAAGAACGGCGTGGTGTTCTCGGAAACGCTGGAGCTGTTCGGTTACCTGATCAATCGCATCGACGAACCGGTGCCGGTGCTGTCGGCGCCAATCAAAGATTACCTGCCGGTCAGCCGGCATATGTTCTCGGCCAAGACCGGTGACTTCGTCATCAATACCCCCAACGGTGCCAACCACTTCGGCGCCATTCTGAACATCAAGGAGTATGCCGAGGGGACTTACCCGGGCATTCTCAACGGCCTGAAGTACCTGGACTACGAGTACGTCATCACCCATTCGTTCAGCCCGATGGGGCGTCAGGATGCGCTCAAGGTGCTCGACCGCACAAAGGGCATGATGATCTCCTCAGGCGACAAGGCAGTCAGCCAGATCGTCGAGCTGGACCAGGCGATGGACCAGCTGTCGTCGGGAAATTTCGTACTGGGCGAGTACCACTTCATCATGGCGGTCTACGGCGACAGCCAGGCCAAGCTGTCGCAGAACGTGGCCACGACGCGCGCCGAGTTGTCCAATGCGGGTTTCGTGTCGACCAAGGAAGACCTGGCGGTCACCTCGTCCTTCTATTCGCAGCTACCGGCCAACTGGCGCTATCGCACCCGCCTGGCCAATGTCAGCTCGCTGAACTTCCTGGGCCTGTCGCCGCTGCACAACTTCGCGACCGGTAAGCAGCACAACAACCCGTGGGGCGACTGCGTCACCACGCTGCAAACCACCAACGGCCAGCCGTACTACTTCAATTTCCATGCGACCCATCCGTCGGAGAATTCGCTAGGCGAGAAGGCGATTGCCAACACCATGGTGATTGGTAAGTCGGGTACCGGTAAGACCGCGCTGATCAACTTCCTGCTCAGCCAGGTGCAGAAGTACGAGCCGTCGCCGACCATCTTCTTCTTCGACAAGGATCGTGGTGCGGAGATCTTCGTCCGTGCCTGCGGTGGCAACTATCTGGCCCTGGAGAACGGCGCGCCGACCGGGTTCAACCCGTTCCAGTGCGACAACAACGAAGCGAACGTGCAGTTCCTGGCCGACCTGATCAAGGTGCTGGCCGGCAAGCGTGAGTACAGCGCCCGCGAGGAAGAGGATATCTATCGCGCTGTAGAGAGCATGCTCGATACGCCGATGCACCTGCGCAGCATGACCAACTTCCAGAAGAGCCTGCCCAACATGGGCGACGATGGGCTCTACGCGCGCATGCGCCGCTGGACCTCGGGCAATTCGCTGGGCTGGGTCTTCGACAATCCCGTCGACACTGTTGACCTGAGCAGGGCCAACATCATCGGCTTCGATTACACCGACATCATCGACAATCCCGAAGTGCGCGTGCCGGTCATCAATTACCTGCTGCACCGCCTGGAGTCGCTGATCGATGGCCGTCCGCTGATCTACGTGATGGATGAGTTCTGGAAGATCCTGGACGGCGAGGGTGGCCTGAAGGAATTCGCGAAGAACAAGCAGAAGACCATCCGTAAGCAGAACGGTCTGGGCATCTTCGCGACGCAGAGCCCGGAGGACGCGCTGAAGAGCGATATCTCCGCCGCGCTGATCGAACAGACCGCCACCCTGATCCTGCTGCCGAACCCGAATGCCAGCAAGAGCGATTACATGGATGGCCTGAAGCTGACCGAGGCCGAGTTCAAGGTGGTTACCGCGCTCGACGAGCGCTCGCGCTGCTTCCTGGTCAAGCAGGGCCATGCGTCCAGCGTCTGCCAGCTCAACCTGCGTGGCATGGACGACATCCTGTCGGTGATCTCGGCCTCGACCGACAACATCGACATCATGCATCGCGTGTTGCAGACCGCTGCAGTCCGCAACCGGATCACCGTGGACGAGCTCACGCCGGAGCAGTGGTTGGAAGACTTCTACAAACATCGAAAAGGGTCCGGGAAGCGGGCCGAGCAGGAGGAGACGGCATGAAGACGCTCGCTCAGACGAACAAGGAAACCCCCATGACAACTGAACTCCGCCGCACTCCGGTGCGACGCAGGCGCTTCGCGCCGATGATGGCCGCAGTGTTGACCCTGGGCATGACCATCAGTACAGGCACCAGTCCCGCGCAGGCGATGACGGTCTATGACCCGTTCAACTGGATCATGAATTTCATGCAGGAAATGAAGGCCGGTCAGGAATATCTTCAGACTGCGCAGCGTTGGAGTGAAACGGCTCAGCAGTACTCCAAGACCATCGACAACTGGATGTCCAAGCTCCAGAACTGGACCCAGATCATTGCTTCCCCCCTGATGCCGCCGACTCCCGCGCTGACGAAGATTCCCGAGAACTGGAACGTGGCCGAGAAGTGCGGCGGCGATTCCATGATCAGCATGAATGGTCTGATGGCAGTGCTGAACATGAGCCCGGGCGGAGACATCGGCGCGCAGCAGCGTGCGATCTGCTCTTACATCCAGGTGCTTGAGAACAAGAAGTACAACGAGACTGTCGAGGTCGTGCAGATGTCCATGCCGGCGATGGAGCAGATGCTTCAGCAGCTGCGCCGGATCCGCAACGCGTTCAAGAATGAAGGCGCACTGCAGGAGGATATCTCCAACAATACGGCAACCTCGGTCGAGCTTGAGAAGGCCTTCAAGAAGTGGGAGACCACCATCAAGGTCTACGACCAGCAGATCGCTGCCTTGCAGGGACGGCAGAAGAATCTGGCCGAGCGTGCGTTGCGTGGCGAGCGCAACCCGATTGGAAGTGTCATCAAGGCCGGCGCGCTGAAGGCCGCGCTCTCCACCAAGTGAATCACGTGCGCAACGCACTCCAGCAGGGCCCCGACGCGGGGCGGGTGATGTGATGAGTCAGGGAATGATGCACGGTATGGTGTTCAATGATCTGTTGCACGGCACGTTGTTCGCCTCGGTGGGCGACTTCGTCTTCTTTCGGCTGATCCTGGAATATCTGCGCGAAGAGATCACCAATTTCGGCAACGGTATCCTGAGCCGGATGATGACCTGGGTCGGCACGATGGCGCTGGTGCTGATGACGTTATGGGTGCTCATCCAGGGCTTCCGCATCGTGACTGGGCGAAGCCGTGACTCGATGGCTGCGTTGATGACGAACATGGCACGGGCGGCACTGATCGTTACGGTCGCTACGTCGATGGCCATGTTTGGGACCAAGCTGCAGAACTTCCTGACTGGCGATGTGCAGGACCAGATCACCTATATCGTGACCGGAAAGAAGTCGACCGCCGAGGAATTGATTGATAAGAACCTGGGTTATATGCAGTTGGCGCTCACGTCGGTGAGTGTGCTGGATGTTGCCGGCGACGTAACGCTGGATAGCGCAAAGACCCGTGCGATGTGGTTCATTGGGCTGGGCACCGGCGGACCGGCCGTTACGGCGGGCGCCATGCTATTGCTGTACCAGATCGCAATGTCATTGTTCATTGGTTTTGGTCCGCTGTTCATCCTCTGCCTGCTGTTTGAGCAGACAAAGTCCCTGTTCCAACGATGGTTGTTCTATGGCATCGGCACCATGTTCTCGATGGCGGTATTGGCTGCGATGACCGGCATTGCCATGGAAATGGTGGCGCGCGTGGCGGCTTCGTTCTGGGGCGCGTCTGCGCTGGGTGCACTGCTGGGGTCGAACCTGACCGAGGGCATGAGCAGCATGGCGCTGCAGCAGGGCGGCATGGGACTGATCCTGACGACGCTGATCCTGACTGCGCCCCCAATGGCTGCGATGTTCTTCCAGGGCACCCTGGGTACCTTCATGGCATATTCGCAGATAGGTGGTAGCGCCGTGCCGACCTCGCCGGGTCCGAATGGGCAGCCGCCGGGTTCTAGTGGGTCGGGTGGTATGTTTACGCCTCCGGCGCCAGCTTCGAACTCAAGTACCGGTGTGTTAGCCAACCAGAGTGCGACACCTAGGCTCCAAGGTCAGGGCGAAGTGCAATCTACTTCAGGCCCAGGTTTGCGGGGCAATGCTCCCTCCGGCAACACTTGATTGATCAAAATTGTCGTCAATGGAATCCCGTCCTCATGAAATCCGTGTTGCCTGCATTGATGGTCCTGATGGTTGGAACTGCTTGGAGCATTGATTCCGCCTTGGCGGAGGGGAATTGTCCGCCTGGCTTCTATCCTATAGGTGGCCAAGGGGTGCAGGGTTGTGCGCCGATTCCCGGGGCAAGTGGCGGTGGTACAACCGCCCCTGTTTCACCGCCTCAACCTTCCGGTGAGTGGATCACCACTTGGGGAGCGATTGCCACCTCCAAGCGCACTTCCGATGCTGGTGTATCCACTGGTCAGCGAAAGAAAAGTGGCGCGGAAAAAGAGGCGCTTGGCAAATGTTCCTCGGCGGGTGCAAAGGATTGTCAAGTGGTGCTTGCCTACTTCAATCAATGTGCCGCGTGGGTGGTGCCAAGTGGACAGACGGGGCGGGGAGGTTCTGGCATAGGAAGAGGGCCAACACTTGAGCTGGCGGAGCAGGAGGCGCAGAAGGGCTGCACAAATGACGAAGCTGGGGCCTGCAAGGTCTTTTACACTGACTGCACAAAGCCCATATTCAGGACTTACTGAAACAGTAGAATTGAATCTGTTCTGAGGACCTCGGGACTCTACATATGAAGCGTCAGATCTCGCGCTTCGGGGAGGAGACAGGTTTGTGTGCGGATGATTTGATGGCTGAGCCTCTACTATGTTGAGTTTGCAATCACTTCGGTGAGCCAGCGGAAGTTATTGTAGATGTACTCAGACCAGGTCAGCGCGTGTCGCGGACAGATCATCGGCTTGGTAACGGTGGACCGGCCGATACAGCAGGCGCATGCTGTTGCTGTACCAGATCGCAATGTCATTGCTCGTTGGTTTAGGTCCGCTGTTCATCCTCTGCCTGCTGTTTGAGCAGACAACGTCTATCTTCCAGCGCTGGTTGTTCTATGGCATCGGCACCGTGCTCTCAATGGCGGTGTTGGCTGCGATGACCGGCATTGACACGGAAATGGTGGCGCGCGTGACGGTTTCTACGGGGCACCGGTCAAAGAAGGAGGCGGAACGCAAAGCCGTCTCAGAATGTGCTGCCAGCGGATCAAGCGATTGCAGGGTCAGCATGACCTGTTTCAATCAGTGCGTTTCCTGGGTCATCCCGAGCGGAAGGACCGGAAATGGCCTGTCAGGAATTGGCACCGGTCCGACTCCGGGTGATGCCGAGCGGGCTGCTCAGGGAGTCTGCAAGAATGACCAGCCGGGAGCCTGTGCTCCCGTGTATGCAAATTGTACCGAGCCCTTGTTCAGGAAGTACTGAAATGGCCGTGCTCGGGATGATTGCATTGACGCGGATACGGGAACGCGCCTTCGAAATGATTCCGATGAGGCTAGGCACACTTGTTTATTTTGAGGCTCTGCATGCGTAATTGGACACTCCTTCTGGGGCTAATTGTCTTCCCCGCAGCAGCATTCGCTGAGGGGAACTGCCCGCCTGGCTTCTACCCAATTGGAGGACAGGGTGTTCAAGGTTGTGCACCGATTCCCGGGACTGCGGCGTCAGTCCCTCCCTCACAAGCCCCAAGGCAGGCGCCTAAAGGTGAGTGGGAGAAGCGGTGGGGAGCTATAGCCGAGGGCGCGGTTTCCTCACAGGGAGGGAGCAAGCCAACGGGCACAGCGGTTTCCCAGAGAACCGAGAGTCTGGCTCAGTCTGTCGCGTTGGACGCGTGCAGGAAAGCTGGAGGTGGCAGTTGTCGAATTACTATCTCGTACTACAACCAATGCGTCGCGATGGCTGATCCGGTCGGGGCGCTGAATCCTGGAGCGATCACTGTTTCGTGGCGTGCAGAAACAGTAGATTTGGCCGAACGTAATGCGCTGCGTGAATGTCGCGGGGATCGCAATCAAGCTTGCGAAGTTGTGTACTCAGCCTGCAGCTTGCCGGAATTTCGTGCCTATTGATGCTACGTAGCAGTCAGAGGTCATTTCGTCTTGTCTAGCAGGGCGCGCTTGAGTCCGATGTTCCTTTATCGCTAGAGACCGCAGGACATATCTCGCGGCAGCCGAATTTCAGAGCATACTTCTGCTATACGGCACGAGAGCATTCTCCGATCTGCAATCTCTGCAGGACACCTACGTTGACCCATTTTGCTGAGTGGGCATTCATTCACGTTAGCCGCGCCTTTTCTGTGATCAAGTGCGCTTTTCATCCCAAGCCCCCTTCGACGAGCGCTGCCTCCTCGAAGTAAGCTGCGTGCGCGTCAAAATCCCGACGCGCCGGTGCCATCGAACGCAGGAGCTTTTCCGTCCATGAGGACTGTGTCCCCCCGCGGTGCGGGTGACGCTTGCCACCATCGCGGTTGCCGTGGGCTCGGGGCTATCATCCGCCATGGCGGCCGCCGGGCACGTGCGGGGCACCGCCCCGTTTCCGGCCTCCGCTCGGGAACTGGCAAGACGGGATTGAAGGAGTTGCAGGGGATGGAGAAGGGGAGTGGCGTACATATGGACAATGCCTTGGCGTTCGTTCCGTCCGGCGCGAACCTGCTGGAAGCCGTGCGCGGTGATCTGACTGGCAATGGTTTCCAGGACCAGCTCCTGGTGATCGACCAACCTCCTCCGGAGGGCTTGCTGCCCGGCGAGCACGGGCCCAACCGGGTGCTGTTGTTGCTGCTGGGCGACGCCACGGGCCGATGGCAGTTGGCGGCGCGCAACGACAAGCTGGTGCCGTGTTCCACCCGGGGAGGCATTGCCGGCGATCCCTTCGCCTACGTGACCATCGAGGATGGTGCGTTCAGTGTGATCACCAACGGCGGCAGTCGCGAACGCTGGAGCAGCGTCTACACGTTCCGGTATGCACCTGCCGAGCAGGCGTGCTGGGTGCATGGCGTGCAGCGCAGGGTGGTCGACACCGAGACCGAAGCCACCCATACGCGTGACTTCTCGGCCGCCGAACTTGGCCGGGTGCGGTTCGAGGATTTCGATCCGTCCGTCGTCGCCGACGTCAGCTTGCCCTGAGTGCCATGCCGGTGAGGAGGCGGGAGTACCCAACGATGATCGAGCAGGAGTTTCACCGTGTCGCAGGATAGGGAGTCGCAGCTGTTGCGGCAGGCCACGGAGGCCGGCATGACCTCGTCCCGGGAACTGGCCAACTTCATGGCGCAGGCTGGGCACGAGTCCCGTGGCCTGAGCCGGCTCAATGAGAGTTTCAACTTCACCCGGGGTATCTCGCAGATCCCGGTGGAAGCGGCGTGGCGCAATGGCAATGGTGCGCTTGAGAGCGCGCGCCAGGAGGCGCTGCGTGGGCGGCCGGAGAACCTGGCCGAACTGATGTATGGCGGGCGCATGGGCAATGACGCGCCTGGCGATGCGCTGAAGTATCACGGCCGTGGCTATCTGCCTCTGGTCGGCAAGGAAAATTACGAGCGCGCCGGCAAGGCGCTGGATCTGGACCTGGTAAATCACCCGGAACTGGCGGCGCAGCCCGAGCACGCAGGCCGCATTGCCGTGTGGCAGTGGCAGACGCGGGTGCCGGAAGCGGCGCGCGAGGACGTGCGCGAAGCGACGCGCGCGATCAATGGTGGCCTGAACGGCATCGAGGCCCGCCAGCAGCGATTCGAGGCGTGGCAGCAGAAGCTGACGCCTGATGTGATGGCACGGCTGGAGCGGGGCGAAGTCGGGGCGCCGGCCCAGCAGGCCACCGTGCGCGACATGTCGCAGCCTGGCGCGCCGGGGCATGCCCTGTTCCAGGGCGCCCGCCACCATCTGCAGCAGATGGGACCGCAAAGCGGTCTGCGCAGCGTGCAGGAACTGGACAATGCCGCCGGCGCACTGGCGCTGAGCGCGCAGAGGGCGGGGATGTCGCGCATCGATCATCTCCTGGCTGGCAACGACGGCCGCACGTTGTTTGCCGTGCAGGGCGCGCTGGGTGACCCGGCCATGCTGCGGGCTTCGGTCGAGCGCGAACAGGCGGCACAGCAGCCGCTGGCACAGAGCAGCCAGCAGTTGGCCGCCAACGTCGCCCAGCAGGACCCCGCGGCCGCGCTCGCCCGTGAGCAGGAGCAGCGCTCTCGATCCCTGTAGCACCTGATGCCGGCGGGCAGGGTGCCCGCGGGCGTTTTACGTACGACGCGTGGCGCCCTGTGGCGCCGACATGGAAACCCACCCGTAAGGACACCACATGCGAATCGTTCCCCCGAATGCCCGGCACGCCGCTGCCCGCTGCAATGCATCCGTGCGCCGCCTGCCGCCGCTCTGGCTGCTGTCACTTGGACTTGCCGCAGCGTTGGCACAGGCTCAGGAGACAGCGGCACCCGCCGTGGAGACGCGCCCCGCTGCGGAGGCAACCGTTGACGCGCCTGCAACGTCTGAGCCCGTTGCAGCACCCATGGCGGCCGAGGCTGTTGTCGCGGCACCGACTCCCGAAGTGCCGGTTGCCGTGACACCCCCTGCGACACCGGTGGTGGACACGCAGCCGGCGCCGGCTGCGGACCCGGCGCCGGCGCCCGTTGCGCCCGCAGCGGCGGCGCCTGTGGCTGCACCGCCTGCCGCCGTCGAGCCAACCGTTCCCGCGGTAGCACCCGCTCCGCCCGCATTGGCCATCGTGTCGTTGCCGCCCGAGCAGGCGACCGAGCGGGCGCTCGGTGCCCGCTGCCCGGTGGATCTGGCCGGGCGTCTGGCGACCCAGGGCGACCTGCTGATTGGCGCCTGCCAGGGCACCATGCCGGCGCATCTGGCCGCGTTGCTGGTCGCGCTGCCCGTGCAGGACATCCACCTGCCGCGCAGCTGGCGCGAGCGTGAGGTGCGGCAGAAGGCCTGGTTCAAGGCGGTGCCGGGCTACGGCCAGCGCCCGGACTTCATCGTGCGGATGGGCGACATCTGGGTGCGCTCGCTGGAAGGGCGCGACGCCGACAGCACGTTCTATCTGGTGTCGGCGCCGTTCACCTGCAGCGACCAGGTCGCCAACCGGGATGAGTACGGCGCGGAGCCGGTCCGCGTGCCAGCGGGTGATTGCCGCGAGGCCTACGTGGGCCAGCGTGTGTACCAGGTCCGCGGGGACGCCGCGCCGAGGGATGTGACCGCCGATGCCATGCCGGCCATGCCCCCGGTGACGGACGCCGACCGTGCGCGCCAGCTGTCGCGTGAGGGACGGATCAGCCTGGACCATAGCAAGTTGCAGTACGGCCCGGCCATGCGCTGGTTCGTGCAGTATCCGGAGTCGGCGCAGAAGGGCGGTCCGCGCGCCTACAGTGACTGGAACCGTGAGCACATCGCGTTCGTGGTCTGGACCGGTGATCGCTTCGAGCTGCGCGAGAAGGTCGCGCGCGCGCAGTGGCCCTGTGACCCGGTGGCACCCGGCGATCGCGCCTGTGGCGGATTCCCGGATTCCGGGCCGGATCTGTTCGTGACGGCCGGAGCATCCGTGCCAATGGCAGCGTCCAGCCCCTGAGCCGGAGTTTCGAAGTGATGCGGGAGCCGGGCTGACCGGCTCCCGCGCTGCATCAGGCCTGCAGGCTGCGGGTCTGGTTCTGTTGCTGCTCCAGCCGCTGGTCGCGCTCCAGCGCAACGCGCTGGCCTGCGGCCTGCTGGTCGATGCGCTGGCTGCTCTGTTCCAGCGGGGTGTTCATCGCCACTGCCGTATCCACCGACACGCGAAGGTGGGCCGGGTCGCCGCCCTGGCCCTGCACGGCGAAGCTGCGCGAGGCATCAGCATTCATGACCACTTCGTCGATGCGCTTGCCGCCTGCTGCGTGCATTTCGGCGGCCAGGCTGCCTGCCAGTTGCGTGCTCATTACGTCCGGTACCCGGCCGACGCGGACATCCTGCGCGTGCACGCCACGGATCGCGTCGTTGAACAGTGGGTTACCCACATGGTTGGCATCGTCCATGCGCAACATGCTGGTGTGATGGCCGTTCTTCTCCGCTTCGCGGCGTGCCGGCTCACCGGGCTGCAGCGGGCCGCGGATGTGGTCGTACAGATCGATGGCGCCGCCCGGGATGCCGCGTGCCGCGCGGGTGACGCCGCGACGCAGTGACTCGACGTCATCGCGGTACTCCTCGATCATCCGGGCGTTGTCTTTTGCCAGCTGCTGCGTTTCCGGGTGCTGCAGCACCGAGCCGTCGCCGAGGAAGTTGCCCAGCTTGTGCGCGCCGAACGAGCTGCCTGCGGCGATGATCGGCCGGTCGGGGATAAGGGCGCGCAACGAGTGATTGCTGAAGCCGTTCGCGGCGAGCGTGCTGATTTCATTCGGCCTGGCGTAGATGCGCACCTGGCCGAAGTGCGGCGACGCCGCGCTGACCGGATCGGAGGCCATGACATGGTTGATCATGGTGTTGCCGCCTTCCGGGATGCGGTAGCTGAGGCTGACCGCGCCATAGGCGTTGAAGGTCTCGCCCTTGACATTGAAATGGTGCGAGGTGATCTGGGCCAGAGCGCCGCCGAGGGAGTGGCCGGTGACGGTGACCTGGGGAGCAGGTACGCCGTTCAAGCGAGACTGAAGCGCGACGCCTTCAAGCGTCCTCTGTGTCAAGGCAATCGCGTCAGGAGCCTGCACGTTCGTGCGTGCAACCACCATGCCGCCGTCGGTCAGAATCGCATCGCGAGCGATCTGCTCGGTGCCGCGATGCGCAATGACGATCTCTTTGGTGTCTACTCGCTGATAGACGGTGCCTTGATAGCCGTTGAGGCGATTATTGACGTGCTCAAGTATCTTGTACTCATGGCCGTTTAACGTGACTTTTTCCTCTTGGCCGGGTTCACGTCGGCCGACGGCCCGATCCTTGTAGGCGTCATCAGATAACGCGGCGTAATCCTGGGAGGTGATGGTCACGGCGCCACCTCGCTTGCGGAGAGGGTGATCGTAAACAGCTTGTCCTGAAGATCAGGGGCGTAATTGCTGCGATTGGGCTCGCCACTGGCGGGAAAATTGGGAACGCGATCTGCCTTCGGATAGACCAGATCCGGATAGTAGAGCGTATGTGCGCCACCTTCGGTCAGCGGCTTGGCGTCGACGAAGGTGAGGAAGCGAGTCTCTTCATCAGCACCCGTTGCCTTCAGCATTGCCCCGGCGCCGGTAAACTCCCACCTGCACACGCCACGACCGTAGTAGTCTTCATCCAGCATGCGGTCCACATACAGCGTGCCCCGGTACTCGCCATCAGCGACCTTGCGCAGTTCCACCGGCTCCTGGCTGGTAATCCGTGCAGCCGTGCCGGTGGCCGGCTCGATATAGCCGCATTGATCTTCGTTGGTGACGTCGTACTGGGCCACGCCCTTGACCAGCGCGAAATCGCCGGGGGCGTCCTTCAGGCGCAGCACCAGTTCATAGGCCTTGCGCGGGCTGGGGTTGAGCTTGGCGAGGCCGCGCCCACCCTGGGCGACATCGGCTTCAGCAGCGGCACGATCCTGGTTCATGGCGGTCTCCGGATGGCAGGCGGTCAACAGAAGCAGAGCAAGGCACGGAATCATCTTGTGGCGCAATGTCGGCCTCCTGGTGTGTAAGGGTGAATGTGGCACTGGCGGCTCATGGCACAAGCTTCTGCACAGTGGTGGTGGATGAGAACAGCGCGTTGCGTAGTTCCTCCTTGTAGGCCGACGGATCTTCTTTACCGCTGGCAGGGAAGTTGGCAGCAAGCTCGGCACGGGGATAGGCAATCTTCGGGTAGTAGAGAGTCAGCGGCGATCCTGCATCCATGCGCTCTTTATTGACGTAGGTCAGGAATCGCGTATCGCCTTCGCCGTTGGTCGCACGCAACATCGCGCCAACACCGGTCAGCGTCCAGTGGCAGGTACCGCGATCGTAATAGTCCTGGTCCTGCATGCGGTCCGGGTAGACCGCGGTACTCGTTCTCGCTGACCTTGTGCAGGGTGACGGGCTCCTGGCTGGTGATGCGGCCTGCAGTGCCTGTGGCAGGCAGTACCCGTCCGCAGTCTTCGTAGTTGCTGACGTCATACTGGGCCACACCTTCGGCGACCGCGAAAGGCCCAGGCGCGTCCTTCAGTGTCAGCACCAGTTCGTAGGCCTGCTTCGGCGCCGGGTTGAGTTTGGCCAAGCCGCGTCCACCCGCGGCGACGTCACGCTCGGCATCGGCGTAGGGCGAGCATGCCGCCAGCGGGACGAGGGCGAGCAATGCGAGCAGCGGCCGTCCCCTGAGTTCGGGGCGAGCTACACCCATGTCGCGATCCTGCATCGTGCGTCCATGTCCATCTATCCTTCCTGGGTGGCAGGTTTCTCGATTATGGAACGTGCCGGGAGCGCTGTGCCACCCTAGGAGACGGATTTTTGACGCCTCCGGGACGCATTGCCGAGGCGGATCGCTTGCCGCACAGGGCATTCGATCGTCGCGTTGGCTCTGCCGCCGGGCGCTGGTTCGCAGCTGAATCCGTGACCGAAATCAATCATTCACATGTCCATCACTTCATTGAAGGCGCTCTCCTTGAACTGCATGATCCGCCCTGAAAGCCGCGAAGACCGCGCTGTCATCCACGCACTCACCGAGGCAGCCTTCCGCGAAGCCCCGCACAGCAGCCACACCGAGCAGTTCATTGTGGATGCACTGCGTTCGCGTGGAGAGCTGAGTCTTTCGCTGGTCGCCGAGAAGGACGGGCAGGTCGTCGGGCATGTTGCCTTGTCGCCGGTGACGATCAGCGATGGCAGCACCGGCTGGTTTGGCCTGGGGCCAATCTCGGTGCTGCCCGAATGGCAGGGGCAGGGCATCGGCGCGGCACTGATGCACGCGGCGCTTGATGCATTGCGTGAGCAGGGGGCACAGGGCTGCGTATTGCTGGGAGAACCGGCGTATTACGGTCGATTCGGATTCCGCGCCGAGCCGGGCCTGGTGCTGCCGGGGGTTCCACCAGAGTACTTCCAGGCGCTGCACCTGAGGCCGTCGATGGCGCAGGGAGAGGTGCAGTACTCACCGGCATTCGAAGCCACGGCCTGATGATCGGGGCGGGCCTCGAACATCCGTCGAATGTCAGCCGTTGTACCGGAGATGGATCAGGGGATACGGACGGCCTTGCGAATCGAGCGGTGAGCGGCCGGTTTCGACGAAGCCCATGCGCAGGTAGAAGCCAACCGCCTGCGCGTTCTGTTCGTTGACATCGGTACTCAGCTGCGGATGCAGGGCCAACGCGTGTTGTAACAGCTGCCGGCCGATACCGGTGCCGCGCACGTCCGGATCGATGAACAGCGCTTCCATGTGCGTGCCGTCGATCAGCATGAAGCCCACTGGCCGATCCTGTGCATCGACAGCAACGGTCATCGGCGACTGCGGCAGGAAGCTGGCGACTTCGGCATCGATGGCCTGCCGGTCTTCGGCGCTGAGAAAGTCATGGGTGGCGTCGACGGCGCGGCGCCAGACATCGATGAGGGCGGCGCCGTCGTCGGCACGCGAGGGGCGAAGGGTGGTCATGGGTTCACCAAGGTGCTTGCGGAAAGGCCCAGTATGAGGCCTGCAGCCTGGCTTCAGCGCACTCGCTGCTTGAACCGCCGGTCGCGCGCAGTGGCACCGCCGATACCCGCGCCGCCTGTACGGCTGCAGGCGTACAATGCGGCCCCGGCGGCCATCCTGGCCCTGCAGACACGCGAGAACCGCCATGACCCATGCCCTGGGTATCCCGGTGCACGACGCCGATGAACACTGGATGCGCCATGCACTGGCGCTGGCCGAGCGTGCGCAGCGCGAGTTCGACGAGATTCCGGTCGGTGCGGTACTGGTGGGCGCCGATGGCCAGCTGCTGGGTGAGGGTTGGAACCTCAACATCGCCTCGCACGATCCCAGTGCGCATGCCGAGATCGTGGCCATGCGCGCCGGCGGCACGCGGCTGGCCAATCATCGGCTGCTCGGCAGCACCCTGTACGTGACCCTGGAACCGTGCGCGATGTGCGCGATGGCGATTGTGCATGCACGCGTCGCCCGCTTGGTCTACGGCGCCAGCGACCCCAAGACCGGCGCCTGCGGCAGCGTGTTCGATCTGCTCGGCGATGCCCGCCACAACCACCGGGTCGAGATCCACGGTGGGGTGCTGGCCAAGGAGGCCAGCATGCGCCTGACCAATTATTTCCGCGCCAAGCGCGGCAAGCCGCCGTTGCTGCTGGAAGACCACGCCGGCGAGGGCTGAGGGGCGAAAGGGTATGATGGGCGCCCCTTTCCTTCACCGGTGGGCCGCGCGCCTGCCCAGCAACGAGGCGACACATGGCGGACAACGGCGCGGCCAACGAGCGGCTGATCTGGATCGACCTGGAAATGACCGGGTTGGATACCGACAACGATTCGATCATCGAGATCGCCACCGTGGTCACTGATGCCCAGCTCAATGTGCTGGCTGAAGGCCCCGAGTTTGCCATCCACCATCCGCTGCAAACGCTGGAAGCGATGGATGAGTGGAACCGTAACCAGCACCGTCGTTCGGGCCTGTGGCAGCGCGTGGTGGACAGCACCACCACCCTGGGCCAGGCCGAAGCGCAGACGGTGAACTTCCTGGCGCAGTGGATCCCGGCCGGCCTTTCGCCGATGTGCGGCAACTCGATCTGCCAGGATCGCCGCTTCCTGCACCGCCAGATGCCGCGGCTGGAGAAGTACTTCCACTACCGCAACCTGGACGTGTCCACGGTGAAGGAACTGGCCAAGCGCTGGGCGCCGAGCGTGGCCGCCGGCGTCGGCAAGAACAGCAACCACACCGCGCTGAGCGACGTGCACGATTCGATCGCCGAGCTGCGCCACTACCGCCAGTTCATGGGCGCGCTGTCGGGGCTTTCGACGCCTTGATCGGTAGTGCCGGCCGCTGGCCGGCAAGGCGCCGGATTCGCCCTCTCTCTGTCGTGACCCGCGACGAACCGTTCAACTTCCGGGCGCTAAGATCGGCGCCATGAACGAGCCCATCCTGCTCCCCCGCGACATCGCCCATGACGCCCGCGACTGGTCCGACCTGCAGCGCGCGGTGGCCCTGCTGGAAGCGCCGACCCTGACCGCGCGCATGGCCAACCTGGTCGGCACGCCGCTGGAATTCGCGGTGAAGGCGCTGCCCAGCTCGGTCTCCAACCGCATCCACGGTGCGGTGCAGGCGGCACTGTCCAAGTCGGCGCAGGCAGCCCTGTGGAGCATGGACAACTCGCCCGGCAAGGGAGCGTCGACCCGCTGGCACAAACTGGCGGCAGCCACCTCCGGTGCGGTCGGCGGCGCCTTCGGCTTTGCCGCCTTGCTCATCGAGTTGCCGGTGTCGACCACGATCATGATGCGTGCTGTGGCCGACGTCGCCCGCAGCGAGGGGTTTGACCTGTCCGAGTTCAGCACCCGCCAGGCGTGCCTGGAGGTGTTCGCGCTGGGCGGCAACTCGCCGCGTGATGACGCCAGCGAGACGGGCTATTACCTGGCCCGCGGCTTCACCACCGATGTGATGCGCCACCTGTCGGCCGAGCTGGCCGGGCGGGTGGTGACTGGCCGCGACCTGACCCTGGGCGTGGCGCCGAAGGAAGCCGGCAAGCTGCTGGCGAAGATGGTGGAGAAGGTGGCGGCGCGCTTTGGCGTGGTCGTTACCGAGAAGTTTGCCGCGCAGGCGGTGCCGATCGTCGGTGCCGCCGCGGGTGCAACGCTGAACACCATGTTCACCGACTACTACCAGGACATGGCGCGTGGTCACTTCATCGTGCGGCGGCTGGAGTTGAAGTACGGGGAAGATGTGGTGCGCGCCTGCTATGACCACGTGGCACACGGTGCGGTAAAGATCGAGCCAAGGGTGGAGTAGATCCACGCCATGCGTGGATGAGACCTCGTACAGGGTGATCCTTGCCGTGGGGGAACAACTGTTTTGCCAGTGCGTGCCTGTTGCCCGGCGGGCGCCATCCCCATTCTTTGCGGCACTCCTCCCGCAAGAGATCGCTGCCATGTTGTTCACTCCTCATCATCTGGGCGCACTGACGCTGCCCAACCGCATCGTGATGCCGCCGATGACCCGATCGCGCTCGTCGGCCGGCAACGTGCCCACTGCCGAAATGGCCGCCTATTACGCGCAGCGCGCCAGCGCCGGCCTGATCGTCAGCGAAGGCACCCAGATCAGCCCGCAGGGCCAGGGCTATGCCTGGACCCCGGGCATCCATAGCCCGGACCAGGTGAACGGCTGGCGTCGGGTGACCGATGCCGTGCACGCTGCCGGTGGTCGCATCTACGCCCAGCTGTGGCATGTCGGCCGGGTCTCGCACGTGGCGCTGCAGCCGGGTGGCGCCGCGCCGGTGTCGTCGTCGGCGTTGTTGGCGGAAGGCGTGAAGGTGTTCGTCGACCCGACCGGGGCAGGTCCCGAAGCCGGGGTGGGCGAAATGATCCAGCATTCGATGCCGCGCGCGCTGCGCGAAGACGAGATTCCGGGCATCGTCGCCGACTACGCCCAGGCGGCACGCAACGCGCTGGACGCAGGCTTCGATGGCGTGGAGTTGCACGGTGCCAATGGCTACCTGATCAACCAGTTCATCGACTCGCAGGCCAACCAGCGCACCGACGGCTATGGCGGCGCGTTGCAGAACCGCCTGCGGTTCCTGCGCGAGGTGGTGCAGGCGGTGGTTGCGGTGGTCGGTGGTGATCGCGTCGGCGTGCGCCTGGCGCCACTGACCACGTTGCAGGGCGCGGTGGACGATACGCCGCAGGCGACCTATCTGGCGGCAGCCCACCTGTTGGGCGAACTGGAGGTGGGTTACCTGCACATCGCCGAGGCCGACTGGGACGATGCACCGTTGATGCCGGTGGCGTTCAAGCAGGCGCTGCGCATGGTCTACCCGGGTACGCTGATCTATGCCGGCAAGTACACCGCCGAACGTGCCGAGCAGGCACTGGCTGAAGGCTGGGCCGACCTGATCGGCTTCGGTCGCCCGTTCATTGCCAACCCGGATCTGCCTGAGCGCCTGCGCCTGGGTGCGGAACTGAATCCGCCGGATCGTGCGACGTTCTTCGGTGGCGGGGCGATCGGCTTCACCGATTACCCGACGCTGGAAGAGAGCGTCGCGGCCTGATCCTGAAGGCTGCCGGCCAGCGGCCGGCACTACCGGTGTATGGAGATGGGGTGGTGCCGGCCAGCGGCCGGCACTACCGGGATGCGCGGGGCAGGGTAGTGCCGGCCGCTGGCCGGCATTTCAGTCAGGGGCGGGGGTAGTGCCGGCCGCTGGCCGGCATCCCGGGGATGGATCAGGGCTTGTCGCGCACCAGCGCGTCCGCCTCGACCACACCGCCATCCTTTCCATGCAGGTACAGGTGCATGTCCTGCTGCGGGTACGGGATGTTGATGCCGGCCTTGTCAAAGCCCAGCTTGAGCTGCTCCAGCAGCGTGACCTTGGTGCCGAACCAGTCGGCCGACTTCACGTAGCAACGGATGCCGAGGTTGATCGCGTGCGCACCCAACTCGTACACCACCACGTCCGGTGCCGGCGTCTGCAACACGCGCGGGTCGGCCTTCATCAACGCCAGCGCGGTGTCGCGTGCCAGCTGGATGTTGTCTTCGTAACCGATGCCGATCACCAGTTCGACGCGGCGGGTCGGCTCGGCGGTGAGGTTGATGATCGGTGCGGCGGTGATCAGCGTGTTCGGAATGGTGGTGTGCTGGTTGTCGGCACCGGTGATGACGGTCTGGAAAATGCGCACTTCGCGCACCGTGCCAGTCTGTCCGGCAACGGTGACCACATCGCCGACGCGGAACGGCCGCAGCGTCACCAGCATCACGCCCGAGGCGATGTTGGACAGCGAATCCTTCAGGGCAAGGCCAACGGCCAGGCCAGCGGTGCCGAGCACGGCCAGCAGCGGAGTGATCTGCACGCCAAGCGTGCCGATGGCCAGCACCACCACGATCACCAGCGACGCGGCGTACACCACGTTGCGCAGGAAGCTGCCCAGCATCGGGTCCACGCCCATGCGCGCTGTGGCGCGCGGCATCGCATTGGACAGGCGACGCGCCACCCACAGGCCCACCAGCAGCACCACGATGGCGGCCAGTAACGGCACACCGTAGGTTTCCAGCAGGCGCTCCCAGTTGAGCGAGTGGAACCAGGGCGTTGCGGCGGGGGCGGGTGGGGCTGTAGCAATCATGCGGGCTCCTTGTCGAACGGGCGCGGCGCTCAAGAACGCCAAAAACTGAAAACCCCGCAGAGGCGGGGTTGCATGCGGGCAAATTATCGGCACGGCGGGATGAACGTGATGTCAGCCGCCTTCGATCAATGCGCCCGTACCCTTGAGCAGCGAGCGTAGTCCCTGCACCAGATGCGGCTCTACCGTGCTGAGCCAGAGGCGGCCGGGCACCAGCTCGTCCAATGTGCAGCCGGGGGTACCTTGCAGTAGCCCAGCCAATGTCTTGTGGGGCGCGACGGGTGCACCCAGCTGTGCCGGATTGAGCAGACTAAGCGGGAAAATGTTGCGCGCCTTGCGCAGGCGCACCTCCGGCGGGGCGTCATGCCAGATCTGATTGCGGTCTTCTTCGTCCTTGGATTGGGTTCCATCGCAGTAGCCACTGATGTAGGCCTGCGGGCTGCGCTCGAAGGGTGGGTGAGTGACGTAGCCAAAGTCCCAGTCATACAGAGCGATAAGCCCCACTAGGAGCCCCCGGAAGGACTGCGGTTCCAGAGGAAAGCGAGCGTCCTTGGAGAACAGAACGAATTCCGTTCCAAGCTCACGACTGGAGAAGAAATCGACGGATGCCGTCAGATCGTAGGCGGGCGCGTCACTTCCTTTGGGTACAGCGTCAACACCGAGGAGAGTCAGCTCGTTGAAGCCACTGGCCAGAAGTCTTCGATGTGCTGCATTGCGCAGCTTCGCCAACTTGCCGCTCTGGCCCTTTCCGTCAGCCGCAAAGTGGGTGGCCTCTACTCCACGCTTTTCGAGCATGGATATAGCCAACTCGTGAAACTTCTGGAAATCCTGCGCTCCTGCCAGTGGGCCGGAGTAGTTGGACAGTCCAAGTGCGAACGGGATGGTCATGGGGCGAACCTTGCCGGCAGGTGATTCCAGTCCTCCCAGTGTGCGTCGGCCATTTCAGGGCGCCTACTGGAATAGTTGCAAATGACATATCGGCCCAGTTGTTCCCCAAAAGCAGAAACCCCGCCGAGGCGGGGTTTCTTTAATCAGCCTTACAGCCGGATCAGCCGTTGGCCTTCAGCCTGGCCAGGCGCAGCCAGGTATCGACCACGGTGTCCGGGTTCAGCGACACCGACTCGATGCCTTCCTGCATCAGCCATTCGGCCAGATCCGGGTGATCGGACGGGCCCTGGCCGCAGATGCCAACGTACTTGCCCTTGGCGCGTGCGGCCTTGATCGCCATCGACAGCAGCTTCTTCACTGCCGGGTTCCGTTCGTCGAACAGGTGCGCGACGATCGACGAGTCGCGGTCCAGGCCCAGGCTGAGCTGGGTCAGGTCGTTGGAGCCGATCGAGAAGCCGTCGAAGATCTCCAGGAACTCATCGGCGAGCAAAGCGTTGGACGGCACTTCGCACATCATGATGATCTTCAGGCCGTTCTCGCCCTGCTTCAGGCCGTTCTGTTCCAGCACCTCGATGACCTTGCGGCCTTCTTCCAGGGTGCGCACGAACGGAATCATGACCCACAGGTTGTCCAGGCCCATTTCGTTGCGCACGCGCAGCACGGCCTTGCACTCCAGCGCGAAGGCGGCCGAGAAGCTCGGGTCGACGTAACGGCTGGCGCCGCGGAAGCCGATCATCGGATTCTCTTCGTGCGGCTCGTAGTTGCTGCCGCCGATCAGGTTGGCGTACTCGTTGGACTTGAAGTCCGACAGGCGCACGATCACCGGGTTCGGCGCGACCGAGGCGGTGAGGGTGGCGATGCCTTCGGCCAGGCGATCGACGTAGAAGCTGACCGGATCACCATAGCCGGCGATCTTCTCGTCGATCTTCTTCCTGGTCGCGGCGTCCTGGCGGTCGTATTCCAGCAGCGCATTCGGATGGATGCCGATGTGGCTGGCGATGATCATTTCCAGGCGGGCCAGGCCGATGCCGGCGTTCGGCAGCTGGCCGAAGTCGAAGGCACGTTCCGGGTTGGCCACGTTCATCATGATCTTCAGCGGCGCCGGCGGCATGTTGCCAAGATCGGTGGTGGTGCGTTCAAAGCCGAGCTTGCCTTCGTAGATGAAGCCGGTATCGCCTTCGGCGCAGCTGACGGTGACCAGCTGACCATCTTCGATGACCTGGGTCGCGTTGCCCGAACCGACCACGGCCGGCACGCCCAGCTCGCGCGCGATGATCGCGGCGTGGCAGGTGCGGCCACCGCGGTTGGTGACGATGGCCGAGGCGCGCTTCATCACCGGTTCCCAATCGGGATCGGTCATGTCGGCGATCAGCACGTCGCCCGGCTGCACGCGGTTCATGTCGTCCAGCGTCTTCACCACGCGGGCCACGCCCGAACCGATCTTGGCGCCAACGGCACGACCCTCGGCCAGCACCTTGCCGCCCTTCTCGGTCAGCGCGAAGCGCTCGATCTGGGTGGCATGGCTGCGCGACTTCACCGTTTCCGGGCGCGCCTGCACGATGAACAGCTTGCCGCTGACACCGTCCTTGGCCCACTCGATGTCCATCGGGCGGCCGTAGTGTTTTTCGATGACCAGCGCCTGCTTGGCCAGTTCCTGCACGTCCTCGTCGCTGATCGAGAAGGTGCTGCGCAGTTCGGCCGGGGTGTCTTCGATACGGACGCGCTCACCCGGAACATCCGAGTACACCATGCGGATCGCCTTGCTGCCGAGCGAGCGGCGCAGGATCGCCGGCTTGCCGGCCTGCAGGGTGGGCTTGTAGACGTAGTATTCGTCCGGATTGACCGCGCCCTGCACGACCATTTCGCCCAGGCCGAACGAGGAGGTGACGAACACCACGTCGCGGAAGCCGGACTCGGTGTCCAGGGTGAACAGCACGCCGGAGGAGCCGACGCCCGAACGCACCATCAGCTGCACGCCGGCGGACAGGAACACGTCTTCATGCTTGAAGCCGTGGTGCACGCGGTAGGCGATGGCGCGGTCGTTGTACAGCGAGGCGAACACTTCCTTGACCTTGTGCACGACGTCGTCGGCACCGGTCACGTTGAGGAAGGTTTCCTGCTGGCCCGCGAAGGACGCATCCGGCAGGTCCTCGGCAGTGGCGGACGAACGCACGGCCACGGCCACGTCGCCGCCGCCATTCTCGGCGCTCAGCTTGGCGTAGGCGGTGCGGATGTCCTGGTCCAGCTGCGGCTGCAGCGGGGCATCGATCACCCAGCTGCGGATTTCCTTGCCGGCGGCGGTCAGCGCGTTGACGTCCTCGACGTCCAGCGTGGCCAGCCTGTCGAAGATGCGCTTGGACAGGTCGTTGTGCGCGATGAAGTCCTTGAAGGCTTCAGCGGTGGTGGCATAACCACCCGGCACCGAAACGCCCAGACCGGCCAGGTTGCCGATCATCTCGCCCAGGGACGAATTCTTGCCGCCTACGCGGGCCAGATCGGCCAGACGCAGTTCGTGCAACCACAGGATGTTCTCGTTCAAGCGCGATGCTCCGTTTGGCCATCGCCCGAGGCGGGCTGAGTGGCCGCGTCCGTAGGAAGAAGCCGATATGATGCCGGGCAGAGCACCGTCGGCACAAGCTTGTGCTGGCGGCCTTTTTAAGCTTCGTAGGGGGTAAAAGCGCGCATGTCGACCATCCGTCCGGTGTTCTACGTTTCCGATGGAACCGGTATCACCGCTGAAACCATTGGGCATAGCCTGTTGACCCAGTTCTCCGGGTTCAGCTTCATTACCGATCGGATGTCGTTTGTCGACGACCCTGAAAAAGCGCGTGAAGCCTGCGCCCGGATCCAGGCGGCGGGGGAGCGCTACCAGGTTCGGCCGATCGTGGTGAACTCCTGCGTGGACCAGAGCCTGAGCCTGATCCTGGCCGACAGCGGGGCGCTGATGCTGGATGTGTTCGCGCCGTTCATCGAGCCGCTGGAGCGCGAACTGGCCAGCCCGCGTCTGGCCCGGGTCGGCCAGGCCCACGGCATGGTCGATTTCGACACGTACCACCGGCGCATCAACGCGATGAACTTCGCCCTGACCCATGACGACGGCATCGCGGTGAACTATGACGACGCCGACGTGATCCTGGTAGCGGTGTCGCGCGCTGGCAAGACGCCCACCTGCATCTACCTGGCCCTGCATTACGGGGTGCGCGCGGCCAACTACCCGTTGACCGACGAGGACCTGGAAAGTGATCGCCTGCCGCCGCGCCTGCGCAACTACCGGCGCAAGCTGTTCGGGTTGACCATCGACCCGGACCGCCTGCAGCAGATCCGCCAGGAGCGCCGTCCGAACTCGCGCTACGCGAACCTGGACACCTGCAAGCGGGAGGTGGCCGCGGCCGAGACCATGTTCCGCATGGAGCGGATCCCGACCCTGAGCACCACCCACACCTCGATCGAGGAGATTTCCAGCAAGGTGCTGGCCACATTGGGGCTGCAGCGCGAGCTGTATTGATCCGTTCCGGCGCGCTGCGGGGCTGCCGGCCAGCGGCCGGCACTACCGCCGTGGCAGCGACTCCCGCGCTGCGGGGCTGCCGGCCAGCGGCCGGCACTACCACGATGAAAGCGACCGACGGGTTGGCTGTGGCTTGAGGCGCCCCCACGTTGAAGCACCAACGTGTAGGATCGACCCATGGCCCGAGCCTTGCCCCGTACCGAACGCATTCCCCGCCTGAGCCGGCTGAGCTGGCTCATGGGCCTGTACGCGGAGAACTACCGCCATCTGGTGCGCCTGTTCGAACCGGCGGGGCTGGCGGCGGGCAGCTACATTTCCTCGATCGGTGACGGCCTGGATGTCCGCCTGGACGTGATCGAGTGCCACCGCTACACGGTGGAACTGCGGCTGACCTACGACATTGCCGACCCGGTCACCGGCGAGCCGGATCCCTCGGCCTATGTCCGCCTGTACCGTGACGCGCGCCAGGCCGAGACCACCCATTGCTACGTCGGCCGCCGCTGGCAGGACACCATGGGCCTGTACCCGCCACCAGCGGAACTGATCAGCCACCGCATGCGGATGAACACCTTCCTCGGCAAGTGGCTGGAATACCTGGCCGAGCGCGGCCACGGCGTCGCCACGCTGCGCCGTGACCCCGATGGCGCCGGTGCGCCTGCCGAGCGCCGCCTGTCGCTGGTGCGCTGATCGGCCATAATCCAGGGCTGACCTGCCGCTGGATGCCGCCCCATGCCGTACACCCCGATCGTCGCCACCCTGGGCTATGTGCTGTCGCCCGATCGTCGCCAGGTGCTGATGATCCATCGCAATACGCGCCCCGGTGACCATCACCTCGGCAAGTACAACGGCCTGGGTGGCAAGATCGAAGCGGACGAGGACGTGGCGGCCAGCATGCGCCGCGAGATTGCCGAGGAAGCCGGCATCGACTGCACCGGCATGCGCCTGCGCGGCACTCTCAGCTGGCCCGGTTTCGGCAAGCACGGCGAAGACTGGCTGGGCTTCGTGTTCGTCATCGACAGCTTCGAAGGCACCCCGCACGGCGGCAACCACGAAGGCACGCTGGAGTGGGTGGATCTGGACAAGCTGGACACGCTGCCGATGTGGGAGGGCGACCGCAACTTCCTGCCGCTGGTGTTCGACGCCGACCCGCGCCCGTTCCACGGCGTGATGCCGTACAAGGACGGCCGCATGGTCAGCTGGTCCTACAGCCGGCTGTGACCCGGCGAATCGGGGAGGTGCCAACCATTCCGGCGGGTGCCAGCCTTGGTTGGCAGGCTCTTTCGGTCGATTAATACCCGGGCAATATTGACGGCCATAAATTACCCGGGCAATATTGCGCATCACCTCTGATGCCATTGCAATGCCTGCGTCCCGACTCCCTCCCTTCAGTTGTTTCGACGGCCATCGCCTCGTTGCTTCCGGCAGCCCGGAAATGGCCGCACTGGCGCTCAAGCGGCTGCGCGCCAGCAACGCGGCCGGACCATTGCTGGTGTTCGACAACGCGACCGGTCGCACCCGCGATTTCGATACGCGCGGCAGTGATGCAGAACTGCGGTCGCGGGTAAGCGCAGCGTTTCCTGTCGTGGAGACGGATGCCGAGGTCACTGCCGAAGACGCTGCGGCGACCCCGCGTGGCCGTGGCCGCCCCAAGCTGGGCGTAGTAGCGCGCGAAGTGACCCTGCTGCCGCGCCACTGGGCGTGGCTGGCAGAGCAGCCGGGCGGGGCCTCGGTGGCATTGCGAAAACTGGTGGAGGCGGCCAGCCGCGCCAGTGCGGACAAGGACCGCCGGCGTCGCGATGCCGAGCGCGCCTATCACTTCCTGCAGACCATCGCCGGTGACCTGCCGGGCTTCGAGGAGGCCATCCGCGTGCTGTTCGCGCACGACCGTGCGGGCCTTGAAGCGGTACTGCATTCCTGGCCCGGGGATGTGCGTGACCACGCCCTGCGTCTGGCGTTCGACAGCGCTGACGGCTGAACCATCGCGCCGTCGTTGAGCGGCGGCGCCACCTGATCGCGGGCCACGGCCCGGTCCCCTGTGCTTGCTTTGCTGGTGGAAACGCCGGGCAGGGCAGCGCCTTGCCCAGAGAACCCCATGAACTCCCCTGTAGATCCCACGCCCCCGGTCGCGCCGCCCCTGTGGCGCACCTACCTGGCCCTGCTGCTGCCGATGCTGCTGACCAATGCGCTGCAGCTGGCCGCAGGCACGCTGGACAACCTCTACCTCGGCCAGCTGCTCGGGACCCAGGCGGTGGCCGTGGCCGCTGCGTTCTTCCCGGTCTTCTTCCTGCTGCTGGCCCTGGTGATGGGCCTGGCGACCGGCGCGATGGTGCTGATCGGGCAGGCCTGGGGCGCGGGTCGGCCGCAGCAGGTGCGCGCGGTGGCTGGCAGTGCGGTGGCGCTGATCCTTCTGTTGTCGGTGCTGGTGATGGCTCTGGGGAGCGGTTTCGCACCACAGCTCCTGATGTCACTGGGTACGCCGGCACCGATCCTCGGTGAGTCCATCGTCTACGCGCGCGTGCTGCTGCTGGCGGCGCCGGCGTTCTTCCTGCTGTGGTTGGCCACTGCCGTGAGCCGCGCAGTAGGCGATGCGAAGACGCCGCTGCATGCGCTGCTGCTGGCCACGGCGGTGGGTATGCTGTGCACGCCGCTGCTGATCCTGGGCTGGGCCGGCCTGCCGCAGCTGGGATCGGCCAGTGCGGCGGTGTCGGCGGCGATTGCCTCGCTGTTGGCCCTGGGCTGGCTGCTGTGGCGTTGGCATCGGGCAGGACACCCCCTGGCACCGGGCCATGAGCTGGTGCATGCCATTCGTTTCGATGGCGCGATCATCCGATCGATGCTGCGCATCGGCCTACCGTCCTCGCTGCAGATGCTCAGCCTGGCCGTCGCCGAAATCGTGTTGCTGGGCTGGATCAACCGCTATGGCTACACGGCCACGGCCGCCTACGGTGCGGTCAACCAGTTGATGAGCTGGGCGCAGTTGCCGGCAATGTCCCTTGGGATCACCGCCACCATCCTCGCGGCGCATGCGATGGGCGCCGGGCGTACGGCACGGCTGCCGGCCATCGCCCGGACTGGCGTGCTGCTGGGACTGGCGACGCTGAGCGTGGTGGTGGCGCTGGTTATGTCGCTGGCACCCTGGCTGACCGGGCTGATCCTGGCGGCAGCCGACGTGCGCGACCTGGCTGCGTTGCAGCTGCGCACTGTGGTGTGGGGCGTGCTGGCGATGGGAGTCAGTGCGGTGCTGGTCGGGGTGATGCGTGGCGGCGGTACGGTATGGTTGCCAGCGTTGCTGGGCATGGCAGCGGTGCTGCTGGTGGAGCTGCCGCTGGCGATGTGGATGCAGGCGCAGCACGGGCTGGCCGGCGTGTGGCGGGCGTGGCCGCTGGGGTTGTTGGCGATGCTGGTGATGCAGGTGATGTGTTTCGCCCGGTGGCGGCGGGTGCACGCTGGGTAGTGCCGGCCGCCGGCCGGCACTCCGGAATGGCAGGGGCAGCCGGCCAGCGGCCGGCTCTACCACTTCATGGCAGGGGCAGCCGGCCAGCGGCCGGCTCTACCACTTCAGCGGCGCTGCGCCAGCAGCAGGCGGAAGTACAAGCACAAGGTGTTGACCGCCAGTGCAGCGGCGCGGTTGGGGACTTCGCAGCTGCGCGGCCAGGTTGAAAGCACCCGGCATCATCATCGTCCGTCACCAGGAATCGGACGTGGCGGCGGCGGGCCCGCCGGTGACCATAGCGCCGACCCTGCAACTTGGGAAGTAGGGAAACCCCGCGTCAGGGTGATGAGGAAATGTCCGGTGTCGCAGTCGGTGAGATCTGGTTGTCCACAGGGGGTGTGGATTACGCGTGGGCAACTTTGTGGATAAGCCGCGACAGGCGCCACCCCCCTAGGCTGTCAAGATGGGTGGCGAAAAATTCACCGCCGGTGAGGGCGGGTGAGGGTGCAGTGAAGGGTGGGACCGGCCGGCGCTGTCGCCAGCGGCGGCGCTCGCGGTAACCTGTGGGCCTTGATGCTCCGTGAGACCCCATGAAACGTCATTTCTCGATGCTGCGCGAATTCCAGCTGGCCGACTGGTTCACCCTGGCCAATGCTTTCTGCGGCACCGGTGCGGTCTTCGCCGCGATGCGCTTCCTGCAGGATGGCGAGCGCGGCTACCTGCTGTTCGGCATGGCGCTGATCCCGTTGGCCTTCATCTTCGACGCCCTTGATGGACGCATCGCGCGCTGGCGCAAGTCCAGTTCCACCCTGGGCCGCGAGCTGGACTCGCTGTCCGACGTGATTTCCTTCGGGGTGGCCCCAGCGGCGCTGGCCTATGCCTGTGGCATGCAGGGTGGCTGGGACTGGCTGGTGCTGAGCTACTTCGTCTGCTGCGGCGTCAGCCGCCTGGCACGCTACAACGTCACTGCCGAGGCAATGACCGGCGACGAGGGCAAGGTCACGTATTTCGAGGGCACCCCGATCCCGACCAGCCTGGTGCTGGTGATCGTACTGGCGATCGCCGCCGGCACCGATGCCATCGGCCAGAACATCTGGTTCGGCCAGTGGCAGATCGGACCTTGGCAGCTGCACCCGATGGTGCTGTTGTTCGCGCTGTCCGGGTCGCTGATGATCAGCAAGACCCTGCGCATTCCCAAGCCATGAGCCAGCCCTGCGGAGGCCTGCGATGACCAGCTCGGCCCACGACGCCGGCAGCAGCGATTTCGAGACCCTGGCCCGGCAGTATTTCGGCGCCTGGGGCGATGCCCTGCGCCATGCGGGTGCTCCCGGCGCACCGGCGGGCGACGACCCGGGCAGCTGGCAGCGGCTGTTCGACTGGTGGGGCCAGCTGTTGCCCGAACAGGCGCCCGGCGCGCCGGAAGATGCCGTGCGCCGGTTCCGCGAACAGGCGGGCAGCTGGTACGGCACCATGCAGGAGGTCGCCGCTCGGTTTGCCGGCCGCGACGCCAGCAGTGCCGATGTGGCCCAGGCCTGGCGCGAGGCGGTGCAGGGCCAGGGCGACGGCATGCTGCAATGGATGCTGCAGGGCGCCCGCGGCAGCACCCACGCCGGTGCCGCAGTACCTGAATTCGCCGCATGGCTGCAGCAGTTCCAGCTGCAGGCGGGCCCATGGCTGCAGAGCCCGGCATTCGGCCCCGGCCGCGAGCACCAGGCGCGCTGGCAGGCCCTGCTGCGTGCGCAGGACGAGTACCAGCAGCATTCGCGCGCTTATGTTGACCAGATCAAGCGGGCACTGGACGAGGCCTTTGCGCTGTTCGAGCAGCGCCTGGCCGAGCACGAACAGCCGGGCAGCCAGCTGACCAGCGCCCGCGCGATGTTCGACCTGTGGATCGAAGTGGCCGAGGAGGCCTACGCCAAGGTCGCCATGTCCGAACCGTTCCAGCAGGTGTACGCCGCGCTGGGCAACGCTCAGATGCGTCTGCGCGCCGGCCTGCAGCGCGAGGTGGAACAGATGAGTGAACGTATCGGCCTGCCGACCCGCAGCGAGATGGATGCCGCACACCGCCGCATCGCCGAGCTGGAGCGCAGCCTGCGCCGGCTGCAGGCACAGGTGGCGGTGCTGGCTGGAACCGCCGAGGTGGATCCGGTGGCGCAGCCGGCGCCGGCAAAAGTGAAGCCTGCCGCGCGCAAGGCCGCGAAGAAGGCCGCGCCGACAAGGAAGGCGCCTGCGAAAAAGACGCCAGCGAAAAAGTCCGCATCTCGCACCTCCGCACGGGCGCGTGACCGATGAAGGGACCGCTGGGCTTCAACGCCGACGACCTGATGCAGGAAACCCTGGCGATGCAGCGCAAGCTGATGGAGGGGCTGAAGCTGCTGCCGCAGGTGGAAGACGTGGACTATGGCGTGACCGCGCGAGAGGAAGTCTGGCGCGACGGCAAGGTGGTGCTGTACCGCTTTGTCGGCGAGCAGGCGCCGACCCGGCGCACGCCGCTGCTGATCGTCTACGCGCTGGTCAACCGGCCGTACATGGTCGACCTGCAGGCCGACCGCTCGCTGGTGCAGAAGCTGTTGGCGCTCGGGCAGGACGTGTACGTGCTGGACTGGGGCTACCCGGATCGCTCGGAGCGCTTCCAGACGCTGGAGGACTATCTGCTGCGCTATATCGATGGTGCAGTGGATGCACTGCGCGTGCGCAGTGGCGGCGCGGTCGACCTGCTCGGCATCTGCCAGGGTGGCGTGTTCGCGCTGTGCTACGCCGCATTGCGCCGGCAGAAGCTGGGCAAGCTGATCACCATGGTCACCCCGGTCGATTTCCAGACGGCCGACAACATGCTCTCGCACTGGGCCCGGCAGGTGGATGTGGATCTGCTGGTGGATACGCTGGGCAACATACCGGCCGACCTGATGAATGCCAGCTACCTGATGCTCAAGCCGTTCCGCCTGAACGTGCAGAAGTACGTCGGCCTGCTCGATATCCTCGATGACAAGGCGGCGCTGGAGGACTTCCTGCGCATGGAAAAATGGATCTTCGATTCGCCGGACCTGGCGGGCGAGGCGTTCCGCGACTTCATCAAGCAGTTCTACCAGGGCAATGGCCTGATGAAGGGCACAGTAAGGATCGGCGAGGAAGCCGTGGATCTGTCGCAGGTGACCTTGCCGGTGCTGAACATCTACGCCGAGCAGGACCATCTGGTGCCGCCGGACGCCTCGCGCGCGATGCGTGGGCGCCTGGGCACGGACGACTACACCGAGTCCAGTTTCCGCGGTGGCCACATTGGGATCTACGTGTCCGGGCGCGCCCAGCGCGAAGTGCCGGCCACGATCGATGGCTGGTTGAAGGCACGCGACCTGTAGAGTCGTGCCATGCTCGACTGACTTGGGGGGATGATGAGGTACCGGACTTTGTTGATTCTTGCGGCACTGCTGGCAGCACAACTTGCCCACGCCGCACCCGGTGCGGATGCACGCCGGGAGATCGCCCAGCTGATCTCAAGCCTGGACGGCTCGCAGTGCCGGTTCCAGCGCAATGGCAGCTGGTACGACGGCAGCGATGCGCGCGCCCATCTGCAGCGCAAGTACGACTATCTGCTGAAGAAGGACATGGTGGACAGCGCCGAGCAGTTCATCGAGCGCGCCGCCAGTCAGAGCAGCATGAGCGGGAAGCCTTACCGCATCCAGTGCCCGGGGCAGCCTGAACAGACCGCAGCCGCCTGGTTCAGTGCGCGCCTGCAGGCGCTGCGTCTCCGCACGCCGTAGACATGGAGGCGGTGTAGAGTCGCGGCGTGCTCGACTGATTCTGCCCGCAAGCCGAGGAGACACCGCCGTGAACACCACGCCCAAGACGCTGTCGCGTTCATTGAACGACCGCATGATTGCCGGCGTGATGGGCGGCATTGCCCATCGCTTCGGCTGGAACCCCACCCTGGTGCGGATCGTGTTCGTGCTGGTATCGATCGGCTCGGCCGCCTTCCCCGGCATTCTGATCTACCTGATCCTGTGGCTGCTGATTCCGAACGAGGCGGATTGAACACCGCCGCTCGATCCTGGCCGCTCTGGCTGCGCGCGCTGCAGATGCTGGGCGCCGCATGGACGCTGCCCAACACACTGATCGGCCTGATCGGCGGCCTGGCCGGCATGCTCGGCGGCGCGACGCTGCGCTGGAGCGCGCGGGACTGCGCTGTGGTGTTCGATCACTGGCCGTGGGGGCCGGGCGGTGCGATCACCCTGGGCAACGTGATCCTGCACACCGGCCATGACCTCGGCATCTGCTGCCGGACCTATGCGCATCAGGCGGGGTGGGGCGTGGAGCCGCTGATCCGGCTGGACGACCACGAGCGCGCGCACGTTTACCAGTACATGGTGCTGGGGCCGCTGTACCTGCCGGTGTACCTGCTGTGCGGCGGGGTGAGTGCGCGCAATCCGTTCGAGCGGGCGGCCGATCATTTCGCCCGGTTCGGGCAAGGCTGGTGGCCGTAGTTTCCAGCCAACGGCGCAGCCCCTCGTGGGTGGTGATGCCTGGTTGTCAAATGCAAAACCCTCGCGCTGGTCGGTCGGGTTGGGTTCGCGGGGGACGCCGTGAACCCGTCCATGGGGGCTTGGCCGCGGCATCCATGCCGCGGACTGATCTGGCCCCCTGAAAACGGACGCCATGAAGCCGTTTCAGGCGGCAGCCCGGAGCTGCCGGGCATAGTTGTTAGGCGAGTGGTAGCCCAGCGCCGAGTGTAGCCGGGCTGGATTGTAGAAGCCGTGGATGTAAGCAGCGATGGACTGGCTGGCTTGTTCCCTACTGGCGTAAGGCTCGGCAGCCTCTTCTGTCTTGAACGTCGCAAAGAAGCTCTCGGCCACCGCGTTGTCCCAGCAATTGC